>NZ_JARANY010000013.1 GCF_029889885.1 Chromohalobacter sp. 296-RDG
CGCGCCGGTGAACAGAAACGGGATGAAAGTCAGGGTGGCGACCATGGCGTTGGGCAGCACATGGCGCCACATGATCAGGCGCGATGGCAGCCCCATGGCTCGCGCCGCGCGCACGTACTCGAGATTGCGTGCGCGCAGGAATTCAGCGCGTACGATGTCGACCAGTCCCAGCCAGGAAAACAGCAGCATGATGCCCAGCAGCCACCACAGGTTGGGCTGCACCAGGCTGGCTAGGATGATCAGCAGGAACAATACTGGCATGCCCGACCAGATTTCGATGATGCGCTGACCGATCAGATCAACCTTACCACCGAAATAGCCTTGTACGCCGCCGAACAGGACACCCAGTGCCATGGAGCCCAGCGTCAGGACCACGGCGAAGACTACCGACAAACGAAAGCCGTAGATCACCCGGGCGAAGACGTCGCGGCCATGGTCGTCGGTTCCCAGCCAGTGGCGTGACGAGGGTGGCGAGGGGGCGGGCCCGGTCAGCTCGCGATCCAGCGTGTCGTAGGAGAAGGGCACGGCCGGCCATAGCATCCAGCCCTGCGCGGCGATGTTTTCCCGTACGGCGGGGTCGCGATAGTCGGCCGTGGTGGGGAGGAAGCCGCCGAACTCGGTTTCGGGATAATCGAATACCACCGGGGCGTACCACTGGCCCTGGTAGTGCATGACGATGGGCTTGTCGTTGGCGATCAACTCGGCGCCCAGACTGACGATCAGCAGCAGAGCGAAGGCCCACAGCGACCACCAGGCGCGCCCGTTGCCGCGAAAGACTTGCCAGCGGCGGCGGGCGATAGGAGACGGGCGTGCGCGCATGCGAAGTGTCATCATGCCCCCCGTGTCGCGAAGTCGATGCGCGGGTCGACCCACACATAGGTGAGATCGGAGATCAGCTTGAGCACCAAGCCGATCAAGGTGTAGAGATACAAAGTGCCGAAGATGACCGGGTAATCGCGCTGCATCACGGCCTCGAAGCCGAGCAGCCCGAGGCCGTCGAGCGAGAAGATGACCTCGATCAGCAGCGATCCGGTGAAGAAGATGCCCACCAGTGCCGAGGGGAGTCCCGCGATGATGATCAGCATGGCATTGCGGAATACGTGCCCGTAGAGCACGCGGCCTTCGCCGGCGCCTTTGGCACGTGCGGTGAGCACGTATTGTTTATGGATCTCGTCGAGGAAGCTGTTCTTGGTCAGCATGGTGAGCGTGGCGAAGCTGCCGATGGCCGAGGCCAGTACGGGCAGCGTGATGTGCCAGAAGTAATCCTGGATCTTGCCCCACCAGGAAAGATCGCCGAAGTCGGGTGAGGTCAGCCCGCGCAGCGGGAACCAGTCCAGGTAGCTGCCGCCGGCGAACACCACGATCAGGAAGATGGCGAACAAGAACCCCGGCACGGCGTATCCCACGATGATCAGTCCCGAGGTCCAGACATCGAAGCGCGAGCCGTGGCGCAGGGCCTTGCGTATGCCGAGCGGTATCGAGATCGAATACACCAGCAGCGTCGTCCAGAGTCCCAGCGAGATCGAAACGGGCAGGCGTTCGACGATCAGGTCGGTCACTGGCCGCCCGCGAAAGAAGCTATCGCCGAGATCGAAGGTGGCGTAATCGGCCAGCATGCCGAAGAATCGCTCTACGGGGGGCTCATCGAAGCCGAATTGCTTTTCCAATGCCGCTTGGAGGCGTGGGTCGATGCCGCGCGCGTTGCGGGTATCACCGTTGGAGGTCTCGCCGCCGCCTTCCAGGCGCGTGCTGGCGTTGCTGTCCATGCCTTCGAAGCGGGCCAGCATCTGGTCGATAGGGCCGCCCGGTGCCACCTGCACGATAATGAAGTTGAGCAGCAAGATGCCCAACAGGGTGGGGATCATCAGTAACAGGCGGCGTAGAATGTAGTTAGCCACGATGCGGTCCTTAGCGTTCACCACGCTGACGTTGTTCTATCCGCGACGCGCGCTGCGGGTCGACCCACCAGCTCGATAGATCGAAGGTATATTCGGGGAATGGCTGGGGGTAGCCGAACTTGTCCCATAGCGCCACGCGAGTGCCATCGAGGTGCCATTGGGGAATGACGTAAAAACCCCAGCGCAGGACGCGGTCGAGGGCGTGTGCGGCAGTGTCCAGTGCCTGCCGGCTGTCGGCGCGGATCAGGCTGTCGACCAGACCGTCGATGGCGGGATTCTGCAGGCCGATCAAGTTGCGGCTGCGGGGTGCGTCGGCGTAGTCGCTGGTCCAGAATTCGCGCTGTTCGTTACCTGGGTTGGCGGACTGCGGGAAGCTGCCGAGGATCAGGTCGAAATCGAAGTTGCGCTGGCGCGTCAGGAACTGGTTGACGTCGACCACGCGCAGGTTGGCCTGAATGCCGAGGCGTTTGAGGTTCTGAATGAGCGGTAGGGTCACGCGCTCGAACTGGGTATCGTAGAGCAGGAATTCGAGACGCAGCGGTTGCTGGGTGTCGCTATTCACCAGCGTGCCATCATGTATTTCATAGCCGGCGTCGCGCAGTAGTCCCAACGCTTTTTTCAGGCGCGGCCTCAGCCCTTCGGGCCGGGGAGCAGGCAAGGGCGTGTCGAAGACATCCTGCGGCAGGCGATCCCGATAAGGCCCGAGTAGCTCGCGCTCGGCGTCGCTGGGCAGGCCACTGGCTTCCATCTCGGAGCTTTCGAAGTAGCTATCGGTTTCCTCGTAAGCGCCGTAGAAGAGATGCGTGTTGAGCCAGTCGAAGTCGGTGGCCAGAGTCAACGCCTCGCGAACGCGGCGGTCCTGGAATTTCTCGCGCCGCAGGTTCATGACGAAGGCCTGCATGCCGGCGGGCTGCGCGTCGGGGACGACCATGCGCTTGATGTAGCCTTCTTCGCGCGCGGGGGTATCGTAAGCAGTGGCCCAGTTCTTGGCACTACTTTCGCGGCGCAGATCGAGATTGCCGGCCTTGAAGGCCTCCAGCGCCACGGTTTGATCTCGGTAGTAGTCGTAGATCAGGCGGTCGATATTGTGCCGGCCGCGATTGATGGGCAGGTCGCGCCCCCAGTAATCCTCGACACGGCGATAGACGATGCGGCGTCCCGGCGAAAGGCTCTCGACTTCATAAGGGCCGGATCCCAGTGGCTTGTTTAATGTCGGCGTGGCAAAGTCCCGCGACGCCCAGTAGTGCTTGGGCAGCACCGGAAGCTGGCCGAGGATCAATGGCAACTCGCGCGAATTGTTGTCGCTGAATTCGAAGCGCACGGTGTCGTCATCCAGCGCTTCGATCTTGTCGACATCGGCGTAGTAGGCGCGATAGAACGGCTGCCCCTCGTCGCGCAGTAGGCTAAAGCTGAATACGACATCTTCCGCCGTTACAGGATGGCCGTCGTGGAAGCGTGCTTCCGGGCGCAAATCGACTTCCATCCAGTGGCGGTCGGGGTCGAGGCGGATACCGCCTGCCAGTAACCCATACATGGTGAAGGGCTCATCGGCGCTGGATTCCATCAAGGTATCGTAGACGTGATTCAGGCCCTCGGCCGGATTGCCCTGAATGATGAAGGCGTTGGTCGAATCGAAGCTGCCTTGTGCGGCTTGCCGTAATTCACCGCCCTTGGGGGCATCCGGATTGGTGTAGGGCAAGTGCGAGAAGTCATCGGGCAGGGCGGGCGCATCGTAGAGCGAAATCCCCGTGACGGTTGGCACGTCTGCGGCCGGTACGGCCAGTGCCGCGAGGCTGGTCGCCCATAGGCAAGAACCCAACAGCAAGGTGATAACGAACGAGGGCATCAACCGGTTCCTTGAAGCAAGATGCGAACGGGCCGGTGAAACACCGGCCCGTTTGCTAGCCTACCCCAGCGGTGTCGCGTTGAGTAGAGGTATCGCTCAATGCGCTCAGCGAGAAGCCTGGCGCAAGGTCAGGCGTTGCCCGGGTTGCAGATAATCGCCTCTATCGAGCTGGTTCCAGCGTGCCAGATCGCCGACGCTGACGCCATGACGCGCCGCGATACGCGACAAGCTGTCCCCCGGTTTGACTCTGACTTCGCGCGTGGCGTCGCGACTGGCCAGGTTGGGGGAATGGCCGGTGGACGGCACCACCAGCGATTGCCCGATGCGCAACGTATCGCCACTGAGCGCATTCTGCTGACGCAATACGCTGATGGGAATGTCATGACGTGCGGCGATGCCGGAGAGTGTATCGCCGCGTTTGACTACATAATGCGCTTTGGCCTGACGCTTCTCGGCAGGCATCGTTTCGAGCTTGGCGAGAAAGCGCTGTCGGCTGTCGGCGGGAATCACCAGCTTCGCGTTTTGACTGGGGCGTGTCGCTTCGCGTCGAAAGGCCGGGTTGAGTTCGCGCAGGCGTTGCTCGCTAACGCCGGCAAGTTGCGCGGCATCGGTCAACGCGAGTTGGCCTTGGGTTTTTACCTGGGCGATGGCCGGGCGATCGGGAATATCGGGCAGGCTGATCGCGTAGCGCTGCGGATCGGATACCACTGCGGCCAACGCCAATAGTTTGGGCACATAATCCATGGTTTGATCGGGCAGCGAGAGGTGCCAGTAATCGATAGGCTGGCCTTGAGCGGCGGCACGCTCACGGGCGCGATTGACCGTGCCCGCGCCCGCATTGTAAGCGGCCAGGGCAAGCTCGAGATTGCCCTCATACCATTGGTCGGCGAGTGTTTGCAGATAGTCGAGAGCGGCGGTTGTCGAGGCGATGACATCGCGACGCCCGTCATACCACCATGTGTCGGTCAGGCCCATGGCCTCGCCAGTGCCCGGCATGAACTGCCATAGTCCTGAGGCGCCGCCGGGATGAGAGGCAGTGGGGTCGTAAGCGCTTTCGATAAACGGCAGGAGCGCCAGTTCGGTGGGCATGTCGCGCGCTTCGAGCTGACGGGTGACCCAGCGTAGCCAGGGGCGCGCATTCTGGGCCACGGCCGAGACGTACTCGGGATGCTCGGAAAAGTAGTCGAGCCATTCCTTGACGCGTGGATTATCGATATCGTGGGACAGTCCGAAGCCGCTTTTAAGGCGCGTCCAGGCATCGGCTTGCACGGCGCTTTGAAGCTCCAGTGCGTGCCAGAAGGTCCCTTGGTACGCCGATGCAGTCGTGTCGCCGCCGGTCGGTGAGTCGCTGGCCGCAAGTGCGGGTAGCGACAAGGTGATCAGAAAAAGACCTCCCGCCAAGCTCAGGGCTTGGCGGCGGGTCGATCGAACGTGCATGGGAAGCGAACCTCTCGAGGGCTATGACGTCAGCTTGACATGGTGTTGCTAGAAACGGTTTTTCCATTCGCGCAAGGTGGCGAAGGTGCTGCTGGCGTCGTCGGCGTTACCTTGTTCGGCCACTGCGCTGAGCAGGCCGGGTTGGTCGATGCGCAAGAAGGGGTTGATCTGGCGCTCGACACCGATGTTGGTGGGTAACGTGGGGCGCTCCAGCTGGCGTGCTTTTTCGCACTCCTCGAGGTAGGTGTCCCGCGTAGGGTTGTCGGGCTCGGCAGCTTGGGCGAAGCGCAGATTGGCCAGCGTATATTCGTGACCCGCGAATACCATGGTGTCGTCGGGCAATGCCGCGAGGCGCTCGAGTGAGCGCTGCATTTGTGCCGGCGAGCCTTCGAACAAGCGCCCGCAACCGGCCGAGAACATCACATCGCCGCAGAACAGCAGCCCCGGCGTTCCGGGGGCATATAACGCGACGTGGTCGAGTGTATGACCGGGGACCGCGAAGACTTCGAAGCGCCGGCCTTGCACGCGGAAGTCGTCGCCGTCGCCAACGACTTCTTCAACGGCGGGGATGGCCGAGTTGTCGGGGCCTATTACGCGTGGTCCGTAGCGTTTGACCAACGTGTCGATGCCGCCTGTGTGATCGTGATGATGGTGGGTGACCAAAATCGCTACCAGGTTCAGGTTTTCACGCTCAAGGTATTCGATGACGGGTTGCGCGTCGCCGGGATCGACGATCGCTACCTTATCGCTGGCATCCTGACGGAGCAGCCAGATATAGTTGTCCTGGAACGCAGGAATTGGAATCACGGTCAACATAGTACGCTAGACCTCGGCAAACGTCGGAAACACGCCTCTCGTCGCGCCATGCACGATGACGCACGGCAGCGTAAAATGCGACAACCTTGGGGGGAATGGGCCGTCGTGTCAAATTCGCATATGACAATGACGTTGGCGCAGGCTATCTGTGAAGGGCGCCGCTTCTGGGGCTCCGAAGAGGGCGTTGCATTATGGCAGGCACAGCGTGCGTGCCTGGGGCCACTCTGCGAGTCGCACTTCGGATCTCACAGCCTGCAGCTCGGTATGGCTTCGCGGCTGACCGACATGTGCCCCATTCGTCATGCGATGAGCTGGGCGCCGACGCGCGCCTTGGCTCAGGATGATGCCTCCTTGATATGCGATCCCAGCGCCTTGCCGCTTCCCGATGAAAGCCTCGATCTCGTGCTGGTGCATCATCTGTTGGAGGTAATGCCCAACGCGCATCATCTGGTGCATGAGGCGGCACGGGTCACGCGGGATGATGGCTTGCTGGTCATGATGGGCTGGAATCCCTTTGGTGCTGATGTCCTGGGGCATTTGTCCCCTGCCAATCGGCGTCGTTGGCCCTGCAAGGGTCGCTGGCGGCGCAGTGGCCGGTTGCGGGAGTGGCTGGCGTTTGTCGATTTCGAGATCGACCGCGTAGACTACTGCGGCTTTCGCCTGCCTGGCGGGCATATTCACAACTTGGGGCTCGAAACGCTGGGGCGTCGCTATAATCTCCCATTTGGGGGATGTTATCTGATCGTGGCCCGGCGTAAGCAGATCCCTATACAACCGGTGCGCACCTTACTGCGCCGCGATTCGATGGCGGACAACTGGCTCGGCCCCGCCGCGCTTCATCGCGATCACCGCGGGCGCTCGGGTCATGCCACGCACGCCCACGACGATAGGATGGCCGAGGTTGACTGATACTCCCCCCGTGGGCGATATGCCCCATGTGACTATTTATACCGACGGCGCCTGTCGCGGTAACCCCGGGCCCGGTGGCTGGGGCGCGGTACTTCGTTACGGTCAGCACGAAAAGACCCTTAATGGCGGCGAAGCCGAGACCACCAACAATCGCATGGAGCTGACGGCCGCCATTCGGGCGCTGCGTATCTTGACGCGTCCTTGTGAGGTGGCGCTATGGACCGATTCCGAGTATCTGCGTAAAGGCATCACCGAATGGGTCCATGGCTGGATCAAGCGTGGCTGGAAGACCGCCGCCAAGAAGCCGGTCAAGAACGCCGAGTTGTGGCGTGAACTACTCGAGGAGGCTCAGCGCCATCGTATCGAATGGCACTGGGTAAAAGGACATAGCGGCCACGAAGGTAACGAACTGGCCGATACGCTCGCCAATGCCGCCACCGACGATGTCCAGGCGGCTCAGCGGCGAGCCATGGCAGGAGAAAAGTAAGCAATGCGTCAGATCGTACTGGATACCGAAACGACCGGCATCGATCCCAAGGATGGGCATCGCCTGATCGAAATTGGGGCGGTGGAGGTCGTCAATCGCCGGCTGACCGGCAATAACTTCCATCAATACATCAATCCCGAACGCGATATCGATGCCGAGGCCATGGAAATACACGGCATCACCAATGAACGCGTCGCCGATGAGCCGGTGTTCGCGGATGTTGCCGATGCCTTCTGGGAATACATTTACGGCGCCGAACTGGTGATCCACAACGCGGCGTTCGACGTCGGCTTCATCGACCATGAGTTCGGCCTGCTGCAGAACAAGCGGAGTGGGCCACGGCTGGGCCCGGTCGCGGATCATTGCGGTGTGCTCGATACCTTGGCCATGGCGCGTAAGCTGCATCCTGGACAGCGCAATAATCTGGACGCGTTGTGCAAGCGTTACGCCATCGATAACGGTCGTCGGGTGCTCCACGGGGCCTTGCTGGACGCCGAGATTCTCTCCGATGTCTATCTGGCAATGACCGGGGGGCAGACGGCGCTTTCACTTGCCGGTGTCGAAGGTGCCGCTGGCGGCGACGCGGAGGGTGCGAATAGCGTTAGTGGTATTCGGCGTGTGGCCCGGGAAGGGGTAACGCTGGCGGTGACACGACCCAGCGAGACGGAATTGAGTGCGCACCGGGCCAAGCTTGACAGCATTCGCCAGGCGGCGGGTGAGTGTCATTGGGACACGTTGGACGACACGTCTCAGGGGCCCGCATGACGACCACTTCGACTCCGGCATTCGTCAGAGAACTGCCCGGTGCGCAGACGCCGCGCTGGGGGTATTGGATTCGTTTCGGCGAAGCGGGTATCGCCCCTGGTGAAGAGACGGGTATTTTGCAATCCCCGGCTGCCTGGCCCGAACAGGCCATGCCGCTGGGGATGTGGCAAGGCTTGCCGGTGGCGATGGTGCACGAGGCTGGCGAGTCGAGCTGGCCTGCGGCGCGTGATTGGTTGGCGCGGTTACCCACCGCACAGGGCGATCTGCTGGCGACGGCGCTGCAAGTCTTTGCCTGGGCGCGCGATCATCGTTTTTGTGGACGCTGCGGAACGCCGATGCAGCGTCTTTCGCATGAGTTTGCCATGCAGTGCAAAGCGTGCGGTCATCGCAGCTATCCACGCATCTCGCCGTGCATCATTACGCTGGTTACCCATGGACGGGATCTGTTGCTGGCGCGCAACGCGCGTTTCCCTGCGCGGCGTTATTCCACCTTGGCGGGGTTCATCGAGCCGGGGGAAACCGCCGAAAGTGCGGTGCGACGTGAAGTTCACGAGGAAGTCGGGATCGAGATCGGGCGGGTCAGTTTCTTCCGCAGCCAATCATGGCCGTTTCCGCATTCGCTGATGCTGGGGTTCTTCGCCGAAGCGGCCAGCCGACGCATCCGTATCGATGGCGTAGAGATCGCCGATGCTGCCTGGTTCACACCACGCCATTTGCCGGAATTGCCCCCCAGCCACTCGATCTCGCGTCAGTTGATCGAAACGCACCTCAGTGCAGTGGCGATGCGCTGAGAGATGTCATGGCGTGGAAATAGGCAAGGAAAGAATTAGCTGCTGGGGAACAGGCTGGTGAGCTTGCTGGCCAGCATGACATTGCCGGCGGCTTTCAGCTTGCCGCTCATGAAGGCTTGCATGCCGCTGACTTCACCGCTCATCACGCCCTTCAGGGTCTCGGTGTCGGTGGTCAGGCTGACGGAAGGGTCGTCGTGTTCGCCTTGCTGAACGTCCAGGGTGCCGTCCTGAATATGCAGGTAATAGTCATCGGCATCGCTGATGTGGAACTGGAAGATATCATTCATGCCTCGGGCGGCGGCAGGATCGAAGCGCGACTGAAGTTTTTCGATGACGGTGCTGGCGTCGGCCATGATCGGTCACTCTATGGTGTTGATGGAAGTTTCAGCCTATTTCAAACAAATGTTTCATACAAGAGCTGCATTGATTGTCATCCAAGTATGAGGTAGCGACGTGATTGAATGGATAGCGGAATACGCTTTGTTCGCCGCCAAGTTGGCGACACTGGTAATCGCCCTGGGCGTACTGATCGTGCTGGTGGTGTCCCTCAAGCAACGCGCCAGTGGGCAAGGCGATGATCATCGCCTACGCGTGGTGACATTGAATGAGCGCCAGCGGCGGCGGGGTGAATCGTTACGCCTGGCCGGGATGTCGCCCGCACGGCGGCGTCACGCACAAAAGGCGTTGCGCAAGCAGGAAAAGGCACGTCGCAAGGGAAAGGGTGACGCATCTGACGAAGTGTCATCGCGGGTGTGGGTGCTCGACTTCGATGGCGATCTCAAGGCATCACGCACTCCGCAACTTGCAGAGCAGGTCTCGCTCTTGCTGGACGAACTGCAGGCCGAGGATGAAGTGGTCGTGCGTCTCACCTCGGGGGGCGGCCTGGTTCACGCCTACGGACTTGCCGCTGCGCAGCTCGACCGGCTGCGCGATGCCGGAGCGCATCTTACCGTGTGCGTCGATAAGGTCGCCGCCAGTGGGGGGTACATGATGGCTTGCTGCGCGGATCGTTTGATCGCGGCGCCATTCGCTGTCCTCGGGTCGATCGGCGTGGTCGCGCAGATGCCCAACGTGCATCGCCTGCTCAAGAAGCACGATATCGATGTCGAACTGCTCACGGCGGGGCGTTACAAGCGGACCTTGACCATGCTCGGGGAAAATACTGATGAGGGGCGCGCCAAGTTTCTCGACGATTTGCAGGAAACCCATGATCTCTTCAAGCGCTACGTCGGCGAGCGGCGTCCGACGCTGGAAGTCGACAAGGTGGCGACCGGCGAAATCTGGTATGGCCGTCAGGCCCTCGAGGATGGCTTGATCGATGAGATCGCCACCAGCGACGGTTATCTTGCGGCACGCATGCAGGCAGCGCGGATCCTGCATGTGACGCTAGAGCCGCGCCATTCGCTGTTGCAGCGTGTCGGCGTGGGGGCCTCGATGGGGATCGAGCGTCTTGGGGATCGCGTCATGGAACGCTTGGAAGCCAGCAGTTGGCAGCGGCGTTGAGCCGCTGCCAGGGCCGGTTTAGCGGGGTTTGGCGTAGAGCGCGACCAGCGAGTCGATCACGGTGCGGGCCTCGTCGCCCGCCAGTGAATAGTAGATGGTCTGCGAGGCACGGCGTGTGACTACCAGGTTCTCACGGCGCAGGATGGCCAGGTGCTGCGAGAGCGCCGACTGACTGAGATTGAGCTTGCGATTCAGCTCGGTGACCGAAAGCTCTGCGTTGTCGAGCAGGCACAGGATGCGCAGGCGGTTTTCGTTGGCCATGGCCTTGAGTAGCGTCGTGCCTTTGTCGATGGCGCCGTAACCGGCGTCGATCAGGGTGGAGGCAGGCTGGAGCGGACGCATATTGTCTCTCCTACATTGGGATTGGCGATGGATTGCCGAAGGGCGAGGGATAAGCGCCCCACGACAAAGGGATGCTTGCGTGTCGAATGACTGTCTATGTCGGGTGTGTCCTTTCACCCATGGGACAACCAGTCATTCCCTGTTACTCATTCTTGATTTAGTGAATATTCAATAACTTCGCCAGCCCTGTCCAAGGTAGCCTTCAACGGTATTTCAGCGCTTGGGGTTGCAGCGTTATCGGCAGGCCGTGGGACGGGGCATTGCTACGGCACTTGTTGTATTGTAAGGCATTGAAGTAATGACGATAGTTCCTTTTCGTCCTTGGCACTTGGCGATATACGCGTACTCCCATGCCGAGGGCAGATGAGGCGTCTCGCTGGCCGGCATCGGTGAAATCCTTTACAATCCCGCCGCTTTCGCTCGGCGTCCTTCGCGCCGTCCTGCCTTGAGGGTTCCCTTACCCCTCGGCCTCTTTCGGCAACTAAAAAGGTGCTGCATGTTTGCCCTCGATTCTCGCCAGGCGCGCCGCTTGATGGGTTGGCTCGTGAGTTTCCACATCATCGTCATCGCGACCAGCAATTATCTGGTGCAATTGCCGTTCTCGATGTTTGGCGTACACACTACTTGGGGAGCATTCAGCTTTCCGTTCATCTTTCTCGCTACGGACCTGACCGTGCGGCTGTTCGGGAAACGCCGGGCGCGCACGACCATCGCGCGGGTCATGCTGCCTGCCTTGCTGGTTTCCTATGTGGTGTCGGTGCTGTTTCAGGACGGTGCCTTCCAAGGCGTTGCGTCGCTGGGTGGCTGGAGCCTGTTCGTGGGGCGAATCGCCCTGGCGAGTTTCATGGCCTATGTGCTGGGACAATTGCTGGACATTTACGTCTTCGATCGGATGCGACGGTTGCGCGCCTGGTGGGTGGCTCCGGCGTTTTCGACGTTATTGGGTAACCTGGCCGATACCTTTGCGTTTTTTGCTATCGCCTTCTGGAATGGGCCCAATGCGTTCATGAGCGCGCACTGGATTGAAATCGCCTGGGTAGATTATGCCATCAAGTTGAGCGTCAGCCTGGCCTTCTTCCTGCCGTTGTATGGCGTACTGCTGGGGGCGTTGACGCGTCGCCTGGCGCATGTCGCCGATGCCTCCGAACAAGTGTCAGGGCGCAATGCCTGAAACGCCTCTGATATCATGCCAGCATGACTTGAATGGCTGACGAGGCATATTGTGGAATTACATCATGTCGATACTGGCGGCGCCGGGCGTCCGCTGGTGGTGTTGCATGGCTTGTTCGGAAGCGCTGACAATTGGCGCTCGCATATCAAGCGCTGGCAAGAAAGCCGCCGTGTGATCGCCGTCGATCTGCGCAACCACGGCAAATCTCCTCACCAGGCAGGCATGAGCTATGCCGTCCAGGCAGCGGACGTCGAGGCCTTGCTGGATCGTCTGGCGATTGATAGCTGCGATCTTCTAGGTCACTCGATGGGAGGCAAGGTCGCCATCACGTTGGCGCGTCAAGCGCCTGAGCGTGTGGCACGCTTGATCGTCGCCGACATCGCGCCGATTGCTTACGAGCACGGACACGAGGCGATCTTCCAGGCCATGCGTGCGGTCGAACGGCAGCCGCCTTCGGACCGCAAGGAAGCCGACCGGATCATGACGGAATTCGTCGAGACGCAGGCGACGCGTCAGTTCCTGGCGACCAATCTGATTCGTGGTGAGAATGCCACGCTGATATGGCGCGTGGGACTCGACGAGATTGAGGAAGATTACGCCCATATCGTCGCGGTGCCGGACGGGGAAGGTGCCTATACAGGACCGACGCTCGTGCTGCGGGGCGGGCGTTCCGACTACGTGAGCGACGACGTCTTGCCGGCGGTCGAGGCGGTGTTGCCCGAGGCCTGTATCGAGACCATTCCCGGTGCTGGGCATTGGCTGCATGCCGAGCAGCCCGAGGCGTTTCAGCAAGCCTTGGCACGTTTTATAGCGACATGAAATGACGCGCCGACCATGCGCGGAAACGTTTCTCGCATGGTCGGCGCGCTCGGGGTCAAGGCTGGCTGAGATCGACGGCGAGGCGTGATAGCGGGCTCTTGGCCTTGATCTCGCCGCGCTCGAGCAGAAACGACTCGAAGGCCTCGTAGCGACGCCCATCGAGGGCTGCGGGCCGCAAGGCGAAGCGTGGAATGGTGTTGTACCAGGCTTTCTTGTTGACCGGTGTGTCCAGTGCTGGATCAGAGGCCTTGAAGGCTTCCCAGCCCTCATCAGGGTGATTGATGATCCACGCCGTGGCTTCCTCGATGGCAGCCATGAAACGGGTATAGGCATCGCGATGCTCATCCAGGGTGTCGCGATTGGCGATGAAAATCAGTTCATCGTAGGTGGGCACGCCTTCTTCCTCGATATAGAAGGCGCGGCCCTTGACGCCTTCCTGCGCCATCTGTGCCAGTTCGAAGTTGCGAAATGCACCGGTGACGGCATCGACTTTTTCGCCGATCAGCGCCGGTGTCAACGCGAAGTTGACGTTGACCATCTCGACATCATCCGGTGCCACGCCATTGTGCTCGAGCGTGGTATTGAGCAGCACTTCCTCGACGCCGCCTACCGAATAGCCGATGCTTTTGCCGGCCAGGTCTTCCATGCTCTCTATATCGCTGTCGGCACGCACCAGCGTGATGTTGAGCGGCGTTGCGATCAGAGTGCCCACGCGCACCAGCGGCAAGCCCTGGTCGACTTGCAGGTGCAACTGAGGCTGATAGCTGATGGCCAGGTCGACCTTGCCGGCGGCGACCAGCTTGGGAGGGACGCTGGGATCGGCGGGCGAGACCAGTTTCACGTCGAGCCCATGGCGCTTGAAGAAGCCGCGTTGCTGGGCGATGACCAGGGGAGCATGCGACGGGTTGGTGTACCAGTCGAGCATGACCTTCAGGGATGTCGTCTCCGTGGTGTCGTCGTCTGCAGCCCAAGCCGGGCCGGGAGCGATCAATATCAGCGCAAGGCAAGCTCCCATGAGGCGTCGAGTCAAACGTAGCATGTGATGTTCTCCTGCGGATCCCTGCCCGTTGAAGCGTGGCGGGCATTATCGTTATCGCCGTGTAAGGCGGCGTATGGGGCGTTGCCACGCGATGGCGGAAGCTGCCCCGGGTGATTTTCAGCTAGTAGCGCCGGTGCGATCTTCGTGCCATGGCATGAGGCGTCGCATCATGGCGTCGGTGGTGAAGTAGAGCGCGACTCCGAAGGTGACGAGAATCATTAGGGCGGCAAACATCAGGTCGACCTGCATGCGTGCGTTGGCATCGAGCATCAAATAACCCAGGCCCTGACTGGAGCCAACCCATTCGCCGATCACCGCACCGATGGGGGCGGCACTGGCGGCCATGCGCATGCCCGATGCCAGCGCCGGTAAGGCGGCGGGCAGTTGGATGCGCAACAGTCGGCGTCGACGGTTGGCTCCCAGTGTCTGGGCCAGGTCCAGCCATCCTTGGGGCGTCTGGCGCAGGCCGTCGTAGCATGTCGAGGCGACCGGGAAGTAAATGATCAACGTGGCCATGACGATTTTCGCGGTCATCCCATAACCTAGCCATAGCATGAGAATAGGCGCGAGGGCGAACAAGGGCACGGCTTGGCTGATCAGCAGTATCGGCAGCAGGGTACGCCGCAATCCGTGAAAGCGCGCCAGGGCTAGCGCGGTACCTAGCCCGCTGATGCACCCGATGAGCAGCCCCGCGACAATCTCGATCACCGTGATACCGGCATGATGCCACAGCAGTTGCTGGTGCGCCGTGAACGCTTGCATGACGGCAAGCGGCGAGGGTAGAACGTAGCCGGGGACGCCGGTGACGACGACGAGCACCTGCCAAAGCCCGAGTAAGGTGATGATTCCCAATAGAGCGGGCCAGAGACGCTTGAATACGCTCATGCAACGCTCCCGTTGGTGTTGGCATGAGGGGCGGAGTGAAGATGCGCCACCAACTGCGATTGCATGCGCTGTATATCGGGTGCGTCGAGGGCGCGAGGACGTTGTCCGCCGGGCACATCGAAGTCGCTCAAAGACGCCGGTTGATCACCGAGTATCAGGATTCGATCGCTCAGGCGCAGGGCTTCGAGTGGATCGTGCGTCACCAATAGCACCGTACGCCCGGCCAGCAGGCGTGCGGCGAGTTCATGCAATTCCAGGCGGGTGATAGCGTCGACGGCGGAAAAAGGCTCGTCCATCAATACCACCGGCGCCTCCTCGAAGAGTGTCCGTGCCAGCGCGACGCGTTGACGCTCTCCGCCGGATAACGTCTTGGGCCACTGCTCGGCTTTGTCGCTGAGGCCGACGTCGTTGAGCAGGGTCATCGCGTGCTGACGTTGTGCCACCGTGGGGCGGCCACGCAGCGCGGGACCGAGCAGGACGTTGTCGATGACCTTGCGCCAGGGCAGCAACTGATCCTGCTGGGCCATCCACGCCAGGCGGCCGGTCAGCGGGCGTTGATCATCGGTGGTGAGGGTCAGGTCATGGGTATCGGGAATGGGCAGGTCGGCGATCATGCGCAGCAAGGAGCTTTTGCCGCTGCCGCTGCGGCCGAGCAGCCCTGTCCAACTGCCTGCGGCGAAGGTGGCCGAAAGGCCATCGAATAGCCATTGCCCTGAAAAGGCAAGCCGCGCCTGGGACAGGGAAAAACCGAGGGACGTCATCAAGGCTCCATGAATGGGGCGAAGGACGTGCCGACGGCACGCTCTGGTATTTCCTCCGCCGGTGCTAACCGGATCAGGTTTCAGGGTTGCGCGTGGCGCTCTCAGCCCATTGCGTGGTGGGCACCCCTATCCAGAGATGGTTATTGTATCCTGATATGGTGGCGACTGCCCAGACGTGCCGGGGGCGCCATCTCGCTATCGCTTGGGTTGTCAGGAGTGTGCATGTATCCCGATCCCGCATTGACGCATCGCGTCGAGGTTTTTACCGGCCATGCGCTTGCCCCGTTGCCACTGGCCTGGGATGACAGCGCCAACTGGTTGTGGCGAACGCGCGATGAGGCGCCGCAGTTGCTCAAGCTGGCACGCACGCACCCGGCTCATGACCCCTTCTGGCAAGGGGTGGAGCGCCTCTTCGGCTTCGACCGCTGGCGCTGCCCCGAGGCGCTGACACGTTTGGCCGGTGCCTTGCCGATACATTTACCGCTTCCGCCATTGCCTTTGACGTATCTGGGCGCGCTACACCAGACGCCGCTCTGGAGTCTGCCCTGGAGCGATGGTATGCCGGCACGGATGGGGGAGGTGTTCGCTGAACTTTTAGGAAGTCAGCTGGGGCACCTGCATCGCGAAACGGTGTCGGGGTGGGGGCATCCTCTGGAGGCGGTCTGGATGTTATCGGAGTGGCCGCGACGGGCGCATGATTTTTTGAAGCACCATCCATGTTGCGCCGATTGGCCGACGCCTCCCGATTTTCCCGTGCCGTCACGCGCGGTGTGGTGCCTGCCCGATTTGCGTAGCGATCAATTCCTGTGCGGTGCCACCGGTTGGCTATGGAGTGACTGGGAGGCGCTGGTATGGGCGCCGATCGAGTTCGATCTCTGTGTGGTTGAGCTGCTCATCACGAGATCCGCTGAGAGAGACGCCTTTGTCACTGCTTATCGGCGACAGTCGCCCGATGTCGCGCTTGGCGAATACCGCCGAGGGATGCGTGCTCTTATCTGGGCCATGCGATTACAGGGCGATATCGATTGGCGTATCTTGGAAACGCATCCTGCCTGGCTAATGTAGGTGACAGCATGACGCGTCGGGACATGGCATACTAGGCCCTTGAATTTAGGGAGATAGTCGTTAGTCGTGGATACCATCAATAGCCTTTTTTTGTTTTCGGGGTTTCTAATCGCGCTGAGCATCGTTGCGAGCCGTGTTTCGTCGCGTATCGGTGTGCCGCTGTTGGTGCTGTTCCTGGGGTTGGGCATGATGGCCGGCGAGGAAGGTGTGCTGGGCATCGAGTTTGACGACTATTCGCTGGCCTACCTGATCGGGCACCTGGCGTTGGCGATGATCCTCCTCGATGGCGGCCTGCGCACGCGGCTCAAGACGTTCCGTGTGGGGCTCAAGCCGGCACTGTGCCTAGCGACACTGGGGGTCTTCGTGACCAGTGGCCTCGTTGGCCTTTTTGCGACTTGGGTATTCAACCTTTCCTTAGTGGAAGGCCTGCTGGTGGGGGCAATTGTTGGTTCCACGGACGCTGCTGCGGTCTTTTCGATGCTCAGCGGCCAGGGTGTGACGCTCAACGAACGGGTGGGCGCGACGCTCGAGATCGAGTCGGGCACCAACGACCCGATGGCGATCTTCTTGACGATCACCCTGGCCGAAGTACTGGTAAACGGTGCCAGCGGTGTCGGGCACACCTTAATGACGTTCACCTCGCAGTTCGGGTTGGGCTTGTTGTTCGGTGTCGGGG
The DNA here is from genome assembly GCF_029889885.1 of Chromohalobacter sp. 296-RDG. Taxonomy (GTDB): domain Bacteria; phylum Pseudomonadota; class Gammaproteobacteria; order Pseudomonadales; family Halomonadaceae; genus Chromohalobacter. The sequence continues at coordinate 17,211 of NZ_JARANY010000013.1, forward strand.
GCGGCTGGCTAGCGGCCAAGCTGCTGCGCTGGCTCGACCTGGCGTCGGGGCTCTATTCGCTACTGGCGCTGGCGTCGGGCTTTTTCATCTTTGGCTTGACCAGCGCGGCTGGTGGTAGTGGTTTCTTGGCGATTTATCTGGCGGGCTTGATGATCGGCAACCAGCCCGGGCGGCATCTCACGCATATTCTACCGGTCCACGATGGCTTGGCGTGGCTGAGTCAGATCGGGCTTTTCCTGGTGCTGGGGTTGTTGGTGACACCCAGCGAAATGATCGATTATGCGGTTCCGGGGGCCGTCCTGGCATTGGGCCTGATCTTCGTGGCGCGCCCATTGGCCGTATTGATCTCGCTCAAGCCGTTCTTCAGTTTTCGCTGGCGGGAACTCGGTTTCATTTCCTGGGTGGGCTTGCGCGGTGCAGTGCCTATCGTGCTCGCCATTTTTCCGGTGATCGCCGGGGTCGAGAATGCGACGCTGTATTTCAATGTCGCCTTCTTCGTGGTGCTGATGTCGCTATTGATGCAGGGAGCCTCCCTGGCACGGGTAGCGCGTTGGATGCGCGTCGAAGTGCCGGCCGGCACGACGCCCAATCGCCGCGGCCCGCTGGGCGTGCTGCCGGAAAACGACTATGAAATGTTCGTCTACAAGGTCGAGAACGAAGCGCTCGAGGACGTGCCCATACGCTTGCTGCGTTTCCCGTCAGGGGCCTTGATTTCCGGCCTTTTTCGCAAGCACACCATGCTGCATGCCAAAGGCAGTACGCGACTGAAGCTTGGCGATGTCATTTGCGTCATCGGGCGCAGCGAGGATCTGCCGGCGCTCAATCGCTTGTTCAACGGAGACGCCACGCTCAAGCGTGAACGTGCCTTCTTTGGCACCTTTACGTTGGATGGAGAAGCCGTCATGAGCGACGTGGCGGATGCCTATGGGCTGACCTTAAGCGCCGGTGAAAAGAACATGACCCTGGGCGAATTCGTGTCGCTGCGCGTCGGTGGCCATCCCGTGGTAGGGGATGATGTCGACTGGCATGGCTTTCACTGGGTCGTCAATGCGGTGGAAGGTAACCGGGTGACGCGGGTCGGGTTGAGGCTTTATCACTGAACCAGGTACATGAATGCAATAAGCGCACAGCGCGTTATCTTGTTCTACGCTGAGTAGATTGTCTTGTCCTGCGGAGTTTGTCATGTTCATGCCCCAGCGGGGTCTCTATCGTTGTCGCGCTTGTCAGGTTGAAGTATTCATCAAGGCAGCCCGGCGACCGCTGGAAGCAAGGTGCCCGGAATGCGAGGCGTGTGATTTCGAGAGCGTCGAGATGGCCGGCGCGCATCCGCGTGCCAGCGTCGATGAGCTGCTGGCGAAGGCGCTGGAGCGCGAAGGCAGCGACTTACGTGATGGTGGTCCTAGGCACGTTGGAGAAGCGGCGTTTCGCGATATTTAAACGGCCTTTGAAGTATTTCCGTTAGTTGATAAGGAGCCGTTCGCGTGATTCAACGGCACGGTCCCAATGAGTGCGGCCGCGATTTCATCGTCGGTGATATACACGGCCAATTGGCGTTGCTTCATGACAGGTTGAACGCAGTCGGTTTCGACCGACAACGGGATAGACTGTTCAGTGTCGGGGATCTGATCGATCGTGGCGCCGATAGTCTCCAGTGTTTGTCTCTCGTCCTCGAATCCTGGTTCTACGCCGTGCGTGGCAATCACGAAATGCTGGCGTATGAAGCGTTGCTGGGCGAGGAAAGAGGCAGTCTAAAAACCCGCGATGCCTGGATGATCAACGGCGGCACTTGGGCGCTGGAGGCGGGGCTGGCCGAGGCGCAGATGCTGCTCCAGCAGTCTTTGCCTTGCATGCCCTATGCGCGCGAAATATCAATCGCCGGTAAGCGTCTCGGCATTGTCCACGCCGAACCCCCCTTAGACTGGCGGGACATCGTAACGCCTTCGCAGGACCAGCTCTGGGGAAGAACGCGCATCCGGCGTGGCGATGAGACTCCGGTCAGCGGTATCGATGCCGTGGTGGTGGGACACACCATTGTAGAGCGACCCACGTGGCTGGGGAACGTCCACTACATCGACACCGGTGCCTTTACGACAGGAAGACTAACACTCATCGAAGCACGCACGCTGATGAGCGGTATCGAGCCGCGACGTGAGATGTGACATCCCGAAACGAAAACGCCCCGAGATCAGTAGGTTACTGAAACTCGGGGCGTTAAGATGCAATGGCGGAGGGACAGGGATTCGAACCCTGGGAAGGCTACAAACCTTCGCCGGTTTTCAAGACCGTAAAATACATCGCCATTAAACCTTTAAAATCATGGGTTTGCAATACGCTTCTATAACGATATTGGGTTATAGAGCACTCCGACTCCCGGTTAAGTCGTTTCGATTTGGGTCGTATGGTTATAGAAAATCGTCGCTCTCCAGCTCCAGTGCAGTAACCGACAGGACCTGTTTTTGGCGTAGATATATCTCGGTGGTGCGCTGGTCACTGTGCTGCAGGTTGGTGGTGACGTCGATACCACGACGCTCAGCGTCTGTTGCGTGTTTGGCCCTTAGATCGTGTTCGGTAAAGCGCTCACGCAGGCTGCCTTCCTTGATTGCCTTCTTCATTCCCCACTGCCAGCGAGTATGAAAAGAGTCCTTGCTGTAGGCGTTGCCGTTGCGATCACAGAAGAGCGTTGGCCCCTGACGCTTGTTGTTGGACTTCACCCATGCCGCGATTCGCTTCAACTGATCGGTCCACGGTATCACGAACTGCTTCCGTGTCTTGCTCGACCGCATTACGATTCCATCAGCCTGTAGTTGATCAATCTGCAGGTTCAGGATGTCACGTTGCCGCAAGCCGGTGATGTACTTGAACATCGCATAATGGCGTACCCACGGCGTGGTGTATTTCAGGAAGGCGGCGAACTCGGCATCGGTGACGTAGCGGTCGCGCGGCGCCACCTTGAGCTTCTCCACCGGCTCGGCGGGATTGTGTTCGTGAATGCCCCAGCGCTGGGCATACTTGAAGACGTGCTTGAGTAGGGCGAGTTCGTGATTGGCCTGGGTGGGCGACTGAGTTCCACGCTTATCCAGGTAGGCGTAGACGTGGTGAACGGTAATGTCCTCGGGTTCGCATTCAGCGAATACCAGGCGCAGGCGCTTGAGTTCGTCACGATTCGACTTCCGTGTCGCCTCGCTGCCCTTGGCGGGGATGATTTCAGCTTCGTAGCGATCGAATAGCCGCCCCATACCGGCTTGAGGGAAGAGGCGGCTTTCCCATGACTTGAAAGACTCCTTGGCTTTTTGCTCATCAGTCCCGAGCTTGATCCATGTCTTACCTATCAGCTTGGCCTGGCGGGCATTGCATTTGTAACGCCAGGCGCCGTCCTTCCAGTAGACGCGCGGGATGCCGACTTTGCTCACGATGCCAAGGCTCCAATATTGGGTTCACGCTTTTGTCGATCTGGTGGTGCCGTGCCACACAAGACTTCTTCGACGTGCCGGCGTCCGACCAAGGTTTCGCCGGCGGCATTAAGTAGCCAGCGCACGCCCATTGCATCAAGCTGTTCGCGCTGCTCTTTGCCACGGCGTCGCCCGGTGAGTTGCTCAAGCTCGCCAGGCGTGAGGAATAGATCCGATGTCATGATCAACTCCTATTGAAAGACCTGAAAGGGCCGCGTAGGGCCTAGAAAAAAGAAAACCGCCTTGGGCGGTCGTGGTGATGCCTTGTTAATTTTTGGCGCCCTACGGTAGGGACGAAGAAATTAACACTCGCGCTATCGGCATCGGCAGCAGTCCCTGAGCCAGGCTGCGAATGGCCAGTAGACCAGGCCGAAGATAATTCTCAGCGCGCCGCTGTCTATCGTCTCTTCTGCGTCATTGAGAATTCCCGCCACAACCATGGCAGCACCGACCGCGATGGATAACTTGCTGACAAAGACGCCGAGGGTGCCCACCCACTTCAAGAACCGGTCAACTGCCTCTTTGCTGATCACGCTCTTCTCCTACCAGGTGGCCACACTCCATCTCTTCCATGCACTGGATGCCTTCACCGAACCCCGTTGCTTTTCCGCAACGATAGGCGGTTTTGATCGATACGATATAAACCCCGGAAACGACCAGGGCAACGATAGTGAGTGTCATTGTCTCGAGTCCTCGGCTTTCGTTTTGTTGCGCCGCTCGATCATGTGCTGAATGATCTCGTCGTCGCTCCACGCTGCTTTATCGGTGCCACGGTGATACCAACGGAACCGAGCCACAGCACTCCGGGTCATGCCGAATTCGCGCAGCTTCGCCGCTGTCTTTACCGGCCTTTTGTGCCATGCTTGAGCGGCGTCCTCTGGCGTCAGGTGTGGCGCCGTGCGCTTCATATACGAGCGCAGCGTCTGCGGATTTATTCTCGCCTCGCGCGCTACCTGGTTCAGCGTTTTGCCATCGGGCGATGGTTTAAGCCCCGTCGAATGACGAGCGGGACGTTCATGGGGGAGTATCCGCATCGTCGCTTTCCTAGGCTTGGCGGCGGTATTCGTCGCGGTGACGGTCAATATCGACTCGAAGCACTACCTGCTCACCGTCGCAAGATACTGTCTCTGCCAATAGGGAGTTCAACGCCTCTGCCTGCCACTGGGCTTTGAGGCGGGCAAGACCGGCGGCGCCTACCGGCGCACTCAGGGCTTGAGCGGCTTCGCGTAGATGCTCCCCGGTAAGCGGGCAGTCTTCCATGTTCCCGTTTGAGTAAAATACGCCGAGGGCGCGCTCAAGACGGCGCTGATAGCCCTTCGTGCCAGGAACGCCTTCTGGCTCGCGCCGGAGCCAAGCTTGAGCAAACGGGGAAAGAGTCTCGTGCAGCCGCTCCACGTGCGCCGAAAGGGCGTCGCGCTCCGCCACTACAGCCTTGTGGTGTTCCAGCATCTTCTCCAGCAAAGGTCGCTGGATGTGGGTGTTGTCGATGAAATCCGGCCGCATCTTGTCTAGCTGGTCCCAGATGTCTTCGCTCATGATTTCTCCTCGGCTTGGCGGCGCAGTTTCCGCGCCTCTCCTTCCATGTACTCGATAATGAATTCCGCATGTACGGGACCCTTTCTAAAGATAGCGGCAGTTTCGGCAAGTACTTCGGCTTGCCACTTCGCCCTCACCCAAGGACTGCTCTGCGCGGCCCAATCCTTCCTGGCTCGCATGACAGCGCTTTGGACATCTGAGGAAAAGTTTTCCCTGAGAATGCTATGGCTCCTTTGCTCTTGGGTAAGTTTTTCCTCAGCTTGATGTAGAAGCTCGGATAGCTCAGCCTTATCGTCTTCCAATTCTTTATTCCGCTGGCACAACTGCTCATATGTCGGGTCGGTGGCTGGCTCTCTTATACCGAGATACTCCCGCCACGGAACCTTCACGCCGTCGACGAGGAACCCCCATGTGCCTCGGTACTTACCCGAGATGAACAGCGTGTAGACACCGCCTTTGCTTACCGTGTGGATGCGGTGAAATTTCCCATAACCAATGGGCGCCGTGTCACCCCGCTGACGGAGGACAGAAACGGTGTGGCGGCTAACGCGATGGCCGCGCTCGGGGTGCCTACCGTCGACCCCGGTCGGTTTCTCTTCGAGGTAGCTGCCGTGCAGGATGATCGTACGGGCGTTCCACGGGCGATCATGCAGGAGCCGGTCGTCATCTTGCTGTGAGATGTGATGCACGCGGACTGAGATCGGGCACCAGCGGTGCTGCGGCTTGCGGCTCTCTTGATCGTAGGGATTGAATAGCCACCAGCGCCGCATGTAGGTGTTGCCGTCTTTTACTAGGTGGAAGTAGGGCGTGCGTTGGCTGCGTTTGATGAGCCAGTCGGCGACCGGCCGGCGACTAACAATCCATGCGACGAGCTTCCAGAGCGTATTCATTGGATACCTCTTTTATAAGTTGTTGAGTTGATTGATCTTCTCGCGCCCTTCGTCGGTAATTTCCGACTCTTCGAAATAGATGCCTTTTCGCTCAAGCGCGCGCTTGGTGGCGGTGCAGTGCGGGCAGTTGGAGCCGGTGTAGACGGTGATCATGCAGGCCTCCTAGCATAAACAAAGGCCACCGCGTGGTGGCCTATCAGAAGTGCTTGAGTTGTCGTGCCCGTCGCCTCCTGGTCAATACTTCTTCCCGCCATCCGCCGCCCGGTTCTCGGGCTTGTGGTCGGCACGCTGGGCGTTGAAATCGAGCTTCTCCAGCATGGCGCCAACGATGTCGTAGCCGGCGCGGCCAGCGAGGTCATAAATCCGAATCACGGCGTCGGCCAGCTCCACCTCGACCATCTCTCGATGGGGCAGCTTGTCGTCCATGAGGCCTTTTCGATGGCCTTCCATCGCCTCGCTGATCTCGGAGTGGATCAAGCACAGCTTTTGCGCGAAGCGCTCGGGAGTGAGGTCGTGTAGGTCGCCCGTTTCAGGGTCATTCCACCATCCGGCCCGAAGGGAGCGCCAATGGCACACCTTAGCGAGCTTAGTGGCGCCAAGAGCCTCGATTTCCAGAACTTCATTGTTTTCCATAATAAGAACTCTCATGGGTGCGTAGTTCGTGATGCAGCTCCGTTGCCGTTACGTGGCGGGCGCGGCCGGATCGGCTTCGCCACCCAGACCGTCGACCAGTTGCTCGATGCTGGCGCGCAGCGCAGCGGCCATCAGCGCGAAGTCCGTTTCCAAGCGCAGCACGGGGTCGTCGTCCTCAATCTGCGAAGCCTCGTCGAGCAAGGCGTCGGAGAAGTGCAGCGACTTGAGCGTCAGGTCGTCATGGAGCATTGCTGTGATTTGCTCGTCGATATCGATTTGCAGGCGTGTGACCTGGCGGCCTGACTCAATGACGCTTTGAGTGTCGTCTGCGTCGATGTCGATGCCGGACGCCGACCACTTGCCGTCATCGCCATGGCTGTCTTCGAGCACAGCTTTATCACCGATGCTCATCCAGCCGGGGCGATTCTCTGGTGATTGCACCCAGTCCGTCATTGCGCGCGCCGGCAGATGGCGCGTAGCTAGGGGCGTCACTTTCAGCGATCCCAGCGACTGGCGGAGTAGGTCGAGTACGTCTTCGGCGCGGGCGCGGCTGGATGCGTTTACGCCGATCAGTTGGCGCTCGGTGTCCCACCACACATCAATGCTCTGGGTTCGCGTGAAAGCGCGGGGCAGGAAATCCTCGACGACCTGTTCCTTGATGGCCTGGCGCTCGCGGCGTGGCAATAGCCGAGCCTCGGCGGCCTCGTGCTCGGCGGCACGCTCCTCGGTTTCCTCGCGGATCACCGAGGCCGGCAATAAGCGTTCTTGGCGCAACGCCGTGAGCAGGCGGTGGCCCTGGACCTCGTGGACGAGTTTCTGCCCGTGGCGTCCGGCGGGCGGGTACCAGCCGAGGCGCTTGCTTTCGCTGGGTGATACCGGACGATGTGCGAAGTTGACCAGGGCGTCGGCCAGTTCCTCGCGGGACAACACAGTCATGCCATGCAAGCGGTACAGGTGCAGGTTTTTGAACCACATGGTTATTGCTCCTTGTTCTTGATCCATTCGCCATCGACGAGCATGTCGCTTATGCCGATGGCGTTGATGTCGTGATGTGTGAGGTGTTCGCCTGTCCACCCGGAGGAATCCGGCTCGATGATCATCTTCACGACCAGACCCTTCATTCGCCCAATGACCGCCTCACCTGAAGCGGGGTAGTGTTTTCCATCGCCGAACAGGTCTGCCGCACGCTGCTCGCCGGAGACCTGGGCAGTCGTTTTGGCCTGAAGGATCGGGGCGGCCAGGGAAGTGAAGGCCTGCTGTACGGCCGGCTTATCGAGCCAGACCGAGAGCGATTGAATGTCTGGTGAGGTGCTCACGCGGCGTTCTCCTGAATCAAAAAGCCGCCTCAGTGGGCGGCTTCGGGTAGTTGGTAGCTAGTCACTCGGCTTTCGAGCAGATCTTTTCCGGCGGGCTCAATTTCTCCCCGCCGAGCCAGCGACTGAACTGTTCGCGGGTGAACAGGAGTGCCGTCTAACAACCGCCACCCCCCCCAATAATGAAATTGACCTTCTGACCTCGCTGCATTGAGCGCACCAGGCGCTCTTGTGGCTTGGTGTAGGGCATAACTCTCTCCCGAAAGCGCCAAGGTCTGGAAATAGGCGGGCGTCTCGTGCCCGGTCCGGCCACCGCCCACACCTACCGCATCGGCGGTCAGCTCGGCCCAGCGCATCGCGCCCCATGCGCAATGTCGTCGGGGTAGAGCTTAGGAGTCGGCGTGTCAGTGGCTGCGGCGGTTATTGGCCCCACCATTCCGCTGGGGTGGCGATTCATGCGGCTTTGCGTGCCGCCATCTGGCGATGCACTCGGCGGCACACAGACGTCATGCGAAGTCGCTTGTTGTGAATGGCCTGCTTTCTAAGCTCGCGGCTTTGGTTGACGCGGTTATAAAGCGAGGACTGGCTGACGGAATAGCCAAGGGCCTGGATTCGCTTTGCCGCCTGCGGAACGGTCATCATTCGGGCCTCGATGCAGTCCTCGAGTAGAGCGTCGATCTCATGCCAGTCGTGTTTTCGATGAGCCTTGCCTTGTCGCTCACGGCACGATAGGCCGATGCGTTGCGCCGTGCCTTGCACACTCATCGTTTCGCGCCCCATGCGGGCCGCTATGTCGGCATAAGAAAGGCCCTCGTTGATGAGGGCCTCAAGGGTGTCGTATTCATTGTGTGACCATGGTCTGTATTTGCGCGGCATAACCGCCTCCTTATGCGGCCTCAAGCGCCGCCATGGCATCGTCATAGCCAGACCAGTTATCGACGCCTCCCGCTTCGAGCGCGTCGAGCTTGGCGCGGGCTTCCAGCAGCGCCTCGTATTCCTTGCGCGGAATCTCGACCGTTTCGGGCGGGGCGACATCCCGAGCCGGCTTGAGCGCGGCGCCTTTCTCGGCGGCTTGGCTGATACGGCTCGTGTCGAGCGGATTTTGCTTATCCGGCTCCGAAAGCTGTTCCTGCTGTTCCTCCCGCTCGGCCTCGGCCTTCGCCTTAGATTCCTCTTCCTGGCGGATGCGCTCACGTTCGGCAGCTTGGCGCTTTTCCTCGGCATCCTTGTGCTCGGCGATGCGTGACCGGGCCAGGTTGCGCAGGTCGTCGGGCGCCTTGTCGCACACGAGCTGGCCGCCATCGGCGAACAGGGCCTCGAAACCCTCGGCCTCCTGATTGAGAGCGTCGATGCTGGCCCGGACCTGCCGCGCCGCCTCGTCGGCCTGGATCTTCCCGTTAGCGACTGCGGTGTCGGCGGCATCCTGCAGGCTGGTCATGGTGCGCTTGCCTTTCATGGCCTCGCGGACACCCGGGTTGGGCGCCGGAAAGCGTAGCGGCCAGCTGCATGCGTCTTCTAGCCCCTCCTGAATGCGGCCAAGGTGGGCGTCATATTCCCGCTCGGCCTGGCGCAGGATGTCGTTGCGACGGTTTTCCTTCTCGGCCTTGACCAGCTTCTCCAGGGTCAGGCGCTTCTGGCGCATCTTCTCGGTCAGCTCGTCGATGGTAGTGAAAAGCTCCGATATGCTGGCCGTCTGGGCGAGTGCGGCTTGCTTGCTTTCCTTGAGCTGCTTTTCACCGTTCTGCAAGAACTTGACCGTTTCCGCCGCGTCAGCGAAGTGCTGGTCGGTGGTCAGCTCAGTGCGGATGCCCTCGATCATGGACAGCGCGCGCGACTTGAAGTCGGGTAGGTTGCTCGCCTGGACGGCGCCGGTCAGGTCGATCTTGAGCGCCGGCAGTGCCTCGGGCGCATCACCTTGAGGGGCGACTTTCTGCTCGGTGGGCTGATAGTCGGCCAGGTCTTGACGGAACTGGTCCCAGCCAGCGATCAAAGCGTCGAAGCGCTTTTGGTCTGGCTCGTACCAGCACCATGCAGCGTTTTCTCGCGTGCCGTCGCTACACATAAAAAGGCAGCGCTCGGCACCGCTGACGAGCAACTGCTGATCCATTTGCACTCTGTAGTGCTCGGGCAGGTCGTTGGCCTCGACTGCGGCAGACAGATCGGCATTCCACAGCTTGTGCTCCCAAATCACGTCCTCGAGCATGGTGCATCCGTCGAGGCTGGCCAGTAGGTGCGGGTACTCTTCGCTGATGCCGGTAACGGGGTAGAGATCCTCGCCAATGACTTCCTCAGCGATGGAGCGGGCGGCAGCCTCGGCAGCGTGACCTTTGTCAAAAAGGCGCTGTTGGGCGGCAGTCACATCTTCGGCGACGCCGGTGTATTTCTGCTTGAGCAGATCCGCGCGTGACTGGTACTTACTGACCCCGGCCATCGCCGGGGCCTCGCTTGCGGTGAAATGGTTTGCGCGAGCGTCGTGCCATTCCTGAGTGCCTTGGATAACGTCGAGAATGTTCACGCTGCCACCTCCATAATCTGCTGTTTTTGTTCGTCGGTCAGAACGGCCTTGCTACTGACCATCGAAACGATTTGCTCGGGGGTCTTCTTGCCGGACTCGATTAGCCCTTGCCAGGCGGGGAAGTTCTTCTCGAAGTCGCTGTCGCTGTAGTACTCCAGCGCCTCGCGCTGTGACTGTTGCGGCGTCACGTCCCGCTCAGGATTAGTCGTCTTGTATCGGTCGGCTTCGTCCTCGTCGATGATCCCGGAAAGACCGAATGCATAGCGGGCGCACTGTATAGTGGCCTTGTGCCGCAACATGCGAGCCGGCCATTTTTTCCACGGCTCGCTGGTGCCCTGACATTCCCCCAGGTACTCGGTCACCTCGGTCGGCTTCGAGCGATCCTTGCGATGAATGCGGCACGTGATAGCCAGAAGGGCACCCTCATTACTCAGTCTGTCGTCGAACTCCATGCCATCGAACTGCGAGTGGCCATTGATGATGCGCAGCCAACCATCGATGCTCACGATCGGCTGAATAGCGCCACGGTTATTGAAGGCGTAGATCTCTTTCGTCAGCGGGTTCAGTCGGTACTCGTTGGCGATGGACATGAAGACCATCAGCTCTTCATGCGAAACCTGCTGCTGACCGCCCTTGGCCTTCATGAGGGTCTGCGTCATGAGGTTTTCGACTGTCTGCGGATCGACGCTCAACCGCGTAGCCATCATCTGGAAGGGTGTTTGCGTTTGCTGCTGCGCCGGCTGGCTCTGGACTTGCGCAGGTTGGTTCATGCTATTCTCCCTGTGATTCGTTTTGCTGTTCGGATCATCCGGCCCGCCCAGGCCCTACACCTGAGCGGGCTTCTTTATTCCTGATCAGGGCGCATTGCGGCCCAGCAGGCCTCGCAGAGCGGCCCGATTTCGCCGTCATCGTCTGCGTAGATGCCGTCTTCTTCGCATCGCCCCGTTGGTTCATCGCACTCGTTGCATAGCTGAAGCGTTCCGGGATAGTTGTCGGCGTTCCATGCTGCGTGCTCGCCTTGGCTTATCGCGTGGCGAAGGCCGTCAGGCCATGTGTTCTCGCTCATGCCGCCTCCTTACGCCCAGCCATCACCGCCTGCGCATACTCCTGGCACATGCCTGACGCCTCGTCGTATGCGATCCGCTTGAGGTCGGCCTGGCCGTTCTCACGCTCCGCGATGTTGTGTGCTAGCGATGCCTGGTGCACTGCCGTCCAAAACGCTTCGTTCTCGCTAAGGCGCTCTTTCAGCGACTCTTGATCACAGTGCGGGGCAACGTCGCCGCCGCGTTCGATGATCTCTACGGCGTCATCGATCAGGGCGCGATAGGCGTCGTGTTCGGCATCGCAGTGATCCTTGCGGGCAAATGCCGCCGCTTCGTTGTGTTCGATAGCCATTTCACGCTCCCCAAATCTGCAAATGCGCCGGCTTGGCGCCGTTAACGCGCTCGGCATATTCAGCCGCGCGCCTACCGTTGCGGATCTCTTCAAGCGTTGGCGCTTTGTCCGCCGCGCTGCGCCGCGCAATCGGTACGCTCCGGTATACGGGGCGTTGGTGCGGGTCGATGTCGATAACGCGTGTGTCTTCGTGTACGAGCCGTGTCACGGCCCCTTCGTTGATAGCGATCATGATGTACGCTCCAGCTCGGCAAGAAGTTCGTCGGCGTACCGCACTGCCTCTGACGCGATCTGTCGTCCCGCGCCGAATACGGAAACCACTCCAGAGTTGGCAGCCAGCGCTTGCATCGCGGCTCTGGCGAACTCTTCGCGCTTGGTGAGTCCGAGGCCCTCAAAGGGCGGTCTCCCGGAGCGCAATGGGTTGTTTGCGTGAATTTCCATGTCGTCTTGCCAATCACGTTGTTGCGGCATTGCCGGCGCATCTGCGTTTCTCATGATGACCTCTTCACGGTAATAATCTCGGCGTCTGAATGCGGCCGCGCGGCTCGATTGCGATGTATCGGGCACTCATTCGTCATCATCCCGACGCCGCACGCGACAAGAGTGAACTCGCTCATTGCCATACCTCGCGCGTCTCGCGCTCGACGCGCCGCTGTTCGTGCCAGCGGTCAATCTCAATCCGCCGACTGCGCTGCTGGATGGCGTCGTCGATCTCCTGACGACGTTCGCTTGGTGTCTTGGGCAGGGCTCTTGTGCTCATATCTACCTCTCGGAAATAAAAAGCCCGCCGGAGTGGCGGGCAAGGAGTCGCTGAGCGACTCACGCAGGGAATAGGGGATGCGATGGCCGGTAGCTAATCCGGCTTGCTGCTCACGAAATAGTTGGCCGTCGAACAGCGCGCGGGAATGCCCATCCACGGACGCCGCCACGTCGCTACCGCGGCGATTCAACGCATCGGGATAGACACTGCTGGCAGGCCCCTATATTTCCTGCCGTCCTCGTAGGGGGATGAGTTGCAATGCCTATCCCGATACCCACCAGATATCGCCCTGGTGGGGCAGCGGTCGGTTACAGCGTCCGACGACCTGTTCGCGGGCTTGGTTATCGCCCTGGCCTGTATACACGCCGCAATGCGGCGCGTGGAATCCTTACCGATATTTCGACAGCCTCGGGTGGGGCGTACTCCCAGCGACCCTTCGGAGATGCAATCCCCTACGGGCGGCTGGGCTTCGCATTTTTAAAGAGCGTGGCCCTGGTAGGGCCTTGACCGGCTGCGCCGTGTCTGTATGCATAATTTATGCATTGATGCATACTCTGTCAATGCATGGATGCAAAAAAATATGCATCCCAGAAGGACAGACACAAAAAAGCCCGCTTGGCGGGCTATGGTTCTTTTATAGCTTGCTATGGCGTCAGGAGGGCTGTTGCCGTCAAAAGGCTGGATTGTGATCACTCAGGTACTGCAGCAACTCTTTATCGGCTCTGTCGGCAGGAATGGCATAAAGCGGAAGGTTTTTCAGGCCTTTATGGTGCTGGCTAAGAAGGGCTTCACTAAGTGTGGCGCCATTGATGTACGACTTACATATATCGTAGTTGACCCCGTCTCTGCGGATGGTCTTAGCCCCAGTGCTTTCCATGGGCACAGAGCCCTCAGCGTACTGCCCTGTGTAGTAATCTCGAATATGTGCGGACAGCAGCTCTTCCTTTAGTTCAGCGCAATCCAGCTTGGTTCTAAAAACGATCTCTCGCCTGGGCGGGTCACCGGCGATCTCTTCCTGTTTAGGTCTGACATGCTGGTCATAGTAAATATGGCCGTTTTTAACTGTTGCGCTTTCGATGTTGGCCAGCCATACATGGCTTGATTTGGCGCCCGTGACAGCAAGATTGCCGCTGCCAAGCAAAGGCAAATCCGTTTGCGCCAAACTCGCAACAGGCATCATTGCAAGAAAAGCGCAGGCAAAAGCCTCAGCGCTGCACTTCATAAAAGCTCCTCAATCGAAATTCTCCCACCAGAAAACGCGACCAATAACGCGCGGCGCGTCGTCTGAGTTCATGTGATAGACCTCTTCCGGATAGTCGTGGCTGTTATCGCTGACGACACGGATGCGGCCCACAGGCAGGCGATAGAGTCGCTTGATGCGCAACATGCCGCCGTGATCCAGCGCGTAGATTTTGCCGTCGGTGATGTGCTGACTGCCTTTATCGATGCCCAGTGTGGCACCGTCCAGGATAGTGGTTTCCATCGAATCACCAGCCGCGACAGCCAGGGCGGCGTTCTCCGGCTGAACCCCTTTTTTGGAGAGCTTGGACAGGCTGAAGCGCTCCTGGGCGCCATGGTTCTCGATGACTTGGGTGCGCCCGTCGCCCGCGGAAAACTCGACTTCTCGAAATATCGGCAACATGACCTCATCCGGGGAAAGCGGGGCGGCGTCCTCGATGATCTCGGTGTCGAGTAACTCCAGCTCATCACCCGACGAAGACGGGGAACGCCTTTTGCCGCCCATCAGCCTCTCAAAATCACCATCACTCAACGGCGCGCGCCCCCTAACCTTTTCGGAGGAAATCCCGAAGTAGCTTGCTAATGCTGCAATGGGCGCATCCCGGGGGCTCTCGATCTTTCCGCCGAGTATACGTGACAACGTTGACTGTGGCACGCCGCTGTCACGGGCCACCTCTGTGGCTCGCTTCCCGCTGACAGCGATCAGTCGCTTCAGCACGTCTTTTGATCGATCTTTTTGCATGAATGCAATGATTGCGGCACTTGGTGCATACCGCAAATGCATTTCGCGTTGACATTTATGCATTAATGCATATCCTGTGCATATAGATAAATCAGGAGGATCAAGCCATGCACGGCAAAGAGTTAGCCGAAAAGCTGGCAGCAATTTTGGCGACCAGATCGGTGACGTATCGCTCTGTTGCCGAACGTGCTGGCTGTGACGTATCGACTCTGTATCGAATTCGAAGCGGCGCGATTGTGAACCCGAGCTACACAGTCGGCCGTGCCATCGACGACCTGCACGCAGAGCTTTGTGCTCACGCTGCATAACTATTCCACCCACTGCCGCCTGTGAAGGCCGCGTTCAGCGATAAGGAATGCATACATGCTTTCACACTCCGTCGATTCCGATGACCGGCGCTGCAAGCCGGAGAGCGAACGACTTGAACACCTGGTGAGACCGCGGTTTACCGAATCTGAGTTTGCCGCGATCGAGGCCGAGGCAGCGCGTCGTCACGGCGGCAAGCTCGCGCCGTTAGTCCATGAGGCGACATTGCTAGGCCTCGAGGTCATTCACGAAAGGCGTCAGGCGCTGCTGGACCGTCTAGCCAATGGTGCGAATCCGGGGCCAGACGAACAGCACGAGCTTGAGCAGCTATTGGCCGAGATGGCGGAAAGCCAGCTCATGGACAATAGCATCGACCAAAAAGAGCAGGCCTGACAGGGCCAAGGGGTTACGCGATGTTGAGTCGCGAATCACTGACGCGGGTGTTCGGCATGATGTCGCCCGCGTCGCAGCAGAAGGCACGACAGCAATCGGAGGTGCGCGGCGTAGGCATCGAGACCGTCGTTCATGAGTCGATCATGGCCAAAGGCGGTGACGCTATGTACGCGCTGCGCCGAAAACCAGAGCTGCGAGTAGTAAGGGGTGGCCGGGCGTAAGTCCGGCTTCTCAATGTTAGGGCCTGATAGGGCGCCCGGCATCTTTTAGGCGCAAAAAAGCCCGGAAGGCGACCAAACCAATCCCGGGCTTTTTCATACAACAATAGGTTAATTATGACTGATACCGCAGAAATAATCCAGTTTCCTGAACGTCGTGATGACGCCCAATCGCCAGGCCCTATTAGGGCTGGCAGGAGTCCGCAAGTGGAAGAGGGCTTCACTCGCATCGCTAACGAGCTTTTCGAGGCATTGATCCAGGCACCACTGACGGACCGCGAGCGCCGTGTCGCGCTTTCGGTCGTGCGGCTGACGTATGGTTGGAACAAGAAAGCCGACCGTATAGCCGATAGCCAGATTGCCGAAATTGCACACCTTCCACGGCAGAAGGTTAACCAGGTCAAGCAACAGCTGATCGCCAAGAAGGTGCTGATGGTCGAGGGCTCTGGCCACGGCCTGACATCGCTCAATAAGCACTTCGACGAGTGGGAGTTGACCGCTCGACACACCCCCAAAACGCACCCTGATTCAGGGGGTGACAAAAAGGGTGACACTGTACCCCATGGGGGTGACAAAGATTGTACCCCACGAGGGTGCACACCAAAGACAGAAGACAACTCAGTACCTAAAGGTACTGATGATTCGTCGAAGAAAACCAAACCTCGAAAGTGGGGTGAGGAAGTCGATCACGAATTGGTGACCGAAATGGTCGCCGCCGTGAGCAGCGATCTAGATTCGCCCGTCAAACATAACCCAACCACCTGGGCCAACGAGTTCCGACTAATGCGGCAGCGCGATGGCCGTACCGTCGAGCAAATCCGCTACCTGATCACTTGGACCGCTGCCCATGATTTCTGGGCCGGAATCGTGATGTCCCCGGCCAAGTTGCGAGCCAAGTGGGATCAGCTAGCAAAACAAGCCAAGACTGAGCACCAGCAGCGCCGCACTAACCGCGATTCTGGCCGCCTCGGAATGGCTCAGCCCAAACCCCAGGGCACCTACACGCCGACCGACATGGATAACCTTCCCGACTGGATGAGGGACTGATCATGGCACAGCCGATGACGACCACCCCCGGCGTGCGGAGCCACCTGAGCAGCGTGCTGGCCGGTAACGCCGAGAACCAGCGTAGTCGCTGCCGTATACACGGCGAGTTCACCGAAACCCTGATGCCGAACGGCCAGTGGTCCGGTTGCCCGCAGTGCCTCGAGGACGACAAAGCCGAGCAGCGTCAGGCCGAGCAGCGTGATCGTGCCGGCCAAATTCGGGCGGACAAGCTCGAGCAACTTCGCGAGGGTGCCATGATCCCGCGCCGCTTCCAGCGGCGGACCCTGCAGAACTTCGAGACCGATGACCATGACCGCAAAGAGTTTGCTTTGGCAGCGTGCCAGCGATACGTCGAGCGGTTTGATGATCGACTAGAGCGGGGCGGCGGGATGGTTCTAACCGGCTCGGTAGGTACCGGCAAAAGCCACTTGGCCTATGGCATCGGTAACGCGTTGCTGGACCAGGGCTACCGAGTAATGGGCATCGACGTCTACGAGCTGATCGACCTGATCAAGGAGCGGGCATTCAGCCAGAAGGGCGGCAGCGAGCGCGAGGCACTCAAGGCGTTCGTCGGACCACTGGACCTTCTGATTCTCGATGAGGTCGGGGCCCAGCTCGGGACCGACTGGGAGCGCCTGATGCTCTTCAAGATCGTCAACGAGCGATACAAGGCCGAGCTTCCCACGATCATCGTCAGCAACGCCGATGCCGCTGGCCTGACCGAATACCTGGGCGAGCGAATTGTGGACCGCATGCAAGAAGGCGGCGGCATGACGCTTTCACTCGACTGGCCGAGCTACCGGAGGGCTGCATGAAGACGATGAGGAAGTTTTTTATATTTAGTGGCTTGCTGCTTTCGATTTCTTTCCTCTCCCTTTCTTTTGTGGAGATGAATGCGAACCCGGCTGAGTGGTCAGTCGCGATTAGATGGTTCCTGGTGTCGATATGGAGCGTTCCGACAAGCATCGCGCTAATCATCGTTATGGAGTATGTGTGATGACCAACGTCACTCAATTCCCAGGCCGCGCGCCCGAGTTCGATCTACCCATGGAAGTCTTTGGAGTCTTGATGCGCCAGGCCGAGCCGACGGTGAGCGAGATCGCGCACGAGGTCGAAATGCAGCACAAGAAGCGGTTCTGCGCCGGCACCTACCGTTGTGCCATCAAGAAGCTGCGGGCGCTGGGTTACGAGATCCATGAGCACGACGATCCGGATGGCGTGCGGTATGAGCTGGTGCAGCCGGAGGGCGCGGCATGAGCAAGTCAATCGAACCGGGATGTCTCTGCATTGTAGTCGGGTGCATCAATCACCCGGACAACATCGGCAAGACAGTAGAGGTAGAGTCGGTATTTAAGCATGAAGAGGGGAGTTGGTGGGTATCAGGCGACGTGTATTGCGGGCTGACATACGGGCAAGTTGTGTTCTTTGGCCGCCATCTTCTCCGTATCGATGATTACGCGCCTGAATCTCTTGAGAAAACCGAGAATCGCGAGGTGCCGGCATGAAAAAGGAGCTGACGTTTCGCGCTGCGACCATCGGCGAGTTTCAGACGGCCAAGGCCTGGCTTGAACGGATGGGTGGCAAGGGGCTCGAAGCTGGCGCCATCGAGATCGTGCTGAGGCGGCCAAGTGACAAGCGCAGCCTCGATCAGAACGCCCGTCTGTGGGCCGTCTTGACCGACGTATCCAAGCAGGTCGAGTGGTATGGCCGGTATCTGCCCAAGGAGGCTTGGAAGGATATTTTTTCGGCTGCCCTGGAGCGTCAGGACGTGGTGCCAGGCCTTGAAGGCGGCTTCGTCATGATTGGGGGCCGGACCTCGAAGATGAGCAAGAAGCGCTTTGCCGATTTGCTGACGCTGATCGACGCATTCGGGGCCGACCACGGGGTGCGCTGGAGCGATCCGGCGCTGCGAGTGCTTGAGCAATATCGCGAGGTGGCGGCATGAGTCATGACGAGTTGGTGATGCGCGCTGAGCGCTGGTTGAAAACCATGGGCTGCGGCGTGGTGTTCAATGACAAATTTCGCGCCGCTAACCACTCCGGTGAGGAGCCTGATGCCATTGGGTGGCGCGATGGGCTGTCCTTGCTAGTCGAGTGCAAGGCATCTCGAAGTGATTTTCTCGCGGATCGCAAAAAGCGCTTCCGGCGAGATCCCGCCGATGGCATGGGCGACTGGCGCTTCATGATGTGCCCGCCGGGCATGATCGCCGCTGATGAGCTCCCGGAAGGATGGGGGCTGCTCTACGTCCACCCCAGGAAGGTGGAGAAGGTGCACGGCGTCCCGGCCAACACCCAGTGGTGGATAAGCAAGCCGTTCGAGGCCAATAAGCGCAGCGAGACCCAGCTGATGTATTCGGCGCTTCGGCGGTTATCCATCCGTGGCCACTTTGAATCCATCTACGAGCCACTGAGCGAGGTGCGCTGATGCGAGACATCTACACCGATCCGCGCCCCGGCGACCAGGTGCAAGTCATACCCGATATCTGCGACCGGCTGCCCGAGCCGATGCAGATCCTCGAGGTAGATGAGCGTGGCGTGCGCTGGCGCCGACCCCTTCATGACCAAGAAGAGCACACGCCATGGTCGATTTGGCAGAGCAATGGGTCTGCCGGGTGCCGCCGAACCTTGGAGCTGGTTGAGGTGGGCGGTCGCGCCGGTGAGCAGCAATTCGACTTGTTTGGGGAGGTGGCATGAGCGCTTGGGAGCCGAACACCGGTGCCACGGATGATTGGTACACCCCGGCCTATATCTTCGAGGCGCTGGGCGTGACGTTTGACCTGGACGTTGCAGCCCCGCCAAGCGGCGGACCTCACGTTCCGGCCTATCGCTGGATTCATGAGGACAGTCTGTCGCAGCCGTGGGAGGGCTTCGTGTGGATGAACCCGCCATTCGGCGGGCGCAACGGCCTGGCGCCGTGGCTTGATAAGTTCTTCCTGCACGGCAACGGCATCGCGCTGACGCCGGACCGGACGTCCGCCCCTTGGTGGCAGGAGGCGGCCGGTCGGGCCGATGCCCTGCTGCTTATGCGCGGCAAGGTCAAGTTCTTGCGGTCCGATGGGAGTCTCGGGAGGTCGCCCGGTAATGGCACGACGCTGTTCGCATCTGGCCCGCAGGCAGTAGCTGCCCTGGAGCGAGCGTCGGGATTAGGTTTCGTAACTCGGAGGGCTGCCGCATGAAGCGCACTGGACCTATAGGGCGCAAAACGCCACTCCGCGCCAAAGCACCCATGAACCGCAAGCGGGAGAGGCGCACCGCGCCCAAGCGCAAGGCGTCCACCGATACGCGCTGGCGCTCGCCGGTCTATCTGGCGTGGGTACGGTCTCTCCCGTGTTGTGTTTGCGACGGACCAGCAGATTCAGCGCATCACCTGATCGGCATGTACCAGATCGGCGGCATGGGGCTCAAGGCGCCAGACAGTCTATGCATGCCGGTCTGCGACGGACCGGGCGGATGCCATGCCCGCATCCACGCCGAGAAGAATTTGCGCGACATGCAGCCCGCTTGGCTACGCCGCACGATTGCGTTGGGGATGCGGGAGTTTGACGGCGAGACGCGTGAGGCGCTGAACGAGGCGCTGGAGTTCATCAACGACAAAGAGGAGGCTGCTTGATGCGTCTATTCGTCGAGTTCCTGGGCCCGTCAACCAACGCTATCTATGCCGGTACACATTGGGGCAAGCGCAAGAAAGCAAAGGACGACGCTTGCGCGGCCACCCTGGCTGCTGTCCGGGCTGCTGGCGTCCAGCAGGTGGCTGGCCGTGTCGATTTGGTTTTCCGGCCCCGGATCGGCAAGGGCGTTCGTCGCCGGGACACCAGCAATAACAGCATGTCGGCGAAGCTGATCGAAGATGCGCTGGTCAAAGCTGGTGTGCTGGCTGATGACACTGACGAGCATGTTCGGCGAGTGATTAACGAACCCGCCGAGATCGACCGGAAGGCGCAGACCGGAACATGGGTGGAGATCATCGAGGTGGAGGGCGAGGCCGCATGAACTGGCAGCGCATCAACGCTTACTGCATCCGGGCCGGTGAGTACCGCATCACGAAGTACACGCTCGGCGGTGAAGATCTTTATATCGTTTACCACGGGGATGCCCAGATCGGAACGGCGGGCAACGGCAACGAGGCCCGTGGTATCGCAGACCGTCACGCAAAAGCGCAACGCTGAAGGCAACAGAACGCAACGACAGCGCAAAATGCAATGCAAAATGCAAAACAGATGCAAAGGGGCAGTGATGCGTTTTCAGAGTGCACGCCAGATGATCTTCGACGCGTATCGAGTAACTGGGAGCAGCGTGATGGCTGGCGCGGTAGAGCAAGCACAGCTCGGTACGGACGTGCAGCGCAGTCGCCGGCAGAGCAACGACTGGAATATCGTGCACGGCCTTGAGGCTGGTGCGGTCATTAGTGCCGTGGAGTCGTTGCCGGAGAATCTGCATGATCTCGCGCTGTATCTATTCAGTCCGTTTACCAACGACGAACTCGACGAGGCCCGCGAGACGGTACAGATTGCGCTGTACCAGCACATGTTGGCCAGTAGCGTTCGTCTACCAGGGCAGGGCAAGGGGCGTCCGACGGCGGATATGCTCAAAACGTTGCGCTATCTTTGCTGTGCGGCGCTGTATCATCATAGCCAGGTGACGCTACCTTATCGTCGAACTGGGCTGCCATCGCCCCATGCTGTTAGACAGTGGCTGCATGATGAGCATGGTATCGAGCTAGACACCCGATTCTGGTCGCGCAACGATCGTGCGACGTGGGGCACAGTCTGGGAGCACGCGCTGCGTGTTGTTGACGGATGGGAGTGCGAGTGCCTGGCCCCGGTGGCGGCGCTTGTAAGCGACAGTGCGGCTTAGGGAAAGCGGAGGAAATTATTTCTTGACGTGTTCGCAACTGCGAACTAAGATACGTATCACAGGGTTCGAGATCGGCTCGACCCACCTCTAAAGAGAGACATATCATGACTACTTACCTCAGCAACGCCATCTCCAGCGCAACTTCACTTGAGCAGGTCGTTGAGTACGTCAACGAAGGTACTTGCGAAGGCATGGAAGGCATCGAGTTCACCTCCGCCATGCTCGCCGGCCAGTATGCCTGGCAGGCCGCGCAAGAGGCTGATGACAGCGACATTACTGAATACCACATCGAAGGGCAGCTTGAGTTCCTGAGTGATGCTGGCGCTGACTTTGATGAGCAAGCAGCAATCGCTTACGGCATGAAGATTGTTGCCGCAGCCGCCGAATAGTCATCCCGATCTTGACGCCCCGCTAGAATGCGGGGCTTTTCTCTGGAGTGCATATGACTGCATCCGAATTACAGGCCCTTCGAAAATTCCTGATGTTAGATGTTCGCGAGGCTGCGGAGATCATCGGTCAAGTATCGCCACGCAGTTGGCAATACTGGGAATCAGGCCGTAACACTGTGCCTGATGACGTTGAAGACAAAATGACAGCCGCTTTGGTGATGCGCCAAGAGATCATCGACCGCCTCGAGCAAGACATCAAAGATCACGGCGACGATCCGCAAAGTGAGCACGGGAATCGCCTCAAAGTCCCGTATTACCACACTCTGAGCGAATTCCAGGCAGACCACCCCGATCAAGGAGCGCTCCCATGGCGGGCTCATCAGTCTGCCGTGGCAGAACTGTATGCCGGAAATTTGTTGGAGCTGGTGTAGCTATATGCCAAAAAAAGGCCGTACATGGGCGCCTGAAGAAGACCAGCTGCTCGGCACCGCTTCGGATGCCGACATTGCGCGCAAGATTGGAGCGACGCAGCCGCAGGTCAAATCTCGACGAACACAGCTAGGCATACCGTCATTTACCGGGGTCAGCCCCAAGAAAATTATATTGCCGGATGAGGCGGTCGCGCTTTTAGGAAAGGCATCGGACGATAACATCGCTATCCGTTACGGAGCATCAAAGTCAAGTATACAGCGAATGCGATACGAGCTCGGCATTCCTGCTTTCCGTGATACGACTCTCTCGCTTAAGACGCGCTCCATGCCGTGGGAGGATGTAAAGCATCTCTCGCAGCCAGAATTCTTCAAAGAGATTTCCCGAGTGTGGGAAAGCAAATTCGGCCTTCCGTTAACGTACAAAGACTTGTCTGAGCTAACTCTATGGAGCGTGAGTCGCTTTCAGAAATGGTTTACCTCGGGCAGTGCTCAGCAAAAATTGCAGCTTCCTGTCCGTCACCATCTCTATGTATCCGTGGCTTTCAAGACCAATGCCAGTCGTAGTGAATAGAAGTCCTCCCTTGCCACCTGCATCATTTTCGATTATCCTAAACCCACTATCGATTTCTGCGCCCTGGCTTTGAGCCGGGGCGTTTTCATTTGAGGCCCTGCCAGTTCCCGGTGGGGCTTTTCTGTTTGCGGTACGCCGCTCCCTGTTTCTCACGCCGTGAGGCGTCGGAATCCTATTATGCCTCGAATTACTCCCGATGCCGCCGGAGGCATCAACGTCTGCGCGTTCCTCGATACGCTGGCGCGCGCCGAGATCGGTCCGACAATGCTCGCTGCGAGCGACGACGGCTATGACGTGCTCGTCGGCTCTGTGCCGGGCGATCTCCATCTGTTCGACAGCTATGCCGATCATCCGCTGCCCAGCGATGACGATGCTATCGAGTACGCCGACGGCGTATTCAGCACGGCGGCCGGTCGCTATCAGATACTCAACACCTACTGGCCGCATTACTGCGAGCAACTTGATCTTCCGGATTTCTCGCCGGAGTCGCAGGACCGCTATGCGATTCAGCAACTGCGTGAACAAGACGCGCTTGAGCTGATACAGGACGGCCGCTTCGGAGACGCGATTAGCGCCGCATCGAACATCTGGGCGTCCATGCCTGGAGCTGGATACGGACAGCGAGAGCACAAGCTGAAAACGCTGGCACAAGCCTATATGAACGCAGGCGGCCAGCTTTCCAGTGAGGACCGGGATTGGTACGACCGCGCCGTCAAACACTCGTCTGGGGGTGCGGCGTGACCATGGCAGAGGTAGGCGCAACAAGCTCCCAGCTGGACCGTATTGAGCAGGGCCTGGCCGAGCTTCGGGAGCTGAACACGCAGATTCTCGACCGGCTTACTCGAATGGAAGAGCGCCAGAATGGTCATGCCGCCGACCTAGAGAAAGCTGAGGCCCGCATCGAAGACCTCAGCAAAAAGGTGCACCAGCTAGAGGTTGGTGCGGCAGTGGCTGACGAGACAGGCCAACAACGTCACTCGAAGCTCTCAGAGCGCTGGAATGCCGCTTCAACTATCGGCTTGCTGCTGCTGGGCGCTGCGCTGTCGATGGCGGGTAGAGTGCTCACCGACCTTATCAGGGGGCTGTGATGAATTGGAGCGATATCGCTGAGACCGTAGGCGAGGCTGCGCCGATGGTCGGCTCGGCAATTTACGGCCAGGCCGGCGGCGCCGTCGGCGGAATGGTCGCTAAAGCTCTGGGCGTCGAAGAGAC
Organism: Chromohalobacter sp. 296-RDG; assembly: GCF_029889885.1. GTDB lineage: Bacteria > Pseudomonadota > Gammaproteobacteria > Pseudomonadales > Halomonadaceae > Chromohalobacter. Next base: position 41,103 of record NZ_JARANY010000013.1, read on the forward strand.
GCCTGAAGCGGTGAATCAAGCGATGAAGGATGACCCCGAGGCAGCGGCCAAGGTTAAGAAGATCGAGGCCGATCTTGAACAGGCTCGAATCGAAGCTCGCACCGAGCGGCAGAGCCAGGTCAACAAGACGATGCGTGCCGAGCTGGACAGCGACAGCACCTTAAAGGCTGGCTGGCGGGGCGCTGCCGGCTGGACGTTTGTGCTTTCTTGCCTGGGCGTCATGGCGTCTATTGTTTGGTCGATGTTCCAACCTGGCTCTGACAAAGCCGCGCTACTCAATAACGCGATGATGGTATTCGGCATCATGGCCACGGTTCTCGGCATCGACATCAACCGTGTCGGTAAAGAGCGCATGGCGGCTAAGGGCGTCAATACTGGTGGCTTCATGGATGCGATCAAGACCCGGGTGGCGGGCAAGTAAGAATCCCCGCGAGAGGGCGGGGCACTGTCGCGAGATAGAGCCCCGTTTTATTCAGGCAGAGAGGAAGGTAGACCATGATGTATCTCAAATTCGTAGGGCACGACGGTGATGTGACAATCGACCAGCGCTGCATATCGACTAGATCGTACAGTCTGGCTCGAGACAACGCCGGTATCCGCGTCTATGACGATCACGGCATGTGGGAGCGAGTCTCGCCTATTGACTGGCGCAACTGCTTTGTCATGAACGAGACTGGCAACACCATCGATAAAATCGAAGCCGAATAACGAGCCCTGCCATCCCGGCAGGGCTTTTTTATAGGCGGTCGCGGCCGTCGAGGAGAGCAAGATGGAAAGCGTAGAGCTCAAGCTGAAAGCGGTAACCCGTTTTGTTCTGACACGCCGTTCAAGCGCCCCAGGGCATCATGTCGATGAGCTGGGAGAGTTCCTGAACCATGAGCGTGGCAGCCATGCTGGTTATGCGTTCAAGGCGCTAACGGAGGCTGAAGGCAAGCCAGCATGGTTCGAGTGCAGCGACGACCGCATGGCACACCTGAGCGACATTGACCTATTGGCCGAGCTGATTCGGCGCAAGGGGCCGGGCGGTGCAACGCCTCATAAACGACGCATCGGCATCCCACATCGAGACGTCTGCATCGGTATCGGCAAAGATCACGCGGCCGACATCACGATGGAGGAGGATGCGTTGGCGGAGCTGCATCGTCGCGCAGGCATTGGCGAGGTCTAGGTGATGGGTACTGTCACGCAATTCCGGCACATGAACACGCTGACGCCTGCTGGCGAGGCTGCATGCGAACGGTTCGAGAGTGATCTTCATGAAGCGATCACCAAAGCCGAGGATTCCGGGCTGTGCTACGGCATGATCATCGCCTCTCTGAGCCAAGCTCAGTGGTGGATGAACCAGCGCTGTCAAGAGAGCGATGACTGATGTAGGTCGTTTTTATCGAATTCCCTGCGCGGGATAAGGTCACGCTGTGAAGCGTCGCCTGCTTTCGCCCGGCACGTCGTGAGACGCCCGGGCCCTACATGATGGAGGCGCTGCCCGCGAGGGCACCGCAAACGATATGTCGCATAAATACGATTGGGAGGCCATCGAGCGCGACTGGCGCACCGGACGGCACACCCTGGCACAGCTGTCAGGCGTTCATGGTCCGAGCGCGAGCCAGATCAGTCGCCGTGCTACGAAAGAGGGGTGGCAGAAGGATCTGTCGGAGGACATCAAGCAGCGTACGCGTGAACGTATTGCTCGTCCTGATACGGCGCCGGCTGAGGCAACCGATGACGAGGTGGTCGAACAGGCGTCAGAAGAAAACGAGGCGATCATGCGGCGTCAGCGTACGTCGCTGGACCGCTGGCGAAGCATTTCTGACCGTTTTGCTGACCGCCTCGATGGTGAGCTGAATCAGGAAGGCGTGTCGCTCGAGTATCTGGGCAAAGCGTTGAGCGCCGGCACACAGGCAATGGAGCGCGTCGTTAAGCTAGAGCGTCAGAGCTATGGTCTCGACACCGCTGACGCCGACGACCAGGGCCGCACGTTTGCCGAACTGATGGCCGAGGTTGCACCGGATGACCCGGAGTAATCGGGAACGGGAGATCAAGCGGGCGAATGCGTTTCTGAAGGCCCATGCTCGAGGTCGGCTAACCGATCAAGCGGATCTGCTCGAAGCACTGTCGCTGAAGTGGTTTCGGCTCAATGCGCTGTACAAGATCAAGGACAAGCAAGGCAAGGTGCTGCGGTTTCGGCCCAACCGGGCGCAGCGTCAGCGCTATATCGACCGGCACGCGCGGGACATCATTCTCAAGGCGCGTCAGTTGGGGTTCACGACGTTCGAGATGATCGATTCGCTCGATGACTGCCTGTTCAAGGACAACTTCGCCGCGGGCTGCATCTGCCACAAGCTGGATGATGCACAGGACATCTTCAGGAACAAAGTCAGCTTCGCGTATCAGAACATCGATGCCGCTTGGCACCACATCTTCAAGCTACTGGGTATTCGCATCCCGCGCCCAGAGAGCGACAAAAGCGGCTCCGGTGCCCTGGCATTCGATAACGGCAGCTCAATCAAGGTTAGCACGTCATACCGTGGCGGCACGCTTCAGCGGCTGCACATATCGGAGTTCGGCAAGATCTGTCGGCAGTACCCGCACAAGGCGCAGGAAATCGTTACCGGTGCGTTCGAGGCGGTTGGCCTAGGCAACCAGGTGACGCTCGAGAGCACGGCGGAGGGCCGAGAAGGCTACTTCTTCGATTTCTGCCAGTCAGCGCAGCATCTGCAGGAGCTGGGTCGGTCCCCGACGTTGATGGACTTCCAGTTTCACTTTTTCCCGTGGCACGAGGAGCCGGCATACCGACTCGACCCCGAAGGTGTGCTGGTACCGCAGTGGCTCCGCGAATACTTCGAAGACCTCGAGCACAAGCACGGCATCAAGACTGACGCGGCTCAGCAAGCGTGGTACGCAAAAAAGGCCGAGGTGCTGCAGGACGACATGAAGCGGGAGTATCCGAGCACTCCCGATGAAGCCTTCGCGCAGAGTATCGAAGGCGCGTACTACGCCAGTCAGATGCGATTCCTGCGCAAGAATGGCCGTCTGACCAGCGAGGTCCAGGTAAACCCATCGCTGCCAGTCTTTACCGCATGGGACTTGGGCATGAACGACACCATGGCCATCTGGTTTGCGCAGATTGTGGGCCGCGAGATCCACTTGGTGGACTACCTCGAAGGTGAGGGCGAGGGAATCGAATACTACGCCGACGAGCTGAACAAGAAGGGCTATCGCTACGGTGGCCACTTCGGCCCGCACGACCTGGCCGTTCGCGAGCTAGGGACCGGCAAGAGTCGCGCCGATGTCGCCAAGCAATACGGCATCAACTTCGAGGTCGTGCCGCGTATCAGCAACCACGCCGAGGGAGTGCAGGCTGTCCGTAATTTCCTGCCGATGTGCTGGATCGATGAGGAAGCCTGTGACGACGGCGTGAAGTGCCTCGACAACTACCGCAAAGAGTGGGACGACAAGCGCGGCGTCTACAAAGACACGCCGCGCCACGACTGGGCATCCCACGGGGCCAAGGCGTTCGAGACGCTGGCCCGCTCCTCCATTTTCAAGCGCACGAACACACCGGCGCCGCGTCCCGATAAGCGTGAGCGCACCGGCTGGGCCGCGCACACCTGACCACCGCCGTGAGGCAGAGGACACCATGCCGCAGATCATCACGTCACCGGACGCGGGCGCACAGCGCCGTGCCGGCAATACCGCGTACAACCTTAGTGGTAAAACTCGCGAGCAAGTCTCTCAGCTCATGAGCGACGCCGCACGATCTATTGCCGAAGCGCTGATTGAGCAGGGTATTCCGATCAATACCGGTCGATTCCGGCCCGATGTTGGCCCCGTACAGGTCGACATGATCGTCATCGAAGAGCGAGTCACGCGCCCCGAGCCCGCGATGCGTCTGCAATTCGATACTGAAGGCAGCATGGGCATCACGCTGAACGTCAAGATACGCGAGTACGCGTCAGACCCGGCTGGGTACATGCGTGACGTGCTGGACCACCTGGGGCCGATGCGCCGCAACGTCATGCGTCTGCGCCGCAACAAGCAAGACGCCAACCAGGCAATCTATCGAGCACTGACTGGGAGCGCCCAATGAGCGGTATGGGGCTGCTACAGCATCGATCGGCAGAGGAGATGCGCGCCGATGATGAAGATGAGGCACAGCGCCAGGCTGAGGAAGAGCGGCGCCGGCAGGAGCTGATCGAGTCGTCGCTGGGCTCGCATATTCAGCGCTGCTGGGAAAACGCCAAGATGGCGCGACAGCAGATTGAATACCGGATGCTAGATTGTCTGCGCCGACGCAAGGGTGAGTACGACCCCAGCAAGCTGGCCGCTATTCGTAAAGAAGGCGGCGCCGAGATCTACATGATGCTCACCGCCACCAAGTGCCGAGCGGCAGCGGCATGGGTGCGCGACATCATGATCCCCAGCAGAGACAAGCCCTGGGGGCTGGAGCCGACACCGGTGCCCGAGGTGCCTGATCAATACCTGGAACCGATGATCCAGCAGATTCGCCAGCAGGCCCAGCAAATGCAACAGCAGGGGCAGCAGGTGGATATGGCGTCGATGATGGAAGAGGCGCGTGGCAAGCTCCGGCAGAAGGCCGATGAAGCAGCACGAGAAGCCACCGACCGCCATGAGGAGCTGATTGCCGACCAGCTGGCCGAGGGCGACTGGGATGACGCATTCGAGGCGTTCATCGACGACTTTGTGACTTATCCGGCTGCATTCATCCGCGCCCCAGTATTTCGTCGCGTTCCTGAGCTGAAATGGCTGGAAGGCTGGAAGCCGATCAAGGGAGAGAAAATCCGCCCCGAGTTTGAGCGCGTGTCGCCGTTCGATCTGTACCCGAGCCCTGACGCCACCAATATCGACGACGGTGCTTATATTCTGGAGCGGGCGCGGTTCACACGCTCCCACCTCAACCAGATGATCGGCGTCCCCAGCTACAACACCGAAGCCATCCGGCGCGTGCTGGATGAGTACGGCCAGGGCGGGCTACGCGATTGGCTCTGGACGGATGGCGAGCGCGCCGAGCTTCAGGATCGCGGCCACGAGTGGCTGACACCAGGCGAGACGATTGATGGCTTGATCTATTCAGGCGGCGCCCAGGGCGTGACGCTACTCCAGTGGGGGCTTGATCCCGATGAGGTGCCTGACCCGCTGGCCGAGTACGAGGTCGAGGCGATTTTGATCGGTCGTCATGTCGTCCGCGTGCGTATCAACCAAGACCCACTGGAACGCCGGCCCTATCACAAGGCGTCATTCCAGCCAGTTCCCGGCTCGTTCTGGGGCCAGGGCATTCCCGAGCTGATGGCCGACATTCAGGACGTGTGCAACGCCACAGCACGCGGACTCGTGAACAACCTGGCCATTTCGTCAGGTCCGCAAGTGGAGGTGTTCGAGGAGCGACTACAGCCCACCGAAGACCCGACCGATATGTATCCGTGGAAGGTGTGGCGCACTCAGGACAGCAACGTAACTGGCAACAATCCTGCTGTTCGTTTTTTCCAGGCAAGCTCCAACGCCAGCGAGCTGCTGTCCGTTTACGACCAGTTCGAGCGCAAGGCCGACGACGCTACCAACATCCCTCGGTATCTATACGGCAACGAGGGAGCCGGCGGTGCCGGCGAAACGGCGTCAGGTCTGTCGATGCTTATGGAGTCGGCCAACAAGGGCATCAAGGACGCCATTCGACACATCGACCGTGGTGTGATGCGCCGTGTCATCGAAGCTCTGTGGCTGCATAACATGCAGTACAGCGATGACAACAGCATCAAGGGCGACGCCAGCGTCGTGGCTCGCGGCTCAAGCGCGATTCTCGCCCGCGAGCAGACCGACCAGCTCCGTCAGCAGTTCCTCCAGATGACAGCCAACGAGTTCGACATGGGCATCCTCGGCCAAGACGGCCGCCGCCGTTTGCTCGAAAGTGTGGCCGAGAAGCTGGACCTGCCGAACCTTGTTCCCTCCGAGGAAGAGATGCAGGAGAACATGGCCGGACAGAAAAAGTCGCAGCAGGCCGATGACCAGCTTGAGAAAGCCAAGACCCAAGCCGAGATACAGGAGAAGCAGGCCCAGGCACAGCGCCACCAGGCCGATGCTGAGAATACCCAGATCGAAACGCAGGACGAGCAGAAAATGGCGCCGCTCGAGGCTCAGAAGCTGCTCGCCGAGATTGCCAAGCTGATCAGCGAAACACAGGGGCAGCGTGATGGCTCAGACGACGGAACAGGATTGGAAAGCGCTGGCCCGGATAGCGGGAACGCAGGACGGGGAGCGTCTGGCCAGCCTGCTCAAGCGAATGCGCGAGGACAGCCGGGACAGTCTGGAGCAATGCCGAGATCCCGGTGAAGTGTCTCGACATCAAGGACGCGCCGCCGCTGCCGCCGATCTACTGAAGCAGCTCGATGAAGCGCAAGAAGTCATTCGGCAGCGATTCAGCACGTAACGCCGGGCACCGCCCGGCCCACCGCAAAGCCGCTCATGGTTCGCCCTGGGCGGCTTTGTCGTGGGAGCGCTCTGGAATGCGCACCAGAACCCGTTACCCCCATCGTGAACCCCGGCTTATGCCGGCTCACCCGTCACGCCGTGAGGCGTCACAGGAGCAACAATGTCACTACCGAGGTCTGTCCAGGAACAAGCCGATGCCGCTCGCCGGCACTTTGAGCCCGCCGAGAATCCCGATGACGAAACAGCCACGGCTCCCGACGCGGAACAAAACCCGCCCCGCGATGGCAGTCAGGCATCTGCAGAGCCCGATTCCAGCCAGACGCAACCCGCCGAATCTTCTGAGTCACAGCCCAAGGGCGAACAGGGCCAAGATGCGCTTTATTGGCAACACCGGTTCAACGTCCTCCAGGGCAAGTACAACAGCGAGATTCAGGCACTGCGTCAGGAAAACAGCGACCTGAAGAACACGATTGCCGAGCGTGACCGCCGAATCGCCGAGCTTGAGCAGCAACAGCCCAAAGGTGGCGCCGATAGCGGCGTCAGCGATGACCAGCTGGAGCAGTTCAAGGCGACCTATGGCGAGGATCTGGTGGATTTTGTCACGCGCATGGTGGATCAGCGCGCGCCGGCTCAGGCCGCCGACTCTGGCAACAGCCAGGAGATTGCCCAGCGCCTCGAGCAGCTTGAAAGCGAGAAGCAGCAAGACGCGGAGGCTCGATTCTGGGTGCAGCTGGAGCAGGCCGTGCCGAATCTGCGTGAGATCAACGCCAGCACGGGCTTTCACCAGTTTCTGGCTCAGTTCGACCCCAGCACTGGCGAGAAACGTCAGGAGTCGCTGAACAAGGCTCAGCAAAACCTGGACGCCAAAGCAGTAGCTGACATCTTCACGCTCTATATGGACCAGGCCGGGCAGGGCGCTAGGCGCACCGTTCCCGAAGACCAGGTTGAACCCCGTACCGCCAAGGCGACCGAGGCCCCGCAGGGTCAGCGCCAGTGGACAGGGCAGGAAATCAGCCAGTTCTACAGGGATAAGACCGCGGGGCGCTATAGCGCCGAGGAGGCCCAGCGCCTGGAAGCCGACATTTTTGCCGCGCAACGAGAAGGCCGGGTGCATAACTGATTCCCGGTCAGCGGTTCCGATAACTCGCCGTGAGGCGACAAGAGGTAACTAACATGGCAGGTCCAGCACGAGGCGGGAGCCATCCCGACTATTCCAGCACCTCCGCCAGTGGGTTTATCCCGCAGGTATGGAGCGGGAAGCTGGTGGAAAAGCTTTATGCATCCACTTGCTTCGGCGAAATCGCCAACACCGACTACGAAGGCGAAGTGAAGAACAAGGGCGATACGGTTGAAATTCGTACCGTCCCGTCGATCACTATCCGCGACTACGAGGTCGGTGGCGGTCTCAACTACGAAAAGCCGACCAGCGACAAGGTTGAGCTGCACATTGACAAGGCGAAGTACTTCAGCTTCGAGGTCAATGATGTGGATTCCTACCAGTCCGACATCAAGCTGATGGACAACTGGTCAGATGATGCCGGTCAGCAGATGAAGATCGCCATCGACACGGTGATTCTGGGCGACGTCTATGCCGATGCCGCGCCGGAGAACGCTGGCCCCAGTGCTGGCGTGAAGTCCGGCGGCTACAACATGGGCGAAGCCGGCGCGCCGGTGAGTATCGCTAAGGATACGATTCTCGACACCTTGGTTGATTGCGGTTCTGTGCTCGATGAGCAGAACGTTCCAGATATGGGCCGTTACATCATCCTGCCGGCCTGGATGAACGGGATGCTGAAGAAATCCGATCTGCGCGACGCCAGCGCAATGGGTGACAGCACGTCCGTTTACCGTAACGGCAAGGTGGGGATGCTGGACCGTTTTGACGTGTATATCAGCAACAACCTGAGCACAGTCAAGGACGGCACCAGCGGGAAGAACGCCACCAACGTCCTGTTTGGTCACAAGAAGGCGCTAACCTTCGCGTCTCAGATGACCAACATGGAAACCCTGCCCAACCCGCAGGACTTCGGCAAGCTGGTCCGGGGGCTCAACGTGTTCGGTTACGAGATGATCGACCCCAACGCCGCCGGCCACCTGTACGCCCAGCGCGGCTGAAGCGCCTGACACGCCACCCTACGGGGTGGCGTTTTTGCTTCCAGACAAGAGGGCAACTCATGTCACTGACCGAACGAATCGAAAGCGCCGCCAACAAGGACGAGCTAGAGAAGATCGGAAAAGAAGAGCTGGGCGTTGATGCCGATAAGCGTAAAGGTGTCGAGACTATCCGTGCCGACCTCCTGGAGCGTGCCGAGTCCACCCCTGCACAAGAGGAAAGCGCACCCGCTGAGGATGACGCCAACACCAGTGTTACCCCGTCTGAGGGTGATTCGACGCCGGCAGCCCAAATCCCTGAAGCGAGCCAAACGGAAGACAAGCCTGAACCCGATGAGCCTAAGCCGCGTTTGCTTCGGCATCGCGGCAATGGGCGGCTCTTCACTTACAGTGCGGAACTCGCCGCTAAGCGGCATATTGAAGAGGTTTGAGCCATGGCTGTTACCACGGTGGGAACCGTCATCAGTAACGCCAAGCTGGTTCTGCAGGAAATCACGTCTGCCGGTACTCGGTGGACGAATGAAGAGTTGATCGGCTGGCTCAATGAGTTCTATCAGGCGGCGGTTCAGCTCAAACCTGATGCGTTCTCGATGAATACCGAAGTGTCGCTGGCAGAAGGCACACGCCAGCAGATTCCGGCCGATGGGTTGCGCCTGATCGATGTGATGCGCAACACCGTCGGTAGCCAGATGGCGGTCATGGTCACCACGCGCCGGGCACTGGATTCCACTCGACGCAATTGGCATTCCGATCCGGCGAGCCTGGAGATTGAGCAGTACGTGTTCGATGACCTGGACCCGGATCGGTTCTATGTCTACCCGCCGGCCAAAGATGGCGCCAAGCTGGAAATCATCTACTCGGCAGTACCTACTCCGCACAAGGTGAGCGATGGTCTCGACGCCATCCGTGACGATGCTTTCAAGCTCAACGATGCGTATGCGCCGGTAGCCACCGACTACATCCTGTACCGCGCCTACTCCAAAGATGCCGAGCACTCGGCCAATCTCAGCCGGGCGCAGATGCATCGCCAGTCCTATATGCAGCAAATGCAAGGGAAGGGCCAAGTTGATTCAGCTACCTCGCCTAACGCGCCTGACGGATCTACTAATCCACAGGGGGCTGCATGACGTTGAGCGATCTGACTAATCAAGTGGTGCAGGACATCCCTGAGGCGCCCTTGCTTTCCATTCGCGAGATGCTGGCTCGCATGGCACGGGAGCTTTGCACCGAGGCTGACGCGTGGGTTCAAAGCGGCGAGCCCGTAGTAGTGGCGGCCAATACCGACTACCCGCAGGTGGTTGCTTCTCAAGGGGAGCCGCTGCGCATCGTCTCTCTAACCCTGGATGGGCGCGAGCGCGTGCAGGGCGACGGCTTCCTACAGCCAGCACCCAGCGTTATTGAGTTCGATCGCAAGCCCACGGAGTCTCTCCTCTACGGACGTCTGGCGTGTCGCCCTATCTACGGCGATATGCCGCCAGACGAGGTGGTCTCTCGCTGGGGCGAGGTTATCGCCAACGGGGCGCGGTGGCGCCTACTGCTACTTCCACAACCGTGGCGTGACCCTGAACTTGCCACCTACTACCAAAAGCGCTTCCTGGCCGGTGCAGCCGATGCCAGGCAGCACTCCCGTCTCGGCCATGCCCGAGGAGGCGCGCGCGTGAAAGCGCGACGCTTCATCTAAACCTCACCCATCGCACGACTTACCGAGAGGTAACGCGATATGTCCGCATTTTCCGATAATCTGGAAGAAGGCATTTTGCAGCATACGCTGCGCGGCAACTCCCTTCCGACACCTTCGACTATCTATATTGCCCTGTTCACTAGCGACCCAACCGATGCCGGTACGGGCGAGGAGGTGAGCGATTCCTCCTACCTTCGGCAAGACGCTGCAAAGGGAGGATCTATCGATTCCGGATGGACCGCACCCACCGCTAGCGGCGATGGCAAGATGTGCTCCAACGCCAAGCTGATCCAATTCCCGCCGGTTGCCGACGGCTCTGTAACGGTGACCCATTACGCCCTGTTTGACGCCCAGGCGGGTGGAAACATGCTCTATCACGCGCCGTTCTCGGTTTCCAAGACGCTGGAAATCAACGACGTGTTGAGTATCGATATCGGCGGCATGCAGGTCATTCTCCGCTAACTGAGGGCCACCCATGACGGTCCCGTTCAACAGCGCCGTCATCAACGGCGGCGCCTCTCCGGTAGTCTGGGCGGAGGGTCTGCTCGAGGCCGACGCCCGGTCATCGGCCGGCGCCGACCGTATCGCTTACGCCATTCTGGACTCGGCATCCGCCACGGGCGCTAGCAGCGCCACGCCGGTGCGGCAGGCCAGAGTGGGAGGTGGCGCCCATGCGCGCGGCGTAATCACACCCTTTCAGCCGGTGCGCATCACGCCCAGCTCTCCGCTTTCGCCAGTGGGTGAGTCCGCTTCTTCCGGTGTGCCGTACCGCGCGCGTCAGGTCGATGGATTGCCGGCCAAAGCTGTAGCCGAACTGTCGTCTCCCGATCCGCAGCGCTTAGTGCGGATACCCCCTGAATACCGAGACGGCGGCCCGCTCAATGGCGAGTCGATCAACGGCATGGCGACGTGGGTCGACGGATTGGTTGCCACATCTGAAGCGTTCACCGACAACCGCGTCATCGATGCCCGCCTGGTAGATGCTCAGGGCGTTGCCGAGGCCGTCGCCGATGCGACGTCACCTGAGATACCGGTCACTCGGGCGATGGACCCGCGCCGGATGCGCACAGCATCACTGGCATTCGCGCGCAGCCAAGATGTCTCGAAGATCCGCGTTCGCCAGGTGGGAGCGCGCGGACCCGCCATCGCTCGCGCGCGTAGCCGTGCTACGCCGAACACGATTCTAGGCTTCGGCTGGAGCTACTGCGATGCTGAGTCGTCGCTTTCGGCTGCTGACGTCTATGTGGCGCGCGCAGTCTATCCCGGCGACGCCAAGGCTGCAGCCAGCTCCACCACCCAGGCTCATCTGGTCAGGATCATTAAGTTCTTGTTCCAGGCAAGCGCGCGCTTGATTGCCTCGCCGGACATCCTTAGCGGCGATACCCGTTATGCGTACGCATGGGGAAGCGGTCTCGCGGAGGCATCTGCCTCTAGCCCTATCGCTCGACGCTTTCCGCTGTTCGATGCGGTTCCTATCGAAGGTGTGGCGCAGGCCAGCCTGGTGCCACGCTTCGAGCCGCGCTCTCGAGCGATCCACGAGGCTGAGGCTAACGCGACACTTGATGATGATCGCCTGACGATTCTGCATCGAGTGCCGACCAATCCGCGCTTCGAGGCGGAAGCCCGTATGCCGGCAACGCCGACCGTCTTGCGTGATGGACGCGGCAATGCCATCGGTGAAGCTGTATCGATCATTTCCGCCACGCGCTTAATTGCCAAGGAAGCCAACGGCCAATCTATGGCCACTGCCGAAGCGGTAGGCGACAACATCGCGACCCTCTACATGACCGGGCAAGCCGAAGGGGTGCCGGCCCTTTCTGCCGCTGGCGCTGCACGCCTGGCCTTCATGACGGCCGTCGATGCCGATGGCGCGGGGAGCGTGTCGATGGAGGCGTCGATCTACACCATCGTTAGCGTGGAATCCAGCCAAGTAGCGGCCGATGCCCAGTCTCGGGCGATTGCGCTCCGCGTCCGAACGATGGCGCCGGTGCCAATGACGGGCTCCGCCTCGATCCCGCCGCACAGCTTCAAGATCAATGCCGGCGACCCTGCGCCTGCGAAAAGAACCTTCACCGTTCCTCGCGTCGATCGCCAATTGGCGATTCCTGACAGTCCTCGGGAGTACCGCATCACATGAAGACCTGGCGCAAACAACCAAACGATCACCTCGACTACGATCTGCTTTTCGAGGACTGGCTGGCCGAGGGCGACGAAGTGGTGTCCGTGGATGCCGAAGCCCCGGACGGTATCGAGATAACCCAGACAAGCATCGAGCCCGACCGGATCAAGCTATGGATTCGCGGCGGGACGAATGGGCAGACCTACAAGTTCTCACCCCTCATTCATACCCAAAGCCGGGTGAAAGAGGTCGATTTCATGATCACCGTGGTGGAGATGTAATCCATGCCGCAAATTTTTATCAACAATGCGCGCGGCGTCCTCGCCGCTTCCGTGCCGTCTGGCGAGACGAGCCTAAAACTCAAGAATGGCGTCAACCTGCCGTCGTCACTGGCTGACGGCGACTGGTTTCTGATGACCCTGCTTAACGACGCCTCGCGCTATGGCAGTAATATCGAGGTGGTCAAGGTCACCGCCATCACCGATGACGGCGGTGGCAACCACTCTCTCACTGTGGATCGCGGCTACGAGGGCGACGCCATCGTGCACGCCGGTGGCGAGAAAGTGGAGGCGCGACTCACTGCTCAGACGCTGCGCACCTTGCTCAGCGACGCCAAAGCCTATGCTGATGCCGAAATCAGCAGATTGGTGGATTCAGCACCAGGCGCTTTGGATACACTCAACGAGCTGTCCTCCGCGCTCAATGACGACCCGGATTTTGCTGCTTCTGTAACCAATACTCTGGCGGAGAAACTCGATTCGAGCAGCTACACTGCCGCCGACGTCCTGACCAAACTGCTGACTGTAGATGGAGAGGGGTCTGGGCTCAGCGCCGACACTCTGGACGGCAAACATCTGGCTCAACTGGAGCAGGACTATCGCGACTTTTCAGTAGCCGTCACACCGACCGCCTTCACCAAATCCGACGGCTCCCGCGCTGCATGGACTGCCCCCACAGTGTCGACGTTGGTAACGACGTCCAGCCTGAGTCTAGTGGTCGGGCCAAGCCTAGTGACGATCGCGGGAGGCACCGATGTCGCACTGCCAGCGCTTTCTCCCGGCACCGATTACACGATCTATGCGCACGCCGACGGCACGCTCGAAGCCGTAGACGCCGACAGCGCAGCGCCGAGCGACACCCGCGCCGTGGGCGGATTTCATGCCAGCGCTGGTGCGGGCGATATCGTCACCGCGTCGCTGTGGGATCTCAACTGGCGTCCCGATGCACATAGCCCGCGCGGCATGGTCCGCGATCCAAAATCCGGTATCTGGGCTGACATCTACTTGATGGACACCCAATACGGTGTCAACGGTTACAGCCGCAACGGCGCGCAGATTGCCGACGACAACGACCGCCCCGTCACGCCCGATGAATACGGCGGCAACGGCAGCGATACCTATGGCTCGATGTCGTGGTGGGTAGCGGTGGATCTCGCCATGGCGGCGGGCAAGCGGCTGCCGTTCTACCAAGAGTTCACCGCGCTGGCCTACGGCGTCGTTGAGCGCCAGGCAGTCGGCAGCGATCCCGGTACCACTCAGCACCAGGCGGGGCATCGCTCTGCATGCGGCTGCGAACAGATTACCGGTACGCTCTGGCAGTGGGGAGCCGACATCAATGGTACGTCTGCGACCGGCTCATCAAGCTGGAAAGAGCTGACGGAGGGGCGCGGCGACATCTACACAAACAGCATCCGCTCGCCGCGTTTCGGCGCGGGCTGGAACGGCGGCTCCCTCGCGGGCTCGCGGGCCTCGGATTGGAACAATCGGCCGGACTACTCCGGCGGCAGGATCTCCGCGCGCGGCGTCTGTGACCACATGAACCTGCAAGCGGAGCGATAGCGAACGCGATGAAGGAAGCGCCGCAACGGGTGCAGTCGCTAGCCATCGTCGAACGCTACGACCAGGCGGTGGCCTATCTGTACCCGATCATTCAGAACATGCCGCGACGCCATGGCCGGTACCGCGACAAGCTGCTCGATGCGCTGTTGGCGGTACCGGGGCTGATTTATGTAGCGGCCAAGTCCAATCAGGTGAGCCGCATCTATAACGTCGATGCCGCGCTCGCCGAACTCCGCTGGCTGCTGCGCTTCGCCGCCGCGCCAGCGCAGAAATTCATCACGCCTCATCAGCATGAGGTGGCCTCGGTGCATCTAGCCGAGGTCGGCAAAATGGTTGGCGCCTGGCAGAAAGCCAAGCGCTAAGCAGGGTGGTGTACGGATCTCTCGCCGCGTTTCGGCGCGAACTGGAACAACGGCTCCCACGCAGGCTCGCAGGCCTCGAATTGGAACAATCAGCCGGACAACTCCAACAGCAGGATCTCCGCGCGCGGCGTCTGTGACGACAGCTTTTTCTTCCGCCGGGCCGGCCACGGCCACCCGGGGCGACCTTTATGTGGTCAGCCGTGCACCGACCTCCTTCGGGAAATACACGACCAGGTCCGCGAAACAGGGCGTAGTGAAATATCGAGACCTGCGCGCGGCATTATCAACGCACTCGGCATGCTGCCGGGGTAAGGGAGAGTATTGGCAAAGCGGTACCGGAACCTCATCGGTCTTATTGCCGACCCCGACAACTTGCGTGACGCCTACCATAAGGCGGCACGCGGCCGGCGCAGCAGCGCGGGCTATCTGAAATTCAAGGAATACGAAGCCGCATGGCTGGAGAAACTGAGGCGCGACATCCTCGACCAGACCTACCGGCCCGGAAAGCCGCGCACGTTTTGGGTCTACGAGCCCAAGCCGCGCCCGATCACTGCCGCGCCATTTCAGGATCGTGTCGTGCAACACGCGCTGTGCAATGTCATCGGCCCCATATTCGAAGCCGGCATGCTGCCCCAGGCCTACGCCTGCCGGAAAGGCAAGGGTATGCACGCCGGCGGCATCCGCACTCAAGCGATGATGCGCCATCTCGGCCGCAATGGCGCCACCGTCTATGCCCTGAAGACGGACTTCAGCAAATATTTCTACAGCGTTGACCTTGCCGCGCTATGGCGACGCATCGACGCCAAGATCTCGTGCCGTCATACCGCCTGGCTGATTGAGAAATTCACGCCGCGCACCGGTACCGGTCTGCCGATTGGCAACCTGACATCGCAGCTATGGGCCAACGTCTACGGCACCGAAGTAGACCGATTCCTGGCGCAAACCATGGGCGTGTCGAGCTTCGTGCGCTACATGGACGACATCGTGATCATGGGCTGTAGCCGAGGATTTCTCCACGAGCTGCGCGGCTGGCTCGAGATGTTCTGCCGTCACGCACTGGGGCTAACGTTCAGTAAGTGGAGCGTTACGCCGGTAAGCGCGGGCGTCAACTTCCTCGGATACCGGATCTTCCCCGGCTACAAACTGCTGCGCAAAGACAGCGTGCGCCGCGCCAAGCGCAAGATTAGAGCCTACACCCTAGCCAACGACCGCGAGGCGCTGCGCTTCTTTCTCGCCGCTTGGCTGGGCCATGCCCGCTGGGCCGATTCTCACAACCTGCTGCGCAGCCTCGCCGCGCAGCATCGCGCACTGACCCAGGAGTTCACATGTTCAGCAAAGACCAGCAGCAAGGCCGTGTCGTCTGCCTCGCCGACTACGGCCGCATAAAAGCAGGCGCCATCGTGCCTGAATCCAACGAGCTATATGCCGACGTCGAGGCGTGGCTCGCCGAGGGCAACACGCTCGCCGCGTTCGATGGGTATCCCGAGCTGCCGATGAACGAGGAGCAGCTGCAGGACTGGCGCGAATCGGCAGTCATCAGTCGGATGCAGGCGGAAATTCAGCTGCACCGCGAGGGTTTGCTCGAGCAGCTCGAGACCATCATTGCCGACCCCGATACAGACCTGGAGTCCGTCATCGCGTGGCAGAAATCTACCGAAGTGCGCCGCAATAGCAGCACTGTTGCAACGCTCTCCGAGCAGATGGAGCTGACTGACGAGCGGCTGGATCAGATGTTTCAGCAGGCGGCGATGATCGAGGCGTGACATGAAAATCCAGCACAGCTCCTTCAAGGGCGAGCTGCCGATCATCAATGCTCGCTTGCTACCTGAGAATAACGCCCAAGTGGCGCGCAATCTCTATCTACGTCACGGCACCTTGAAGGCTGAGCAGGCGCCGTCATCAGTGGCAGGGCTTCCCAATGTGTCCAAGCCTTCGACGCTATACCGATACCCGAATGGCAATAATGGCGACGGCTTCTGGTTCGCATGGGGCAACAGCAAGCGAGTGAGCGTCGTAAAGTCGCCGCTGGCCAACGATAGCTGGCACCGCATTTACTGGACGGGCGACGGTGAGCCGAAGATGGCGGGCATCGATATAGCGACCAGTGGGACGCCGCCTTACCCGAACAGCAGCTATGTCTTAGGTGTTCCGTCGCCTAACGGTTCGCCAACCGTTGAGGAGCCTGAAGGTCGCGTACCGCTCGAGGACCAGCCTGACACGACGCTGGAAACCTCTTATGTAGTGACATTGATCTCAGGCTATGGCGAGGAAGGGCCACCCAGCGAGCCAAGCCCGGCTATTGCGCGTTGGGACATGGTCAGTGATGCCCCCAAGGGCGGCGACGTGACGGTCAGCCTTCCTGGCATTCCTAGCTCGGCCAGCAACATCGATATAAAGCGCCTGTATCGCGTGGAATCATCAGGCATCTATCAGTTTGTGGACGACTTGGAGCCAGGCGTAGGGCAGTACGTTGACAGCATTCAAAGCGATTCGCTGGGCCGCGCGCTTCCATCCACTGAGTGGGATATGCCTGACCCGCGCATGACTGGCCTTACGGCACTACCTAACGGCATTCTGGCCGGCTACTTCGAGAATACGCTGTGCTTCTCCGAGGCGTATCTCCCACATGCGTGGCCGGTCGGCTACCAACTCGCCTTCTCCGACGACATCGTGGCTATTGCCTCAACATCTGCTGGCCTGGTGGTGGTCACCGAAGGGCAGCCTAGCCTAGTGTCTGGCTCCAGCCCGGACGCCATGGCGCAGATCGAACTCGACGTGCCTCAGTCGTGCATTGCCTCTCGATCACTGGTGGATATGGGCGAGTATGCGCTCTACGCATCGCCGGACGGATTGATAGCTGCCGCTGGCCGCGACGCGCGCGTGGCCACACGCGAAGTGTTGAGCCGCGAGCAATGGCAGGCAATGAAGCCCGGCACAATCCACGCTTATCGCTACGATGGCCGGTACCTAGCCTTCTACGAGGGCGGCTGCTTCGCTTTCACGCCTGGCGAGGGCATCGAGTTCTATGATGTTCAAGCCGACGCCGGTTACTACGACAACCTGGATGATGCGCTTTATCTGATTCAGGGCGGCGCGATCACCGGGTGGGGGCGAGGCGGCTCTCTGACCTACCGCTGGCGGTCTGGCGTTCACGAGGTGCCGCCTGGCGCGGCAGGCTTTACGTGCGCCAAGGTGATCGCCCGTGACTATCCGGTTACGTTACGCCTTTTTGCCGACAGGTACGTTATTTTCGAGCATGAAGTAAGCGGACCTGGCATGTTCCGTCTGCCCGCCGGCTACACATTGAGCCGGGATTGGGAGATCGAAGTGGAGGGGCGTCGCGAAGTATATTCAGTACAGATCGCTACCAGTCCCGCGGAACTGGTCTGATCCCGAAGGCTCACCGTGAGGTGCCCATGACACAAAAACGACGTACGTTACCGCCAGTATCGCCCAAGATGCCGACCGAGATGCGGCCCCTAATCAGCGCCATGTCCGAAGTTATAGAGACCGGGGAAGGCGTGCGTGGCAATCCGCTCGACAAGAAGGTCACTCTGCGCGACTTGCTGGACAGCGGTATCGGTAAACTCAAAAACGGCGCTCGGGCCGGGATGCCCGGGAGTCTCGAATCAGGCGTCGAACCACCGGCGCCCAGCCTTTCCAGGCCACCAGTACCGGAAGGCTTCAGTGCCGAAGGCAGCTTTTATGGCATGATCACATTGACTTGGGATAGCCCGGTCGAGCTCTACGATAACCATGCCCACACCAATATCTACCGCAGCGAAGCCGACAACTTCGCCAATGCTCAGGTCGCTGGCCGTGACCCAGGCATGATCTACAGCGATGTCGTGCGCGATGATACTACTGACGCCGAAGACCCAAAGGCGGTCAAGGGGTACTACTACTGGATTACTTTTACATCGACTGCAGGCGTGGAAGGTCCGCCCAATAGCAGTAGCGGTACCTATGCCGAGCCGGTTGCCGATATCAGCTATGTGATGGATATTATCTCCGGGCGTGTCAATGAGGACGTGCTGACACCCGCCTTCAAGAATCGTCTTGATGGTTTTAGCGAGACCATCAGTAAGTTGGGCGATCGGTATACGTTATCTATAAATCAAAACGGAGATGTCGCCGGGTACACGTTATTCAACGACGGCTCCTTTAGCTCATTCTCAGTTCTTGCCGACAATTTCACGGTTGCCAACTCACGCGGCAATCGAGTGAATCCATTCATAGTCGAAGACAACATCAGTTATCTCGACACGGCGATGATTCGCGAAGGCTCGATTCAAGAGGGCAAGGTCGGCCCCATCACTGTGGGTAAGCTTTTTAAGCCTGACGGCACGCCAGTAACCACCGCAGCAGGATTATTTCGCGCCGACGCCATCGAAGCCGACAAGCTCAGGATCGGGTTTGGCCAGGTGACCGGCGACTTGAAATCGACGGCGCGTGGAAACAATGGTCGTCCGGCATGGCGACTGGATCGTGACGGTGAATTCGAGCTTAACTCGACCGGCGCCGGCGGGCGCATGGAGCAGCGCGGCGACCGCATCTCGGTCTATGACGAGAGCGGCCGCCTTCGGATAAGGATCGGCAGACTATGAGCTTCGGCATTCAGGTCAGAAAAGATGGCGACGTCACATTCGAGCTTTCCTCACGGCTGACCACACTGATTCTATCGCGAGTGGTGGGGCACAACAGCAGCGGCAGCGTGACGCTCGACATCCCGGGCACCATGGACTTCGCCGTCCAAGCGATACCTCTGGATGGCGATCAGTACATGCGCCACATACCGCACAAGCTGACCTATGATGCCAGCACCCAAACACTGAGCTGGATGCCAGCGATCAGCAGCGGGGCGGAGGTATCGAATCTAGAGGATTGGGCGTCGCCGCGACGCAGTCGCAGTCGCATCGTGGTGTTTGGCTATATGCCGGAGGTGTCATGAGCTGGGGTGTCGAGACACAAGGCTTCTTCGGTCGGCTGCCCATTGACCAGGATTTCGACAATCTGGTGTACCGCGACCAAGGGTCTCGCCAGGTAGGCACGGGCTACCATGTTATTCCGCTGGAAAGCCGGGGCGTGGAGTCGCTCATTATTGCGGCGCGACACCCCGGCCTTGACGTGGCGCTACTGAGCTACACAAACGACGCCAGTGGCACCACCGGCATCCGGATTTATGTGCGCGGCTCCGGAACATTCTACTGGCGAACGTATGAGAGCGCCTACCCTCTGCCTCTCCAGGGGTGGGGAATGGTGGTCTATAATGGCGACAAGCAGACCTTTCACTCGGATCATCACTACGCCGACGTGAAGAATTCGCGCTACTACATCGGTTCGTCGAAAATGCCGCTGAACGGCCAGTATTATCTTCTCAATTCGCCCGCGACACCGACTTTTGAATACGAGACATATCAGAACTCTTGGTACCAGGAAGATAGAAGCTACCAGCAGACCGGAACTCGCACAGTCCTCAAGACACGAAGAGAGTACCAATGCAATTACGAGTCCGTTTATGTTTATGGTGAAGGGTATCAGCGCCAGCAAGTGTGCGACTGGGTAACAATCCGGTATAACGAGGAAGAGCCTGTCTATGGATTTGTGACGGTCGGCTACTGGGTAAGCGCCGAAGCCACCGTTTACTGCACCAAGAATATTTCCATGGCCCACCACTCACACGATGACATGCTGAGCGAAACGTCATATCAAACTCACGATAGACAGGCTGCTTATGCATGGAGCATTAGATATTACGACCCGGTCTTCCCTTCCTATACGGGAAGCAACTGGGTATACGATGAGTTTCAACCTGCATACCAAGACTATCTGAAGTGGCTGGCAGCGCCGACCTATACCGGCATAACCGGGCACGACAACAAGCTGATCATGATGCGATAGATCAAAGAAACCCCGTTCTCTGATATGTTATACTAACGTAACTAGCTCACCGTGAGGTGCCTATGCCCCGCTCAAATGAAAGCACAGTCCTTCATCAAGTGCTGCCCAACTCTCCGGCAGCCGTGGCGTTTTGTGAAACGCTCTTTCGCACTACCCATGTCATTGACGATCTGATCGACAAGGATCGCCCTGTTAGCGACGAAGCTATTTTTCGCGCCTTCTGGGACTGCCTGTTCGAACTCCCGCTTAATCCGTTCTATCGACAGCACGAGCCATATTTACGCCCCATTATCGCAAATGGCTTTCAGGACTGGTGGGACAGCGTAAAGCTCGAGCGTGCCGGCGACCGGCATGGTCGTACCATAGCCTTCGTTTTGCGTGACAACCTGACAAGCGTTGTCGTGCAGTGTGCGTACCTGGTTGGCGGGTATGACTGGATGCAGCAAGTGGCTGAGCCCATCCGTCGGCATGCCCATGAAGACACGCTGGAGCAATATCTGGGAGGCCTCCAGGCAGAGAGTGAGCAGGAAGAGGAGGGGGACGGATGAGCTTTGGGGGTGGAGGTGACAACGAAGTCGAGGATACACCCGAGCAGCGCCAGCTAGCCGCCGTAGCAGCCGAGAAATGGAACTTCGCGCAAGAAGAGCTCGCTCCGCTCGAAGACGCGTACATGGAGTCGGTCGGCGAAATGACCGACGACGGCAAGATGAGCTATATACGCGGACGCACCATGCAGGCGCAACAGCAGTCGGGCAGTAAGCTCGCCGACCAAGCGGAGCAAGAACTGCAGCAGGGCGGCATCGACCCCTCCAGCGGGCGCTATCAGGGCGCCATGACGGGGTTATCGCTCGACACCGCTGAGTCCGGCGGCGAAACGCTTGGCCGCGCCCAGTTCGAGCAGGAAAGCCAGCAGGTTCAGGGGCTGCAAAATATCGTAGCCATCGGTCAAGGGCAGTCCGGCCAGGCCCAGGCAGGGCTGGCTGGTCTCGCCGATCAATCGGCCGCCGATGCACGGCAATCGTCTACCAACCAGTTTAATCGGCGTTCGGCAAATCTCCAGCTCTTGGGTCAGGTGGCAGGTGCCGGTACCGCGTACGGACTCGACAGCGGAGGCGGAGGTAGCGGTCAAGGTCTTGACCTCTACGACCAGGCGGACGCGCAAGGCGGTGCATCCGGCGGTTTGTATGGCAACGCTAGCACCGGCGGACTCTAGGGAGGCTGCATGTACCAAAGTCTTTTCTCCGGTCTGAATATTCCCGAGAGCCAGACCGCCGGCTTGAACGTCGATCCCGGGCAGGCATTCCGGGGTGATCAAGGCGCGTCTGAACTTCAGGGGCAGCTTAGCCGCGCTCAATGGAATGACTGGAAGGCGCGATTCTCACCCTATATCGGCACCTTGTCTGATATCGCTCAGGACGAGGGCGCGCCTGCCACGGCAGCCGTCAACGCCAGCGGCGCCATGGGCCAGGCCTTTGATGCCAACCAGCAGGCGCTTGAGCAGGATCGCGAAGGTCTGGGCATCCAGCAGACCGGCGCCCAGGCAGACGCAAGTGAGCGCCGCACTGCTATTAAGCGACAGGCATCGCAAGTGAGCGCCGGCAATCAGGCCCGCATTTCTGCGCAGGACCGCCAGAGCAGCATCCTCGCTGGCGGCATGGGGCTCTCCAATATTCCAGGTCAGGAGCTGAAACAATGAGCTATGGTCTGATCGGCATGAAACGCCAGATGGAAGGCGAAGCCATGCAGGGCCTGGGCGACCTCGCTGGCCAGCAGCGTCGGGCAGAGCGGCAAGAAGACCAGATGGAACAAGCTGAGCAACAGCAAACAATGAGTGCTGTGGGCACGGGCGCTGGCGTTGGCATGGCGGCTGGCGGTCCAGCTGGCGCTGCAGTTGGGGCAGGCGTCGGGCTATTAGCCAGCGAGATATTCTAGGAGAGCATCATGGCGGGACTTGACACACGCGGCCTGGCAAGCGGCTTCTCTCAAGGCTTCGGGCTGATGAGTCAGCATCAGCAGCAAGAAAAGCAAAACGAGCGCGCCAATGAGCGTATGGACATGAAGCAAGAGCGCATGGACATGCGCCGCGAACGCTTTGCCATGCAAAAAGAGCAAGCCGAAGCCGAGAAAAAGAAAGCTCAGCGTGAAAGCGACATGGAAGGCCTCCAGTTCACCCTAGGCAAGATCTCCAACGGTATGGAGGTCAGTGACAGCGAAATCGATCTGTTACGCAAGTACCCGAAGTACTGGGCGGCTCTTGACCCCGACACTGATGCTTCTATCGAGCAGGCTCAAAACGCCATTGATCCCGAAAGCCCGGTGGATGCCAATGACCCTGAAAGCCTGGCGGCTCTCAATCAGATGTTTGGTGCCGAGATCAATAAGGGAGAGGGTGGCCACAAGCGCGTTACAGGCATGGTGCCTGCACCTGACGGTGAGAGCGTGATGCTTGAGCTGGAAGTAGATGGCGAGGATGGCAAACGCTACAACGCGCCTATGACCGAAGGGCGCAGTAAAAGCGAAGACGACGATTTGGTTAAATCAGTTCCCGTGGAGAGCCTTGTTCGGCAGACGCAAGGGATGCGCGTCCTGCGAAACTCTTTCCAAACCCCCGAGGCTCAGCAGCAGGCTGGCAAGGTGCTCGGGCTTTTGCGAGGCGAAGATGACAAAGAGAACTGGGTGACTGAGGACCACCCCAAGCTGGGAATGGTCCAGCGGAACACAGAGACCGGCGAGGTGAAGCCGGTGGCCCCCGGAGCTGGCAGCCCCTACGAGGATACGGATAGTACTGGCGACGATGGCAACCATGACCCGACCGCTGACATGACCGAAGCCCAATGGCTGGTGGATCAGGGCATTGCTGCTGACACGGACGAGGCCTACAACATGGTTCGGTCGAGCTCTGGTAAAGATTCCTACGATCGTTCTCAAGATCGCATTGAGGCCTTGAAAGATCGAGCCGAGCAACTTGAACAGATCGTTACAGGCAAGGGAGAGACTGTTTCTACGAGCGAGGAAGTAGATGCGGCTCGAGAAGAGCTAAAAAGCTTGCGTCAACGAATTCGTCAAGAGGAAAACCAGACCTACGGCATCCGAATGCCCAGCGATAATGAGCCAGCTTCGTCGCAGACCGAGCCAAAGCAGGATGCCGAGGAACAAAGCTCTTCCTCCAATCCTAGCCAGCGTGAGCGAGGCGTCCGGCCTGGCCCAGAAAGCCAGCCAGAGCAGAAATCGCCGTCCGAAAGCGGAAGTGACAAGGAAGCGAAAAGTGGACAGCCCAGCGCTGACGACATCTTGAACAAGTACCTGTAGAGCCAAAGGAGCCGCGTGTGAACGCCGCCAACCAGAGCAACAGCGCCCCGAAATGGTCCGATGTTGCTTCCGATGAGGACTTTCAGGCTGCTGACTGGGAAACTAGGCAAAAGGTGCGCGCCGAGTTCTACCGCCGCACCATCGAGCCCAATACGCCTGCCGATCTGCGCGATGAAGTGCAGAGCAAGTTCTTTACCCAGACCGAAAGCGACGTCTTTGGCGAGCGCAGTAAAAGCGTTGATGACGCCTCTCGCAGTGCAAGCTATACCGGCGGCCTGCCAGATCAGCGCGCGCTTGAAGAGCAGGAAGCACAGGAAGGCTCGCCCGGCCTCCAGGATGCGCCCGATGAATCGCCAGGCCTGACCAGTAACGCGCTTCGCAATGCGGGCGAGCGCGGCCTTGATTTGGCGGGCAATGCCATGCAGTTCGTCGGCAACATGGCCGAGATGGGCGAAAAGCTAATCGCCGACAATCTGGGCGGACTTAATCCGGGGGTGATTGGCGGCGAGTCCGACGCGATGCGTCAGCGTGGCTATGACCCTGACGTAGAGCTCGGCGGTTACGGCCTGGACTTCACTTCTCAAGCCAATCCTGAAGACACCAATACTGGCCTGACTGCCGGCGGACAGGCGGTCGAAGACACCAAGCTCGGCTATGAGCCGAACTACACCATCGACCGCGCGCTTGATGACCCTAGCGCAGAAACACTGGCCGGCGCCGCTGCCGAGCAGGGCCCTGCTGCTTTGGCTGACATGGCAGGAATGGTGATCAATCTCCCTTCCTACTTGGCGTCTCGCACCCAGGAGATCGGCGAATCTCGCGTCAAAAACAACCCAGACAAAGCGATGCGCGAGACTAGCCCCGGACTGCGCGAGGCGGGGGAAAAGAGCTCCGATGACGGCACGTCTAATCCTGACAAGCTGAAAGGCGAAGCCAATTCGCTTGGCATGCCGTCATGGGACGAGTACGCCGTGGCTGGCCCCACCGCTGCGGCATCTGTACTACTTGACCGCTTTGCCCTTGGGCGACTACTGCCTGGCGGAAAAGGGGCTGTCAGCAGGGCTAGTCAGATTCCTGGGGCCGTGGGGCGTGCCGGCGCTACCGAGGCAACGACCGAGGCTGTCCAGGAAGGCGGAATCGAGTACGCAGGCGAGTCGGTCGGTACCGAAAAAGGCTGGGATCCTGAAACGGCGGGCCGTCGCGCGGCTGGTGGCGCCATCGTGGGTGGCCCGACAGGCGGCGCCGTACGAGCAGGGGCATCTGCAGTCGAGGTGGCAAGCGCGCGCGGAAAGACCGGAGGGGATGCCGAAACACCTGCGAGCGATCCTGAGACACCGCCTCAACCCTCGGGCTCACCTGAAGCACGGCAGGCCAACACCGAAGCTGTAAGCGCAGCGGCTGACCTTATTCGCCACCCCCGCTCTGAGCTGTCATCTTCCGAACGCGAGGCGCGTGATTCTATTACGGATGGGGATGCGTTCAAGGCGCTGCGGGCAACTGCCGAAGAGCAAGGAGATACCGAAGCCGTCTCTGAGCTGGACGCCATCAACGAAGATGTGTCTTCAGAGCTGGAAGAGGAAACCTTATCTCGAAGCCGTGGCGAAGGCGGGCCTACTGATGCCATGCGTCAGAACCTGGATCAAACAGCTAAACGCTTTTCCTCCGTTATGGAGCGCCTTAACGGTCAGGATCAGGTCGAACCAGAAGATCAGGACACGCCCTCAATGGGTCTCAATATGCCAGGAGGCGAAAAGAGCGCGACTGGCAGCGATCCAGGTACGCCCAGTCAGTCTGCCGGCTTCCAGATGTCTAAAGACGCCGGGTCCGACCAAAAGTCTGCATCCGTTCCGACGATGATGACTGAGCAGATGCGGCAACAGCTGCGAGACCTCGGTCACAGTGACAAGGAAATTCGCAAGTTTCGCCCACAGGAGGCGTGGGACCGTATTCAGGAAGGCCGCTCCACCAGCGAAAAAGTGGAGAATGCTGCCAAGCGTACTGATACCGAGCCAACGCCTGCCCAGGCGGAGGCAGGCAACTACCGGAAAGGCCGGGTCCAGCTCGAGGGCATGGACATTGCGATTGAGAACCCCAAGGATTCAACCCGTCGCGGCACTGACGAAAAGGGTCGAGACTGGGAAAGCCAGATGGCGCACCACTACGGCGACATCAAGGGCACCGTTGGAGCGGATGGCGATAATCTTGATGTCTTCGTCGGGGAGCGTCCAGAAAACGGAAAAGCCTTTGTCGTTGACCAGGTGAACGAAGATGGCGGGTTTGACGAGCATAAGGTGATGCTCGGATTCGATAGCAAAGAAGAGGCCCGGCAAGGCTATCTGGCAAACTACGAAGAAGGCTGGCAGGGTCTTGGCGAAATCTCTGAGGTCGGTACAGAAGATCTCAAGAACTGGATGCGCGACGGCGACACCCAGTCGCCATTTGGCACAAGGACAAGCTCTCGAGAAGAAACCCAGGAAGCGGCCACCGTTAAAGGTGACGGCAAAACCAGCAATCGCCAAGCGCCGACCAGTCGAGTGTCCGTCGATCAGATCGAGACTGATCCCGCCGAGTACCAGTTCCGCACGGACGTGAATGACGAAGGCGTGGACTCGCGCCTGGAAGGTGTCGAGCGATGGGATGATATGCGTGCGGGGAGCCTGATGCTGCACGAGCGCGAGGATGGTCGCCTGTTTGCGGCGGACGGCCACCACCGGCTCGACCTAGCGCGTCGCACTGGGCAGCAAGAAGTGAGCGCCCAAATCTTGCGTGAGCAGGACGGGTATAGCGTTGCGGATGCACGTCGCGAAGCAGCGGAAACCAACATTGCGGACGGTAATGCCACGGCATCGGATGCGGCGAAAGTCTTCCGCAACAGCGAAGGCAATACCGACGACATCATCACGGAACGCAACCTTCCGCGCCGCTCCCAGGTGGTGCGCGATGGGCGCGACCTGGCGAAACTGAGCGATGAAGCCTTCGGTGCTGTGCTTAACGATGTGGTCGCGGAGAAAGACGGCGCGGCGATAGGCCGATCCTTCGATGACCCTGACCAGCAACTGGCCGCCGTTGATGCCTTCAAGAACGTTAAGCCGCAAAACGATAACCAGCGTCAGCTCCTGGCCAATGAGGTCCGGCAGGCCGGTTTCGCCGACTCTCAGGGCGAGCAGGCTGGCCTGTTCGGCGATGATCCGGCAGAGTCGCTGATTGGCGAGCGCGTCAAAGTAATGGATAAACTACGCCAAGACCTGGCGCGTGACCGCCGCCTTTTCGCTACCCTGAACAGCAACGCCGACAAGGCGCAGCAGGCGGGCAACCGCATCGCGACTGACCAAAACGAGGCATTTCAGGATGCCTCGGCGCAAGCCCTCGATGTGCTCGAGCGTGCCACTACCACGCCTGAGATCAATCAGCAGATCAACGACGCAGCGCGGCGCGTCAATGACGGTGAGTCAGTCGCCAAAGCTGCGCGTGAACTGAAGGAGACACTGCTCAATGGCAACTCGGCAACAGATGAACGACAGCAATCACCAGCACCTGACAGCGAATCGGATGCGACAGCAGGGTTATACGAACGACCAGATCAACAAGCACTTGGAGCAGACGACACACGAGCAGAGAGTACAGGCCAACCACGCCTGGACGGAGGAGAAGGAGAGCCTGCAGAACCAGGGCTACTCGGGGGAACAGATCTTTCAGCATCTGTACGCGAAGGCGAACAACGGCAAGAAGCCGCCGAAACCGGGCGAGGCCGCTCCGAAGCCGTAAACCTCAAGGCTGACGGCAAGCCCTTCCAGACCCGCCGCGCCGTCCAGCTCTCCAAGCGTTTCCGCGACACCCCGGGCGCCGTGGCCGTCGAGGTCGATGGCGGATGGGGCTGGATGGTGCAGGATGCTGCCCAGGCTGACCCCGCGGCTGCGAACGCTACCGCACAACGCACTGAAGAAACTGCAGCTGATCGGCAGGCCGAGACCCCAGCGCGAAGTCAAAGAATTACCGATCGCAACCCGCAGCTGGCCGAGCAGATCCGCGAGGAGATCGAGGTCTTTACTGGCGAGGATGCGACCGACCGACAGGTCAACATCGAGGCGCGCAATGCAGAACGTGGTCGCCCCGCGGAGTGGATGCAGGATGAGACCGCTGATGCGATTCTGGCCGACGCCGGAATCGGCCAATATGGTGTGGCCAATCAAGACGCAAGCATCGCCACGGATGATGCGCCCGCATCAACTGCTCTCAATCTGGCCGATCCCCAGACAGGCCGGCCGCTGGATGGCATTGGCTATCGGGTAGATGGCATCGATCCGGGCACTCTCTACGCTGGCGCCCAGGTTCCTGTAATGGGGTCGGGCACCTATGTTGCAGTGGAGCCGAGTGATGCTCGCGACTTTGCTGGCAATGAGTCGGTCGAGGTGCGCGAGGTTCCGGTGCGACTGGAAAACCCGCTGGTAATCCGCAGCGACAACGAGTGGCGCGCCCTGGCCAGGGAGGCGGGGTGGGAGACCCCGAATCCCTCAATGCGCAGCACAGAGCAGACCCAACAGATGGTCAGCGACCTCCAGTCGCTAGTCCGTGAGCGAGGCCATGACGGCATCGCTGTGCTATGGAATGACAACACCATCTACGATATGGATGAGGCCACCGGGCAGCTGATCAAGCTGCTGCGCAACGTCTTCTCAAAGCCTCAGGTGGTGCAGTTCGACCCCGCCGAAGCACTCTCCCTCGAGTCCTACACCGAGCAGGACGTGGCCGCCCGGGAGCGTGAGCAGCAGCAAGCAGAGCAGACCGAAATCGACCGTCGTCGTCAGGAAGAGCAGCGAGCTGACGCTGACCGCGAAGCTGATGACTTCGCCCTCTCTGGAAGCGATCGCGCTGCCGATCAAGCGAACGCGCGTGGGCAAAACAGCTTGTTCTCATTCGCTGGCGAGAGCTCGCAAAACGCAGACCGCCACGCACTTTCAAACGCTCAGGCGCGCCTTGAAAAGGGCGAGGACGCCGAGACAGTGCGTCAAGAAACTGGCTGGTTTAAAGGTGCCGATGACCAGTGGCGCTTCGAGATTGACGACAGCGATGCGCGATATCTTCCTTATTCGGACGGGAAAGTAGGCCAGCTCTGGACTGAGTCTTTGGATAGAGTGCTCGATCACCCCAAGCTGTTCGACGCCTATCCAGGGTTACGCGACATTGATGTCATGTCTGCCAAGGGCATGAAGCAGAACGGTACTTACAACCATCAGCGCCGCGAAATCATGCTGAATGCCGATCGTGGCGCGATGGAGCAGTTCAGCACTCTGATGCACGAGATCCAGCACGGCATCCAAAGCATCGAAGGTTTTGCCAGAGGCGGGAAGTCTGCACGGTTTCAGATGTCACCCTTCCGTCAGCATGAAATCGAGCAGCAAATCGAGCGCTTATCTCAAGAGTCTGCCGATAGAGCCGTACAGATGCGTGCTCAAGTGGACGCGGGCGAGATGACTAGAGATGAACTCGTTACTGAAGTCCGTCGCTTTGCCGATGAGTCGGGGTTGAACGATCTCCGCCGCCGCTTGAAGGATGACGAGCAAGGCGCCATCCAGCAGTATCTTCGACTAGCCGGCGAGGTCGAAGCCCGTAATGTCCAGTCACGCCAAGGCATGAATGAGGCGGAGCGACGCGACACGCCGCCGACCGAGACGCAGGACGTAGCCAACAGCGATGTAACCGTGGTCTTCAACGGCGAGGAGGCCAGTAGCGCGCCACCTCCGGCCAATGCCGATACCCAAGCGAGTGAGCCGCCCCAGTCGCCGCGTGCCGAAGCCATCCGCAACCGTCTTGATCAACTCAAGTCAACGCACCCTGAGCTTTCCAGCGTCGAGGTGGTGCAATCGACCAGAGAGCTGCCGGAAGACGTTCTAAAAGGCATGTTTATTCAGGGCGTCCGTCCGATGGATGTAGAGGGGGTTTTTAACCCTGAAACGGAGCGCCCGATGGTTGTGGCCGACAACCTCATTGATGAGTCGGACGCCATACGCGTGAGCGTACACGAGACTGTGGGGCACCACGGCATTCGCGGGACGCTTGGGGAAGAATTTGAGCCGGTGCTGGAGCAAGTCTTCCAGAGCTACACCAAGTCCGAAGACGGTCGGCACAACATTGCCGAGATAAAAGCATCGTATCCGCATATTGCGACCAAAGCGCATACGCGGGAAGGTCGCCTCGAGCTGGCCGAAGAGCTGATTGCACACACTATCGAAAGCGACGCGCGCCCCAAGCTGCGCGAGCGCGTCATGTCAGCGATACGCCAGCAGTTGCGTAAGCTGTTCCCGAGTATCGAGTGGCGGACCTCCGACATTCTGGCTCTGGGCGACCAGGCTCGCCGCTGGCTGCGTCGGCAGCAGGCGGAGCAACAGAGAAGAGACCAGCAAAGTGATGGGGAGCAGGGAGGAGGGCAGCTATTCAGCTTATCCCCAGGATCAACGAGAACTATTGAACTATTCCATTCCGGTGGCAATATCACCGAAATAAACAATCGAGGAAATTTTGGTAGCTTCCTGTTCTTCAGTTCTGATCGCGGCGTCCACGGTGGAGAAAAAAATTACCGTGTTGAGATCGACCCTAAAGATATTATCAGCTCGAAGTCGCTCTTCTATGATGAGAGCGCAGAGCAGCTCGAGCCGCTTGTTCAGCGCGTCCAGGAGATGGCAAATGTCGATGAAGACGCTGCCATTGAGCTGATTGAGCAGAATACAGATCCTCACGAGCTTGATCACATCGAGCCGGAGGACGCTTCCGATCTAAGCTTTGACATTCAAAGCATCACGGCAGAGGCTGCCAGAACACTGGGCTACAAAGGTGTTTCGCTGCCCGATGAGCACGGCACAAGCTATATGATCGATATGGCTGGGCACGAAGCGGATATGGAGCTACTGGATGGTCAGCTCTACAGCTTTGCCGAGCAACAGAACAAGCTTTCAGCTCAAGACCTTGCTGCCCAGCTCCGTGAGGAGTACCCAGGCCTCACACTGGACTTGATGGGGCGTGGCCAGCGGGTGACGGTGTCTCGAATTGTGGCGCCTGAGCGTGAGCAAGGCACCGGCTCTGCTGTCATGCGCCGTCTGAATGACTGGGCTGATGCCTCTGGCCGTACCTTGGCTCTGACGCCTTCAAGCGATTTCGGCGGTAACACCAAGCGTCTGCGCGAGTTCTATCAGCGCTTTGGCTTCGTGGAGAACAAGGGGCGTCACAAGGACTATGAGATCAGTGAGTCCATGTATCGCGAGCCTGATCGTGGTGTCGGCGAGCTGCGCTTCAGTATCGCAAAACCGTCTGGCACAGCGGGTGGCAAGTTCAGCAGTACTGACAGCACAGGCTTTTCCATGCCGGATGAAGGGCTGAGGAACGCCACGCTGCGCAAGATGGCCGACAAGATGCGGCCGCTTAAGATTCTCGAAGACGCCATTCGAAAAACCGGTCAGGACATCGAGGAAGAGGCCGACGCCTACCTGGCTGAAGAGCTGTTTCATGGCAAAGTAGAGTATGATCTGCGCCAGTTGCGTGAACAGCACGTTGAGCCGCTGTCCGACGGTCTAGCCAAGGCCAAGATCAGCCAGGCCGAGCTGGACGACTACCTCTACGCGCGGCACGCGCCAGAGCGGAACGCCACCATCGCCGAGCGCAACCCGGATGATCCCGATATGCAAGACGGCGGCTCAGGCATGACCAACGCTGAGGCCGCCGAGATCATCGATCGCGTGACTGAGTCTGGCCAACAAGCGGAATACGACCGCTTGGCCGGCATCGTCGGTGATATGACCCGGCTTCGCCTCGATGCCATTCGCGAAGGCGGTCTCGAAGATGACGCCGTTGTCGATGAGTGGGAGTCTCACTGGCAGAACTATATACCCCTCAAGGGCTGGGCCGAAGATGCCGATGTTCCGCCTGGCGAAGACGGAGCAGGAAGGCCTCGAACAGGCAAAGGATTTGAGATCAATGGCCGTGAATCCCGCATTACGGGAGGCCGGAAGACGCGCGCCGCCTCGCCTTCATCTCAGGTCATCGTGGACGCCAACGAGTCACTAATCCGTCGCCGAAAGAACGAGGTGGCCAAGTCACTGCTTTCCATGGTAACGGATCACCCGAACCGCGATCTGTGGGAGGTTTTCACTGATGATAACCCGGATACCCAGCGGACACCGACACGGGTGACAGATCCTGAGACGGGAGAAAAGCGCATTGAAGTTCAAGATCGAGCCGTCAACATGGCCGGCGATCACCGCTACTTCAAAGCGAAGCGAGCCGGACGCACCTACTACATGAAGATCCACGATGAGCGTCTGATGAATGCCATGCGCAACCTTGGCCCGGAGAGTATTGGACGGTTTGTGCAAACGGCAAGCACTATCACTCGATCCATGTCGTCGCTCATGACCAGCTATAACCCTGAGTTTATGCTGACCAACTTTTCTCGTGACGTGCAGACCGCGCTTCTCAACCTGACAGCCGAGCAAACCCGTGATGACGGCAAGATCAAGGGTGAGAAAGTCGTTAGCCAGACAGCTCGAGACATTAAGCCAGCCATGTCCGCCGCATGGCGTGGACTTAATGGAAAAGACGGCAAGAATGCTAGGCAGCGTGAGTGGAATCAGTGGTTCGAGGAGTTTCAAGAGGATGGCGCCAAGACAGGTTATTTCGACATGAAAGATCTTGATGGCCAGGCCAAGGAAATCCAGTCGATGATCCGTCAGGCGGATGGCACTACGCTGTCTCATATGCTCAAAGCGCGAAAGAAGACGACCGACTTCGTGGAGAATATGAACGGGGCTGTTGAAAACGCGGTGCGCCTGTCCGCCTACGCCAATTCGCGTCGTGCTGGAGTATCGCGTAAGCAAGCGGCCAGCCTGGCAAAGAACATGACGGTCAACTTCAACCGTCGGGGAGAGGTCGGCACGACGCTCAATGCGGCCTACATGTTCGCCAATGCCTCCATTCAGGGCACCATGAACTTTGGTCGGACCATGGTGACACTCAAGGATACGCCTGACGGAAAGAGCCCGAAGAATGTCTGGTCACGCATGAACCTGGCGCAAAAGATTGCGATGGGTATGGCGACCGGCTCTTTCATGCTGGGAATGCTGAACCGCTGGCTATCTGAGGAAGATGATGATGGGGAGCTTTACTATGACAAGGTGCCGGACTATGTGAAGGAAAGAAACCTGATGCTGATGACCGGGTCTTTCGGAGGTGAAGAGGGCGACTACACTTCGATCCCGATGCCTTATGGGTACAGCATCTTCTCGACGCTTGGCACACACGCCGAGGCCGTGGTGGCTGGGCAGGAGTCTGCGATAGGTGCGGCCAAGAATCTGGCGCTCGCAATTGCTGGCAGTTTCTCCCCCATTGGCTTCGAGGATTCCGACTCGATTCCCAATATGTTCCTGAAAAATATAACGCCCACCATTGCGCGCCCGGCGGCTCATATCGGGGTCAATGAAGACTTCGCTGGCCGCCCTGTGTACAAGGAGAACTTTGACTTTGGCACACCGGAGCCGATGAGTTCGCTTAGTTTTGGCAGCACGCCCGAGGCTTACAAAGACTTTGCCAATTTCCTCAATGACGTGTCGGGCGGCTCTGAGCACGTTACCGGCAACGTGGATGTCTCTCCGGACGTGATGCAGCATTTAGTAAATTACTACGGGGGCGGCGCATGGGGATTCGTAGAAAAATCAGCCGACTTTGCCAAACGTACTGCAATGGGTGAGGAGGTGGAGCGCTACCGTACGCCATTCGCTGGTCGCTTTATGGGTAGTGTTAGCGAGCACGGTGACATGCAGCGCTTCTATGAACGCCGTAATGAGCTGGGACAGATCCAGAACCAGATGGAATCGCTGAAAGCACGCGAAAAGATCGACTACCGTCGAGATAACCAGCAGAAGCTCCGCCTCTTCAACCGGGCCACGACCATCGAGAAGCAGTTACGCGAGGATCGAGATCGGCGGGATCGCGTTGAGGCGTCAGACCGGCTGAGTGACGAGGCCAAAAGGAACCGCCTGGAAATGATCGAAAAGCAGATGAGCCGACGGGTGGACAGGTTCAACCGGATGTATAACGAGATGGAAGACGAGTAGGGCTTCTGTCATCTATCTGGGCCTGGGGCCGCTGTGCGCCCCAGGGTCCAGTAGATCCATTCGCGTCTCCCACTCTTCTCTCAGTTGGCGCTGCTTGTATTCTGGAAGCATGTTGAATATGCGGTTGTTGAACTGCTGCATTCGCTCGACGTCATCTCGCGCACCCATGTAGCAAGAGCCTAAAAGCGTGCAGGCTGAAAAAAGCAGGAGGATGATGCCGTCTTTGGTACCTGAGTTCTTCATAGATTCCTCGATCATACCGGTATTAACGAGAAGCCAGGGATGGCCACCCAACTGATGAAGAGCCACATGCCGATGCCGCCCTCGATCTGTGTCATGGCGATGCCGCCAAGAGCGAGGGCGCAAAGGGCCAGTCCGATGATGCCGAATATAGGCATAGTGCGAGGCTAGCGCTCGAGACAGGTCATTGCGAGGGCCTAACGCTGATTTTTCAGCCTATATATCAAACTTTCGTCGAAAAACACGCGTTTATGCACCGGGCCGGGGTTTCCTCTATAACGGGTGCCGTTATAGACGTTATAGAAATCGGGATTTTTCGGGGGTGCAAAGAAAAAGGGAACCAGCTAAGTAGCTGATTCCCTTGATGCAATGGCGGAGGGACAGGGATTCGAACCCTGGGAAGGCTACAAACCTTCGCCGGTTTTCAAGACCGGTGCATTCAACCGCTCTGCCATCCCTCCGGCTCACGGCGTTGTATATT
>NZ_JARANY010000130.1 GCF_029889885.1 Chromohalobacter sp. 296-RDG
CCAGTGGTAGCCGCGCGCGTTCATGTAGAAGATCTGGTAGTTGGCCAGCAGCTCGTTGAGCTTTTCGGCCAGCTGGTTGGCGCTGCTGGTATGCAAGCCGATGGAATTGATGTCGGACATTAAAGCACTCCTTGGTAAACGATGGACGAACGTCGTCAGTGGTCAAAAGCGTCAATGGGCTTAGTCTAGAGCCTCGTTTGGGGCTTGGGTAACGAATCTTTCCCATCGACGATATAGCGTTTACATATGAAATGCCCATGACGCTTTGGTTTTTCAAGGTTGGAGGGTGCGGCATTGTGTCCGCTCTCCGCGATTAGCGTGGCGTCTGCCGGTCGGCGAGTCGCCACACACGCAGGAGGCTCTCGGCACGATCGGTGAGCAATTCGGCAGTACGTCCTAGGGCCTCCGGCAGGGCCAGGGGACCATCTGCCAGCGCGAAGGCGGCCTCGATCCCCTCGTCGTGAACGGCCTGCCAGCCATCGCCGAGACGCCCGGCGAGTGCGAGTGTGGGCACGCCGTGTCGTCGCGCGCGCCGGGCGATACCCACCGGCGTCTTGCCGGCCAGGCTCTGGCCATCGAGCTGGCCTTCGCCTGTGATCACCAGGTCGGCGTCTTCCAGCAGACGGTCGAAGTCGACCTGATCCATGACCAGTTCGATGCCGGGCTGCAGCCTTGCGCCCAGAAAAGCGGCGGCTGCGAAGCCCATGCCGCCAGCCGCGCCGGCGCCCGGTAGAGCGCGGTAATCCTTACCGAGCGCGCTGGCGACGTGGTCGGCAAAATGTGCCAAGGCCGCGTCGAGCCGTGTGACGTCCGCCGACGTAGCGCCTTTCTGCGGTCCGAAGGTCGCGCTGGCGCCGCGCTCACCGAGCAAGGGGTTGTCGACGTCCACGGCGGTATCCACCTTGAGCGTCGCCAGGCGCGGGTCCAGGTCGCTCAGGTCGAGTTCGGCCAGCCGCGCCAGTGCCGCGCCGCCTGGTGGCAGTGGCTGGCCCTCGGTATCGAGCAGTCGCGCGCCCAGCGCCGTGAGCATCCCCGCGCCGGCATCGTTGGTGGCGCTGCCGCCCAGGGTGAGGATCAAATGTTTGGCCCCGGTATCGAGCGCATCGCGTATTAACTCGCCGACGCCAAGGGTGGTGCTGTGCAGCGCGGTGCGCTCAGTGTCGGCGAGCGCTTGCAAGCCGCTGGCCTCGGCGAGTTCGACATAGGCCGTGGCACTCGCGGCGTGCCATCCCCAACTGGCGTTGATGGGGCGCTCCAGGGCGTCGTGGACCGCAGTGACGCGGCGTTCGGCCTGTGTTGCGGCCAGCAGGGCATCGAGAGTACCTTCGCCGCCATCCCCCATCGGACATTGCACTAACTGTGCTTGAGGCAGGACGCGGGCGCAGCCCGTGGCGATGGCGACAGCGGCCTCGCGAGCCGAGAGAGAATCCTTGTAGCTATCCGGGGCGATGACGATCTTCATGAGCGAGCCTCTTGCATGATCCAAGCCCGAGGGCGGGGCGTCGTGGTCGAGTTGCCAGCCTAACGCATGCCGGCGCCGGACGGGAGCCGTCCAGCATGCCACACTGACGGAACCGTGGCGCTCGACTACGCTCTCAACGAGATGACCGGGCGGCGGTAACGGTGAGGTGAGACGCGCTATTGCGCTCCCCGCTGACGGGTGGCCTTTTCCTTGCAGGCGAGAACGCGATGATGAAACCTCTTTTGCTGGTAGTGGCATTGGGGCTCGGCGGTTGTCAGAGCCTGGCTTCTTACGATCCGTTGGCCCGCGACGTGGCTTCGCCGTTGCCCGAGGCATGCCACTGGCCGGCCGAGGGCGACGCCAATGCACGGGTAAGGGCCACGGCCGCTGCCCTGGAAGCGCAGGGCTATCGTATCGAACAGACCGAGGTCGCCCTGGGGTTGGTGAGTGCCGAGCGGGCCAAGGCGCAGCCGGGGCTAGGCGCCGTGGATCGACCGCTCTGGGGGCGCAGCGGTTTCTGGGGATACTATGGCATGGGTAGCCACCATGGCTATTCGCTGGGGTATTCCCAGCGCTTTGGCGATGATCCGGTGCGCCTGCAACGGGTCTCGGTGGTCGCCGTCGAGGATGTCGTACGGGTGACGCGCGATTCGCGCGTGGTCGATGTCGACGGTTATCTGATCGATGCGCGTCCGGACAACAGCGCGGCGTTCTGCGCCGCTTTACGCGATGACATCGACGCACGCATGCGTGAGGGGAGCACATCATGAGGCGGCTGCTGCGCGTATTGTTAGTAGCATCGTGCGTGGCATTGAGCGTGAGCGGATGCACGACCACGTCGTCGGCACCGCCGCAAACCCGGGCATTGGTCGTGGACGCCGAGCCATCGACCGCGTTGGAAGCGGGGGTGGCGATGCTGACGGCACGCGGCTTCGTGATTCGTCGCGCCGATGTCGACCTGGGCGATGTCGAGGCCGTGCTGGCCGCGCGCCCCTCGCTCGAGGTGCGCTATCGGCTTGAGGCGACCGAGCAGGGCACGCGCATCACGCTGTCTGGACAGCGTGGTGGCCAGCCGGTGCCACCCTATGTGTTCGATACGCTGCTGATTGATATGCAGGAGCGGCTCGGCGAACTGCCCTAAGTTCTACGAAAACTGCCTGTGCGCCTCACTCATGGTGTGAGGAGGTCACGCAGTGTCGCCAAGTAGGTGCTCAGTGTCGTGTCGTCATACGGCTGCGGCGTGCCTTGTCCCCATACTGGCCCCGGCCAGGCCACGTCGCCCTGGTGGCGGACGATGACATGCAGGTGCAACTGCGCAACCTGATTGCCGAGCGTCGCCAAATTGAGCTTGTCGCCGTCATGATGTGCCATCAAGCGGTGCCCTACCTCGGTGGCTTCCTGCCACATCGTGGCCTGATCGTCGGCGGAGAGTTCGTAGACTTCGCGGATATCGTCGCGACGGGGGATCAGCACTAGCCAGGAATAGCGCGCGTCGTC
>NZ_JARANY010000131.1 GCF_029889885.1 Chromohalobacter sp. 296-RDG
CCAGTGGTAGCCGCGCGCGTTCATGTAGAAGATCTGGTAGTTGGCCAGCAGCTCGTTGAGCTTTTCGGCCAGCTGGTTGGCGCTGCTGGTATGCAAGCCGATGGAATTGATATCGGACATGAAAGCACTCCTTGGTAAACAATGGACGAACGTCGTCAGTAGTCAAAAGCGTCTATGGGCTCACTCTAGAATGTCGTCTTGGGATTGGGTAACGAATCTTTTCCATCGACGATATAGCGTTTACATATGAAATGCCCATGACGCTTTGGTTTTTCAAGGTCGGAGGGGGCGGCATTGTGTCATGAACGTGACGTGTGCCGGCTGGCGGTTTGCCACACACGCAGGAGGCTCTCGGCACGGTCGGCAAGCAGCTCGGCAGTACGTTCTAGGGCCTCCGGTAGGGCCAGGGGGCCATCGGCCAGCGCGAAGGCGGCCTCGATACCCTCGTCGTGAACGGCCTGCCAGCCATCGCCAAGGCGCCCGGCGAGTGCGAGTGTGGGCACGCCATGTCGTCGCGCACGCTGGGCGATGCCCACCGGCGTCTTGCCGGCCAGGCTCTGGCCATCGAGCTGGCCTTCCCCGGTGATCACCAGATCGGCGTCTTCCAGTAGACGGTCGAAGTCGACCTGATCCATGACCAGTTCGATGCCGGGTTGCAGCCTTGCGCCCAGAAAAGCGGCGGCCGCGAAGCCCATGCCGCCCGCCGCGCCGGCACCTGGTAGAGCGCGGTGATCCTTGCCGAGTACGCTGGCGACGTGTTCGGCAAAATGGGCCAAGGCCGCGTCGAGCCGTGTGACATCCGCCGGCGTAGCGCCTTTCTGCGGTCCGAAGGTCGCGCTGGCGCCGCGCTCACCGAGCAAGGGGTTGTCGACGTCCACGGCGGTATCCACCTTGAGCGTTGCCAGACGCGGGTCCAGGCCACTCAGGTCGAGTTTGGCCAGCCGCGCCAGTGCCGCGCCGCCTGGCGGCAGTGGCTGGCCCTCGGCATCGAGCAGTCGCGCGCCTAGTGCCAAAAGCATTCCTGTACCGCCATCGTTGGTGGCGCTGCCGCCCAGGGTGAGGACCAAACGCTCGGCCCCGGCATCGAGCGCATCGCGTATCAACTCGCCGACGCCGAGGGTGGTGCTGTGCAGCGCGGTGCGCTCAGTGTCGGCGAGCGCTTGCAAGCCACTGGCCTCGGCGAGTTCGACATAGGCGGTGGCACTCGCGGCGTGCCATCCCCAACTGGCGTTGATGGGTCGCTCCAGGGCGTCGTGGATCGCAGTGACACGGCGTTCGGCCTGTGTTGCGGCCAGTAGGGCGTCGAGAGTACCTTCGCCGCCGTCCCCCATCGGGCATTGCACGAACTGTGCTTGAGGCAGGACGCGGGCGCAGCCCGTGGCGATGGCAACAGTGGCCTCGCGAGCCGAGAGGGCATCCTTGTAGCTATCCGGGGCGATGACGATCTTCATGAGCGAGCCTCTTGCATGATCCAAGCCCGAGAGCGGGGCATCGTGGTCGAGTTGCCAGCCTAACGCATGCCGGCGCCGGACGGGAGCCGCCCAGCATGCCACACTGACGGAACCGTGGCGCTCGACTACGCTCTCAACGAGGTGAACGTGCGACGGTAACGGTGAGGTGAGACGCGCTATTGCGCTCCCCGCTGACGGGTGGCCTTTTCCTTACAGGCGAGAACGCGATGATGAAACCTCTTTTGCTGGTAGTGGCATTGGGGCTCGGCGGTTGTCAGAGCCTGGCTTCTTACGATCCATTGAGCCGCGATGTGGCTTCGCCGTTGCCCGAGGCATGTCACTGGCCGGCTGAGGGCGACGCCAATGCACGGGTAAGAGCCATGGCCGCTGCCTTGGAAGCGCAAGGCTATCGTATCGAACAGACCGAGGTCGCCCTAGGGTTGGTGAGTGCCGAGCGGGCCAAGGCGCAACCGGGGCTGGGCGCTGTGGATCGACCGCCCTGGGGGCGCAGTGGCTTCTGGGGACGCTATGGCTTAGGCGGGCGCCATGGCTATTCGCTGGGCTATTTCCAACGCTTCGGCGGTGATCCGGTGCGCCTGCAACGGGTCTCGGTGGTCGCCGCCGAGGATGTCGTACGGGTGACGCGCGATTCGCGCGTGGTCGATGTCGACGGTTATCTGATCGATGCGCGTCCGGACAACAGCGCGGCGTTCTGCGCCGCTTTACACGATGACATCGACGCACGCATGCGCGAGGGGAGCACATCATGAGGCGGCTGCTGAGCGTATTGTTCGTGGCATCGTGCGTGGTATTGAGCGTGAGCGGATGCGCGACCACGTCGGCACCGCCGCAAACCCGGGCATTGGTCGTGGAAGCCGAGCCGTCGGCCGCGTTGGAAGCGGGGGTGGCGATGCTGACGGCACGCGGCTTCGTGATTCGTCGCGCCGATGTCGACCTGGGCGATGTCGAGGCCGTGCTGGCCGTGCGTCCCACGCTCGACGTGCGCTATCGGCTCGAGGCGACCGAACAGGGCACGCGCATCACGCTGTCGGGACAGCGTGGCGGTCAGCCGGTACCGCCCTATGTGTTCGATACGCTGCTGATTGATATACAGGAGCGGCTCGGCGAACTGCCCTGAGTCCTACGAAAACTGCTTGCGCGCATCACTCATGGTGTGAGGAGGTCACGCAGTGTCGCCAAGTAGGTGCTCAGCGTCGTGTCGTCATACGGCGGCGGCGTGCCTTGTCCCCATACTGGCCCCGGCCAGGCCGCGTCGCCCTGGTGGCGGACGATGACATGCAGGTGCAACTGCGCAACCTGATTGCCGAGCGTCGCCAGATTGAGCTTGTCGCCGTCATGATGCGCCATCAAGCGGCGCCCTATCTCGGTGGCTTCCTGCCACATCGTGGCCTGATCGTCGGCGGAGAGTTCGTAGACTTCGCGGATATCGTCGCGACGGGGGATCAGCACTAGCCAGGAATAGCGCGCGTCGTC
>NZ_JARANY010000132.1 GCF_029889885.1 Chromohalobacter sp. 296-RDG
TTCTCGGCTAGCCGTCACCTTCAACCAGAACCGGCGGTAATCGAAGTGTTT
This sequence comes from Chromohalobacter sp. 296-RDG, assembly GCF_029889885.1. Taxonomy (GTDB): domain Bacteria; phylum Pseudomonadota; class Gammaproteobacteria; order Pseudomonadales; family Halomonadaceae; genus Chromohalobacter. The sequence continues at coordinate 52 of NZ_JARANY010000132.1, forward strand.
GCCGTAGGCTTCGCGCACGGTGTAGTAGACGTTCTAGGTATCCACGAAGATGGCGACGCGTGTCATGGTAAGGAGATCCCCGGCAGGCAGTATAGCGCCAGCCCCATCAGGCGGGCGACGTGTCATCGGCGAGCATGTTCATGATCAGTCGGATCATCGTCTCCTTGTTGGCGGGGTCGGACTCCGCCACCAGCAGCGTCAGTGCCGCCAAACCGACATCGTTGATCACGAAATAGAGCAGGTACGCAGCTTTCGACTTGATACTCGGATAGGCCGGCTCGCCGAAGACGGACTGATCGAGATTGCCGACGGAAATGATGGCATTGAGGTTGTAGTGTTGGATTTTACGGCGCACCTGTCGATGCCCTTCCTGTCGAACTACTAAGAAATCCTTAGTAGTTGCCTCCTCGGCCAACTCCTCGTCGCTGAAGATGTTCTTGAGGTGCATCAACACGCTCTCGGGCGTGGTCTCGAATACCTCGCCCATCTGCCGCTGCGTCAGCCATACGGTCTCGCGCCCTTCGTCCAGACGTACGTCGACTGCCTTCTCGGCATCCTCGTAAATCAGGATTTGTGATTGTTCGCTCATGTCGGCCAGGTCCCGGTGCGTTTACCAGCATTGAACATAGCACGGACGCGTAAGCGATTCTTGTCGCGCGAATGGGGTCGCGGTGGCTTCTCGTGCGGCAAGGGACTCATACCTATTCGGCCTTCGCCTTCCTGGAGGGAATGAAGTGCAGCACGCCCACGACGACCGAGCCCACCAGGAAGCCGATCACCGCAGAGCACAACGTATTGAAGCTCCAACCCAGCACGCCGCCCAAGCCACCGGTTGCCTCGCCGATGCCTTGCTCAAGATGGTGTACCCACGCATAGGGCGCGTTGAGCCAGCCCGTGCCATCGGCACCCAGGTTGACCAGCAGGATATGCCCGCCCACCCAGAGCATGGCGACAGTTCCTACGACCGAGATGGCCGTCAGCACCTTGGGCATGGCCGTCACCAGACACCGGCCCAGCGCCTGAATGCCCGAGCTATCCCGCTGGGCGAGCTTCAGGCCGAGATCGTCCATCTTGATCAACAGCGCCACCACGCCATACACCAGAAGGGTGATGAAAAACGCGACCACCACCAGGCTCGCCAACTGTGACCAGAATCCCTGATGGGAGACGGCGGAAAGCGCGATCACCATGATCTCGGCGGACAGAATCAGGTCGGTTCGAACGGCACTGCTGACGATCTTTTTCTCCGCCGCCGGCTCCTTTTCGACCGCCGGCTTGCCGTCATCCTGCTCGCCGGAGAGCTTGTGCCAGACCTTCTCCGCACCTTCAAAGGCCAAGTAGGTTCCACCCACCATCAGGATGATCGGCAATAGAAAAGGCAAAAAGTGATTCAGCAGCAAGGCCACCGGCAGAATAAAAATCAGCTTGTTACGGATCGACCCCATCGCGATCTTCTTCACGATCGAGAGTTCACGCTCCGCCGTCACCCCTTGCAAGTACTGCGGGGTCACCGCCGTATCATCGACCACTACCCCGGCCGCCTTCGTCGTCGCACGCCCAGCGGCGGCACTCACATCATCCAGTGATGCTGCGGACAACTTCGCCAATGCGGCGATGTCATCCAGCAATCCTATCAAGCCGCCAATCATGGAAGCCGCCTCCATCAATAAAAGGTAAAGATAGTAAAGCACATTGCTGCTGCATGGCGGGCGGTCATGAAGTCGATGGTCTCGACGGCTCGTTCCAGGTCGAACGCCGCGCGCCGCAAACTCGCCTTTGCGCATGACTGGCTTCGCCGGGAATCTCAGGGACGTTAATACCGCATGGGCCTGGCGTCAGGGGAGAAAGTTCATAATGCACGGTGGAAGATGGGTGAGGCAGGCAGTGAATATTGATGCTGAAGATTCAACATCAGGCGAAATCTCACGCTTCTTGCACACAAAAACACCAAAGCCCGCCGAAGCGGGCTTTGGTGCTCGAAGCCTTGCGGCTCGACAGCGCAGGCTAACCGGGAGTTAGTTAGCCTTTACGTTTGAAGCTTGAAGGCCTTTCTTGCCCTGAGTCACGTCAAACGAAACTTCTTGACCATCCTGCAGGGATTTAAAGCCTTCAGCTTGAATTTCGGAGAAATGAACGAACAGATCGTCACCACCTTCGGCGGGAGAAATGAAGCCAAAACCTTTAGCGTCGTTAAACCACTTAACTGTGCCAGTTGCCATTTTCGAATTCCTTAGCGCGAAGCGCTTTTACTACGATTGCCGGGTACTACCCCAGATGAAATGGGTAAAACAAGGGGATATAACCAGGCTACCGAATGCTTCGAGTACAACTGACATATGCGACTTGCTACCAACTAGAAGCATCGTTTCATGCTGACGAGGGGGCGTCAATGGGGTTGTCGCTATAAAGCCCAGCGAGGCGGTATGGCGAGCGGCACCGTGCTCGACGAGCGCTCGGTGACACCCTATCTGTGGCCGGCGGGATTCCCCCTCGCCACCTTTTTAGCCGAGTAACTGCGCGCGTGCGGCCTCGAAGCCATCCCGTACCGTGCTATGCGCGGCGCGCGTCTGCGCAAGGTGTCGCCTTTGCTGAATCGCCACGCAACCGTTCATCCACGCCACCAACAGCGTCAGCGCGGCCAAACCGACATCGTTGATCACGAAATAGAGCAGGTACGCAGCTTTCGACTTGATACTCGGATAGGCCGGCTCGCCGAAGACGGACTGATCGAGATTGCCGACGGAGATGATGGCATCGAGGTTGTAGTGCAGCCTCGCACGCTTGATCTTTCTGCCCCCGTC
>NZ_JARANY010000133.1 GCF_029889885.1 Chromohalobacter sp. 296-RDG
TGAAGGCTTTTATAACACTCAACGGCTCCACAGCAGCCTTGGTTACAGGACGCCGCTGGAATTTGAGGATTTGCACTGATGGCGCGTGTCCACTTTTCTGGGGGAAGTCCATACCGATACGCACCTAGTAGTACACCATGATGTGGTTCAGGACGGTGATGATAGACGCCAACTAACGCCAGTGGTGGAGGCAACAAGACAAGCTCTAAAAACCAAGACGTTAGCCGTCTTGGCCGATACAGGGTACTCCAATGTCGAACAACAGCAGCATTGCGAAGAACGAGGCATCGTTTGCTCTATCCCGCCGCGGCGGGGCATCAATAGTCAAGGCAACGGCCAGCTCTACCAAGTGAGCAACTTGCATTATGATCGGGACCGAGATACCTATCACTGCCCTGCTGGTCACACCTTGTATTTGAAACAGTGGCATGCACCGAAAAAGATTGGTATCTACGCGAATCCAGAGGCGTATAGAGCCTGCCCACAAAAAGCACATTGCACGACAGGAAGCTATAGGCGCGTCTCTCGCCATCAGTACAAGGCGGCCTTCGATATACCGCAACGTAGACTCAAGGCAGATCCGCATGCCATGACACGCCGACGCGCGACGGTGGAACACCCTTTCGGAACGATTAAATACGACTTAATGGGTAACGGTGGCCGTTTGCTGGTCCGAGGCCTAAGAAAAGGTCGAGGAGAAATCAGTTTAGCCGTGCTGACCTACAACCTGAAACGGTTGATGAACCACATCGGCACCGAAGCGCTAAAAGCTCGGTTGAGAGCGCTGCCGGCCTGAGGGCTGGGCGGTCTATCGGCTGTTGATTGATCGCCGCAATACTTCAAAGAAACCCAACCGAATGAAGCGGGTCCGTTTTCCGATAACCCAGCTAGGCCATTTTCCGTTTTGACACGGCCTGGAAGGGGACCGATCTCTCGATGCATAGTCAGGAAGAGCTGGATGCCATCGCGCTGGAACTCAACATTCGTCCGCGCAAACGCTTTGACTTCAAGTGCCCGATAGAGATGATGCAGGGAATGATGGCGAAGCATCATAATTCATCGGGTCCGCCACACTAACGTGTTGCACTCAGAAACGGCATCCGCCCGGTATAAAGTCACAACGGTCACCAGGCACGCAGTGCCTGGTGGCTACTAAGAACCGTTCAGCGATTCACGACGTGTGACAAGCAGGAGAGCAGTAAGAACACCCATTCGATTGAGTGTAGCAGGTTCTCTTTGCCTCACGCACGGCCGGAGCACAGCTTTGGAAATCGCCTAAATAGGTTTTACTAACAATCTGATCATAATATTGACAGCTCTGTGTATGAACCTCATGGTCACCATTAGCTTGTGCCTTGTCATTGACGTAATAGCGCATAATGCTGTCCTTTTATAATGAATTCACCACAACGCTCGCATCATATATTAGTTATTTGATATGCCACTTTAGAATAACCGATTCGCATCGAGGATAGCATTAGGTGTATATGCGGTCGGTACCCACATATTTTCCGTTAACCTCTTGCCGAAGTCAGCAAGTTCTCCACCGTTCACAAGCTAGTGGTCTGCAGCCAACTAACTAGCCTATTGGGAAGCCCGCGACCTGCAAGGTATCGCCAAAGCACTAGCGGTGGCTTCATCTTCCGCATCCTCGTCAGCCACCTTACCGGCCTACACCCGCTACGCACAAAAGAACTTTGGCATTTTGAGATTCGTACTCTCATTGGAGCAACTAGTATGGATGGCGCGGCATCTGGTAAGAGCACATTTCAAAACCGTCCCTGTAACCGGTTCAAGCAGATCAGCGAACAACCGATTAACGTCAAGGCATAGTGGATATCGGTTCGGCGTTCGTAGCGTGTCACTCACCTCCTAAAGCCACCCAGCCACCGAAAAGGTGCGCTCGACCACCCAACGATGACGTCCGAGGCGTCAGCTGTCTTCAACACCTCGACGGGCAATACGAGATTGGATACCTCTCTTGCGGTATTATCGGCGACAACGACGATAATCATAAGCCTTATCAGCATGCAGCTTGAGAGGGCGATGTCGGGGGCGTCCTCGGCGTTCTTGAACGGGAGGAACGTGATCAAGTAGCGCGGCCCAAGGCACGCTGTCATTCATGTTGGCACCCGATAGAAGAACTACTAGAGGTGTCCCGCGTCGATCCATCAACAGGTGTCGCTTCGTGCCGGGCCGTTCTCGGTCTGTCGGGTTGGGGCCGATAGCCGATTCCCCTTGTTGGCCGAGAGGGTGGCACTATCCAGACAGGCTCGCGATCGATCCAAGCGATCGGCGTCATGCAACTGTCGCAGAATTTCCTGGTGCAGACGCTCCTATACACCGGCTTGTTGCCGATCCCGAAATCGACGCCAGGAGGTGACGCCCGATCCGCATCCCATTTCCTGAGGTAGCATGCGCCATGGAATGCCAGAGCGCAGAACGAAGATGATGCCGGTCAGGGCAGCGCGATTGGATATCGGTAGCCTGCCGCCGCGAGCCCTTGTGTTGGACTCGGGCAACAGGGGCTCGACGATGGTCCACAGCTCGTCGGAAACAATTTTCGAAACCATGCCCACAAGCGATAAACGAGAGAGTCAGTTTTCAAGGTTTTGAAACGTGCTCTTAACCATCAGCTCGAACTACCGCTCACGCCCTCAATCGTGAAAGATCAGGTCGGCGACCAGGTCGTCGTCTACGCGCTGCCGGAGGACGAAGACGAGTAACGACCGTCAGTAAGTGGTAGAGAGCAATATAGAAGTAAAGTAGAA
>NZ_JARANY010000134.1 GCF_029889885.1 Chromohalobacter sp. 296-RDG
TCTCGCGGTTTACGCCGACGCCTGCGAATGGGTCGAACTACCCAACACGCTGGGTATGGTGCTGCATGCCGACGGCGGTTACCTGGGCTCCAAGCCCTATTGTGCCTCGGGTGTTAATGGCCATCTAAACTGACCCAGTACTGGCCATCGCTTTTGACCCACCTTTCGAGGTGGCAGCGATGCCACCGGCCACTTACCGTTTCGGCTGAATTTGCAGCTGGAGCGGAGCGATCAAGGACTGGGTTATGATTCACAAGATCAAGGCGCTCTACGACGACGGAGACGGGCTGTCGATCCGGGCCATTGGCCAGGAGCTCGATTTATCCCGCAACACCGTGCGCAAGTACCTGCGCCAGGACGAAGCCGCGATCGAGGCCGCCCAAACGTTCCGGGCACGCAGCAAGAAACTCGACACCCATCGCGACTACATCGCGTACCTGCTGCATCGGTATCCGCGGCTGAGCAGCGTCAAGATCGCGCGCAAGCTGCGCGACAAGGTGGGCGAGCTGGACGCCTCGCAGCGCAGTCTGCGTCGCTACGTCCAGCACATGAAGCGGACCGTTGCCAGCGGCCAGCCGCGCTACTACGAGCCGGTCCTCGACATGGTCCCCGGCGTCCAGTGCCAGGTGGATCCCGGCGAGCTTCGGGACGTGGTCATTGGCGGGACGCCGCGCACGGTGTACTTCGTGGTATTTGTGCTGTCCTATTCGCGGCTGGCCTATGTCGGGTTACGCTTCAAACCGCTGGATACTGCCGCCTTCATCCAGCTACACGACGAAGCCTTCCGCTACTTCGGCGGCATGCCGGAGGAATGCGTCTACGACCAGACCAAGATGGTGGTCATCAACGAGCAATTCCGGGAGCTGACGGTCAACCAGCGGTTTCACGAATACGCCGCCACCGCCGGTTTCCGCGTCCAGGCCTGCCGCGGTTACGACCCCGAGAGCAAGGGCAAGGTCGAAGCCGGGGTGAAATACGTCAAGCAGGACGCTTTCTACGGCGACACCTTCGCCGATGAGGCCGAGCTGCGCGGCCACGTTCAGCAATGGCTTGATGACGTCGCCAATGTGCGCATCCACGGCACCACGGGCCGTCAGCCCCGGGCCCACTTCGAAGCTGAGGAACGCCACCAGCTGCGCGGCTATCTGACACCCGCCTGCATCGCACGCGATACCGACGGCCTGGCCACGCGTCAGGTCGACAAGACCGGGCTGATCGCCTGGCAGGCCAACAAGTACTCGGTGCCCATGGCCTACCAGCAGGGCCGTGTCGGTGTCCGGGCCGACGACACCACCCTCCAGATCGCCGATCTGGAAAGCGGCGAGGTGATCGCTACCCACAGCCTGTGCTTCGACAAGGGCGGCGTGCAGCGCAATCGCGATCATTATCGCGACCACGAACAGCACGAAGCCGATCTTGAGCAGGCCATCGCCGCGCAGCTAGGCGCCAGCCTGGGCCGCGCGCTCTGTCAGCGCCTGCGGGCGTCCATGCCGCGCCACTACAAGGACCAGCTCGGCGCGGCCAAGCGCATCATCGAGGCACAGGACAACCGGGATCTCGCGCAGCTCGAGACATGGCTCGAACGGGAGGGCGTCACCGCCGGTCTGCTGAAACAGCGGCTGGAAGCGGCCCGTCAGGCCCGAGCCCGCGGCCGGGCCACCGATGACACAGTCCCGCCCGCCGCCGAGGCGGCATCGCTGGATTTGACGCCCTACGCCCGACTTGGCCGTCCGGCCGGCCAGCAGGAGGTGACCCATGGGACAACTTGAGGCCACCGCCGGGCGCTACCGCAGCCTGCGCCTGAGCGCCATTGCCGGCGATCTCGCGGACCTGCTCGGTCAGGCCGAGGCCAACGAGGTCTCCTACCTGACCTTCGCCGACATGCTCGCCGAGCACGAACGTGCCCAGCGCGAGGCCAAACGGATCGATCTGTACCGGCGCCAGGCCAAATTCCCCAGCGACAAGCGTCTCGAGGATTTCGACTACCGGTATCAGACCACGATCACCAAGCGCCAGATCAATGCGCTGCTCGACTTCGCCTTTCTCGATAACCGCGAGAATCTGGTGCTGATCGGCCCGCCGGGCGTGGGCAAGACCCACCTGGCGATCGGGGTCGCGCAAAAAGCCATCGAGGCCGGCTACCGGGTGCGCTTTCGCAATGCCCTCGACCTGGTGGAAGAGCTCGAGCTTGCCGAAATGAAAGGCGAACTGAAAAAGAAGCTGGCGCAACTAGCCAAAGTGGATGCCCTGGTGATCGACGAACTGGGCTATTTGCCGATGAGCCGGCAGGCCCGCTATGCGCTCTTCCAGCTGGTCAACCGCTTCTACGAGCACCGGTCACTGATGATCACCACCAACAAGGACTTTACCCACTGGGGTGAATTCTTCCACGACGATAACGTCGCGGTGCCGATCGTCGATCGAATCATCCATCACTCGCACGTCTACATGCTGGGAGGCGAAAGCTATCGGCTGAAGCAGAAAACGCTCAGCTGACCGTCATGGGTGGGTCAATTCTATTGGCCAGAAGTGGGTCAGTCTTGTTGGCCATTGACACTCGGGCAAGTACATTGATCGCATGTCGGATCACTGCTCTCAGTGTCGCTATGATCCAAAACAAAGCGTAGGCGACGATGCCTGCCCGCTCAACGCCTTGTACTGGCGCTT
>NZ_JARANY010000135.1 GCF_029889885.1 Chromohalobacter sp. 296-RDG
CTTCATGTCCGTAGAAATCAGAGCCCCCGGCTGGGGGGCTTCATCAGCTTCTTCGAGCCCCCTTTGTAGATTACCGGGAAGCGTCACGTTGTAGCGCCGGAGCCAGTCGAGCGCATCGGCCCGTATCGCGTGGCTGGGTATCGTGGGGCCAGAGGCTACTTCGGCTGGATCATCCCCCGGGACGTCCGAGACGATTAGAGATACCACTTGCGCAGGGGCCGCTGCCTGAGCAAGTCGCCCTCCCTTGATTCTCGAGAAATGCTTCCGAACAGCGTTCATTCCACCAATCGGCATGCCGCTGCGCAGGAGAGCTTCCGCCAGCGCCTGTTCATCGGCAAGCGAAAAACCGTTTGGGGGCAGTGGCAACAGCGCTGACCCTCCACCGCACAGCAAAGCGATGACGAGGTCGTCCGGGCCGAGACCCGCGACCATGGACATCATCTTTTCGGCTGCGCGTGGCCTGCCTCATCGGGGATAGGATGTCCTGCTTCGACTACCTCTATCCTTTCACAGGGGACCCCGAAACCGTAGCGCGTGACGACGAAACCCTCGAATGGGCCTGTCCAGTGACGCTCAAATACCTGGGCAAGCTGGGCAGTCCCTTTTCCGGCGCCGAGGACGACCGTACGGCCCCGCGGTGGAGACGGAAGCGCAGAAGGAAGTGTCAGCTCGGGTTGAGCTGCCGCGACAGCCGCCCCGAACAACTCTCTTAGGAAACGTCGCGGTTCAATGTGTTTCGTGTCCATCTTCAAATGACAACGTTCTTTGGACTGCCCTGTATGAAAGCATCGATATTGTCTATGAGCTGGTCGGCGAGCGCTTGGATCGCCTCGCGACTGGCCCAGGCGACATGGGGTGTGACGATGACGTTGTCGCGCAAAGCGATGCGCCGCATGCTGTGATCCTCTCCTGGTGGCTCAGTGGTGACAACATCAAAGCCCGCACCGGAAATTCGGTCAGCGTCGAGTGCTCGTTCCAAAGCGTCCTCATCCACTAAGCCGCCTCGAGCGGTGTTCAACAGAAGCGGGCGACGCTCCATCATGCCAAACTCAGCGTCCGAGATGAGGTTTTTTGTAGACGGCAGTAGGGGACAGTGAAGCGTGATCACGTCACTGAGTCGCATGACCTCTTCGAAAGGCGTGTAAAGTGGGCCCATACCCTCGACCCCCTTGTAGCTCGAAAAGAGGACGTGCATTCCGAATGCCTCGGCAATTCGGGCCACCGATTTTCCAAGCAAACCGTCGCCTACGACGCCGATGGTCTTTCCTGAGAGATCGGCGATCGGATAGTCAAAGTAGCAGAATTGATCTGCATCTTCCCATCGGCCTTCAATTACCGAGCGTCGATACGGCACAATGCTGCGCTGGAGGGCAAAGAGTAGTGCGAAGGTATGCTCTGGAACGGTATTGCCGGCATAGGCGCGGATATTGGAGACCGTGATGCCCCTTTCGCGGCACGCATCAAGGTCGATCCGGTCATACCCCGTTGCCGCAACTGCAATTAGCTTGAGCCGTGGCGCAGTGGCAAGAGCTTCGGCACTGAGTGGCACCTTGTTAGTGATGACAATGTCGGCTTCAGAGATCCTATTGGCGACCTCATCCGGTCTGGTCCGGTCGTGCTCGACCAGATCCGTAGGAAAGGCGGGCTTCCGAATCGTCGTTTCTTGCGATAGCGTTGCACGGTCTAGGAAGACGATGCGGGTGACGGCATTTGATGTGAACATCAGATAGCCTCCGGGATGACGGTAGATGTGGCAATACGCATTAGGTTTTCTTTCACACTGCTTCTGACCCTGACATTTTGCCGATGTCTGTTGGGACACACGTTTTCCAGCTGTTCTTGGAAAGTCGAAGCGGCGCGTCGACCTGACAACGCCCTTGCGGCAGCAGAACCAAAGGCCTCACTCTTATCCATTGCTATGGCGGTTTTTTCCTGAGGTTTTCGGAACCTCATGACTGCTCCCAGCAAGAGACATTCCAGTGAATCCTGGGCCCAGCGTTCGTTCCTAGCCCGGGCAGAAAGAGCCTCTTTATTATGGTGGATGCGATCCTTATTTCCCTGTATTTCATCGAGAGTCGTAGGTGATATTGTCTTCGCTGTACGACTTATTACGTGGTTATTAATGAGCATCCTCTGCTTGAAGATTTTCTCCCGATTTTTATCGGCCCATTCGCGGACAATTGCTCCGCGATTGCCTTCATATTCGAGTAGGCCATCTCTCATGTTAAATCCTCACCTGCTGCGTATTCAGCCGGCGTAGCAGCGCCGAGCTGGCGGGCAGTTTCATTGAGATCATCGATCATATTGGTGGGAAGCGTGATGCCGCTATCGCTCATCTGTGCCGCGCGCTCTATTTCGACTTCTCCAGGCATCTTGACTGAAGAGAACCCTTCTGCGGGAGCGCTTGCCTTCAGTTCATCGCGTAGCTGCGGAACACGTTCTGCATAATTCTCACTGAGATGGGTACGCGACGTATCTATGACCAGAAAGAAATGGCCGATATCCTGCAGTGTGTCAAAGTCGGTATAGAGGTTGCCCATTGAGCTTGCAAAGCACCCGCCGCCCAGCACGCCGCACAGAGACTCGTTCATGATGGCTAATGCAGATCCTTTGGGGCCTCCAAGAGGAAGCACAACCCATTGCTCTGCG
>NZ_JARANY010000136.1 GCF_029889885.1 Chromohalobacter sp. 296-RDG
CCCTTCGCGCATTGCCTGTATAAGCTCTCGATCGTGCCACTGTGCCGCAGCCAAGGCGTCGAAATTCCCCAAGAGAAAACGTGGCATGACGCCCCTCCTCCCCGGATCATGCGATGCATCTATATTGCAAATAAAAAGAATTATCATTAGCATAAAGATTCAAAACCCATAACAGCAAATCATCACGTCACATCCAGCAAGGGGATATCGGTTACCATGCAAGCCTTCCAACGACCACGACATAGGCAGCTCTCACTGCTCCCATTGGTGCTCGTCTCTGCTCTGCCGGCCACGGCACTGGCCCAAGCCTCCACGAGCACAGAATCGCAAGATTCCAACGACCAGGGGCTAGATCCACTGGTCATCACCGCGACCCGCAATCGCAGCAGCGAAGGCGAGACCCCGCAGAGGGTCACCGTCATCAACCGCGAGCAGATCGAGCAGCAACTGGCGATCACACAGGATCCCGGCCAGGTACTTAGCAACCTAATCCCCTCCTACTCGCCCAGCCGTCAAAAGCTATCCAATGCAGGCGAAACCTTCCGCGGTCGTTCAGCCCTTTTCATGATCGACGGCGTGCCACAGTCCAACCCGCTGCGTAATGGCAGCCGCGACAGCTACACCATCGATCTTTCCATGGTCGAGCGCATCGAAGTTATTCATGGCGCCAACGCCGAACAAGGCCTCGGCGCGACCGGCGGCATCATCAACTACGTGACCAAGCGCCCCGAAGGCGCCGGGGTAAGCCAGCATGTCGGCGTCAGCTTGACCAGTGACGACGATTTCGAGTCGGAAGGTTTCGGCCACAAACTGGACTACCGTCTCAGCGGCCAGACCAGCGATTGGGACTATATGTTCGCCGCTAGTCGCCATAAACGCGGTGTCTTCTACGACGGCAACGATGACGAAGTAGGCATTGCCTATCCCGGCGAGTCGCAGAACTCCGAGAGCTATGACTTGATGGCCAAGGCGGCTTATTGGATCGACGACAACCAGAATGTCGAAGTGTTGATCAATCGCTTCGAGCTCGAAGGCGAAGGTGACTACGTACCAGTGGCCGGCGATCGTGACGCCGGCGTTGCCACCACCGCACGCAAGGGAGATCCGGATGGCGATCCCAGTTATAACAAGGTCACCACTGCCCAGTTGTCCTACGAGAACCGTGACTGGCTTGGCAATGAGTTGAATGCCCAGCTCTATACCCAGCGTTTTCGCGCCCAGTTCGGTGTCAGTTCCGGCTCATTCCCCTACACGGACGACGCGGGCAATACCCGCTATGACCAGACACGCAACGAGTCCAACAAGCTCGGCGCCAAGTTCACTTTAAGCCGCGATGGCCTGCTCGACGATCGCCTCAAGCTGACTACTGGTATCGACCTGCTGCAGGATGATACCCGCCAGATGCTGGTCCAAACCGATCGCACTTATGTGCCGGAAACTCGCTTCCGCAATGCAGCAATGTTCCTCCAAGGGGACTACTCCCTGACCGATGCGCTCAGCTTGCATGCTGGGGTTCGCCAGGAATATGCCGAGCTAGAAGTCGACGACTTTTCGACCATCGATCGCAGCAACGTGACTCAAGACAACGTCAGCGTCGAAGGTGGCAAGCCCGACTTCAACGAGACGCTCTATAATGCGGGCATCGTCTATCAGGCCACCGACTGGGCACAGGTCTATGCCAACTATTCCGAAGGCTTCGGCATGCCCGATGTAGGCCGGGTACTGCGTGGCCTCGATACGCCCGGTCAGGGTGTCGACTCTCTGCTGACGCTGCAGCCTCTCGTCACCAAAAACCGCGAGATCGGCATGCGCTTCGACTGGGATCGCTATGGCCTTGAGCTGAGCTACTATGAATCGGACTCCGACTATGGCGACCGCCTCTCCGAGGAAAACGGCACCTGGGTCGTTAACCGTGAAAAGACCGAAATCCAAGGCTACGAGATCACCGGCGATGCCCAGGTGAATGACGCTCACAACTTGCGACTTACCTACACCCACGCCGAGGGCAAGTCGGACCAAGACGGCGACGGCAGCGTGGATACTAAGCTGACCGGCATCAACATTGCGCCGGACACTCTCAAGCTGGCCTGGAGCGCCGCCTGGAACGAAAAACTCTCCTCGCACCTGCAGTACAGCCGCTACTTCGACCGCAGCGTCGACGACCCCGAGCTCGAATTCGACGGCTACGGCCTGATCGACGCCTCGCTGGCTTATAGCCTGCCAGTGGGCCGTACCAGCCTGGGCGTGGAAAACCTCACCGACGAGGACTACTTCACCTATTATTCCCAGGCAGCGAGGGTCAGCGACGAGTATTACTTCAAGGGCCGGGGACGCACTTTCACCTTGAGCTACCAGCTCGACTTCTAAGCAAAAAACATCTGGTTGATCGGGCTTGTTGAGCGGCGCCTCCATGGCGCCGCTTTTCGTGGCGTATCGTATTTTCCGAAAAGCGCGGCACAGACGCGCCAGCCTCTAACTCGAGGCCGCCTTATCGAAAAAAATCGCATTTGATAATGCTTTGCATTAAACTTTGCAGCATGCCATCATTTTACTCCACTCCATGACGCATTCCTGATTCGCGTTATGCGAGGGCGATGCCTTCTCTGCTCCCATCAAGTGAGTATCCA
>NZ_JARANY010000137.1 GCF_029889885.1 Chromohalobacter sp. 296-RDG
ATTATTAATAACTTAATTAAGATATTAATAATAATTTGACATATTATAAATCTCATGAAAAAATATCTTTGACTTTAACGAATAGTAGCCACCATTTTCAAGACGACTTAAAATAACACCCGCTCGTCTCGAAACCTTATTATTCCATTCTTCAGTAGGTTTACGAGGCCGCGGATATTTAAGATAAACAACTATCTGCAATGCTTGTTGAAAAGATAAGCTTTTCAACCCCTCACCAAAGTGAGCTTTTAAGCCGCTGATCCCTACAAAATCAGTTCCATAAAATGCGATAGCAAGATAAGCAGAAGAAATTGACGCTTTGCTTGCGCGGCGAGAAATCATGATTGCTAGCATTTGCTCTCTAAATTTGCGACTCATAGTTCGCTCGTATCGGCCTGTAACCACTCGGACATACTGCTGCTCTATGGTGCTTGCGCCACTACGGGGTTGATTTTTTTTAACTCTAGCCAAAAACATCCTGCCCATTGCTATCGGATCAACTCCTGGATGAAAATCACTTCGGTGATCTTCGGCAATGACGAGCGCCTCAATAATAACATCGGGAATTATTTCGCTGTTTCCAACTACAGCCAAGCAGCGACCTAGATCCTCGCGCATCTTTTTCGTCATAAAAATCTCTAGAAGCAAGGAAGCACACAGAAGCGGGAGCGATAGAGTCCAAAGGAAAAATTTCAAAACTCGTTCCTTTGCCATGTAACGTTACCATCTTGCTTGGCGACCATAGAGCTGAAACAACCAGTCATTTTTTTCTTTCGAACTAAACGTAAGATCATAAAAATTAGTTAACTCTCTTCCATGACCATTTTCAGTGACATGTAATACAATCCGATCTTTAGAGAAATATTTTTTCTCAATATAGCCTACCACCAACCCTCTAGTTCTATTCTTTCCTTCGTATCCCCCTTCTCTCGTAGAAGAATTTTCGTACACTTTCTCAACTGTTCCTTCGATACGACTTCCTTCGCGCCAGAGCATAGCCACGTATCGCAAAACCATACCTTTATAGGGGTTATATGAAGAGTTTACCGTAGTCATTTCAAAGTGCCAACGCCCGGTTATATTAGGAAGGAAAAACATCACCTCTCTTAACCAAAAGAAAAGAAGTGTGAGAATACCACCACCAGCAACAGTAGCCAGAACACTGTACAAAAAATTTAACCAAAATTGCTCCGCGGCCATATCTTCTTCATCTCTTCTTGTTACTAATAAGATAATTTTAAAGGCTTCTATAAATCAATGGCGCGCTACATCTAAATGCTGACTAAACAACTCTTATTATCGAATTATTAAACAATAGAATGAGTAATAAGCATCGTAATTGTACTGGCCAAAAGTCCGCTTTGAGTCGATAACAGCCTCCCCCCACTCTCGCCTCGATGTCGTATGCCAAGCGCAGCGTTGTATGCTCCACCATTTCGCTGTCGATGTACCGGGGCTTATTTACGCTTCCTAAGAAGGCAAGCCCTTAAGTATTCCTAACCTAGCTTAATTTAACGTCGTTTAACATAGAGCTACACGAAAGGCGTAGACACAAAAACGCCCGCGCCGTTTTGAGCGGCGCGGGCGTGGGTTTCAGCCGTGGGGGTGGTTCAGGAGGGGAAGCTGAACTGGGCGGTTTCCTGGTCGCTGCGCTTCGGCCAGCGTTGGGAGATGGCCTTGCGGCGGGTGTAGAAGCGCACGGCGTCGGGGCCGTAGGCGTGCAGGTCGCCGAATAGCGAGTCTTTCCAGCCGCCGAAGCTGTGGAAGGCGACCGGGACCGGTAGAGGGACGTTGATGCCGACCATGCCGACTTCGATGGCGTCGGCGAAGCGGCGTCCGGCTTCACCGTCACGGGTGAACACGCAGGTGCCATTGCCGTACTGGTGGGCGTTGATCAGGGCGATGGCGTCCTCGAAGGTCTCGACGCGCACCACGCACAGCACCGGGCCGAAGATCTCGTCGCGGTAGATGCTCATCTCCGGCGTGACACGGTCGAACAGCGTGGCGCCGAGGAAGTAGCCGGGCGAGCCTTCCACCAGCGGGTGCTCGCGGCCGTCGACCACCAGCTCGGCGCCGGCGCGTTCGCCCTGTCCGATGTAGTCGGCGACCTTGTCGCGCTGGCCTTCGTTGATCAGCGCGCCCATATCGAGGCCGCGCTCGGTGCCCGGGCCGATCTTGAGCTCGCGGGCCTGGGCGGCGAGACGCTCGACCAGGGCGTCGGCGGTGGCGTCACCCACACACACGGCGACGGAGATCGCCATGCAGCGCTCGCCGGCACTGCCGTACGCGGCGCCGATCAGCGTACTCGCGGCGTTGTCGAGATCGGCGTCCGGTAGTACCACGGCGTGGTTCTTGGCGCCGCCGAGGGCCTGCACGCGCTTGCTTTGCTGGGTGCCGCCCTCGTAGATCTTGCGCGCCACGGGGGTGGAGCCGACGAAGGAAAGCGCGCGTACTTCGGGCGCTTCGATCAGCGCGTCGACGGCCTCGCGGTCGCCATGGATCACGCTGAACAGCCCCTTGGGCAGTCCGGCTTCGTCGAGCAGTTCGGCCATCTTCACGGCGGCCGAGGGCGTTTGCTCGGAGGGCTTCAAGATGAAGGCATTGCCGCAA
>NZ_JARANY010000138.1 GCF_029889885.1 Chromohalobacter sp. 296-RDG
TCTATTAACATGCTCATCATCAACCCAAGAGCTTCTCTCTTCATCGAAGCAAAGGAGACACATCATGAAACTCAAGCTGACCCTTCCAGCCCTGATGATCGCTACTATCCCGATGGCCGCACAGGCCGGGCAGGCATCTGTACTCACTATGCAGTTGAACGACCCCCTGGCCACATCTCACCAGGCAGCGAGCCAGGGTAACGAAGCGCCTGTCCCGATGAGGGAGTTTACCGGCGCTATCGGGAATGGCGGAAACAGCACTGCCATGGCGAAAGCCCGCGCTACCCTGAACGCGAAACATCATCACGCCACAGTCATCGAAGTGGCGGGTGACCCTTTGAAGCCGGCTCGGGAAGCTACCAACTCATAATGAAATTATCAGCCATTATGTTGGAAACGAGTTGATTGGCATATCCGTTCATTTGGTATCAGAACTTCACCAGTCCTTAAATCAGTCTAGCTTTACAGTATTGCTGCTGGGGGATTCGTGGAAATAACTGGAATAAAGTCATGCATAGTTCCGCTATTCAAAAAGCATGCTCAACGCATGGGAGCCTCGTTCCTCTGGCGCTGCGTATCCCCGCCGGCATCATCTTCATGGCACACGGCGCCCAGAAGCTGTTCGGCTGGTTCGGCGGTTACGGCCTGGAGGGAACCGGACAGTGGCTGGCCTCCATCGGCCTGGAACCCGGTTACCTGATGGCCCTCGCGGCAGGCAGTGCCGAGTTCTTCGGCGGCATCGCGCTGTTGATCGGCCTTTTGATCCGCCCGGCGGCTTTGGCCCTGGCCGTTACCATGCTGGTGGCGATCTTCAGCGTCCATGTCGCCAATGGCCTGTTCATGAGTAACAACGGCTATGAATTTGCCCTCTCGCTGCTGGCCATCACGGTATCACTGGCCATCAGTGGTGCGGGGCGAGCCTCGCTGGATCGATATCTGACGCGCCAAGTGCAATAAGCCTCACGGATTCACAGGAGACGCTCCATGGCATCACTGACCGAGGCAATTGCCCGTTTGTTTGGAAGACCGAAAGCCCGCAGCACCACTCAGGAGGTACAACCCATGACCAAGGTACTGGTTCTCTATTACTCCATGTACGGCCATATCGAGACGATGGCAAACAGCATTGCCGACGGCGCACGCCAGGTGGACGGCGTCGAGGTGACGGTGAAGCGCGTACCGGAAACCATGGACCCTGAAGCGTTGAAGGCTGCCGGCGGCAAGTCCGACCAGCAGGCCCCGGAAGCCTCGCCCAAGGAGCTGGCTGACTACGACGCGATCATCTTCGGCACGCCCACGCGTTTCGGCAACATGGCCGGCCAGATGCGCACCTTCCTCGACCAGACGGGTGGCTTATGGGCCAACGGTGGCCTGGTGGGCAAGGTGGCCAGCGTCTTTACCTCGACCGGGACAGGAGGGGGCGAGGAAATGACCATTGCCTCGACCTGGACCACCCTGGCGCACCACGGGATGATCATCGTGCCAATCGGCTATGCCACGCCGGAACTGTTCGATATTTCCCAGGTGGGTGGTGGTACGCCCTATGGGGCGTCCACCATCGCCGGAGGAGACGGCTCTCGCCAGCCCGATGATCGTGAGCTGACCATTGCCCGCTTCCAGGGCGAGACCGTGGCCAAGGTGGCAGCCCGACTCAAGGCCAACGGTTGAGGCTCAGTATCACCTCCTGATAAGCCCCTAAAGAAATGCGTCGGCAAGGTCCTGGTCAGGGAGGGGCCTTGCCGATTTTCATGAATACCAACCCACCCACCACAGAGCGAGCTGTCTCGAAGTGACAAGACGTCTCCCGCTCTCGGGAAAGGAGGAACACATGATCCTGCGACGTGCCAATGATCGCGGCTATGCCGATCACGGCTGGCTGCGCTCCCGACACACCTTCTCGTTCGCCGACTACTTTGACCCCGACCACATGGGGTTCAGGAAGCTGCGTGTCATCAACGAAGACCGCGTCCAGGGCGGTGCGGGCTTTGGTGCCCACCCGCATCGGAATATGGAGATCATCTCCTATGTCCTGTCGGGTGCCATGGCCCACAAGGACAGCATGGGAAACGGGGCGGTCATGCGCCCTGGCGATGTGCAGCGCATGTCGGCCGGCACCGGCGTACTGCACAGCGAATTCAATCACTCATCCAGCGAGGAACTCCACTTCCTGCAGATCTGGATCGAGCCGCAGCAGCGTGGCATCACCCCCAGTTACGAACAGAAGACCTTTCCTGAGCAGGAACGACAGGGCCAGTGGCGCCTGGTCGTCTCCCAGGAGGGGCGCGACGGCTCTGTCAGCGTGAATCAGGACGTCAACCTCTATGCAGGGCTATTCGATGCCGGTGAGCAGGTGAAGACGCCGGCCCTCCGTCATGCCTGGCTGCACATGGTGCGGGGAGAGGCTGAGGTCAATGGCCAGCAGCTTTCGGCCGGCGATGCCGCCGCCTTCCAGCCGGACGAACCCATCGAGGTGGTCGGCATCGAGGCCTCGGAGATTCTCCTGTTTGATCTGGCGTAACTCACCTGTCGTGAAGCTCTAGGAAAGTACTGCCGTATCAGGCCATTCGTGTTCTCGTTGGTCCCACGCTGCCCGGAGCAGTAC
>NZ_JARANY010000139.1 GCF_029889885.1 Chromohalobacter sp. 296-RDG
CAGAGACATCGCACAGGCCCCGTCATGAAATGAGCGCGCAGCTTAGCGGTCGGCGTCTTTCACCCGGCCCTGGCAATCGCGCTCGATGACGTTGCGCTCACCCTCGTCGTTGTCACGATACAACATGCCATTGTCGCCTTTGGTGTGCCATACGTAGGCGAGCTGTTCGTCGTCGCTGGCATAGCGCGCGCCGGAGCCCGAGGCAATTTGGTGCATGGGGATGGAGTCGTGACCATAGCTCAGCATGGCACGGTCGGTATCGGATCCATATTGGAAATAGGTGACCGACAGCGATGTATCTCCCTCACATTGGTAAATCTGGGTATGCTGATCGACGCGATCAGCATCGCCACCTTGCATGGCGCACCCCGTCATCAAGGTCGCTAGCGCCAATAGAGTAAGACTGACAGATTTCATTGGAACTCCTTATCCAGGATCTTTATCCAGGCATATCATGATGGAAGCGCGATACGACGCGACGTTCTCAAAAGCGTATCGCAGCTAATTCATGATCGTACAATAATATCGAAGACATCCTAAGGAAACGCTAAACAAAGCGACCCCGACACGCATGCCGGGGTCGCTGTGCTTCTCCTACCCTATCGAGCCCTCAGGCATCGTCGGGCAACGCATAGGCGATCACATAGTCGCCGCTGGGGGTTTCCATGAAGTGGTGCCCCGTGGCGACGATCACCAGATACTGACGACCATTCGCCTCGTAGACCATCGGGTTGGCCTGACCGCCCGCCGGCAGCGGCGCTTGCCACACGGTCTCGCCGCTCTCGATGTCGATCGCACGGATCAGATCATCGGTCGCCGCAGCAATGAAGATCAGCCCTCCAGCCGTGACCACCGAACCGCCGTTATTGGGCGTACCGATATCGATGGGCAAACCGGAACGAATTCCCCACGGCCCGTTGGCGCGCGCTGTGCCCAACGGACGGTCCCACAGCGTATCGCCGCTGGCCAGCTCGATGGCACGGATATGACCATACGGCGGCTGCTTGCACAGCATGCCGGTGTAGGGCACACGCCAACCGGCGTTGACATTGATCGCGTACGGCGTGTTGGCCTGCGGATCGCCCGCGCCTTCGGCACCGCCGCTATCGCTATCGAGCTCCTCGCGAGGTTTCCAGCCCTTGGCGTCCGCCTCCTCGCGCGGCACAAGCTCATTATAGTTGGGCATGTCATTGTAGTTGGCGATCATCACGCCGCGCCGCGGGTCGATGGAGACACTGCCCCAGTCGGAGCCTCCGTTATAGCCGGTGTACTGAATCCAAGGCTGGTCGGCGGTGGGCGGCGTGTACATGCCCTTCCAACTGGCTTGCTGGTACTGGATACGGCAGAACAGCTGATCGAAAGGTGACATGCCCCACATATCCTTCTCATTGATGTCGGGCTGACGCAGCGTGGCGTAGTTCGAGAAGGGCTGGGTCTTACTGCGTTCTTCCGGTTCAGCGCCGCCTTGCGGTACAGGACGCTCTTCGGCACCACCGCCCAGCAACTCGCCGGTTTCACGGTTGAAGACGTAGATCTCACCCTGCTTGGTGGGCATCACCAAGGCCGGCACCTCCCCATCGTCGGTGGGGAAATCGATCAATGTCGGCTGCGAACCGGGATCGTAATCCCAGACATCCTTGTGCGCAGTCTGGAAGTGCCACTCGGGCAGCCCGGTCTCGACGTTGAGCGCCACCATCGAGCTGGCCCACTCATTTTCTGCCGACGTGCGCGAACTGCTCCAGTAGTCGGCGGCGCTATTGGCCATCGGCAGATACACCAGGCCTAGCTGGCTATCGCCGGTGGCGGTGGTCCACATATTGGGCGAGCCACGCACGTAGGTGTCATCACCGCTGAGCGGTTCGCTCTGCTCGGGGCGCCCTGCGTCCCAGGCCCACTCGAGTTCGCCAGTCACGGCGTCGAAGCCCTTGATGACACCGGAGGGCGGATAACGACGCTGCCCATCGAGCACCTGGTGTCCCGTTACGACGACATCACGCACCACCACGGGTGCGGAGTTGATGGAGACATAGCCCTCGGGCGTCTCACCCATATTCTGTTTGATATCGACCTGGCCGTTATTCCCGAAACCGGTACACGGCTCGCCAGTCGCGGCATCGACTTCGAGCATGCGGCCATCGAGCGTCCCAGAAATGATACGTGCACGGCAGCTCTGCGAATCGCCATCATCGCCGCTGGCCATATCATCGACGCGGTCATCCGGTACTTCATAATACGTCACGCCACGGCAGGCAGCTGTATAAGGAATGGCGTCTTCGGATACCTGCGGATCATAGCGCCAGTTCTCTTCGCCACTATCGGCGTCGAGCGAGATCAGGATATTGCGCGACGTACACAAGAACACATCGTCGCCGACCTTGAGCGGCGTTGTCTCGGCGCCCCAGCGGTGATCGAGCAAGTCGCCGGTGCGGTACTGCCACGCCACTTCGAGATCGCCGACGTTATCCGGGGTGACTTGATCGAGCGGCGAGTAACGCGTTGCGGCGCTGTCGCGCCCGTAGGCAACCCA
>NZ_JARANY010000014.1 GCF_029889885.1 Chromohalobacter sp. 296-RDG
GTCGCCGGTGCGGTACTGCCACGCCACTTCGAGATCGCCGACGTTATCCGGGGTGACTTGATCGAGCGGCGAGTAACGCGTTGCGGCGCTGTCGCGCCCGTAGGCAACCCAGTCTTCATCGTCGGGCGTATCCGCCGGCTGAGCATCGCCGACATTGGTCGCCAATGAACTCTCGGCGACCTCCGGTACGTCCTCGATATGCTGATAACCGCGCGGCACGAACGCCAAGGCACCGGCGACGATCAGGCCCAGGCACAATACGCCCGCGACCGAGAAACCCACCTTGCGCGAGGGGCCGCCCTTGAGACTCGGCATGACCAGCGCGACCAGAATAGCCAGGATCAACGCGACATCGAGACGTGGAATCCAGCGCCAGTAATTCAGCCCAGACTCCCATGCAGCCCAGATCAGCGTCCCCACGAACGCAAGGCCGTAGAGCCAGGCGCCGGACATGCGACCGCGCACCAACTGAATACCGGAGACGAGCATCAGGATGCCCGCGATAGCGTAATACCAGGAACCGCCCAATGACGCTAGATAAAGCCCGCCGCCGCCCAGCGCGAGGCCGACGAGCGCAACGATGATACCCACGAGCTTGGCAAACGGACCGCCAACTCTGCGGGAAGATGTAGTAGCCAAAACATTTCTCCTTGAATGACAGTGACCCCTTGTATCGCCGGTGAAAGCGACACGCCATGCGGCTTGAAGCGCGTGTCCGACGCGCCCCATCACCTTGATGGCTCGCCCTAAGGATAGGTCATTTCAAGCCTTCTACATAATTGATTAATAAAAGATATAAGGAACGAAAGACAGGCAGGACGCTTGGCATGCGCGCACGAAAATGGACGCATGTCCCATCGACATCATCAGAGAAAGGAGATAGCTGGAACTTGCCGAAATGACCAGAGGCCATGAAGAAAGGTTGGTGCCCGAGGTCGGACTCGAACCGACACGGTGTCGCCACCGGCGGATTTTGAATCCGCTGCGTCTACCAATTTCGCCACCCGGGCAACGAGGACGTATTATACGGAGAAGATTGGTGACGTCAATCATTCGGGCCTGACTTCGTCGTCTGTCTCGACTATCATGGGCCGCCTTCGTCGAGCGCACACCGCACGTGCCTCATCTCCGATTTCAGTTTTTCGATTCCAGGTCGTTTTCTTCAATTCCATGCAGCGCGCCGATTTCCATTTCGATCTCCCCGATGAGCTTATCGCTCGTTACCCGTCCGAGACGCGCAGCGATTGCCGTCTACTCTGCCTGGATGATGAAAGCGGCGAGGTCCAGCACCGCCGTTTCACCGATCTGCTGACGCAGCTCGAGCCCGGCGACCTGCTGGTGTTCAACGATACCCGCGTGATTCCCGCGCGGCTTTTCGGGCAAAAGACTAGTGGCGGACGCGTGGAGATGCTCCTCGAACGCCCGCTGGATGCGCATCGCGGTCTGGCACACCTGCGCGCAAGCAAGACACCCAAGCCCGGTACCGAGCTGATGTTCGAGGGCGACATCCGCGCAGTGGTCGAGGAACGCCACGAAGCCTTGTTCGAGCTGCGCTTTTTGGGCGAGACACCGCTGATCGAGTTGCTCGAACGCCACGGGCACATGCCGTTGCCGCCTTATATCGACCGCGAAGACGAACTCGATGACCGCGAGCGCTATCAGACCGTCTATGCCCGTCGCGAGGGCGCGGTGGCGGCGCCTACCGCCGGCCTGCATTTCGACGCAGCGCTGATGGCCGCGCTGCGTGAGCGTGGCGTGGAGATGGGCTATGTCACCCTGCATGTGGGTGCGGGTACCTTTCAGCCGGTCCGCGTGGACGATATTCGCGAGCACCATATGCACAGCGAATGGCTGGAAGTCGACGAGACCCTATGTCGTCAGGTCGAGACCACCCGAGCGCGCGGCAAGCGTGTAATCGCCGTGGGCACGACCAGCGTGCGCTGCCTGGAAACCGCTAGCCAAGGACGCGACGACGGTCGCATCACGCCTTACCGGGGCGACACCGATATCTTCATCTATCCCGGTTACGCCTGGCGCTGCGTCGATGCACTGATCACCAACTTCCACTTGCCCGAGTCGACGCTATTGATGCTGGTCTCAGCGTTTGCCGGCTACCACCAGGTGATGCATGCCTACCACGCAGCCGTCGTCGAGCGCTACGCCTTCTTCAGTTATGGCGATGCCATGTTCCTCAGCCGAGCCGAGACGTCCCATCCTTTTCCCGAGACTGCCCATGCCTAACAAGGCCACCATGCCCAACGAGGTTCCCCATGCGTAACGAGAGCTTCATGCGTTTCGAGCGCCTCGCCGAAGATGGCATGGCGCGACGCGGCCGTTTGAGCTTCCCGCGCGGAACCGTGGAAACGCCCGCCTTCATGCCCGTCGGCACCTACGGCACGGTCAAGGGCATGACGCCCGAATCGGTCGAGCAGATCGGCGCCGAGATCATCCTCGGCAACACCTTTCACCTCTGGTTGCGACCGGGCACCGAGGTCATCGAAACCCACGGCGGCCTCCACGACTTCGCCCAGTGGCAAAAGCCGATCCTCACCGATTCGGGTGGCTTCCAGGTCTTCTCACTGGGCGAAACGCGCAAGATCACCGAGGAAGGTGTGCACTTCCGCTCGCCCGTGGATGGCGCCAAGGTCTTCATGGGGCCCGAGGAGTCGATGGCCGTGCAGCGATCGCTGGGCTCGGACATCGTGATGATCTTCGATGAATGCACGCCCTATCCAGCCACCGAGGAAGAAGCCAGGCGTTCGATGGAGATGTCGCTACGCTGGGCTCAGCGTTCGCGCGCCGCGCATGGCGATTCACCTTCGGCGCTGTTCGGCATCATTCAGGGCGGCATGTACCCCGAGCTTCGCGAGCGCTCATTGAAAGGCCTTCTGGACATCGACTTCGACGGACTCGCCATCGGCGGTTTGTCGGTGGGCGAATCCAAGGAAGAGATGCTCAAGGTACTCGACTATTTGCCGGGCTGGATGCCAGACGACAAGCCGCGCTACCTGATGGGTGTCGGCAAGCCTGAGGACCTGGTCGAAGGCGTGCGGCGCGGGGTGGATATGTTCGACTGCGTGATGCCCACGCGTAACGCGCGCAATGGCCATCTCTTCACTGCTGACGGTCCCGTCAAGATCCGTAATGCCCAGCATCGCCACTCCACACAGGCACTCGAAGAGGATTGCGATTGTCATACGTGCCAGTACTTCACGCGCAGCTATCTGCACCATCTGGACCGTTGTGGCGAAATGCTCGGCGCGATGCTCAATACCGTCCACAATCTACGCTATTACCAGCGTGTAATGGCTGGTTTGCGCACTGCCATTGAAGCGGGTACATTGACTGCCTTTGTCGAGGACTTCTACGCACGGCGCGGCATGCCGGTGCCGCCGCTATCAGCGTGATCGAAGGCCATCCGGGACACGCTCTCGGGCCCAGATTCACCCTCACTACCATCCGGAGATAATAATCCATGCTGGAGTTTTTCATTCCCGCAGCTCACGCGCAGGATGCCTCACCCGCGGGCGGCGGCATTGCCCAGATCGTCATGCTGGTCGGCTTCGTGCTGATCTTCTACTTTCTGCTATGGCGCCCGCAGTCCAAGCGTGCGAAGCAGCACAAACAGCTGATCAGCAATCTGGCCAAGGGCGATGAGATCGTCATCGGCGGCGGCCTGATGGGACGTGTCACCAATGTCGGCGACGATTTCATCAGCTTGGAAATCGCCGAGGGCACCGAGGTGAACGTTCAGAAGAACTCCGTCGCCGCGGTATTGCCCAAGGGCACCCTGAAGTCCATCTGATCTCCTATCAGGAGGCGCGAAACCGCACTCCTCAACGCCACCGGCCATGCTTTATGGTCGGTGGTTGTCTTCTGCGTCAGCAACAAGGACAGGGCTTCCATGCTCAACCGTTATCCCCTGTGGAAGTATCTGCTGATACTCATCGTACTTCTCGTCGGCATCATCTACGCGTTACCCAATCTTTACCCCGCCGACCCTGCCGTTCAGATCAGCAGCACTGCCAGCGGCACCGCACTCGATCAAGAGCGTCTCGACCGCTTGACTCAAGCGCTCGAGGATGAAGGTATCGACATCAAACAAAGCGAGCTGGATGGCAACAGTGCACTGATTCGCCTCGACCAGGCCGATCAGCAAATCGCTGCCCGCGACATTCTCGACGACCGTCTGGGTGACGCCTATACCGTAGCGCTCAATCTCGCCGATGCGACGCCCGACTGGTTGGCCGGCCTTTCCGCCACCCCCATGAAGCTCGGCCTCGACCTCCAGGGCGGGGTACACTTCCTGTTGGAAGTCGACATGGACGCCGCCGTCCAGCAACGTCTGGAAGCGAATGCCAGCGCCGTCCGCGATATCCTGCGTGACGAGCGGATACGTTATCGTGACACCGAGATCGGCGACCGCACGATCACGTTCCAGTTCGCCAACGAGGATGACCGCAACGCTGCGCGCGGCTTGATCGCCGATCAGTTCCCTGACTTCGATTACGAGAACGCAGACAGTGATAGCGGTACGGCCCTGACGATGACCTTCACCGAACAGGCCGTGCAGGATCTGCAGGACTACGCTGTCAACCAAAACCTGACGACGATCCGCAACCGCGTCAACGAGCTGGGCGTCTCGGAGCCACTCGTGCAGCGCCAGGGCCCCAGCCGCATCGTCGTCGAGCTGCCCGGGGTGCAGGACACCGCCGCCGCCAAGCGTATCGTGGGGGCCACGGCGAACCTGGAGTTCCGCCTGGAAGCGCGCCCGGATACGCCCGACCGCGAGATCGAAACGCTCAACTTTCGCAATGACGAAAATCGCAACGCTGAGTTGATGCGTGACGTCATCGTCACCGGCGATCATGTCTCCAGTGCCAGCCGCAGCTTCGATCAAAACAACCGTCCGCAGGTCAACATCAACCTCGATGGCACCGGCGGTTCGATGATGAGCCGCGCCACGCGCTCCAACATCGGGCGCAACATGGCGGTGGTCTTCATCGAGCACAAGACCCGTACACGCACGGTGATGGAAGACGGTAAAGAAGTCGAAAAGCGCGAAGGCTATACCGAGCGCGGCATCATCAGTCTGGCGACCATACAAAGCGCCTTGAGCAACCGTTTCCGCATCACCGGTCTCGATTCCTCGAGCGAGGCGGCAGACCTGGCCTTGCTACTGCGCTCCGGCTCGCTGGCGGCCCCCATCTATTTCGCCCAAGAGCGCACCATTGGGCCTAGCCTGGGCGCGCAGAACATCCACCAGGGCATTCTCTCGGTAGAACTCGGCTTGTTGCTCGTGGTGCTGTTCATGCTGGCGCGCTACAAAGCCTTCGGCGTGGTCGCCAACATCTCGCTAGGACTAAACCTCGTGATGCTGGTCGCGTTGATGTCGATGCTCGGCGCCACCCTGACGCTCCCCGGGATTGCCGGTATCGTGCTGACACTAGGCATGGCGGTGGATGCCAACGTATTGATATTCGAACGAATACGTGAAGAGATCAGAGGCAAGATGCCGGCCCAGCAAGCCATACACACTGGCTTCGAGCGCGCCTTCACTTCGATCGTCGACGCCAACATCACCACCCTGCTGGTGGCGGTCATCCTGTTCTCGATCGGCACCGGGCCGGTCAAAGGCTTCGCCGTCACGCTGTCGCTGGGCATTCTGACCTCGATGTTTACCGCCATCCTGGTCTCACGTGCCCTGATCAACCTCACCATCGGCGGACGCCCGCTGAAGAAAATCTGGATCTGAGGAGAGCGAGCGATGCGACAGTTAGACTTCATGGGCAAACGCCGCATAGCCTTCGTCATTTCCGTGCTGCTCGCGGTCATTGCGATCGGCGCCCTGGCATTCAAAGGCCTCAACCTGGGCCTGGACTTCACCGGCGGCACGCTGGTGGAAGTCCGCTATGAGCAAGCTCCAGCCCTGGACGACCTACGCAGCAAATTGAGCGACGAGGGCTTTGAGGATGCCCAGGTACAAACCTTCGGCACCTCCAACGACATCCTCGTACGCCTGCAGCAGACGTTCGACAACGACGTCGGGCAAAGCGTCGTGGGTATTCTGGACAGCGAAGCGAATCCGGTAGACCTGGTCCGCGCCGAGTTCGTCGGTGCGCAGGTCGGCGATCAGCTACGCGATCAAAGCGGCATGGGCATGCTGCTGGCCCTGGCGGTGGTCATGGTGTATGTGGCGTTCCGCTTCCAGTACAAGTTCGCACTCGGCGCCCTGATCTCCCTCGGTCATGACGTGGTGATCATACTCGGCATCTTTGCGTTGTTCGGACTGGACTTCGATTTGACGGTACTGGCCGCCATATTGGCGGTGATCGGTTACTCGCTCAACGACACCATCATCGTCTACGACCGAATACGCGAGAATATCCGCAAGTCGCAAATCGACGACATGGCGCAGATATTCAACGAGTCGATCAACCAGACCTTGGCGCGCACCATGGCGACGTCTGGGACCACATTGCTAGTACTATTGGCACTGTTCTTCCTCGGCGGGGACATGATCCACAACTTCTCGATCGCCTTGATACTGGGCGTCGTCGCGGGCACCTTCTCGTCGGTGTACGTGGCTGCCGCGTTGTTGCTGGCCATTAAACTGCAGCGCCAGGATCTGATCCGGACCAAGAAGGAAAACGACGAGGAAGAAGAACTGCCCTGAGACTTCAGCGGCCTAGCCGTTCGGTATCCGATACGCCTCCCCTCCCGGGAGGCGTATTGCGTTGGGGCTTGCATTGCGCTGAGAGCTAGTCGCGCGACACGATCTTCAATCCATGACGGCGCAGCTTGCGCACCACGCCGGGCTGACTGATCCCCAGACGCTCGGCCATGGCATAAGTGCTCGACAACCGCATCGCCAACTCGCCGAGAATCTCGGCCTCGACGGCCTCAAGCGTCTCGCGCAGGGTGTGCCCCTCTTCTAGCGTCGCCAGCGGACTGCCTCCACTTGCCGCTGTGCTCACACGCGCTGGGGCCACGTCTCGCTCCTCCATTGGCGCCCCGATGACGCCACCCTCGGCGGACAACCAGGCGCGTTCGAGCCAGTTTTCCAGCTCGCGGACATTCCCCAGCCAGTCACCCCCCATCAACTCCGGCCACACGCGAGGATGCAGTACCTTGTCCATGCCATAGCGCTCGTTGAGCCAGGCGAGCTGACGTTCCGCGAGGCCGGGGATATCTTCACGGCGCTCGCGCAAGGGCGGCAGCGTGACGGGGATCACGTTGAGCCGATAGTATAGGTCGAGGCGAAAACGCCCCTCCTCCACGCGTTGCGCCAGGTCCTGGTTGGTGGCGACCACCAAGCGAAAATCGACCCGCCGCGAGCGCGTATCGCCCAGCCGTGTCAGGTAACCGTCCTGAATCACCTTCAGCAGCTTGCTCTGCATGGCCAGGGGCAGCTCGCCGATCTCGTCGAGAAACAACGTGCCCTTGTGGGCCTGCTCCAGAAGCCCGGCCTTGCCCATCCGTGCGGCGCCGCTGAACGCACCGGGTTGATAGCCGAACATCTCGGATTCGAACAGCGACTCGGGGATCGAGGCGCAGTTGACGTCCACGAAAGCGCCATCGCACCGCTGGCTCCAGCGATGCAGCTGGCGCGCGAAGGCCGTCTTGCCGACTCCCGACTCGCCGAGCATCAGTACCGTGGCGTCGGTCGGTGCCACCCGCTTGATGAGCTGCGCCACCTCATGCATGACCTGGCTACGCACCTCCAGCGACTCCAGCTCCAATGCATCCCCCGATGCCGGCGCGCCGCCACGCTTGAGGTGCTCATTGAAGCGACGCTGTAGAAGTGCGTATTCATCCTGCAGCAGGCGCAGATCGGTCATGTCCATGGAGCGACTGATAACGCGCACCAAGCGCCCGGATGCGTACACCGGATATGCCTCAGCGATGACCTGACGCCCCGTACCGGTTCGCTGCATGACCTGCGCCGGCTGGCCAGTGCGAATGACCTCCAGCGAAACCGAGGGCGACAGCACGCCGCGTGCCTCCAGTTCGTAAACAGTGGTCGCGCACAGCGCCTCGCGGCTCAAGCCATAGACGGCAGCACTTCCCGGGCTGACATCCAATACCTGACCATCGACATCGACGATGAAGACATGATCGTGCCCGGTATGCACCAGTGCTTCGAGCGTTTGTGCGTCGATATCGTGATCTCGCATGCCGTCCTCGATTCATTTCTGTATCACGATGCAATATTGGATCACCTAAAGCCGTCGAGCAATACAAGACTGCATCACTCATGGAGCTAAGTCCTTGATTACAGGAAGACTACCACCTGGCATGGTTCATGCTAATAACAAGGAGGCACCAACAACGATCCACCGCTTCTACCAGGAGCCCAGCATGAGCGATCACGACACCCCGATTTTCAATCAACCCTTGGGCGGTAACGAGATGCCGCGCTTCGGCGGCATCGCGAGCATGATGCGTCTGCCCACCCAGGCGAGCGCCGACGGGCTTGATGCTGCTTTCGTCGGCATTCCCATGGACATCGGCACCTCGAATCGCCCGGGAACCCGCCTGGGACCGCGCCAGATCCGCGACGAGTCGCGCATGCTGCGGCCCTACAACATGGCCACCCGCGCGGCGCCGTTCGACAGCCTGCAAGTGGCGGACACTGGCGACGTAGCGATCAACACCTTCGACCTGAAGAAAAGCGTCGAGATCATCCGACAGCACTATCGTGAACTGCTCGGCCACGACGCCGTGCCACTGACACTCGGTGGCGACCACACCCTGACATGGCCGGTGCTGCAGGCCATCGCCGAGAAACACGGCCCAGTAGGGCTGATCCATATCGACGCCCATGCCGATATCAATCCACACATGTTCGGCGAAGAAGTCGCTCATGGCTGCCCGATTCGTCGCGCCCAAGAAGAAGGCCTGCTGGACAGCCAGCGCGTGATCCAGATCGGGCTGCGCGGAACAGGTTATGCCGCCGATGACTTCGACTGGTGCCGCGAACAAGGCTTCCGTGTCGTCACCGCCGAGCAGTGCTGGTACAAGTCGCTGGAACCGCTGATGGCCGAGGTGCGTGAGCAGATGGGCGATCGCCCCGTGTACATCACCTTCGATATCGACGCTCTCGATCCCTCGGTGGCGCCCGGTACCGGCACCGCCGAAGCAGCCGGCCTGGCCATGTCGCAAGGTCTAGAGATCGTCCGTGGCACCTGGGGGCTGAATATCGTCGGCGGCGATCTGGTCGAAGTCGCACCGCCCTACGACACCAGCGGCAACACTGCGTTGATGGGCGCCACGCTGCTCTATGAAATGCTCTGCGTGCTCCCCGGCGTCAAGCGCCGCTAAGCCATGCCCCATGCTTGGGGCTCTACAACAACAAGTGGTGACATCTATGTCCGCATCCCTCGATTCCACCGCACCTGGCGGTGGCGCTCCCCACAACGCACGGCTGACGCCGCGCGGGCTTCTCAAGTTTCTCGTCCCCTCACTGATCGGCATCGGCATGTTTCTGGTGCCCTTCTCGACGGGCGATACCATCAACATCGGCATGGGCATGCTCGCTGACGGTCTTCAGGACGTGCTCGGCGACGCATTGCCCGCCATTGCCACGCTGGTACTGTGCCTCTCGGCATTCGTCACCACCTACGTCAAGTTCGCCAAGCCCCACTGGGCCCGCGAGAATGCCTTGGGTGAACTGTTCGACGTCGAGCCGCTGTGGATGGCGATGCGCTTGCTGGGTGCTGCCTTCGCGATCATGACCTATTTCCAGGTCGGCCCCGAGTTCGTGACCGTTTCTTCCACCGGCGGGGTAATGCTCAACGACTTGGCGCCAGTACTGCTGACCTTTTTCTTCTTCGCCGCCATTCTGCTGCCTTTCCTGGTCGACTTCGGTTTCATGGAATTCATCGGCAGCCTAGTCCGCACTCCATTCCGCAAGATGTTCGGTCTGCCCGGACGCAGCGCCATCGACGCCACCGCTTCGTGGATGGGCTCGGGCACCGTGGGGGTGCTGATCACCACGCAGCAATACGAGCAGGGCTACTACAATCGGCGCGAGGCCTCGGCCATTGCCACCAATTTCTCCATCGTTTCGATTGCCTTTGCACTTCTGGTGACCAACTTCATCGGCATCAATCACCTCTTCGTGCCGTTTTATCTCACCGTGGTTGTGGCGGGATTGGTGGCTGCAGTGGTCGTCCCGCGCCTACCGCCACTCTCTCGCAAGCCGAACACCTACCATGAGCCGGTGGGTTGCCGCCTTGCCGAGGAACGCACCGGCACTCAAGGCCTGTTTCGCTATAGCCTGGACATGGCTGTGGAACGTGCTGACAAGGCGCCGGGACCGCGTCAATTATTGCGCCACGCATTGCTTAACGTAGCCGATATCTTCTTCGGACTGCTGCCGCTGGTCATCGCCATCGGCACCGTGGCATTGATCCTCGCCGAGTTCACCCCACTATTCACCTGGCTGTCCTACCCGATGGTGCCGATCCTCGAGTGGATGAACGTGCCCGAGGCGGCGGCCGCCGCGCCGGCCACGCTGGTGGGCTTCGCTGACATGTTCCTGCCCGCCGTGCTGGCCAGCGATATCGAGAGCGAACTGACCCGCTTCGTGATTGCCTGCCTGTCGCTGACACAGTTGATCTATATGTCGGAAATCGGCGCCTTGCTGCTCAAGTCCAAGATTCCGCTCAAGCTCTGGGAACTGGTCGTCATATTCTTGCTGCGTACCGCCATCACGTTGCCGATCATCGTCGTGATGGGCCACTGGCTGGTGGCTTAAGGAGCTCCCCATGACCAACGACACGAACGCACCTTCTCCTCGCTCGATCAGCTGCGCCGAGGCGCTGGTTCGCCTGCTACGTGACAATTACGCCGTGGATACCGTCTTCGGCATTCCCGGCGTGCATACCGTGCCGCTGTATCGTGGCTTGGAAGCGGGCGGCCTGCGCCATGTCACGCCGCGCCACGAACAGGGCGCGGGGTTCATGGCAGACGGCTATGCCCGTGCCAGCGGCAAGCCCGGGGTCTGTTTCATCATCACCGGGCCGGGAATGACCAATATCGCCACCGCCATGGGACAGGCGCTGGCCGACTCCGTGCCCATGCTGGTGATCTCCAGCGTCAACCGCCGCGATACTCTGGGACGCGGCCAGGGGCGGCTACACGAGTTGCCCAGCCAGCAGAACGTGCTGGCGGGCGTGAGTCGTTTTAGCCATACACTGCTCGACCCAAGCGCCTTGCCGGAAGTCCTGGCGCGCGCTTTTGCGGTCTTTCGTTCCGCACGGCCGGGGCCGGTACATATCGAGATCCCCATCGATCTTTTCGATGCGCCTATCTCCCTACCCGATAATCGCTCGCCAGCGCGGCTGTATCGCCCCGCGCCGCATCCCGACGGCGTGACACTCGCCGCCGAGTGGTTACGCGAGGCTCGTGCCCCGCTAGTGTTGTTGGGAGGCGGCTGTGCGGATGCATCAGAATCGGCTAGGGCGCTGGTCGAGCACCTCGACGCGCCGACCGTGACCACCATCAACGCCAAGGGGGTACTTGGGCGCGGGCATCCACTCAACCTGGGCGCTAACGCCACCTGGCCCGAGGTGCGTGCACTGGCTCGCGACGCCGACGTCATCCTCGCCGTGGGCACCGAGCTTGGCGAAACCGATTACGACGTGGTGTTCGACGACGGATTCACCCTGACGGGACGCTTGATTCGCATCGACCTGGAAGCGGAGCAGCTGGTACGCAATCAGGCCACGGCGCTGGGACTTGTCAGCGGCGCCGGCACCGCGCTTTCGGCTCTGCTAGCGCACTTCCCCACCCCGCTAGAGCGTCAGGGCGCGGAGCGCACCCGCGCCATCCATGCAGCGTTGGCGCTGAAGACGCGTCCCGACATGGCGCCGTTCGTGCCGCTTTATGCCGCGCTCGATCACGCCTTGCCCGAGGCCATCATCGTCGGCGACTCTACCGCCCCGGTCTACGCTGGCAATCATCTCGTCGAGCGTGCAGCGCCACGGCACTACTTCAACGCCTCGACCGGTTACGGGACCTTGGGATACGGCCTGCCGGCGGCGCTTGGTGCCCAGCTGGCCCAGTCCGGCACGCCGGTCGTGGCCCTGATCGGCGATGGCGGCGCAATGTTCACCCTGAGCGAGCTGGCCACCGCCGTCGACGAAGGACTGCCGGTCGTCGTGGTACTCTGGAACAATGCCGGCTACGAGGAAATCCGTCACTACATGGACGCGCATGGCGTCGCTCGCATCGGCGTCGATCCCACGCCGCCCGATTTCCAGCGCCTGGCGGAAGGATTCGGTCTCGCTTCGCATCGCGTCGAATCCCCCATCGAATTCGATCTCGTCCTCAGTAACGTCTCGCGCAACGCACCCACGCTGATCGAGATCGATGCCGAACGCTGGCAGGCGGCACTCGGATGAGCGCTCTGCCGAGACACACTTCCACCCATAGAGATAACATGGCCACCAAATCCTATGCAGACGCGCATCGTTCACGGCGGCCATTTTCCCAGTTTTTCCGGGTCACGCTTGCACGCCATGATCGATGATTGGCGCCGTGAGCACGCCCTTTGAAGGAGTCCTCATGCAACAACTCGATCATCAGTTCATCGACAATCGCTGGGTAGCCAGCCAGGGCACACGGCGCCTGGCGGTGATGGACCCGTATCATGAGCGCCAGGTCGCCGAGGTCACGGCTGGCGACGCCGCAGACGTCGACGCGGCAGTGGACGCCGCACGTCGCGCCTTTCCCGGTTGGAACGCCTTGGGCGGCGAGGCGCGCGGAGCGTATCTGGAGGCGCTGGCCGATACCCTGACGGCGCGTCGTGAAGCGCTGATGGAGATTTCTGCGACCAACAATGGCAAGGCCCTCGCCGAGGCCGGCATCGATCTCGACGACGCCATCGCCTGCTATCGTTACTACGCACGCCAGGCACGCGAGCTGGAAGCCCGGCAGGGTCGCCGTATCACGCATGACATCGAAGGTGTCGACGCCTATTGCTATGAAGACCCCGCCGGCGTGGTGGGCCTGATCACGCCGTGGAACTTCCCGCTGGTGACCAGCGCCTGGAAGATCGCATCTGCCCTGGCAGCGGGCTGCACGGTGGTCTTCAAGCCTTCCGAGGTCACACCGTTGCCGGAACAGGTCCTCGCCGAGATCGCCCTGGAGATCGCGTTGCCGCCGGGCGTGCTCAACCTGTTGCATGGCGATGGTGATGGCATCGGCATACCGCTGACGCATCACCGCGGCATCGACAAGCTGTCGTTCACCGGCAGTAACGCCGTGGGCGAACGCGTGATGCAGGCCGCCGCCGAGGGTAGTCGCGGGGTGTCGCTGGAGCTCGGCGGCAAATCGCCGATCCTGGTGCTCGACGATGCCGAAGTCGAACAAGCCGCCGACTGGGTCATGGCTGGCATATACTTCAACAGCGGGCAGATTTGCTCGGCGACCTCACGCTTGATCGTGCATCAATCGCTTGCCGAGGCGCTTTATGAGGCGCTAGCGACACGCATCGACGCGATCCGCCTGGGCAATCCGCTGGGCGCGGACACCGATATGGGACCGATGACCAGCCAGCGTCAGCGCGACCGAGTCCACGACTACCTAGCCATCGCCGAGCGCGAAGAGCTTCAGCCAGTACGCGACGCCCGTCATCGGCAGTTGCCGGATCAAGGCTATTTCATCGCCCCAACGCTGTATCGCGACGTGCCCACCGATAGCCGCCTGTGGTGCGAGGAGGTTTTCGGCCCGGTGCTGTGCGCACGCAGTGTCGCCTCCGACGAAGACGCCATCACGCTGGCCAACGCCAGCGACTTCGGCCTGGCCGCCACGGTGATCAGCGGCGACCCTCAACGCGCCAAGCGCGTCGGACGGGCCTTGCGTGCCGGCAACATCTGGTACAACAGCGAGCAAATCGTTATGCCGGAAGCCAGCTGGGGCGGCTTCGGGCATAGCGGCATCGGCCGCGAGCTCGGACCTTGGGGGTTAGCTGCCTATCTCGAGGTCAAGCATCTGATCGGCCCGACGGACTGACCGACACGAGCCGCACAATGAAAAATACCCCGTCAACGCGATGTCGGCGGGGTATTTCATGCGGACAAGCCCAAAGAGCTTACATCCGCGGCTTGAGCTGCTGTACCAGTGTCTTGTAAAGGCGTGGCGTAGCGGCCATGAGATTCTGTTCGATGCTGACCGTGGGACTACCGTCTGGACCGCCCAGCAGTGCACCGGCCTCCTTGAGGAGGAGGCTGCCAACCATTTGATCCTGTTCTTCGAGCCCCAGCACGAAGGCGACATCGACACGGCCAGCAGCGAGTTGCGCGAGATCCAGAAGGCCACTACCGCTGCTGAGGAAGTTTTCGACCTGCGGCCCGAGGCCTTGAACCAAGGCTAAATACGTCGGGAGATGGCGCGAACGCAGCCAGGGCTCCGGCAAACCGACAGCAATGCGCGCACCCTCGACCGCGATATGATTGGGCACGCGAATGCGGCGTCCATTGAGCTGCGCACCACGCCCACGGCTGACGAGATATTCATCGTCGCTGAAGGGGCAAACAATCACCGCATGCTCGGGCTTGCCCTTGACCAAACAGACAACGGAAATGGCAAAGCTGGGCGATGCCACGGCCAGGTTGGAATAGCCGTGGAACGGCTCGATACGCCAGTGGAAATCAGCGCCCTCACCTTCGCCGTCACGGTGCGCCGTATAGCGACCGGAAAGGCCATGCTGGGGGTAACTGCGACGAAACTGCGCGTCGATGAGTGTTTCTGCGTTACGCGCAGTATCTTCCAGCAGCTGATCGAGCTGCCGGTCGCCACGCGCGACTTCGATGCGGTCGCGAGCACGCACGAACTGCTCGGCGGCACTACGCGCGGCGCGCAGTGCGAATTGAACCATGGGATGCATGATACGGGCCTGAATCTCGGAAACTGTTAAAGAACGTCGCGCATCCTAGCAGAAGGCGCCCACGACGGGAAGTTTCGCGGCCTCAAGCCATGATAGACTCGCCACTCGTTTCTCAGCCGCGCGCCTATCATCATGCTCGACAAACTGCGTATCGTTCTCATTGGCACCAGCCACCCTGGCAACATCGGCGGCACCGCCCGCGCCATGCACAATATGGGTCTTGCAGATCTGGCCCTCGTCGCGCCGCGTTGCGAAGTATACGGCTCCGAATCCCACGCTCGTGCGTCCGGTGCCGATGCCCTGGTGAGCAATGCCACGGTGTATGCCACGCTCGAGGAGGCTGTCGGTGACTGCACCTTCGTGGTCGGCGCCAGCGCCCGCGTACGCCACCTCCCCTGGCCCATGCTCACCCCGCGCGCGCTGGGCGAACGCCTTCCCGGCGAGTGCGCACCCGAGGCCGCCCAGGCGGCGCTGGTTTTTGGGCGCGAGGACAGCGGCATGACCAACGGCGAACTGCAGCGCTGCCATGCCCATGTGCACATCCCCACCAATCCTGACTTCAGCTCGCTCAACTTGGCCGCTGCGGTCCAGGTGCTAACCTATGAATGTCGACTGGCGGCGCTGGGCGCGGACGATGCCCCGGAGACGCCGTTCGGTGTCGAGTGGGACAACCCGCCGGCCAGCCATGACGACATGGAGCGCTTCTTCGACCATCTCGAACAAACGCTGATCGACATCGACTTCCACGATCCCGACAATCCGCGTCAACTGATGGCGCGTCTGCGCCGACTCTTCATGCGCAGCCACATCGACAGCATGGAAATGAATATCTTGCGCGGCATTCTCGGGGCCGTGAACAAGCAAAGCCGGGCATTGGCACGCCAGGAGAGCCACGACGGGAATGGTTGACCGCGTTACTGGGTTTTCCCATAATACGAACACATTTCAGGCAAGCATTCCATACGGATTGTATGTCCTGCCTGGTCAATCGCTTCATCACCGACGCCCGATCACCTCGACTTATGCGCTTGACGACCAAGGGACGCTATGCCGTCACCGCGATGCTGGACTTGGCGTTACATGCCGATGCCGGCCCCATCAGCCTCGCCGACATTTCCAAACGCCAGACGATCTCGCTGTCCTATCTGGAACAGCTATTCGCGCGGCTCAAGCGTGCCGAGCTGGTCAAGAGCGTACGCGGCCCGGGCGGCGGTTATATGCTCGCGCATGCGTCCAGCGCCATTTCGGTGGCTGCGGTCATCGGCGCGGTAGATGAGTCCGTGGACGCAACGCGCTGCCAGGGACTCTCGGACTGCCAGCAGGGCGACACCTGCCTGACGCACCATTTGTGGTGCGATCTGTCGGACAAGATCCATGGCTTCCTCGACGCCATCACGCTCGCCGAGCTGGTGGAACGCCAGGAGGTCCGCGATATCGCCGCTCGCCAGCAGCGCGTCGCGCCGGAGACGATCAGCACTGATACCATCAGCATTGCCCAGCAATGATTGTGCAGGGCAGTAGACGCCAGCGCCATCATCGATACGAGCCGTCATGACCTCACCCGTGTATCTTGACTATGCCGCCACCACCCCCGTCGACCCACGCGTCGCCGAGGTGATGGCGCGTCACCTGACACTCGATGGCGTCTACGCAAATCCGGCGTCGCGTAGCCATATGCCAGGCTGGCTTGCCGAACAGGCGGTGGAAAGTGCCCGTCGCCAAGTCGCCGACTTGATCGCCGCCGATCCGCGAGAGATTGTCTGGACCAGTGGCGCTACCGAGGCCGACAACCTTGCGTTGATCGGCTTCATGCGCGCCAACCGCACGCGCGGTCGACATCTAGTCACCTCGCGTATCGAACATAAGGCTGTTGTCGATACCGCTATCGCGCTCGAGGCCGAAGGTTTCGACGTGACTTGGTTGACGCCCGGTGCGGATGGCCGCGTGACGCCCACGCAGCTCAACGACGCCATACGTGAAGATACCGTTCTGGTCTCGTTGATGGCCGTCAACAACGAGCTGGGCAGCATCCACGAGCTGGCGGCATTGGCCGGGGTCGTCCACGCGGCCGGCGCGGTCTTCCATGTCGATGCCGCCCAGGCCACTGGAAAAATCGCGCTGGATGTCAACGCCATGGGCATCGACCTGTTGTCGATGTCAGCGCACAAGACCTACGGTCCCAAAGGCGTCGGCGCGCTCTATGTACGCCGCAGCCCCGACATTCGCCTCGACGCACTGATCCATGGCGGTGGTCACGAACGTGGCATGCGCTCGGGCACCTTGCCCACGCATCAAATCGCGGGCATGGGCGAAGCCTTCGCCCTGGCGGTCGACGCACGGGAAGCCGATCACGCCCATGGCCTAGCCATGCGCCAGCGCTTTCTCGACGGCCTCGAGGCATGTGAAGGCGTGCACTGCAACACAACGCTCGACGTCTCGGTCCCCATGATCGTCAACCTGGCTTTCGACGACGTCGACGGTGAGTCGCTGCTGATGGCGCTGCGCGCGCTGGCGGTATCGACCGGCTCGGCGTGCAATTCGGCCAGTGTCGAGCCATCCTATGTATTGAAGGCCATCGGCACCGATCGCATTCGCGCCTTGGCGTCCATTCGCTTCAGTTTCGGCCGCTTCACTACCGAGGCGGACATCGACACCGCAAGCGCCGAGCTCAGACATGCACTCGGCGCCCTACGCCAATGATTCGAGGTCGCCGCACTGCGCATCGCGACCCAAGCAAGGAGGTCAACATGGCTAATATAAGTATCAGTTCCGCTGCTGCCGAACAGATCCAGCATGTGCTCGCCGAGCGCGGCAATGGCCTCGGCCTGCGCGTGGCGGTCAAGCCCAGTGGCTGCTCCGGCTACAGCTACGTGCTCAACATCGCCGATGAAGTGGGCACCAACGACGTACCCTTCGAGGATCACGGCGTCAAGGTGCTCGTCGACAAAGAGGCCTTGACCATGCTCGACGGCACCGAGGTGGACTACGTCAACGAAGGGCTTAACCGTTACTTTCGCTTCAACAACCCTAATACTACAGACGAATGCGGCTGCGGGGAGAGCTTCAGCGTCTAAAGGCGTCCCTCCATCAAGCGTGCGCCACGTTCGGCGACACGCTACAATGGCGCGCTTTTTTCGACATCCGTCGAGTTTAATGCAACGCGTCGCCTCGAGCGGCGCGTTAGCGTATCGATCAAGACCCTCGATTTCAGTCACGGAGACATTGACCTCATGGCCAACGAACGCACCCTGTCCATCATCAAACCCGACGCCGTCGCCAAGAACGTCATCGGTGAGATCGAAAGCCGCTTCGAGAAGGCCGGCCTCAAGATCGTCGCCGCCAAGATGCTCCAGCTTTCTCAGGTCCAGGCCGAAGGCTTCTACGCTGAGCATAAGGAGCGTTCCTTCTTCGGCGATCTGGTGGGCTTCATGACTTCCGGCCCGGTGATCGTGCAGGTACTGGAAGGCGATGACGCCATCGCTACCAACCGTGACCTGATGGGCGCGACCAATCCCAAGGAAGCCGAAGCCAGCACCATCCGCGCCGACTTCGCGCAGTCCATCGATGCCAATGCCGTGCACGGCTCCGACTCGCCGGAATCCGCCGAGCGCG
Source organism: Chromohalobacter sp. 296-RDG (assembly GCF_029889885.1). Taxonomy (GTDB): domain Bacteria; phylum Pseudomonadota; class Gammaproteobacteria; order Pseudomonadales; family Halomonadaceae; genus Chromohalobacter. The sequence goes on from NZ_JARANY010000014.1 coordinate 18,509, forward strand.
AGATCGCTTACTTCTTCGGCAGCGAAGAGATCTGCGCACGCTGATCGCTTCCCGCGGGGGCCGCAAGGCCCCCGCACCGCCATCCACCGAGCGTACGACCCACCATGACCCTCGAGACCACCACGCCCCGTACCAACCTTCTCGGCCTAACGCGCGAGGAGATGGAAAACTTCTTCGTCTCATTGGGCGAGAAGAAATTTCGCGCCGCCCAAGTAATGAAGTGGATTCACCACGAAGGCTGCGACGACTTCGAGTCGATGACTAATCTCTCGAAGGCACTGCGTACGCGCCTGGAGGAGGTCGCCGAAGTGCGTGGTCCACGCGTGGTCTACGAAGGCGCCTCGAAGGATGGCACGCGCAAGTGGGTCCTCGAAGTGGAGGACGGCAGTCACGTGGAAACCGTGCTGATTCCCGCCGAGGGCGGCAAGCGCCGCACGCTCTGTGTGTCGTCTCAGGTAGGCTGTTCGTTGGATTGCAGCTTCTGCTCTACCGGTAAGCAAGGTTTTCAGCGCAACCTCACCAGTGCCGAGGTCATCGGTCAGGTGTGGGTGGCCAGCAACAGCTTCGACGCGCGGCGAGACACCAACCGCCCGGTCACTAACGTCGTGATGATGGGCATGGGCGAGCCGCTAATGAACTACAACGCTGTCGTGCCGGCCATGAAGCTCATGCTCGACGACAACGGTTACAGTCTTTCCAAGCGCCGCGTCACACTCTCTACTTCCGGCGTAGTCCCGATGATCGACAAGCTCGCCGACGAACTCGACGTGAGCCTGGCGATTTCGCTGCATGCTGCCAACGATGAGCTGCGCAATGAGCTGGTACCGCTGAATCGCAAGTACAACATCGCTACGCTGCTAGATGCCTGCCGTCGCTATCTCGATAAATGCGATGCCACGCGCATGCTGACCATCGAGTATACGCTGATGAAAGACGTCAACGATCAGCAGCACCATGCCCAAGAGCTGGCAACGCTACTCGAAGGGCTGCCGAGCAAGATCAATCTGATTCCTTTCAATCCGTTCCCGCACTCGGGCTACGAGAAGCCTGCACGCAATCAGGTCATGCGTTTTCAGCATTGGCTCGAAGAGCTGGGCCATACCGCCCCCGTTCGCATGACGCGCGGCGATGACATCGATGCCGCCTGCGGCCAGCTGGTGGGGCGCGTCAAGGACCGCACCAGGCGTCACGAGCGTTACATTCAATCCATTCAGATCGACGCCGATTGAGCCTTGCCTTGACTTCACTAAGGTGCGGCGCTTTGATGGGACACTTCCAGACGACGAATTCCGTCTCATCGCACCGATTGATGCCATTGTTTCGAGAGGGCTCCATGACGCGCCGCCATCGACCACCTTCGATCCGCTCGTTGAGTGCCGCGATGTCGCTCGTCTGGCTATTGAGCGGTTGCGCCATCCAGGTCGAAAGCAACTCCTCTTACGCATCGCCGAACAACGGTCAAGCGGTGTCGGCATATACCGAGCTGGGGCTGGCCTACCTCAAACGCGATAACTTGACGCGCGCCCGCGATGCGCTGGAACACGCCTTGGAACTGGGGCCCGACGACCCACGGGCGCTGGAAGGCATGGCTCTTCTCTATCAACGTCAGGATGAGCCGGGACTCGCCGAGGAATATTTCAAGCGTGCGCTGGATGCCGACGGCAATTATACTCGCGCGCGCAACAACTACGCTGCTTTCCTGTACGATGAAGGCAAGCTCGACGCCGCCTGTACGCAACTGCAGCAAGCAACACAAGACACCACGTATAATAATCGCGCCCAGTTGCTTGCCAATCTGGGCCGATGCCGGTTCGAGCAAGGCGATCTCGATGCCGCGCGACGCCCGCTGGAACAGGCCATCGCGTCCGACTCACGCGCTGCACAGAGCCTGCTCCTGCTGGCAAGACTCGACCATACGCAGGGTCATGATGAACGTGCCTGGGAACGCTTGCAGCGTTTCTTTACCTTGGCCGAGGCGACCCCAGAAAGTCTCGAATTGGCGAGCGAGATCGCTCGCGCACGGGGCGACGAGGAAGCCGCAGCCTTTTATCATCGGCAGCATGACGATTCCTGAGGCATGATCCGACCACACGAATTCGAGAAGGATGCTCTGGTATGAGCGACACTCACGAACAACACACTTCCCCCGCTGCCACCGAGGGTCATGAACCTCCGGGCACTCGTCTGCAGCGCGAGCGCGAGCAACAGGGGCTGTCGCTGGAAGAAGTCGCCGAGCAGCTCAACCTCCGGCCCGCCGTGGTCACCGGCCTGGAAGAAGACCGTTTTGATCAGGTGCCCATCGCCACCTATCGTCGAGGTTATCTGCGTGCCTACGCCAAGCTGCTGGGGCTCGACGACAATCGTGTGGCGCTAGACTACGACGCTCTGCATGGTCGTGATGATCTCGACCGCAAAGTCACGCCGCCATCGTACCGCTCGCAACCGCCCTCACGGATCGGTGCCTGGATCTTCAAGCTGGCCACGCTAGTCATCATCGTCGGCTTGATCGGCTTGACGCTGCTCTGGTGGCAAAGCCGCGAAGGCAACGAATTCTTCGGCCTCGGCGACGACCCTGCCGCCATGGAAAGTGCGGATGGCGCTAGCGCTCCTGAGGGCAGCGCGGGGAACGACGCCATGGCGAACGAAACGGCCTCCAACGATGACGTTTCCCCGGACGACGAGGCACAACGCGACAATGTCGCATCGCAGGCCGGTACGGACGAACCAGATAACGTGGGCGAACAGGACAACCTGCCGCCGCTACCCGACGAAGATGACAGCTTGGGGCTGGTCGGTAGCGACGACGCGAGCGCTGATGGCACCTCGAATAATGATGCCACCAGCCGCGACGATGTCGACGCGCAGGGCACGAACGTCGCCGCCAGCGGCACCTCGGCGGATGCCGCATCCGCCACGCAAGACGACGACCGCGATGGCGCTAGTAACGATGCCAGCGCTAACGGCGCCAATAGCTTGACACTGACCTTCAACGAACAATCATGGACCGAGATCTATGATGCCGACGATCAACGCTTGTTGGCAGGGCTTCAAGACCCCGGAACCAACACCCAGCTAGAAGGAACGCCGCCGTTTCGCCTGACCATTGGCAACGCCACCGGCGTCGAGCTCCGCTATCAGGACGAGGATATCGACCTGAGCCAGCATACCGGCGGCAACAATGTCGCCCGCTTCACCTTGGGAGAGTGATACGTCCATGCATATGCAATCTCCGATTCAACGCCGTCAATCTCGCCAGATTCATGTCGGGAATGTACCCGTCGGTGGTGGCGCGCCCATCGCCGTTCAAAGCATGACCAACACCGACACCCTGGACGTCGCCGCCACCGTGGCACAGATCCGCCAGCTCGAGGCCGCAGGCGCGGATATCGTGCGCGTTTCGGTGCCCACCATGGAAGCCGCCGAGACCTTCGGCCAGATCAAGCGCGAGGTCACGGTCCCGCTGGTCGCCGACATCCACTTCGACTACAAGATCGCCCTGCGCGTGGCGGAACTGGGTGTCGACTGTCTGCGCATCAACCCCGGCAATATCGGCCGTGAAGACCGCGTGCGCGCGGTGGTCGATGCCGCCCGCGAAAACGGCATCCCGATTCGCATCGGCGTCAACGCCGGCTCGCTGGAAAAGGATCTGCAGAAGAAATACGGCGAACCGACGCCAGAAGCTCTGGTCGAATCCGCCATGCGGCATATCGAGCACCTCGACCGCCTCGATTTCAAAGATTTCAAGGTCAGCGTCAAGGCCTCCGACGTGTTCATGGCGGTGGCTGCCTATCGCCAACTCGCGCAACGCATCGACCAGCCCCTGCATCTGGGCATTACCGAAGCCGGTGGCTTGCGTTCGGGGACCGTGAAGTCCTCGATTGGGCTTGGCATGCTGCTGATGGAAGGCATCGGCGACACCATTCGTGTCTCGCTGGCCGCCGACCCCGTCGAAGAGATCAAGGTCGGCTACGACATGCTCAAGAGCATGCGCCTGCGCTCCAAAGGCATCAACTTCGTCGCCTGTCCGAGTTGCTCACGCCAGAACTTCGACGTCATCGGCACCATGAATGCCCTCGAGGAACGCCTCGACGACATCATGACGCCGCTCGATGTGTCGGTCATCGGCTGCGTGGTCAATGGCCCCGGCGAGGCCAAGGAAAGCGATATCGGCCTCACCGGCGGCGACCCGGCCAACCTCGTTTATGTCGACGGCAAGCCGGCCAACAAGCTTCGCAACGACCATCTGGTCGACGACCTGGAAGCGCTGATCCGCGATAAGGTCCGCGAAAAAGAGGCCCGCGAACGCGATACCATCGCCCGCGAGGCATAAAGCGCCGCTCGCGCGCCCCGTACCGGTTCAGGAGTCAGCATTGAGCAACAAGATCCAGGCCATCCGTGGCATGAACGATCTGCTACCGGAGCAGTCGCCTGTTTGGCAATACTTCGAGCGTCAGATCCAGCATCTCATGCAGCGCTATGGGTATAGCGAAATCCGCACGCCCATCATCGAGCAGACCGCACTGTTCAAGCGCTCGATCGGCGAAGTGACCGATATCGTCGAGAAGGAGATGTACACCTTCGAGGATCGCAACAGCGATAGCCTCACACTGCGGCCCGAAGGTACCGCCAGCTGCGTGCGCGCGGCGCTGGAGAATGGTCTGCTTTACAACCAGACGCAACGCCTGTGGTATCAAGGCCCGATGTTTCGCCACGAGCGTCCGCAAAAGGGACGCTATCGCCAGTTCCACCAGGTCGGTGTGGAAGCCTATGGCATGTACGGGCCGGACATCGACGTCGAGATGATCCTGCTCAGTGCCCGGCTTTGGGAAGCGCTCGGGCTGATGCCCCACGTCCAGTTGGAGCTCAACTCGCTGGGCTCCAACGCGGCGCGCGGCGCCTACCGTGATGCGTTGGTCGCTCACTTCGAGGCGCATGCCGATGTCCTCGACGAGGATTCCCGGCACCGTCTAAGCACCAACCCGCTGCGCATCCTGGACTCCAAGAATCCCGACATGGCGCCGGTGCTCGCCGACGCGCCGCGCTTGATGGATCATCTCGACGAAGAATCGCGGACGCACTTCGCCGAGCTCACCGCCATGCTCGAGGCGGCCGGTATCGACTACGTCATCAATCCGCGCCTGGTGCGGGGGCTAGACTATTACAGTCGAACCGTGTTCGAGTGGACCACCCAAGTGCTGGGCAGCCAGGGCACGGTATGTGCCGGCGGTCGCTACGATGGCCTGGTCGAACAGCTCGGTGGCAAGCCCACGCCTGGCGTAGGGTTTGCCATGGGCGTCGAGCGGCTGATCCTGCTACTCGAAACGCTCGACCTGATCCCCGAGGCCGCGCGACCGCGCACCGACGTCTATCTGACGGCCATGGGCGATGCCGCCAGCCGCGAAGCGATGCTGCTGGGCGAGCGTCTGCGTAGCGACCTGCCCGGCATGCACCTGCAACTCCATTGCGGCGGCGGCAGCTTCAAGAGCCAGATCAAGAAAGCCGACAAGAGCGGGGCTCGCATGGCACTGTTACTCGGCGAGGATGAGCTGGCCAGCGGTCAGGTGGGGATCAAATTCCTGCGTGAAGATCGCGATCAAGAAAGCGTGGCCCTCGATGCGCTCGCGGCGCGTCTCCAGACGCTTCTCGCGGAGGCTTGAAGAGCGGACTTGAAGAACGGACTTGAAAAACAAGGCGCCGTTTTATACGCATAGCCATTGAAGGAGACCGCCCGTGGCGGAGCTTATTACTAGCGAAGATGAACAGCTTGAGACGCTCAAGCGCTGGTGGAAAGAGTACGGCAAGGCGATTATCGCCGGCATCGTACTGGCTGGCGCTGGGGTTTTCGCCTGGAACGCCTGGCAGGATTACCAAACTTCTCAAGCGGAAGCGGCGTCGCAACGCTACCAACAGCTCACGATGCTGATGCAGCAACCGCAGATGAGTGCCGAGCAACGCAAACAAGCCACGACCATGATCGATGGTCTGGAAAGCGAGCACGGTGGCACCCTATACGCCGAGCTTGCCGAGCTGATGCGTGCCCGCCTGGCCGTCGACGCCGATGACCTGGAGGGTGCACGCGATACACTGTCGTCCTTCATCGATGGCAGCGAACATGCCTATCTCAACGGCCTCGCACGCCTCAATTTGGCACGCGTGCAGCTTGCCCTGGACAACGTCGAAGGCGCCCTGACCACGCTCGAGGGCGATATTCCCACCGCGCTAGAGGCGCAAGCCGCCGAGATCAGCGGCGATGCCCACGCCGCGCTAGATCAACCCGGTGAGGCACGCCAAGCTTATCAGGACGCGCTCGCCCGCGCCGAAGAGCAGGATCAACCGCTTTCCGGCGTACGACTCAAGCTCGACAATCTCGGTGTAGAGGACGCCAGCTGATGAAATTGAACCACCTACTGTTACCGGCCGCGCTTACCTTGTCCACCTTGCTGGTGGGCTGTGCCGGCGACGTCGAGCCGCAATATCCGCCCAAGGAACTCCAGGACTTCTCGGCCTCGGTGACCCTCGACGAGCGGTGGTCCACCTCGGTCGGCGACGGTCTAGGGCGGGCACGTTACCCCTTGATGCCTCTACTCGCCGACGGCACCCTTTATGCCGCCGACGCAAGCGGCCTGTTACGCGCGCTCGACGCCGATAATGGCGACACCCAATGGGAAGTACGCTTCGACACGCCGCTTTCCAGTGGCATGTCCCGCGATAGTGCGCGTTTATATGCCGGTACGCGCAACGGTTCCGTCGTCGCCATCGACCGCGAGGACGGCAGCGAAGCCTGGCGTTCCAAGGTCTCCAGCGAAGTGTTGGCCGCCCCTCAGGTCAACAGCAAGCTGGTCGTGGTGCAGAGTGTCGACGGCACGGTGACAGCCCTGGATCGCACCTCCGGGCAGGAAGAATGGACCTACAGCAGCAACCGGCCTTCGCTGACTCTGCGCGGTACGGGTACGCCGCGTGTCATTGAGCCCGTCTCGTTTGTCGGCTTCTCCAATGGCCGCCTGGTGACGCTCGATAACCGTAGCGGACAACCGCTTTGGGACATGCGCGTCGCCGTGCCGCAAGGGCGTACCGAAGTGGAGCAGCTCGTCGATCTCAATGGCCAGCCGGTGCTGTCTCAAGACGGTCGCCTGTTCGTGACCAGCTACAACGGCCGCGTCATGGCGCTGGAAGCCACCAGCGGCGAAGTACTCTGGTCGCGCGACGAATCCAGTTATCTGACCCCGCTACGCGTCGGCAACTACCTCTTCACCGTCAACGAAGCCAGCCATGTCCTGGCGCTCGACGTCGATAGTGGCAATGTACTGTGGGAATCCGACGCCCTCGAAGGACGTGACTTGACCGCGCCCACTTTCGTCGACGGCAAGCTGGCGTTGGGCGACTATCAGGGTTATGTCCACCTGCTCAACGCCAGCGATGGTGAACTCGTGGGTCGCACAGAACTCGGCGGCGATGGCATCAGCCTGCCCTTGCTGGCTAACGACCAACGAGTCTACACCCTCACCAACGACGGCGAACTGGCGGCCTACGATATCGACGCAAGCAACGATTGAGAGACATCAATTGAGCTCATGAGCGGGCACCTCGCGATGAGGTGCCCGCGTCATTTGTGGGCCCTTAACGATCAGCAATGCTAGAATCACGCCACGACAACGTGACGCTTGCGTCATGTCTCCTTTGAAGCGACCTCGTCGCATGCCCAGCCTCACTCAACGCTTTTGTGCGCCGGTTTACGAGATAACATGAATCCTGTCATCGCCCTGGTAGGCCGACCCAATGTCGGCAAATCGACCCTATTCAATCGCCTGACTCGTACGCGTGACGCACTGGTCGCCGACTTTGCCGGCCTGACCCGTGACCGCAAGTACGGCAACGGTGCACTCGGCGACAAGACCTACACGGTCATCGACACCGGCGGCATCAGCGGCAATGAAGAAGGCATCGACGCCGCCATGGCCGAGCAGTCGCTGCTGGCCATCGACGAAGCCGACATCGTGCTATTCATGGTCGACGGGCGTAGCGGCCTCAGCGCCACCGACGAAGCCATCGCCAATCACTTGCGCGTCAATCAGAAGAAAACCTGGCTGGTGGTCAACAAGACCGATGGGCTCGAAGAACACTCGGCTGCAGCGGACTTCTGGCAACTCGGCCTGGGCGATCCGCGCCCGGTCGCCGCTGAGCATGGACGCAACGTGACCGCCTTGATCGACGAGGTGCTGGCGCCCTTTCCTCCGCGCGAGGCCAACGCCGCACCGCCGGATATCAGCAACGGCATTCGCATCGGGGTCATCGGTCGTCCCAATGTCGGCAAGTCGACACTGGTCAACCGCCTGCTGGGTGAAGAGCGCGTCGTCGTCTTCGATGAGGCCGGCACCACGCGCGATGCCATCGAGATCCCCTTCGAACGCCGCGGCAAGCCCTATGTGCTGGTCGACACCGCCGGCGTGAGGCGACGCAAGAACGTCAAGGAAACCACCGAGAAGTTCTCGATCGTCAAGACACTCGAAGCCATCAAGGACTGCCATGTGGCGGTCATGGTGCTCGACGCACGCAGCGGCCTGGTCGAACAGGATCTGCACCTGCTCGACTATGCCCTGAGCAGCGGGCGCGCGCTGGTACTGGCGGTCAACAAATGGGACGGCCTCGAGCAAGAAGCCAAGGACAAGATGCGCACGGAGATCAAGCGCCGTCTGGGCTTCGCCGATTACGCCGAAATGCACTTCATCTCCGCGCTGCACGGCACGGCGGTGGGCGATCTCTATCCGTCCATCACGCGGGCCTTCGACTCGGCCAATAGTCACTGGTCGACCAACCGCCTGACCACCCTCTTGCAGGATGCGGTAAGCGAGCATCAGCCGCCGCTGGTCCACGGTCGCCGTATCAAGTTGCGCATGGCCCACCAGGGCGGCAGCAACCCGCCCATCATCGTGGTCCACGGCAATCAGACCAGCTCACTGCCAGAGTCGTACAAGCGCTATCTGATCAACACCTTCCGCAAGGTGCTCAAGGTGCGCGGCACGCCGATGCGCTTCGAATTCCGCTCGGGCAACAACCCTTACGACGAAAATGCCGGCGCCAGCGACCGCGAGAAGGCCAAGAAACGCGAGCTGAACCGCACGCGCGAGGCGCGCAAGAACCGTCGCTGAGGCGTCTCACTCGTCGCCATTACCAAGCACACGATTGCGTCCCGCCAGCTTGGCGCGGTAGAGCCTTTGATCGACGATGTCGAGCCCTGCCTCGACGCTGGACGCATCATGCAGGCCCGCCACCCCGGCGGAAAACGTCACGTCGACATCGCAACGCTCGTTGTTCGTCTGCATCTGCGATTGGAACTGCAGGCGTATGCGCTCGATCGCGCGTTGCGCGTCCTCGGGGTTGCAGTGCGGCAACACGACACAAAATGCTCCCCCCGCGTAACGTCCCACTTGGTCGATGAAACGCAGCTGCTGCGTCAAGTGCTCCGCCAGGAGACGGATCACGTAGTCGCCGCTGGCATGCCCATGATGAGCATTCAAGGCCCCCACATGATCGATATCGATCAGCGCCAGGCTCGTCGGCGTATCACTACGCTGCGTGCGGGCGAATTCGACTTCCAACAGCTCTTGCAAGGCGGCATAGGTGAGCACGCCGGTCAAGCCATCGCGCGCCACCGAGCGCCGGGAGCCACGCGCTCGATGGACGTGTGACAAGACCGTGGCCACCAGGGCATCGTCATCCACCGGCTTGCCGAGAAAAGCATCGCCGCTACGCGTCAGGGCCTGCTCACGCACGTCATCATCGGCCGCCAGATACACCACGGGCAAGTCCCGCCAAGCGCCATCAAGGCGCATCACGCGGGCCATCTCGCGTCCTGTGCACATGGACAAGCGCGTGTCTATCAAGGCCAGGTCAGGGCGGTAATCGCGTAGTGCGAGCAGGGTCTCGGCCGGCACGTTGACCACCCATGAACCAATCCCCGCGCCGTCCAGCACTCGGTGATAATGTTCGGCCAGTTCGACATCGTCATCGACGATCAGCACACGCAGCGGTTCCGGCATAGGCCCCGACACCAAACGATCCAGGCACCTGTCGATCAGCGAGGCGTCCAACGGCGGCACGAAATAACCCGCCGCACCATGGCGAATCGCCGAGAGTCGCGCCGCAAAATCGTCCTCATCGGCGAATACCAGAAGATGCGGCGGAGACTGCCATCCGCTCCACCAGGCGCTCCAGCGCGAACGCGGCACGCTGCTCTCATCGATCAGCACGGCGGTGGGTTGCCATGCCGTGAGGGCGTCGACATCATGCATGGCATACTCGCGACATACATACCCCAACGCGCTCAATGCCTCACCCAGCGCGCGTCGCTGTAGTGGCTCGTCACCCAGCAAGGCGACACGCACCGACGCGATCTCTCGCTGGGCCGTCGTGGCGTGTGCAGGCAGTAGATCGTCGAGATTGGGCAGTTGCTCCGCCCCGTATTGCAGACGCGATTGTAGCGCCGCCAACGTGTAGGGAGCGGGCAACACGTCTCCATCGAGCCACTGACGGGTCTGGCGTGCCACTTCGCCGCATATTTCGCTCAAGGTGTCATAGCCGAAGCGACCGGCGGAATCCGCGATACGTTGCAGGGCCTCGCAGACTGCCTCCAGTTCCACCCCCGATGCAGCATTATCGCGGGTACTCATCTCCTTGACTTGCGCCATTACCGCCTGCAAGTCGTCATGCAATCTCTCGACGTATTGCACGCATAATGCCTCGAGGCGCCGACTGCGTCCGCTCTCTTGCATATCCGCCCACCCCCTGACCGTAAGTCCGCCTCGCAGCACTGAATATCACGACTCTTGCGCCTCTTGCTCCGCACCTACCCATTGGCAGGCAAACTGCCAGGCGGCACGCCCGCTTCTCACCCCGCGCAAGGTGGCAAAGCGTACCGCGTCCTCGCGGGCCGCATCGCTCCAGGCGTCTTCACCGCCCAGATAGTGTACCCAATGCTGACATGCCGTCAGGTACGCATCCTGATTGAAAGGATGGAAGGCCAGCCACAGCCCGAAGCGGTCCGAGAGCGAGATGCGCTCCTCCACCGCGTCGCCATGATGGAGCTCGCCGTCGACCAGCCGCGAGTCCTGATTGTCGGCGAGCGACTCAGGCAACAGGTGGCGCCGGTTGGATGTGGCATACAACAACACGTTTTCGGGCGGGCCGGTCAAGGTTCCATCGAGCACGCTCTTGAGCGCTTTATAGGCGTCGTCGTGGCCTTCGAAGGATAGGTCGTCGCAATACACGATGAAACGATGCGTCGAGCCGCGCAGCCGCTGCACCAACGCTGGCAAGCCAACCAGGTCGTGGCGGTCGACCTGAATCAAACGCAGTCCTTCCGATGCCAGCGTGTTAAGCAAGGCTCTAACCATCGACGATTTGCCGCTACCGCGTGCGCCCCAGAGCAGCGCATGATTCGCCGGACGCCCATGCAAGAAAGCGCGCGTATTGTTCAAAAGCGCCGTCTTCTGACGCTCGATGCCGACCAGGTCATCTATGCTGACGCTATCGCGCGCGGCCACCGGAACCAGTTGGCCGCCAAGCGCGTTACGCTGCCAGATTGCCGCCACATCACGCGACCAATCGACAGCTTCCGGCTCCGGCGGCAACCATGCCTCGACCCGGTCCAGCACCTTGTGCAAACGTTGCGCTAGGTCGGCGTCCATCTTTACCTCCTTCACTGTTGATTTCAGAATCCTGCCTATATATCGCTGGTTGACCCAACGGAGCATCGGGGTATCTTGGAGCCGTTTGGTTGCCGGGTCCAGAGCCCATCAGGAGATTCTCATGCAAAGGACGTTGCCGTCTCGCCTGCGCACGCCGCTCGCCATCGCCATGGTCGGCCTCATGCTTGCCGCCTGCAGTACTTCGCCCCTGGGACGCAACCAGTTGGCGCTGTTTTCCAACGATGAACTCGAGCAGATGGGGCAGCAAAGCTTCACCCAATATCAGGAAGAATTGCCCGAGGTCGGTGGCGCTACGCACGATTACGTGCAGTGCGTCGCCAATGCCATTACTGCCGAGGTGCCCGCCGATGCGCAGGTCGAAGACTGGGAAGTCAAGGTCTTCAAGGACGACTCGGCCAACGCCTTTGCACTGCCGGGGGGTTACATCGGGGTCAATAGCGGCTTACTGGATATTGCCGAGGGCCAGGACCAACTGGCCGCCGTCATCGGCCACGAGGTAGCACACGTCCTCGCGCATCACGCCAACGAGCGTGTGTCGACGCAAGCCGCCACACAGACCGGACTCTCGATCCTGCAGTCGGCCGCGGGGCTGGAAGGCGCTACCGGCGAACAGCTCATGGGGCTTCTCGGCGCGGGCGCCCAATACGGCGTGATCCTTCCCTTCTCACGCAAGCACGAATCGGAAGCCGACAAGCTCGGCCTGGACTTGATGGCGGAAGCCGGCTTCAACCCCAGCGCCAGCATCGATCTATGGCAGAACATGGCCTCACAAAGCCAGGGCGCGCCCCCGGAATGGCTCTCCACCCATCCCAGCAACCAGTCACGCATTCAAGGCTTGCAAGATCGTCTGGACGAAGCCACGCCGCTTTACGAGCAGGCCCGGGCCAACGGCAAGCGCCCCAACTGCCAACGCTGATCGCCCCCCGAAAGCGAGACGCCGCCTCTGGAAGTCGGCGTCTGTTTGCGGCCGGCGCACGGCCATCAAAGCTCGTGGCGTAGCGTATCGCGTACCGCCCCAGTGTCTGGGTGCACGTGCCGCCAAAGGAAGAACGACTCGGCCGCCTGCTCGACCAACATGCCCAGGCCATCGATCGTGCGTGCGCCACGCGCGCTCGCCCATTGCAGAAAGACGGTCGGATCGGCGGCATACATCATGTCGTAGGCCACGCCATCAGCCGCCAATAGCGTCTCCGGCAAGGGCGGCAGCTCACCGCTCAATGAGGCGCTGGTGCCATTGATAACCACCTCGAAAGGGCCTTCCAGGGCATCATGGCCGCTGCCCGTCACGTCTCCCTCCTGCTGGAAGTCAGCGGCCAGGCCAACCGCCTTCTCGGCGGTACGGTTGGCAATATGCAATGCTCGTGGCCCCGCCGCCAGCAATGGATCGAGCACGCCGCGCACGGCACCGCCCGCACCAAGCACGAGAACACGCGCATCGTCGAGCGTCACGCCGTGCGCCTCGAGATCACGTACCAGGCCCACGCCATCGGTGGTATCGGCATAGGTGCGCCCATCGCGGCCGTGTACCAGCGTATTGACGGCTCCCGCTCTACGCGCACGCTGGCTGAGCACGTCCGCCACGCGATACGCCTCTTCCTTGAACGGCACGGTGACATTGGCACCCAGACCGCCCGCCGCCACGAAGGCGCGCCAGGCGCCGACGAAGTCCTCGCGCGGCGCCTCGATGGCCTCGTAGGTCATGGTCTGCCCGCACTGCTCGGCGAACAGTGCATGAATGCGCGGCGAGCGCGAATGCCCGATGGGATGCCCGAAGACACAATAACGATCGCTCATGCCTCGGCCTCCTCGAGCCACTCGCGTGGGTGCAGAAACTCATCGCCCAGGCGCGCCTCGTCGCTGCCCGGCTCAGGCGACCAGCAATACTGCCACTGGGCCAGCGGCGGCATCGACATCAGGATCGATTCGGTACGCCCACCGCTTTGCAGCCCGAACAGGGTGCCGCGATCCCAGACCAGATTGAACTCGACGTAACGGCCGCGCCGGAACGCCTGGAAGTCGCGTTCGCGCTCACCATAAGGCGTCTCGCGCCGCCGCCGCACGATGGGCAGATAGGCGTCGAGGAAGGTATCGCCCACCGCCTGCTGGAACGCGAAGCAATGCTCGAAGTTCCATTCGTTGAGATCATCGAAGAACAGCCCGCCGACGCCACGCGTTTCGCCGCGATGATGGAGGACAAAGTAGTCGTCGCACCACTGCTTGAAGCGCGGATAGACATCATCGCCGAACGGTGTGCAGGCATCGCGGGCCACACGGTGCCAGTGGACCACGTCCTCGAATACCGGGTAAAAGGGCGTCAGGTCGAAACCACCGCCGAACCACCAGACGGGTTCGGCCCCCTCTTTTTCGGCAATGAAGAAGCGCACATTGCCATGCGCAGTGGGCACATGCGGGTTATGCGGATGCAGCACCCAGGACACACCCACGGCATGAAAGCTGCGTCCGGCCAGTTCGGGCCGCGCAGCCGATGCCGAGGCCGGCAGTTGTTCGCCGAAGACATGCGAGAAATTGACCCCGCCCTTCTCGAACACGTTACCGTTCTCGATCACCCGCGAGCGACCGCCACCACCCGACTCGCGTGTCCAGCTATCTTCGCGAAAGGCCTCGCCATCCTCGGCGGCCAGGCCTTCACAGAGACGTTCCTGCAAGTCGAGTAGATACTCCTTCACCTTGTCGAGATGTGGGTGTGCCACGTCACGCTCCTCGGATTTTCGGTTGGTTTGACTCATGTAGCGCCCGGCCATGACGCCAGGCATACGACACACCGACACGCCTCAATCGCGCAGGACCTCGCCGTTTGCCAGATCGCGGATCGTGCTCGGCCGCGCGTACCCACCCAGCGCGCCATCGACGCGCGTCACCGCCTCGCCGAAGGCCGCGCGTATGTCATCGGCGCTCATCGCGGGCGGCTCACCGGCACGATTGGCCGAGGTCGAGACCAGCGGCCCGCCGAAGACGTTGCACAAGGCCTGTACCAGGGGATGATCGCTGACGCGCACCGCCAGGGTGGCGTGCTCGCCGCGCAACAACGGGCGTGCCCGGCCGTTGTCCGGCACCAGCCAGGTAGTGGGCGCCGCTTGGCTGGTCGCCAGACGCGCGCGTTGCGCCTCGTCGAGCCCTTCCAGCCAAGGCGCCAGTTGCGACACCGACCCAGCGATCAGGATCAGCCCCTTGGCAGGATCGCGTTGCTTGAGTTCGATCAACCGCGCCAAGGCGGCATCGTCATCGGGGTCGCAGCCCAGCCCCCACACTGCCTCGGTGGGATAAGCCACGATGGCGCCGCGGCGCAATGCCGCCACGGCGTGACTAAGAGTGTCGGACGTCTCTGACATGACGAAGGATTTCACTTCACGGCGATACAAGATGCAGTCATCTTATCACGCACGCAGGGCGAGACGCCGTGCCACGCTGTCGCAGGCCTAGCGTGTGGCGCGGCGCACCCACCCCCCACTCACCTGCGCGGCCTGGCCGGCGAGCTCCAGTTCCAGCAGGCGCATCTGGCATCCGCCGACATCCAGCTCGCTGCGCTCGACGAGCACGTCCAGCGGCGTAGGGGCCGTATCCAACAGCGCCAGTAACGGGTCCTGGGGCACATCGAGGGGCACCGGAGCGTCTTCATGCATCGGTGGCGTCGCCGTATCGGCCTCAGACGATGCCGCGTTCAACGCCTGCCAATGGCCGAACTGCTCGAGAATATCGTCGCGTCCGCGTACCAGGCAGGCCCCGTCGCGGATCAGCCCCAGATTGCCGCGTGCCTGCACGTTGTGCAGCGAGCCGGGAATCGCGAAGACTTCGCGGTTCTGTTCCATCGCCAGCCGTGCGCTGACCAGCGAACCGCTCTTCTCGGCCGCCTCGACGACCAGCACGCCCAGTGACAACCCAGTGATGATGCGATTGCGGCGTGGAAAATAGCGCGCATGGGCCCGCGTCTCGGCGGGATGTTCGGAGAGCAGCAGGCCGCCTTCGTCGAGCAGACGGCGATACAAATCGGCATGACGCGGCGGATAGATCACGTCTACGCCGCAGCCGAGCACCGCGACGCTGCGTCCGCCAGCCTCCAGCGCCGTGCGTTGGGCCACGCCGTCGACACCCAGTGCCATGCCGCTGACGATGCCGAAGCCAGCATCTACGAGTTCTCGGGCGAAGAAAGCCGCGTTGTCGCGGCCTTCACGGGTCGGTCGCCGCGTGCCGACCATAGCCAAACCCGGCAGATCGAGCGCAGCCAGGTCGCCCTTGGCCCATAGCAGTGCCGGCGGGTCGACGATTTCATCGAGCAAGGCAGGCCAGGCCGGATGACCGGGATACAAGAGATGATGCGATGGCTGGCTCGACTCCCACGCCAGAGCCGCCGTAACCGGCGCCTCCAGAGGGCTCTTCGCGGGGTGGTCGAGCCAGTGCCGCAGCGTGTCGCGTGGCTCAGCGGGCATCGCCGCTAGCCAGGCCTCGGGCCAATCATCCGCCAAACCTTGCGCGGCCAGCTCTCGGCGGATGACCGCCAGACGCCGCGCGCCGAGTTTGGGTAAATGCGCCAGGGCACACCACTCTTTCGCTGTCATCATGCGCGCCTTCCTCACCGTGCTTCCAATGACGTCAACACACGCCGTTCGGGCGTGCTCACGCCATCGCCCACTTCCAGTGGCCGCGAGGCCTCCATGACCAGCGCGTAGCTGACCCGCTCGAAGCTCTCGAACACCATCGCCACACCGCCGGGTTCGCCCGCCACGTGCAGGGTGTCATCCTCGAGGGGGTCGCTTACCTGCGCCGGCGCGGCATCCAGGGTCAGCACAGTGCCCGGCGCGATGCCATTCGTACGTCCCAGATCGAGCGCCACGATGGTGTGTCGGCCGACATAGTTCACGCCTTCGGGCACGCCCAGAATCTCACCATCGACGACATGGTCTGGAACATGGGGAGAAAACGTCAGTGAGAGACGCTCTTCGCGATACGGCAGCAGGCGATCGCCGGGGCGTATTTCCTG
This sequence comes from Chromohalobacter sp. 296-RDG, assembly GCF_029889885.1. Lineage (GTDB taxonomy): Bacteria > Pseudomonadota > Gammaproteobacteria > Pseudomonadales > Halomonadaceae > Chromohalobacter. Next base: position 35,210 of record NZ_JARANY010000014.1, read on the forward strand.
ACGTGCCTTGCGCACTTCGAAGACATCCAGGTCGCCGTCGCGCTTCACCCAACGGGCTTCGCCCACTGCGCGCAGCTCAATGCCCAGCAACGCGTCACTTTCCGGATCATGGTAGATCGTGCCGGGGCGATAGATGACAAGCCGCGCATCACGCGAGCGCGCGGCCTCCTCGGCTGCACGGACATAAAACCGGTCGCCACTGCCGATCAGTTGATGCCCCTCTTCGCCCGCGACGACGTAGGGCGTAGCGTCCAGCGTGGCCTGCGAGTCGACAAGACGATATTCGTGCAGGAAGGGCGCCACCGTCTGACGCTCGATGGTGGAGACCGCCTCGCTCAGCGGCACTTCACGCACACGTGGGGACAGATGCACGACCTCACGCGGTTCATCGCGTCCCTCGGCAGCGTAGGCCGTGCCGAAAATAGCGACCAATGCCAAGCCGAGTCCCACTCGCATGCCGCCACACCACCGTCCAGCAGCGCTCCCGCCATATCCTGCCCACATGATCGTCTCTTCTTCTGATTGCCAGCACGTCAACCTGCACCGCACCGAGGCTTTGGGCCCTCGGCATGCGTCAGGACGCACTGCTATACTATTCCCATATTCCGTCGCCCTGCTTCACCGCTGCTGGCGGCGCATCGCCTAGTCATTCGCTCTCGGGGGCATCGGCGTCCTTTCGGTTCCGTTCCCGCCGACGGCGCATTACACTAGCGGACAAATTTCACGTGACAGCATAACGGTTTTCTTAACGCCATGGCCAAGCTGACCATTCTCGAATTTCCCGATGGACGCCTGCGCAAGAAGGCGGCGCCCGTCGAGACCGTCGACGACGAGATCCGTACGCTGGTCGACGACATGCTCGACACCATGTACGACGCCCAGGGCATCGGCCTGGCCGCGACCCAGGTCGACGTGCATCGCCGCGTCATCGTCATGGATGTCAGCGACGATCGCTCACAGCCCCGCGTACTGATCAATCCCGAATACACGCCGCTGGGTGAAGAACGCGAGCCCATGCAGGAAGGCTGCCTGTCGATCCCCGACCATTACGCCGAGGTGCCGCGTGCGTTGCGGGTATCGCTCAAGGCGCTGGATCGCGATGGCACGCCCTACGAGCTGGAGGCCGATGGCCTGCTCGCTCACTGCATCCAGCATGAGTGCGATCACCTCGAGGGAACGCTGTTCGTCGACTATCTCTCGCCGCTCAAGCGCGACCGAATCATGAAAAAGATGCAGAAACGCCACAAGGCCATGCAGGACGCCTGAGGCCACGCAAACCTCTCGCCTCGCACTCGCCAAACGGGCCGGCACTTGCCGGCCCGTGGCATTGAACGAACATGCCCGCCAGCGCAATGCGGCTTCTGCCATCGCCGCCGTATCCGCTATCATCCAGATCCCGCAAGCCGTTACGGAAGTCCGCCCGATGTCCCAATCTCTGCGCGTCGCATTCGCCGGCACGCCCGATTTCGCCGCCGCCAGCCTCGCGGCGCTGCTCGAAAGCCGCCACGAGGTGGTCTCGGTGCACACTCAACCCGACCGTGGTGCAGGACGCGGACGCAAGCTCACGCCCAGCCCGGTCAAGGCGCTGGCGCTCGAACACGCGCTGCCCGTCCATCAGCCCACCACGCTCAAGGACGCCGATGCCCGGCAAACACTCGCCGACTGTAATGCCGACGTGCTGGTCGTCGTCGCCTATGGATTGATACTCCCGCAAGCGGTACTCGATATCCCGCATCTGGGCTGCCTCAACGTGCATGCCTCGCTGTTGCCCCGTTGGCGCGGTGCGGCGCCCATTCAGCGCGCCATCGAAGCCGGCGACACGCAAAGCGGGGTGACCATCATGCAGATGGACGCCGGCCTCGATACCGGCGACATGCTGCTGGTACGCGACACGCCTATCACCGCGACGACGACCAGCGGCGAGCTGCACGACCGTCTTGCCACATTGGGTGGAAAGGCCATCGTCGAGGCGCTCGACGCCCTGGCGGACACGGGCCTGACCGCGACGCCTCAACCGGCGGAGGGCGTCACCTACGCCACCAAGCTGAGCAAGGCCGAGGCCGAACTCGACTTCACACGCCCTGCCGCCGAACTCGCCGCCCGTGTGCGTGCCTTCAATCCCTGGCCGGTGGCCTGGACGCGCCTCGCAGGCGACGCACTGCGTCTGTGGTTGGCCGACCCTGCCCCCGAAACCGGCGCCGCCGAGGTCCCCGGCACGCTGCTGGAAAGTACCCCGGACGCCCTGCGCATCGCCTGCGGTCCCGACGGCACCCAGGTGCTGCACATCACCCGCGCCCAGCTTCCCGGCGGCAAGCCGCTCGCGGTGCGCGATCTGCTCAATGCCCGTGGCGAGCGCTTCGCTCCGGGACAGCGACTGGGTCAGGAGACCAACTCATGAGTACACCGGACATTCGCGCCGTCTGCGCCTCCGCCCTGTCTCCCGTACTCGACGGCAAGGGATCGCTGAACGCCCTCGATAGCACCTTGGAATCCGCGGGTGTCGAAGGTCGCGATCGCGGCCTGGCCAAGGCGCTGTGCTTCGGGGTCTGTCGCACGCTGCCGCGTCTCGAGGCACTCTCCAAAATCCTGCTGCGCCAGTCATTCAAGCGCCGCGACCAGGACGTCCAAGCGCTGCTGCTGCTCGGCCTCTATCAGCTCTTGTATATGCGTGTCCCCGAGCACGCCGCCGTGGGTGAAACCGCTGGCGCCGCCCGCACGCTGGGTAAGGGCTGGGCCACGCGCGTTCTCAATGGCTGCCTGCGCCGCTTTCAGCGCGATACCCAGACACTTCAAGCGCAGGTCGATCGCGATCCCAGCATCGCGCTGCTGCATCCCGAATGGATGCTCACGCGTTGGCGCGAGGCTTGGCCCGACGACTGGCGCACATTGGCCGAGGCCAACAACCAGCCCGGTCCCATGACGCTGCGCGTCAATCGTCGCCATGCAGACCGCGAAGGCTACCTGGCCCGCTTGCGGGACGCCGGACTGGCCGCCGAGCTCACGCCGTACGCGGCGGATGGCGTGACCTTGCACGAGGCCTGCGACGTGCGCGCCCTGCCCGGTTTCGAAGAAGGCGCAGTCAGCGTGCAGGACGAGGCCGCGCAACTGACCGCATCACTGCTCGAGCCGGCCCTGGCCACGACATCCAAAGCCCGCGTGCTGGATGCATGCAGCGCCCCCGGCGGCAAGACCGCCCACCTGCTCGAAACCTTCGATCTCGAACTCACCGCCCTGGACAGCGACGCCGAGCGGCTCGACCGCGTCGACGCCACCCTGGCACGCCTCGGGCTCGAGGCTACCACAGTGGCCGCCGACGCCAGCCGCCTCGACTGGTGGGACGACCAAGCCTTCGATGCCGTGCTGCTCGACGCGCCCTGCTCGGGCACTGGTGTCATTCGCCGCCACCCGGATATCAAGCGCTTGCGCCGCCCCCGCGATATTCGTGAACTCGCCGCCCTACAGGCGCGTCTGCTCGACACCCTGTGGACGACCCTCGCCCCCGGCGGCACGCTGCTCTACGCCACCTGCTCGGTGATGCCCGAAGAGAACCAGGACCAGATCGCAGCCTTCCTCGCCCGTACCCCGGACGCCAGCGCCGACGAACTCGACGTCGCCTGGGGCCGCTCCGCCGGTGCCGGGCGCCAGCTCCTGCCGCACATCGAAGGTCACGATGGCTTCTTCTACGCGCGTCTGCACAAAAGCACGTCTGCGCAACACTGAGGCGTCACCGCCGGCCTACGCCGCTTCCGCCTTGCCAGCGGCGTACGCGGCTTCGATACTGTAAGTATCGCACCCCTAAGTGGAGCCCTCGTGTTGCAGGATGCCCTCGAGATCATCGATACGCGCTGTGCCCTGCTCGTCATCGACGTACAGCCCGACTTCATGCCCGGCGGCCCCCTGGCCTGTGCCGACGGCGACGCCATCCTGCCGGGATTGAGCCAGTTGCTCGGCGAGCGACGTTTCGCGCACGTCGTGGCGACCCAAGACTGGCATCCCGCTCGGCACGTCTCCTTCGCCAGTGAGTATGCAGATTATCAACCCTTCGACACCCTCGACCTGTACGGCGAGCCGCAGACTCTATGGCCCGATCACTGCGTGCAAAACACGCCTGGTGCCCGCCTGCATCCCGAGCTCGACTGGGCGCCGGTGGATCTGATCGTGCGCAAGGGATGCGATCCTCGCGTCGATTCCTACAGCGCCTTTCGCAACAACCTGGGGCCCGATGGCACACGTCCCACTACGGGGTTGGCCGGCTGGCTACGCGAACGTGGTGTCGACAGCGTCTATCTCTGCGGCCTGGCGCGTGACGTATGTGCGTTATGGAGCGCCGAGGACGCCGTCGCCGCGGGTTTCAAGACACGCTTTCTGTGGCCGCTGACACGCCCGGTCACCCACGACACGGACGCCGCCACGCGGCAGCGTCTCACTCGGCTCGGTATCGAGATCATCGGCGCTTGAGCCAACCCATCGCACTTGAAGCGCAAGGAGAACGCCATGAGCGATCACGTCTACAAGCACATCGAACTGACCGGTAGCTCGCCGCACGGTATCGAGGATGCCGTGAACAAGGCGCTGGAAAAGGCCCGCGAGAGCCTGCACGGCATGCGTTGGTTCGAGATCATCGACACTCGCGGCCATCTCGAGGACGGCCGCGTGGGCCACTGGCAAGTCACCCTCAAGGTCGGCCTCTCCCTCGACTGACCGGGCTCGTGCCCACGCGCCGTGGCGCCCCTGTCATTGGGGGCGCCGCCTGGTTTATGCTACGCGCCAGTCACTGAGCGCGGATTCCCTCGCATGAAGATCATCATCCTCGGCGCCGGCCAGGTCGGCGGCACACTGGCCGAACATCTGGCCAGCGAAGAAAACGACATCACCGTCGTCGATGTCGATACCAAGCGTCTGCGCGAACTGCACAACCGTCTGGATATCCGCACGGTCGTCGGCACGGCGTCCTACCCCATGGTGCTACGCCAGGCCGGGGGCGAGGACGCCGACATGCTGATCGCGGTGACCAACTCCGACGAAGTCAACATGATCGCCTGCCAGGTCGCGCATACGCTTTTTCGCACGCCGACCAAGATCGCCCGCGTCCGCGCCACCGCCTATCTGACGCGCAAGGGGCTGTTTTCCCACGATGCGATTCCCGTCGATGTGCTGATCAGCCCCGAGCAGGTAGTCACCGACCATATTCGCCGCCTGATCGAATATCCCGGCGCGCTGCAGGTGCTCGATTTCGCCGGCAGCCTGGCCCAACTGGTGGCGGTCAAGGCCTACTACGGCGGCCCGCTGGTGGGTCAGGAACTCGGCTTCCTGCGGCGCCACATGCCCAATGTGGATACCCGCGTGGCAGCGATCTATCGCCGCAACCGAGCACTCATCCCTCACGGCGACACCGTCATCGAAGCCGACGACGAAGTCTTTTTCATCGCTGCGCGCAAGGATATCCGTGCAGTGATGAGCGAGTTGCGCAAGGTCGACCGTGACTTCCGCCGAGTGATCATCGCCGGTGGCGGCAACATTGGCGAGCGCCTCGCCGAGACACTCGAGCACAGCCACCAGGTGAAGATCATTGAGCATGAGCTGGAACGCTGCACGGTACTCTCGGAGCGCCTCGACCGCACCGTGGTGCTGCACGGCAGCGCGACCAGCAAGCGCTTGCTGCTGGAAGAGAACATCGAGGACTGCGATATCTTCTGCGCGCTGACCAACGACGACGAGGTCAACATCATGTCGTCGATGCTGGCCAAACGCCTGGGGGCCAAGAAAGTTCTGACGTTGATCAACAACGCCGCCTATGTGGATCTCGTCCAGGGCGGCGAGATCGATATCGCCATCTCGCCGCAGCAAGCCACCATCGGTGGTTTGCTCACGCATGTACGGCGCGGCGACATCGTCAACGTACACTCGCTGCGACGTGGCGCGGCAGAGGCCATCGAGGCCATCGCCCACGGCGATTCGCGCTCCTCGAAGGTGGTGGGACGCACCATCGACGAGATCGACTTGCCCAACGGCACCACTATCGGTGCCATCGTGCGCGGCAAGGAGGTTCTCATCGCCCACGACGATATCATGGTGGAAAGCGGCGACCATGTGATTCTCTTCGTCATCGATAAGCGCCGCATCCGCGACGTCGAACGCCTTTTCCAGGTAGGGCTGACGTTCTTCTGATGAGTAATCGGTTACCCACGACTCCCGTTTCTACAAGGCGACTACCATGAGCTTTCTGGTGATCCTGAGGATCGTCGGGCTGTTGCTCATGCTGTTCAGCCTGACCATGGTGCCACCGGTGGTGATTTCGTTGATTTTCGACGACGCCACCTGGGATGCCTTCGTCATTGGGTTGGGCATCACTTTCATCACCGGGGCGCTGCTTTACTGGCCCGCACGTCATGCTCGACGCGAACTGCGTACTCGCGATGGTTTTTTGATCACCGTGATGTTCTGGAGCGTACTGGGGCTGTTCGGTTCGCTGCCGCTGATGCTTGCCGCAGACCCGTCACTATCGTTCACCGATGCCGTATTCGAGTCGTTTTCCGGCCTCACTACCACCGGTGCTACCATTCTCACCGGCATCGACCTGCTGCCCGAGTCGATCCGCTTCTATCGCCAGCAACTGCAATGGCTAGGCGGCATGGGGATCGTGGTGCTGGCGGTGGCGATCCTGCCGACGCTGGGCATCGGTGGCATGCAGCTCTACCGCACCGAGATTCCCGGTCCGCTCAAGGACTCCAAGCTGACGCCGCGTATCACTGAAACCGCCAAGGCCCTGTGGTACATCTATGCCGCCCTGACCCTGACGTGTTTCCTGGCGTATTGGCTGGCGGGCATGAGCTGGTTCGACGCCATCGGTCACAGCTTCTCGACCGTCGCCGTCGGTGGCTTCTCGACCCACGACGCCAGCATCGGCTATTTTGACAGCGCGACCATCGAACTGATTTGCGCGTTCTTCATGATCGTCTCGTCGCTGAGCTTCGGGCTCCACTTCGCGGTGTGGCGCGAAAAGCGCCTGAGCCATTATTTGCTCGACCCCGAATTTCGCTTTTTCGTGATCTTCCTGGCGCTGCTGGTCAGCGTCACCATCGCCACGCTCATGTTGAGCGGCACCTACGACGATACTCTAGGATTGCGCCACGGCTTGTTCGAGACGGTCTCGATAGCCACCACCACCGGGTTCGGCGTCGCCGACTTCACCGCTTGGCCGGGGGTTTTGCCGTTCATGCTATTCATCGCCGCTTTCGTCGGCGCCTGCTCGGGTTCCGCCGGCGGGGGCATGAAGGTGATTCGCATCCTGTTGATCCTCAAGCAAGGCCTGCGCGAGATTCACCGCCTGATTCACCCCAATGCGGTGTTTTCGGTCAAGGTCGGCAAGATGCGCATCTCCGGGGGCGTGGCCGAAGCTGTGTGGGGATTCTTCTCCGCTTATATGCTGCTTTTCGTGCTGATGTTGTTGATCCTGCTTGCCACCGGGCTGGATCAGGTGACGGCCTGGTCGGCGGTGGGCTCGGCCCTCAACAACCTGGGTCCGGGACTGGGCAGCGTGGCCACGCATTACGGCGACATGCCGGATCTCGCCAAGTGGACCCTGGTAATGGCAATGATGTTCGGGCGCCTGGAAATCTTCACTATCTTGGTGCTGTTTACACCCGCCTTCTGGCGACGCTGATCCAACACGGCACTATTCACCATGAAATAGCGAAATCTCTCCGATTCATGCTATATGAGCGGAACTTCACACTCTCTTTTAACTAAAGGATAAAACCAGCGAGGTCGATTCGTCGGGTATCGCGATGGCGGCAATGCTACCATGCGCGCTTCCCGGCCCACCGCGACGGGCCTTTATCCGTTATTCAGCCTCGAGAAAGCGTCATGTCCACCAGCCTCGCAAGCCCTCTACGCGCGGTAACCCGCCTGGGGCTCATCCCGCAAATCGTCATCGGTATCGTGCTTGGCATCGTCGTGGCCACCGCCTGGCCCGATGCTGCCGCCTCGATATCGCTTCTGGGTGAGGTGTTCATCTCAGCCCTGAAAGCGGTGGCACCGGTGCTGGTCTTACTGCTGGTCATGGCAGCCATCGCCAACCACCGTCGTGGCCAGCGCACGCATATTCGCGGTGTACTGGTGCTGTACGTTGTCGGCACCCTGTGCGCCGCTTTGGTGGCCGTCGTCGCCAGTTTCGCAATTCCCACCACGCTGATCATCGATGCACCCCAGGCGAGCGGCGAGCCGCCGGGCGGCATCGCTGAAATCCTGCGCAACCTGTTGCTCAACGTCGTGGACAATCCCATCCATGCGCTGATGAACGCCAACTTCGTGGGTATTTTGGCTTGGGCGATCGGGCTGGGCATGATGCTGCGCGGCTCCTCGGAGACGACGCTCGGGATGCTCAACGCCTTCTCCGATGCCGTCTCCAACATCGTACGCTTGGTGATCCGCTGCGCACCGCTGGGCATCTTCGGGCTGGTCGCAGGCACGCTCGCGGATACCGGTATGAATGCCCTCCTCGACTACGCCCATCTGCTCGCCGTCATCGTCGGCTGCATGGTGTTCGTGGCACTGGTCACGAATCCCTTGATCGTATTCCTGGCCACCCGGCGCAACCCGTACCCACTGGTCTTCGCCTGCCTGCGCGGCAGTGCCATCACCGCGTTTTTCACACGCAGCAGCGCCGCCAACATTCCCGTCAACATGGAGCTTTGCGAGCGCCTCGATCTGGACTCCGACACCTATTCGATCTCGATTCCGCTGGGCGCCACCATCAACATGGCCGGTGCCGCCATCACCATCTCGGTGATCACCTTGGCAGCCGCCCATACCCTGGGGATCGGCGTGGACTTCGCCTCGGCGCTGCTGCTGTGCATCGTCGCCTCGCTCGCTGCCTGCGGCGTTTCCGGCGTGGCCGGCGGGTCTCTGCTGCTCATCCCGATGGCCGCCAGCCTATTCGGCATTTCCAATGACGTAGCCATGCAGGTCGTCGCCATCGGCTTCGTCATCAGCGTCGTGCAGGATGCCACGGAGACCGCGCTGAACTCGTCCACCGATGTGTTGTTCACTGCTGCGGCGTGCCGCGCCAAGCGCTGATTCATACATTCGACGCCCCGCTCACCGTATCATCGAGCGGGGCCGGGTTTGGCCCGCCCCCTGCCATCGTGGATAATCGAGCTTTTCTGCCACCGAAGCGAAACGCCGCATGCCCGATACTCACGCCGGCCCTCGCCAGGTCATCGATCAGGGTGAGACCCGTTATACCCTCCTGGGGACCGCCCACGTCTCGCGCGCCAGCGCCGACGAGGTTCGCGAGCTGATCCGCTCTGGCGACTTCGACGCCGTGGCCATCGAGTTGTGCCCCACACGCCACCAAAGCGCCACGCAGCCAGACGCCATGGCCAAGATGGATCTCTTCCAGGTCTTGCGCCAAGGCAAAGCCGGCATGGTCGCCGCCAGCCTTGCGCTAGGCGCCTTCCAGCAGCGCGTCGCCGAGCAATCCGGCGTGACGCCGGGTGCCGAGATGCAGATGGCAATCAAGGAAACTCAGCGTGCGGACTTGCCGTTGTATCTCGTCGATCGCGACATTGGCGTGACCCTCAAGCGCATCTATCACAATGTGCCCTGGTGGCAACGTATGAGCCTGGTTTCAGGGCTTCTGGGCAGCGTGGTCTCGCGCAAGAAAGTCTCCAGCGAGGAGATCGAACGCCTCAAGGAAGGCGATGTGCTCGAGTCGACCTTCGCCGAGTTCGCCGAACAGTCGGAGTCGCTTTACGCGCCACTGATCCGTGAGCGCGATCGTTACATGGCACTACGCCTGCGCGAGGAAGTCGCCGGGCAAGCGCCACGGAATATCCTGGTGGTCGTCGGCGCCGGCCACATGAAAGGTCTGGGAAAGCATCTTCAAACGCTAGGGCAACAACCGCCCAGCGCCGAGGCCATCGACGAGGAGCGGCGTTTACTGGAAGTCACTCCGGCCCGCTCCAAACTTTGGAAAGCCCTGCCGTGGGTCATCGTCGCACTGGTACTGACCGGCTTCGCCATCGGCTTCTCCCGTGATTCAGGACTCGGCTGGTCGCTGGTCGGCGAATGGTTTCTGATCAACGGCGCACTCTCGGCGCTGGGTACCGCCATTGCGCTGGCCCATCCACTGACCATCATCGCGACCTTCATCGCCGCGCCGCTGACCTCACTCAACCCCACCATCGGTGCCGGTTTCGTCGCCGCTGGTGTGGAACTCGCCATACGCCGCCCCACGGTGGGCGACTTCTCGCGCCTGCGCCATGACGTCAGCACACCGCGCGGCTGGTGGAAAAACCGCGTCGCCCGCACGTTACTGGTGTTCCTGCTCGCCACGCTGGGCTCCGCCGCCGGCACCTGGATCGCCGGACTGCGTATCGCGGGGCAGTTGTTTGGGTAAGCCTGGACGCTGTTATGTTCCAAAGCGCTAGCCAACGCCGGGTTTAAGCAGGGATGGTCGCTCGATGCAAGGCTAGCACTGCAGAACAGTCATCAGGGATGCCGATGATCCGACGCTATACGGCGCAGCGCCTGTGGTGTCTGGCCAAAGCAACGCAGGAAGGCGCGACGCATGCGTTCCGGGTCATTGAAACCGACTAGGCAAGCGATCGTTTCCACAGGCTTTAGGGTCTGCTCGACACGCCAGCGGGCGGCTTCGGCCCGCAGCCTTTCAACGGCGCGTGCAGGCGTCTCGCCGGTTTCGCGCTTGAATATTCGTGTGAACTGGCGCGGACTCTGGCAAGCAACGCTAGACAGAACATCCACTGTCAGCGAAGCATCCAAGTGACGACGTATGTAGTCGAGCACGAGCCGAGTCCCATCGGAATCGGGCTCGAGATCGGAGAGCGTGGAAAACTGTGATTGCCCGCCTGGGCGGCGATAATAGACTACCAGCTCACGGGCGACGGCCTGGCTGATATCATGACCACAGTCTTCCTCGATCATGGCTAACGCGAGATCGATACCGGCACTGGTACCGGCCGACGTCCAGATGTGTCCATCGCGAACATAGATCCGATCCGCCTCGACGTGAATATCGGGATAAGACTGCTGCAATCGTAAAGCACCGCGCCAATGCGTGGTCGCACGCCGACCACTCAAGAGCCCGGCGCCAGCGAGAATAAAAGCCCCCGTGCAAACACTGGCCACACGCCGAGCGCGATACGCTGCCTGCTTCACAGCCTCGAAGCTACTATCCGGTAGTTTTTCGGGCTGACCACCGCCCACCACGATCAGCGTATCCACCGAGCATTCATTCAGCGCACGAGTGGTGATCTCCACGCCGACACTATTTTCCAACCGGCCACCCTGCTCCGAGAATACGTGCAATTCGTAGGGCGATGTTTCACCCACCCGTCCGGCAAGACCAAACGCCGACATCGGCCCGGCTAGGTCCAGCGTTTGATGATTCGGATAAACGAAAAAACCGATCGATAGCGTCATGGCGGAAAACGAGGGTTATAGGTCATTTGAGACTATCACGGTACAGGCTAATCTAAACCTCCCACCCGTTCTACAGAGGAAACTATCGTGGACTCAAAGCTACGTATTGTCATACCGATCTACCCCGGTGTAACGCACCTGGATTTCACCGGTCCTCATCAATTCTTCTCGCGTACGCCGCAGGTCGACGTGGTGGTCGCCTCTATCGGCGGGGAGCCCGTCGACGCCCAGGGATTGACGTTTTCCAACCTGGACGATTTGACAGACATCGCGGCTTGTGACGTTCTCTGCGTTCCCGGTGGCCTGGGCTGCCTCGATGCAGCCGAGGACAGCCGTTTTCTCAACGCCATTCGACATCTGGCCAGTACCGCACAGTTCGTGACCTCGGTCTGCACCGGCTCATTGATTCTGGGAGCGGCGGGCCTGCTCCACGGAAGACGAGCCGCCTGTCACTGGGCGTGGCGCGACATGCTGCCATTGTTCGGCGCCACCCCGGACCCGGCGCGTGTCGTGCGCGATGATGAGATCATCACGGGCGGCGGTGTCACCGCCGGGATCGATTTCGCGCTGACCGTCATCGCAGTACTGTTCGATGACGAGACCGCTCAGCGCTCTCAACTGACTCTCGAATATGCGCCCGCGCCGCCGTTTGATGCCGGACGCCCGGAGACGGCCCCGGCCACCATCCACGACCATGTCGTCGCCGACATGGCCGAGATACAGGCCTCGCGACATCAACAGGCACAACGCCTAGTCGAACGTTACGCTGCTAGACGCTAGGCTTGCTGATCGCCCTCCTCCAGTACCTCGGCGATCAAGGCGACGAAGTCGTCGAAGGCCGGGTGCATCGGGCTGGGGGAGCGATGTACCTCGAGCACGGCCGGCGGTAATGGTGGCAAGCCTTCGGCGGCGCCCATAACTTTCCATCCCTCGGGTAGCAGGCGCCGCTCCCCGACCGTCAAGGTCTGGCCCTGCCCGACGATGACTTTCAACCCGCTGGGGCTCTGACTGGTGGAGACGAGCTGCCAATCACGACCGATGTCGGCCAGTGCGGCCAACGCCCGGCGCCGATAGGCGCACTGCTCCGGAAACAGCGCCAACGGGATCGGTCGCTCGGCATCGAGTTCGAAACGCCGATGCGCCGTCCAGACCACCTCTTCCGTGATCACGGGACGCCCGCCGCTACTCGGTTCATGCTGCACCGCCAGCACGATATCCAACGACCCCTTCTCAAGCTGCTCCAGCAGTTCCGTCGACATGCGGCAGTGGATATGCACATGAACGTCGGGATGCCGGGCGCCGAAGCGTTCGAGCAATGCCGGCAACCAGGTATCGGCATAGTCCTCGGGAAGGCCGAAGCGCAGCGTCACCGGCCGGGAGCGCCCAAGCGCGGCGATCGCCTCGCGCTGCAGCTGCAGCAGGCGCCGCGCGTAGACGAGGAAGGTCTCGCCATCGCCGGTCAGCTTGAGCTGGCGACTGTTGCGCTCGATCAGCAACGTATCGAGGCGCGACTCAAGAGTGCTGATGCGCAGGCTGATCGTCGACTGCGTCTTGTGCAGGTAACGTGCCGCCGCAGTGAAACCACCGCTATCGGCCACGGTGACGAAGGCCAACAGCAGGTCGCTGTCCAGCGCGGCCAACGCTGTGCTATCGGGATTTCCGATGGCTACCATTGAAATGACTCGTTTTACTGATGGAATGGTTCTGTCCAGCATAGAGGACATCGACGGGCCGCCCAAACCTTCACGGCGGCAACGTCCTGTCACCTGACACCTTGCTGATCGAGAGGACGCCTCCCATGCCGACGACCGCTGCCGCGACCGACCCCGACATCGACTCCAAGCCGGCTCAGCGCTGGCTCGCCGATGCCGAGCGCACCGACCTGAGCGAACTAGTCGACACCGACCGCTACCCGCTGCATGACGCCGACGACCCACGTATCCAGGCCGAGATCGCCCGGGTTCGCGAGGATCTGGACCGCGAAGGCTGCGCCGTACTGCGCGGCTTCCTGCGCCCCGACGCATTGGAGCAGGCCCGCCAGGAAGGGCGTGAATTATCGACCAAGAGCTATTACGCCAGCCGCCGCGTCAACGCCTGGTTTACCAGCGACGACGAGAGCCTCCCCGAGACCGACCCTCGGCGGCATTTCATGGAGCGCACCAGCGGTTTCGTGACCCGCGACATGATTCCAGCGGATACGGTGATTCAACAGCTTTACGTCTCGCCGGCGATGAAGCGTCTGGTGGCCGAGTGCCTACAGGAGGACGAGGTCTATGAGTACGCCGACCCCTTCGCCGGGCTGGTGCAGAACGTATTGCCGCCAGGCACCGAACAGCCCTGGCACTACGACACCAACGAATACATCGTCACCATGATGACCGACATGCCGGACAGCGGTGGCGAGTTCCAGTACTGCCCCAACATCCGCACGCCAGCGGGCGAGAACTACGACGGCGTCGGCGCGGTGATTCGCGGCGAGGACACCGCTACGCCGCGTACGTTGCTGCTGCGTCCCGGCGACCTGCAACTCTTCAAGGGCCGTTACTCGCTGCATCGGGTAACGCGCGTCAGCGGTGAGCGCGAGCGTCACACGGCGATCTTCGCCTACTCGCAACAGCCAGGCGTGGTAGGCCGTCTGGAGCGCACGCGCCAGCTCTACGGGCGGGTCTCGGAAGCGCACATCGAGGCAGAAAAACGCCGTGAAGTTCGCGCCGACGGGCTGCTCGACTGATCGATCTATCGCAACGCCTTCGTTCCAGCGCGTTTCGATATTTCTGTCTAGATAAATCACGCTGATTCAACTTCCATGACTGGACCGACAACTATGACCCGCTTGTCATCCACGCTGCCTTCCCTGTTGGAAGGCACCGATATCCTGGCGCCGACGCACGATCCCGCCGAGTGCGAACCGACGCCGTCAGAAATCCAGCAGATTCTTCTGGATCGATTGGCACGTACCCGGACGGAGTTGAAGAAACGCGATATCGTCGCCGCCGTGCTGTTCGACCCGACCCACGTGCGCTACGCCACCGGCGCGCGCAACATGCAGGTCTACTCGGCGCGCAACCCGGCCCGCTACGCCTTCGTGCCGGCGGAAGGCCCGGTGGTGATGTTCGAATTCTCCGGCTGCAGTCACTTGACCGAAGGCTTGCCCGGCATCGACGAGACGCGCCCGGCGACGGCGATCTCCTATTACTTCTGTGAAGATAATCTGCAGCAGACCACCCAGGCTTGGGCGAATGAGATCGACGAATTGGTACGCCAGTGCGGCGGGCAGAAAGGTGACAAGGTCGCCATCGAAAGCGCCACCTCACACGCAGCCTTTGCACTGCTCGAACACGGCTGGCAGATCTGCGATGCCCAGATTCCATTGGAGCGGGCACGCGCGATCAAGGTGCCAAACGAAATCAAGATGGTACGCAGCTCTCTGCGCGCGGTGGAAAACGGCGTACGCAAGCTGGAAGCCGCGATTCATCCCGGTGCCACAGAAAACGAAGTCTGGTCGCAGCTGCACCAGCACATCATCGCCACCGACGCGGACTATGTCGAAACGCGGCTGATGAACTCCGGACCGCGCACCAACCCCTGGTTTCAGGAATGCTCCAATAGAGCAATGCAAGCCGGCGAGCTGGTCGCGCTGGATACCGACGTGGTCGGCCGCTATGGCTACTACGCCGATTTCTCGCGCACCTTCCTGTGCGGCGATGGCAAGGCGACGTCTACCCAGCGCGAGCTCTATCGCATGGCCTTCGACCAGGTGCGCCATAACATGGCCCTGATCGCACCGGGCATGTCATTCAAGGAGTACGCCGAGAAGGCCTGGCAGATTCCCGAGCCCTACAAGGCGCGGCGCTACTTCGCGTTGGCCCACGGCGTCGGCATGACCGGCGAATATCCCTACATCGTTCACCGCGAGGACATCGACGACAAGGGCTACGACGGCATCATGCAACCAGGCATGACACTTTGCGTGGAGAGCTACATCGGCCACGAAGACGGTGGTGAAGGCGTCAAGCTCGAGGAGCAGCTTTACATTCGCGACGACGGTCAGGTCGAATTGCTTTCCGACTATCCTCTCGATGCGCGGTTGCTGGCCGAGTGACACGCCAGCCGACGCCATCTGACAACCGTTTCGTCCATTCGCCACAAGAGGCTTCCATGAGCCAGACGCTGATTCCGCATATCGACCTGACGCCACTGCTCGCCGGCGCCCCGGCACGCGACGAGACGTGCCAGGCAATCGTCGATGCCGCCTGCGACTCCGGCTTCATGACCGTGGGCATAGCGCCGGCGCAACTGGGGCTCGCTGATGACATTCACGCCCACTTGCTACGCTTCTTCGAGCTCGATGCGACGCACAAGCAGCCACTGGCGCGACACAAGTTCGAACCGGCCAACCGTAACGTCTATCGCGGCTATTTTCCGCCCCAGAACGAAGACCCGACCTGGAAGGAAGGCATCGATCTCGGCCCGGACATTGCTCACCCCGAGCGTGCGGATACCCAGAGCGGCGACCCACTGCGCGAGCCCACGCCACGACCGCATGAATCCGCTCTACCCGGTTGGACGGTGGATCTCGCCGCTTACTATGTCGCCATGGAATCGCTAGGTGGCGTGATCGCCGGAGCGTTGGCGGAGGGGCTGGGCATACCGCGCGAGACACTCACGCGCCCTTTCGAGCACGGCAATTCGACACTGCGCCTGATCCATTATCCCCAGCGTCCGGCCGAGACGCTGGCCGCCATGCCGGCCGTCGACGGCAGTGGCGATACGCGGCGCTGGCTGGTCGGCGTGCCGCATTGCGACAACGGTTTCATCACGCTGCTATGGCAAGACCAGGTCGGCGGCCTGCAAGTGCACACCCCGAGCGGCGGCTGGGAAGACGTCCCGCCCCGTGAGAATGCCCTGGTGGTCAATTTCGGCCGCCTGCTGGCGGACTGGTCCGGCGGACGCATTCAGGCCACGGAGCATCGTATCGTCGGCGGCACCCGTTCGCGGCACTCGGTCCCGTTCTTCTTCGAACCGGCGGTGGATGCCCATATCGAGGCGCCCGATGCCGCCGGCGACGGCGGCTATGTCTACGGCGATCGGCTGTGGGAGCGCATGCGGGTCTTCGTCGAGTTCCAGGGCCTGGAGCGCGCCCCAGCCGCCGACACCTGAACCGACACTTCATCTAAAGATAGCGACGATACACTCAATCGCTATAATAATGTGTTTTTAACTTACACAAAAAAGAGGATTTTCGTTATGAAAAAAGTTCTATACCCCCTAGCTGCTGCGGCATTGTTCAGTGCCGCGACAACGGCCAACGCTGAGGATAAAGAATTGGTCATCGGCACCAACAACTGGGCCGAGAACATCGCAGTCGCCAATATGTGGAAAATCATCCTCGAAGATAAGTACGATTACGATATCGAAATCTCGGATGTGGGCAAAAACGCCCTATACAGCGGCCTCGCCAATGGCGATTTCGATATCTCCCTGGAAATCTGGCTGCCCACCACCGATGCGCCCTACCTCAAGCCCTATAAAGATCGGGTCGAGATCAACGATGCCTGGTATGAAGGCACCGGACTGGGCGTCGTAGTGCCCACCTATGTCGATATCGATACGCTCGACGAGCTCGGCAAACATGCCGACGATTTCGCATACCAAGGCAGCCCCACCATTCTGGGCATCGACTCCGGATCATCGATTGCCGGCCTGACCGACGAGGCAATCGATGAGTACTCGCTGCCACTCAAGCAGGTCAACAGTTCCGGGCCGGCGATGATGGCGGCGCTCGACGATGCCTACAGCCGTGAGGAGCCCATTGCCGTGACACTCTGGAGTCCTCACTGGGCCTTCGCCGAATACGATCTCAAATATCTCGAGGACCCCAAGAACGTCTACGGCGACAACGAGACCATCTACTGGTTCTCGCGCCAGAACTTTACCGATGAAGACCCGTGGCTCACCCAGGTGCTCAACGAATGGCACATGGATGACGACAGCCTGGGCGGTTTGATGGCCGATATCGAAAAAGCGGGCGACCCGGTCGAAGGCGCCCAGACGTGGATCGATAACAACCAGGATCTCATCGACGAATGGCTCGCCGCCGGCAAATGATCTACTAGCCGCGACGCCGAGTCCATAAGAGGCCTGGTCCATACTGGGCCTCGCCCACAACGACAAGCGCCCCGGCATCGAACGTCGATTACGACGTAACGATTCTCTGACGCTTGGCCATGGCATGCGCGGCGCGCGGCCCCAGCCACAGCGTAGGCAGCAGCACCAGCGACACGGGGAACGCGGTGATCACGATGAACTGCTGCAAGACGCTGATCTGTCCCGCCCCCATGTACAGCAGAATCGCCGCCATCAACGCCATGGCCAAGCCCCAGAACGCGCGCAACGCCGGCTGGGGATCGTCATGACCGGCATTGACCACGGAAACCGCATAACTCATGGAATCGCCGGTGGTGGCCACGAAGATCGTGGTCAGCAGCAGAATCGCCAGCGCCATCAGCTTGCCGCCCGGCAGCGCTTGGGCCACCGCCAGCGTGGCAACATCGAACTGGAAGTTTTGGAGCGCGTCGCTCAGATCGATGGCACCGCTCATCTGGTAGAAGATGCCCGAGCCACCCAGCAGCGTGAACCAAACCGACGTGGCCACGGGGGCGAGCACGGCCACGGCGACGACCATTTGACGGATGGTACGGCCCCGTGAGATACGCGCCACGAAGATCGCCATCAGCGGCGCGTAGCCGATGAACCAGGCGAAGAAGAATACCGTCCACCATTTCATCCACCAGTCCGGCGCAGTCTGCGAGGTCATGGTGGACATCTCGAAGAACGACCCCAGATAGGTGCCGAAGCCCTGAAGCCAGCTATCGAACAAGAACTGGGTCGATCCGAACAGCAAGATCACGGCACCGATACCCAACGCCAGCATGACGTTGAAACGGCTCAGAAACTGGATGCCTCGGTCGATACCGGTGATCGCCGAACTCACATAGAGCCCGCCCAGTACGACGAGGATCATTAACTGGGTGCCATAGCCCTCGGTCACGCCAAACAGGGTATGCAGACCGAAATTCATCTGCGTGGCCAAAAAGCCAATGGGGCCTACGGTACCGGCCACCACGGCGATGACGCAGACGGCATCCACCACGCCACCCAAGGCACCGTGCATGCGTGCCTCGCCCAGTAGCGGCGCCAACAGCGTGCGCGGTTGCAGCGGCAAACCGCGATCGTAGTGATGATACGACAATACGATAGCCGCCAAAGTACCCAGCACCGACCAAGCCTGAAATCCCCAGTGCATGAAGGCCTGTGCCAGCGCATTGGGCACCGCTGCCGGCGTGCCCGGCTCACTGGAAAACGCCGGTGGCGTCACCACGAAATGGTAGATAGGTTCGCCGGCAGCAAAGAATACACCGCCGCCGCCCAGCAGCGTGCACAGAATGATCGACACCCACTTGAAGGTGCCCATATCCGGCTGTTGTCGATTGCCGATGCGCGCGCGACCCGCAGGTGATACGGCCACGCACACGGCAATCAGGAAGGTCAGCAGTAATAGTAGCTGGAAATAGGCTCCCAGATTCTTCGCCGTCCAGGCGAATCCGATGCCGATCACCGCTGTCATGGCGTCGGCATCGGTCAACGACAACACCACAAACAGAATGATGAAGCCGATAGTTAGCCCCATCACCGTCGGGTCGCCAAAACGCGTGCCCGAGCGCGTGGCGCTCGCTTCATATTGAGTCATCTGTTTCCGGTTCCGGTCATCGCGTGAGGGACGCACCCTACCGACCTTCGTCAAACACGGCAAATCGAAATTTCAACATCGAGCGCGCCGAGCGCCGTAAAAGAAGACAAGGTCACCAATCATATGCAATGCACACCGTGTATTTCATCCGAGCCATGACACCCCGCCGATAACGACAAGCGCCCCGACATGCGATATGCCGGGGCGCTTTTTCATGCAAGGCATCGAACGTCGGTTATGATGCGACGACTCCCTGACGCTTGGCCATGGCCTGCGCGGCGCGCGGCCCCAGCCACAGCGAAGGCAGCAGCACCAGCGATACGGGGATCGCGGTGATCACGATGAACTGCTGCAAGACGCTGATCTGCCCCGCGCCCATGTACAGCAGAATCGCCGCCATCAACGCCATGGCCAAGCCCCAGAACGCGCGCAACGCCGGCTGGGGATCGTCATGGCCGGCATTGACCACGGAAATCGCGTAGCTCATGGAGTCGCCGGTGGTGGCCACGAAAATCGTGGTCAGTATCAGTACCGCGAGTGCCATCAACTTGCCACCCGGTAGCGCCTGAGCCACCGTCAACGTAGCGACATCAAACTGGAAGTTTTGGAGTGCTTCGCTCAGATCGATAGCGCCGCTCATCTGGTAGAAGATGCCCGAACCGCCCAGCAGCGTGAACCACACCGACGTGGCCACGGGGGCGAGCACAGCCACGGCGACGACCATCTGACGGATGGTGCGACCCCGCGAGATACGCGCCACGAAGATCGCCATCAACGGCGCATAGCCGATGAACCAGGCGAAAAAGAACACCGTCCACCATTTCATCCACCAATCCGGGGCGGTCTGCGAGGTCATGGTGGCCATCTCGAAGAACGACCCCACATAAGTACCGAAGCCCTGGAACCAACTATCGAACAGGAACTGCGTCGGCCCGAAGAGCAGGATGACAGCGCCGATCGCCAACGCCAGCATGACGTTGAAACGGCTCATCAGTTGGATACCTCGGTCAATGCCGGTGATCGCCGAACTCACATAGACCCCGCCCAGCACGATGAGGATCATCAACTGCGTGCTATAGCCCTCGGCCACGCCGAACAGCGTATGCAAGCCGAAGCTCATCTGCGTGGCCAAAAAGCCGATGGGCCCCACGGTGCCAGCCACCACGGCGATGACGCAGACGGCGTCTACCACGCCACCGAAGACGCCACGCATGCGCGCCTCACCCAACAACGGTGCCAACAGCGTGCGCGGTTGCAGCGGCAGGCCACGATCATAGTGATGATGCGAGAGCACGATGGCCGCCAGAGTGCCGAGCACCGCCCAGGCCAGAAAGCCCCAGTGCATGAAGGACTGCGCCAACGCATTGGGAATGGCTGCCGCAGTCTCCGGCTCGCTGGAAAACGCCGGCGGTGTGACCACGAAGTGATAAACCGGTCCCCCGGCAGCAAAGAAGACGCCACCACCAGCCAACAGCGTGCACAGGATGAGCGACACCCACTTGAAGGTGCCTATGTCCGGATGTTCTCGATTGCCGATACGCGCACGTCCCGCAGGCGATGCAGCCACGCCCACGGCGATCAGGAAGGTCAGCAGCAAAAGCAGCTGGAAATAAGCCCCCAGGGTTTTCGCCGTCCAGGCGAACCCGGCGCCGATCACCGCCGTCATGGCGTCGGCATCGATCAGCGAAAGCGCCACAAACAGTACGATGAAGCCAATCGTCAGCCCCATCACCGTCGGGTCGCCAAAACGCGTGCCCGAGCGCGTGGCGCTCGCGTCGTGTTGAGTCATCTGTTTTCGGTTCCGATAGTCGCGTGAAGGGCGCACCCTACCGACCTTCATCGAACACGGCAAATCGAAACTTCAAGATCACGCGCGTCCGGCGCCGTAAAAGCAGACAAGGTCGCCGATCATGTGTAACTCACATCACTCGCGCCATCTGTGTCGCCAGCTCGCGGCGGATCACCGCATAATGGCGCCGGTCAAGTTCCGCCTCGTGCAGGCTCAGCAAGCGCTCGAACGTCTAGACGAGCACCTGATCGTCGCGATTGCCGGCCACACGACGCGCCAGGTCGCGAAAGCGCCGATTCTCCCGGCAATAGCGTTTGTTACCCAAAGCCAGACGCAGCAGCGTCCGAAGCTTCTTGCAGCGCTGGCGCAGCGCATGAGTGGCGGTGATCAGATCCGACCACGCGCGCGTACCCAATGGCGCAGCGTGGTTAAGCTATCCACGCTCCCCATCTTCGTCTCAGCCCCCAAGAGCATCTCGGGTTTTCACATTTGGTGAAGACGAGTCACGGACTCTCAATCAATCATTATCTAAATGACTCTCATTATATATTTTACAGCGTCTAGCCATAAATGATGCGAGCTTATGAGGTCGCGATGACTGGCCAGTTCTCAGTGGCCGCGCGCTCGGCTAGGATGGTGCCGGCCCCCACTGCTACCGGGTAGCCGACAACATTAAGCATAGGCAGGTCTGAAAGATCATCACCGAATGCATAACAGCAGCGCGGGGATGCGGCATGGTGCTGAAGAAAGTCCTGAACTGCTAAGGCTTTGCCCATGCCAATAGTCTGAGGAGGTATAATGTTGCCGGTATATCGGCCGTCTACACCGACTTCTAGCTTAGTTGCAAGAATATGGGAGACTTCCAAAGTGCGCGCTATTGGTTCGAGAAGGGCATGGAAAGAACCCGAAATAAAAACTGGAGTGATCCCTTCGCTTTGTAGCCGCTGCAGCTCTTCTACCACTGGTGCAACGAAGAAGCCATTAGAACGCGTTAGACGATCCGTAGCCCAGTCCGCCCCGGCCCGGTCAAGCAATTGTGGGTCGACTCCTGTGAAGTAACGGTAATAAGAGGAGTTGAGTTTTTCCCTGGCACACCCCTCTAAAAACATGCGGGAGAATGTAGCCTCGAAGTCATCATGCATCTCAGGGCGATGCCAAATTTCATAACACCAAAAGCGGTAGAAGTCGAACATGCTTTTTATATTTATCAGAGTGTCGTCAACGTCGAAAAAAGCAAATCGGATCTCGTTTTTCATTATTCTTTCCCCTCATCATAAGACTTCCGGCGACTTCGAATCTGGAATTTTGGATCGGAGCCCAATACTCCTGCATCAGTCCATCGGAATGGCTCGACTTCGGTCAGGTAAGCACTAATCTTGTCGAGCGGAACACCAGTGACTCGATGCATCGCGGCGGTGACCTCTTCCAGAAGCACTTTGGCTTTTTTCTGATCTGTCATCTTGAAAGTAGAGATATGAATAATGGGCATAGTATTTCCTCCCTAAGTCAGGCCTGAGTGATAAAGTCGTCGAACATTGGCTTGCGAAATTTAAGCTGGGCATGGATATCCCCGCCCAGTCCATAGCGACCAATCGCTCCCCCATGACTCATCTGATCGCTCATCCAAAGCACTACCACATTGACGATACGATTCGCGCCCGCGGTATCTGGTGATGGGAATGGGTTCGGCAGAACGACGTCGTACTGCCCAGTTCCCTGATAGTTGGTCACGAAGACATTGGGCACGCCCAGTGGGCCGGGGCGTGTTGGCCCAGAGGGGTTCAGGTCATGCTGACGCAGACTCATAATGGTATAGAGTGAGCATGGTAGTAGCCCTTCAAACAGGAAGGAAAAGCGAGCAACGCGCCGGTTCCCTACCAGCTCCACTGCGAGCTCACCTCGGGCACGTGTCCAATCTGCTAGGGTCACAGGGTCCTGCAATTGACGGCCATGTTCTGGTTTCAAGTCGGGAATCGGCGTCTTATGAAAAGCATAGCTCGGCCGTTTCTCCGAGTTTGCCTGGGGGTATTGCTCTGGTGCGAAGAGCATCGGGTAGTTGGTACACGGTAGAGGCAGAGGGAGTGTGTGTAGCACCTTACCAGCGATGTGGGCGGGTATAGGGTCATCGAAGCTTTCGACGATCTCGTAAGTTGCCATGCCACCGAAAGGCGGTACCTTACTGTTTGGTGAGACGATCGCACGGCCCCATTGGGTCTCGCACCCGCCTGCAGCTGTGGGATAGTTGATAGCCCCGATGACGATGAAGTTTCCGTCTCCGTCCATTACCTCACTGGGTGGATACAGGGGACCTTGCGTCGTCAGGTCGAGCTCGTAAGTCTTTTTTTTCATTCTGGCCCTCTCACGAATGGATCGGGACACAGTGTCCCGACCTGTTTCATTCACTGATCTCAATCCGCGACAAAGTTCGAGGACGGCTGTTGAAACTCGCTAAGGAATACCTTGACCGCGTCCCTGGCCAGAGCAGCCTCTCGCTTCGAGATGATTCGATTGGGATAGACCGTGAAAGAGATAGAAGATCGCGTACGTATCTCTCCTCCTTGAATGATATCGATTTCCACCGAGAATTTTTTGCGCCGGTCGTTAATGTCTTTCGAAACTACCCGGTAATCAATATGCGAGTGGAGTGGACTGGGAAAACGAATCCCATGAACTCAGTCGTCATGGAGTTGATGACGAAGTAGACACTATCCTCGCTCTCACCTTGAAAGAAGGCTTCAGTCACCGCCAGGAAAGCTTGGCGCGATGCCTCGACCAACACCATGCCCTGGACGTGCTGTCCAGTCTGGTGATCCCCCATCAGCTCGGAGTTCTCATCGATGCAGAGATCCATTCGAAAGCGATTTTCGTCCAGCTGATGTGGGGGGCCTATTAGCGTGCTGCGGGGGAGTCTCTTGTGGGATAGGCAAGTTTTGGCTGGGCGAGGACGAGATGCGAGTGCAGAAACGTCCCAGCGACTTGGTGAGGAGCACTGTGTATTGATTTTGGTGGTTAGTTCTTCTATATCATTATCTGAGAGTCCTAAACCCGGTATTAGCTTCAGTGCTCCGGGAAGAATATGCTCGGGAACCTCCAGCATAGCGCTGAGCTGGCTCACAGTTATGGCCTTCTCATCAAGAGTAAAATCGATAAACTTATCCGAAACAAGAATCAAAGTTTTGCAGGTCATGTGAATCTCCTAGAAGCTTTCCCATTTCCGCTAGGCGCCCAGGTGAGGTAGCGCCCGATAGGTCTTCGTGTAAAGCCCTTCTGAGCCGCCAGTGATATATCGAGCGCCAGCCTGCCGGACGATTTCACGATAACGATCCGAGGCAAACACCGCGTTGTAGCTTTCCGGGTCTACTGAAAACCCTGATATAAACATCACGCCGGGTTGTCCGCTGACTATTGAGTGATATGCTCGGAAGACTTGAACCTCGTCTGCACGACGCACTAAATCGAAGATCGTCTCTTCCCGCCACTGGCGATATCCGCCCATCGCTTCTGGCTTGACTTCGACATGTCGTAATTGAATGTAGGGGGTCTCCGGTAGAAGCGTGTCAATATCCTTTGGCGCTTCAACAAAACTCAGTAGCTCACGTCGCACGTCTCCGACGAGATTCTCTGCGACACTCTGCGCAACCGGCATGGTTTTGGCAGTCAAGGCGCTAAGTTCGAGCTTGCCTTCGAGTGCCCGAAGTTCTATCACTTCGGCTCCATCTAGTGAGACAAAGATACAAGATGCCTCGCCCCTGCCGAGCTTGGTGGCAAGTACTTCCGCCTGATCGGGTTTGACGGGATACCTGGAAATCAAAAGTGTTTGGGAAGGCATAGTTCTCTCCATGGCGAATCGTTTCAGCTAAGAGGGACACTCAACAAGAAGTGAATGCTTAAACTCTTCATTTCCGTCGAGTCGACAAGGACAGATTGCGGCTTTAAAAAAAGTCAGTCTTTAGCCAATTCTCTTAATTTGTTTTCCATAAATGGAAACCATGATGACTGACAGTCATATGCTGCCAAATCAAGGGGAGAAAGGACTGGGGAGGTTGGTGCCGATTACCCGCTCAACCGCTCGCGATTTCGGGCCACCAGATCCGTTAGGAAGTCGGCTAGTGCTCTGATGCGCCGCGATCTTGCAAGATCCGTCTGGATGACAAGATAGATTGGCTGGTCGACCCCAATGTCCGAGTCAACGCAGACTAACCCCGCATCGCGAGCGATGAAGTGAGGTAGCACCGCAAGCCCGAGCCCCGCCTTAGCTGCCGCCACCTGTGCGGCAAGTGAGGTGGTGGTCAGCGCTGGTGTGCGCCCACGCAGGATCCGCTCCACCCATTGAGCGGCCGGCAGGTACGACTGCATCTCACCCCAAGTGATAAAGATATCCGTGTCATAGTCACCCAGGTCGGGAGTAGCCTCGCGTCGTGACTCATAGTCAAGGCTGCAATAAAGCCCGTAGCCCAAGGTGCCGAGACGGCGTAGCGTGACATTGCCCCTTTCAGGCCGGACCATCCGCAACGCAAGATCGGCATCTCGTCGATGCAGGTTAGTGGTCGAGATGTCGGTCACAACTTCAACCAATAGCTCGGGGTATTGCGCACGAAACTCCGGGAGCGCCGGCAGTATCAACTCGGTAGCCAGATTTTCGGCCGTCGCCAGTCGTACTTGACCGCTCATCTGAGTTTGAAGGTCTGCCTCAGATGTAAAGGCTTGCGCAGCCGCTTCCAAGGCTTCCGCCTTCTCTATGAGATCGGCACCGTCCTCAGTTAACTGGTATCCCGATTGCTGACGCACGAAGAGTGGGAGCTTCAAGGCAGTTTCGAGTCGCTCGATACGCCGTGAGAGTGTCGCGATCCCTATTTTGAGCTGCGACGCAGCGGCGCTCAGAGTACCGCAGCGCGCTACGGCAAGAAATGCGCGGGTATCATCCCACACTAGGCCTCGAGGCATTTCTTTTCCGGTAATGGAAACCGTTTTGCCGGTATCGTTCGTATTTTTCATCTATGGATAGTGCCACGCTACCACTCCTGCACTCAAGGAGACACATCATGGAAAAACGAACGCTTGGCAACGACTTCTCGGTTTCAGCCATCGGCTTGGGATGCATGGGAATGAGCGAATTCTATGGGCCTCGAGATGACAGCGAATCGTTGCGCGTACTGGAGCGGGCTGTCGAGCTTGGTGTCGACTTTTTCGATACGGCAGACATGTATGGGCCGCATCACAACGAAGAACTTATCGGTAGTTTTCTGGCCCGCAGCAAGGCTCAGATTCGTATTGCGAGCAAGTTTGGCATTGTACGCAATCCTGGGGAATATAAGCGTAGCCTGGAAAACAGTACTGACTATGCACGCAAAGCTTGTGAGGCCTCGCTTCGCCGGCTAGGCATTGAGCAAATTGATCTTTATTACGTCCATCGCATCAATCCCGAAGAGCCAATCGAAGAAACAATGGGTGGGCTCGAACGACTTGTCCAGTCAGGGAAGATCGCCCGTATTGGCCTATGTGAGGTCAGCGCCGCAACGCTGCGTCGGGCTCATACGGTTCACCCGATTACTGCGGTACAGACAGAATATTCTCTATGGACCCGCGAAGTAGAGCGAGAAGTGCTACCCGCCTGTCGCGAGTTAGGCATCGGTTTCGTGCCCTATTCACCACTTGGTCGCGGGTTCCTGACCGGGCGGTTTCAGGATACTGCAGAGTTCAGCGAGGGTGACTTCCGCCCCAATCTGCCGCGTTTTACAGAAGGGGCGATTGACGCCAACCGCCGAATCGCTGATGTGATCGCCGAGGTGGCAGCACAGAAAGGCTGCAGCCCGGCGCAGCTTTCGCTGGCCTGGCTCTTGTCCAAGGGATCCGACATCGTGCCGATTCCCGGCACTAAGCAACTGCGCTATATCGAAGAGAATGTCGCCGCAGCGAACATCAGTCTTAGCACCGAAGAGCAACGTCAACTCGAAATGGCCACGGCATTACTGCCGGTGGTAGGCGAGCGCTATACCTTGGAAGGCATGAAAGGGGTGAATGTATGAGTGCTATGCCCTCTGATCGCCGCACACAAGCTTTGGCCCTACTCGAATGGCTCGAGCCCAGTGCACCTAAACGCGTTGCGGAAAACCTTGATGTGTTTCACGACGACGCGACCGAGATACTGCTGGGGTTCGCGTTTACTGACGTGGTGGCTCGTGAAGGGATATCACTGAAGACCCGGGAGATGCTCACCGTCTCCATGCTGGCTGCAATGGGGACGGCCCCGAGCCAGCTCGAGTTTCACATGCGAGCCGCATTGAATACCGGGGTAACTCGCGAGGAAATTGTCGAGATCGTTCTGCAAGTAGCGGTTTATGCGGGCATCCCTGCGTCGATGAATGCCATCACAGCGGCGAAATCCGCCTTTACCTCCGTCTAGTTCGGCGGCCAGAGAGAAAGGAGGTTGACATGTCTGCTCAAACAACAACCTGGCGCGACTGGGTTGCTGTAACAGCCCTTGGCGTCGGTAGCTTCACTATTGTTACCACGGAGTTGGCACCGATCGGGCTGCTCTCGAATATCGGGAGTGATCTCGGGGAGCCTGCCTCGCAGGCGGGTCTGATCGTGACTCTCTATGCCTGGATCGCTGTCGCTACAGCGCTGTTTTCTGCTGTCGTACTATCCCGCATACCGCGGCGTTCACTCCTAGTTGGCCTAATGTTGATTCTGGCGCTATCCAGTGGGGTTGCCGCTATAGCCGAGACATTCCCTGCACTCATGGGGGCGCGCGTGATTGGTGCGCTAGCACACGGTGCCTTTTGGGCAATGATCGGTACCATTGGCGCGCAGATCGTGCCTCCCCATCGCGTTGGCCTGGCCACGTCGATCATCTTCGGAGGTGTCTCAGCTGCCAGCGTCCTAGGCGTACCGCTAGCCAATCTGATAGGCACCCTCGACGGCTGGCGTGCCGCCTTTACTGCTGGCGCGGCCTTGTCCTTCGTCGTCGCTGTGGTGTGCTTCACCACCTTGCCTAAACTACCAGGAGTCGAAGGCGTCGGTGTCGCTGCCATGGGGCGCGTGCTGTCGAATCCACGTTTCCTAAGCATTTTTGCCGCCACTGCGCTTGCAGTTACCTCCCATTTCATGGCGTTCACATACATTGAGCCGTATCTTGCTTCGCAAAGCGATATCACTCCATCAGTGATCGCGCCACTACTCTTAGCATTTGGTGGTGCTGGATTGGTGGCCAATGTAGTGACCGGTAGCCTAATCGACCGCTGGCTCAAGTCAGTTCTGGTGGTAGCCCTCTGCCTGGCTTCGGCGGCTTTGTGGCTGCTGTCGTCGCTACCGGATGTAATGGGCACATGGGGTACAATAATAATGCTGATTTTTTGGGGGGGATCCATCGCCGCTGTTTTGGTAGGGCTTCAGACTTGGATTCTCAAGGAAGCTGGTGATGACGCTCTGCCAGCCTCTGCAATTTATGTCGCCATCTTTAATGCGGCGATAGGTCTTGGGGCGGTTCTTGGCTCTATCGTATTGTCTACGTCTGGACTCGATGAAATCTTTCTGTTTGCCGCCGTTGCGACAGCGCTAGGTACTGTCACTATCACACTGCTTACTGGGCCTGCGGCAACCCATGCCTCAGTGGAATAAATCAAGGGTGTGCGGGCGGCAACTTGGACTGCATCGACGAAAAGGTAAGCGAATTGCTGCACGTATGACTAACGCCGCTCGAGCAAACGCCGCATCGCGCCGGAAGGCGCTTCGACCTGGCGATCACGCCGACTGGAGGCGTAGTTCTCGTTGAACACCTCGAAGTAGTCGTCGAGGATCGCTGAGGCCTCAACGTCACCACTGAGGCGCAACAGCTCGGCGGCGACTTCGGCAGTACACAGATGCTCGCTGGAGGCCGACTTGCGCAGCCGGTAGCGCGTCTGTCGCGACGTCTTGAGTGGTAGCACCGGCAGCGAGGCCAGGTACTCGCTACGCCGGAAGATCCGCCGCGCCTGACGCCAGGTACCATCGAGAAGGATGAACACCGGTATGCGCGGCGTGGCCAGCACCTCATCGACCGCGTCGGGCCCTACCACGCGCTCGGTGTAGTCCGCCTGATCGTCGGGAAAGACGACGAACGGCGCGAAGCGGTCGTCGTCGAGCAGCGCCAGGAGCCGCGGGTCAGGCTCGGTGCGATACCAAGTAAAAACCTCAGTCTCGGGCAGGATATGGCTGATCAAACGACCGGTATTGGTCGGCTTGTAGTGCTCGATGGGATGCGTCAGCAGCCAGAAGTGCGCGCGACTCTCAGCCACCACACGATACGGACACAAGCAGTTGAGCGCCGGTAGCCGGCAGTCCGGGCAACGCGAGACGAAGCTACCGCGCGCATTGAACGGCTTGCGCGGCGCTTCGGGGTCATAACCGGTCGCCACCGTGGCTGAATCGGTCGGCGCATCGTGGGATTCATGCATGAGGCATCAGGCTGGGTCGAAAAGGCCGGGCATTCTAGCATGCCCGGCCGGGCGTTTATCCACGCGTCGTCGAGGCCGCAGGCGGCGCATTCGAAATGTGGCGGCGCTTCCAATAACCCGCCAGCAGCGAGCCGGAGACGTTGTGCCATACCGAGAACAGCGCCCCGGGCAGCGCCGAACTCGCAGTGAAGAACTGATTGGCCAGGGTCACCGCCAGCCCGGAGTTCTGCAGGCCGACCTCGAAGGCGATAGTGCGCGCGGTGCGTGTATCGAAGCGCAGCGCTCGCGACAGGCCGTACCCCGCCGCGAGGCCGATGCCGTTATGCGCAATGACCGCCAGCGCCACGATCGGCCCCAGCGTGCTCAACCGCCCGGCATTCAGTGCGACCACGATAGCGATGATCAAGACGATGGCCGCCATGGCCAGCGTGGCCAGGGCCGGTTCCACGCGCTGAATATGCGTCCCCAGCAGGTGATGGATCACCACACCCACCACGATGGGCGCGACTACCAACTGGGCAATGCTGATCAACATGCCCAGCACGGGCACGTCGATACTCTGGCCCAGCAGCAATAGCGTGATCAGCGGTGTGGCGACCACCGAGATCAGCGTCGAGACCATGGTCATCGACACCGAAAGCGCCACATGTCCGCCGGCCAGCCAGGTCATCACATTGGACGAAGTCCCGCCCGCCGTGGCGCCCACCAGCACCATGCCGATGGTCAATTCCGGCGACAGGCCGAGGACCCGCGACACCAGCAGCGCCGCCAGCGGCATGACCAGAAACTGCAGTATGACGCCCACGGCGATGGGCTTGGGCGACTTCACCACGCGCGCGAAATCACCCTTGGCGAGCGTCAGCCCCATGGCGAACATGATGATCACCAGCAGCGTCTTGATATAATCGGCCAGGCCAGTGAAAAGCTCCGGCACGAAGGCGGCAATGGCGGCCAGCAAGATGGCCCAGACGGGAAATAGACGATTGATACGTTCGAAGATTGGCATGTGCGTGTCCTAGCGTGTCGCGTCGGTACTTTATGCACCTTTTTATGTATGAAAGATGAAGCACGTAGTGTGCCGTAAAACGTGGCACAGGCGAAGTGCATCGACTTCAGGCCCAGTCCGGCACCCATAGGCTATCCACTTGTCGCCAGTGTTCGACCAGCGGCGGCACGCCTTGGCTTGCCGGTTGCGCAATGGCGCGTACGCCGCGGGGCGCGAGCGACTCGGCCTGAGGGTCGACGAGCAGGCACGGCGCCTCGATTGGCGCTTGATCGAGCAGCATCGCCGCCGGCATCACCGCCAACGAGGTGCCCACCACCAGCACGAAATCCGCTTCGGCAACGACATCGCAGGCCTGGGCATAACCCGGCACCGGCTCGCCGAACCACACCACGTCCGGGCGCAATTGGCTGCCCTTGTCGCATAACTCTCCCATGCGGATGCCCTGCCGCCCCACCGGGTAGCGCAAGCTGGCATCGGCACTCGAGCGCGCCATGAGGATCTCGCCATGCAGGTGCAATACATCGCGCGACCCCGCCCGCTCGTGCAGATCGTCGATATTCTGGGTGATGACGCTGACGCGAAATCCGGCCCGTTCGAGTTCGGCCAGCGCGTGATGCGCGGCGTTGGGCGATGCCTGGCGGGTCTGCTCGCGGCGCTCGTCGTAGAAGCGCAGGACGCTTTCGGGATCACGCTCGAAGGCCTCGGGCGTGGCGACATCCTGCAGACGATGGTTTTCCCACAGGCCATCGCCGTCGCGGAACGTCTTGAGGCCGCTCTCAGCGCTGATGCCCGCCCCGGTGAGGACGACGAGATGCGGTGCCTGATGCTCGCTCATGCCTGCCTCCTGATGTGGTTGCGTCGACTTCGTCATCGGCTGTACATCCTACGTGGCAACGTCGACAATAGGCGCCCTTCGAGCGAGCCGAAGGCCCCTTCATGACGTTGGAATTGCCCGTACTCTATCAGGATGAGCGCATGGTTGCCGTGCATAAGCCCTCGGGCATGCTCGTCCACCGCAGCGCGATCGCCGCCGATGCGCAGGTATTCGCCCTGCAAACTCTGCGCAATCAGCTCGGGCGCCATGTCTATCCGGTACACCGGCTCGACCGACCGACCTCGGGGCTTTTGCTCTTCGCGCTGGACGCGGAAATGGCCAAGGCGCTGGGCGAGGAATTCACCACACACCGCGTGCACAAGCGCTACCTGGCGGTGGTCCGCGGCGTCGGCCCGGAGCAAGACGTGCTCGATTACGGCCTGCGCGAGGAAGACGGCAAACGTCCCAAGTCGGAAATGCCCGAACTGGCCGCCTGGACCGCCGTGCACCGCCTGGACAGCGTCGAATTGCCGGTACGCATCGACCGTTATCCCCAAGTGCGCTATTCCTTGATGGAGGCCCAGCCCTGGACCGGCCGGCGGCATCAGATTCGCCGCCACCTTTCACGGCGCGGCTACCCGATCATCGGTGACGCCAAGCATGGCAAGGGCGCCCACAATCGCTTCTTCCGCGATCATCTGGAAAGCCCGCGCCTGTTGCTGGCGGCCGTAGGCATGACGCTCTGGCACCCCGAGCACCAGCGCACGCTACACATCGACGCGCCCCTGGCCGATGACATGCGCACGCTGTTCGCGCGCTTCGGCTGGCAGGGCCACGCCCCGGCGACGCGTGTCGGCTGGCACGAGACGCGCCCTGTTTCGCTATGGCCCGCCGGCCACGACCGGTAACGCCCGGTAACGAGGAAAGATCACATGCACGACGATTACGATTTCCGCTTCGGGGGCATTCGCCGCCTCTACGGCACCCGCGCCGCGATCTTTTTCCGCCACGCTCATGTGGTCGTCATCGGCGTGGGCGGCGTGGGCAGTTGGGCTGCCGAGGCGCTGGCCCGCGCCGGCATCGGTACCCTGACGTTCATCGATCTCGACGATGTCTGCGTGTCCAACGTCAACCGCCAGTTGCACGCGCTGGACGGCACCATCGGGCGCCCCAAGGTCGAGGTGATGGCAGAGCGCTGCCGCGCCATTCAGCCGGGCATCAAGGTGCACGCGGACACCGCCTTCGTAACGCCGACCAATCTCGCCGAGCGCCTGCCCGAGGACGCCGACCACGTCATCGACGCCATCGACAGCGTCATCGCCAAGAGCGCGTTGATCGCCTGGTGCAAGCGCCGCAAAATCGGCCTGAGCGTCACCGGCGCGGCGGGCGGCCAGACCGACCCTACGCGGATCCGCGTCGCCGACCTGACGCGCACCGAACACGACCCGCTACTGGCCAAGGTACGCGCGCGCCTGCGGCGGGATTTCGGCTTCTCGCGCAATCCCAAGCGACGCTTCAGCGTCGAATGCGTCTACTCCGACGAGCAGCTCGTCTATCCCGACGCCGATGGCGAAGTCTGCCAGCAAAAACCCGGCAATGGCGAGCCCACGCGCCTCGACTGCGCCAGCGGCGTCGGCGCCGCCACCTTCGTCACCGGCACCTTCGGCTTCGTGGCCGCCTCGCGCACGCTCGCGCGCCTCGCCGCCAAGGCCGAGCACGAACCGGCCGATCCTCACGTCACGGAGACATCCACATGAGCCACGAGACACGCCCGGTTCCCGGCATCTATCGTCACTACAAGGGCGCCAGCTATGAAGTGCTGGGCGTCGCGCAGCACAGCGAAACCGAGGAATCGCTGGTGGTCTATCGCGCGCTATACGGTGACTACGGCCTCTGGGTGCGCCCCTTGACGATGTTCTGCGAGACCGTCGAGGTCGCCGGCGAGCCAGTGCCGCGCTTCGAGCTCGAGGCCGCCTTCCGTTGAGCGGCGTACGCCGAGCAAAATGAGCACCTCGAGATACGTACGTTGAAATAAGCACGTCGCTGCCCCACGCGGCCTGCGATGCTACAATGCCGCGCTTCTCGTTTCGCGACGCCATGACGTTGCCACACATCCGAAGGAGAGAACGCATGAGCGCACTGGTTGGTGTCATCATGGGCTCGGAGTCCGACTGGGCGACCCTGTGCCACACCGTCGACACGCTCGAGGCACTGGGCATTGAGCACGAGGTCAAGGTCGTCTCTGCCCACCGCACGCCGGACTTGCTGTTCGACTACGCCGCCGGTGCCGCCGAGCGCGGGCTGGAAGTCATCATCGCCGGGGCCGGCGGTGCCGCGCATCTTCCCGGCATGGCCGCCGCCAAGACGCCCCTGCCGGTGCTTGGCGTGCCCGTGCAGTCGAGCATGCTCAGCGGCGTCGACTCGCTGCTCTCTATCGTCCAGATGCCTGCCGGCATTCCCACCGGTACCCTGGCCATCGGCCGTGCCGGCGCTATCAACGCGGCACTACTGGCCGCCGCCATGCTGGGCAACAAGTATCCGGATATTCGTCAGGCGCTTGAGACTTATCGCGACGCACAGACACAAAAGGTGCTCGACGCGCCCGATCCGCGTCCCACCGACGACACGCAGGAGGCATGAATGAATATCGGTATCGTGGGCGGCGGCCAACTGGGTCGAATGCTGGCACAAGCGGGCGCACCGCTGGACATGCGCTTCACCTTTCTCGATCCGTCGACCCAAGCCTGCGCCGCCATCCACGGCGTCCATATCTGCGCTGAGTGGGAAGACGATGAGGCGCATCAGGCGCTGATCGAAGCCAGCGACGTCATCACCTTCGAGTTCGAGAACGTCTCGACGATGGCGCTGACGCAGCTCGCCGAGCAGCGCCCTGCCTTTCCCCCGGCCAAGGCGCTGGAAACGGCGCGTGACCGTGGCGCCGAGAAATCGCTGTTCCAGTCACTGGATATCGCCATCGCGCCCATCGCGTTGATCGAGAACCAGACCGACCTGGACCGTGCGGTAGCCGAGATCGGCCTGCCGGCGGTGCTCAAGACCCGCACGCTCGGCTACGACGGCAAGGGCCAGAAGGTATTGCGCAATGCCGAGGACGTGCCCGGTAGCGTCGCCGCACTAGGCGATGTGCCGCTGATCATGGAAGGCTTCGTCGACTTCGATCATGAAGTCTCGGCCATCGCCGTGCGCGGCCGCGACGGCGAGGTGCGGGTCTGGCCGCTGTCGCGCAACGAGCATCGCCAGGGCATTCTGCATCGCACCGAGCCGCAGCCCGATCACCCACTGCAGGCCAAAGCCACCGATTACGCCACGCGTGTGCTCAAGGCGCTGGATTACGTCGGCGTCATGGCCTTCGAGTTCTTCGTCACCCGCGACGGCGAACTACTGGCCAATGAAATCGCCCCGCGCGTGCACAACTCCGGGCACTGGAGCATCGAAGGCGCGACGACCAGCCAGTTCGAGAACCACCTGCGCGCCATCTCTGGTTTGCCACTGGGCGAGGCTACACGACTCGTGCCCTGCGCCATGCTCAATATCATCGGCGCCTTGCCCGATCGCAACGCCGTGCTCAGCGTCGCCGGTGCGCACCTGCACGACTACCACAAGGCGCCCCGCCCCGGCCGCAAGATCGGCCATGTCACGGTCCTCGCCCCAGACGCGGCCACGCTAGCCGAACGCACCGCCGACGTCGAAGCGCTACTGGTCAACGACCTGGGCTGAGCCCCCACCTCGCGCCATCCGCCGTAACGTAAGATGCCCGCCAATCGGCGGGCATCAGGTATCGGCATGGCAGCGACGCGATCACTCGTCGTCGGCGTTCATCTGCTGCTGCAGGTAATTCTGGATACCCACCTTGTCGATCAGGCCGAGTTCGGTCTCGATCGTGTCGATGTGCTCTTCCTCGTCATTGAGGATACGACGGAACAGATCACGGCTGACGTAGTCGCGCACTTCTTCACAGTAGGCGATGGCGTCGACCAGGTCCTGCCAGCCCGTCTTCTCGATGGCGAGGTCGCACTCGAGCATTTCCTTGGTGTTCTCGCCGATGTGCAGCTTGCCCAGATCCTGCAGGTTGGGAATGCCCTCGAGGAACAGGATGCGCTCGATCAACTCATCGGCATGACGCATCTCTTCGATGGATTCGTCGTATTCCCACTTGCCGAGCTTGGCCAGCCCCCAATCCTTGTACATCTTGGCATGCAAGAAGTACTGGTTGATCGCCACCAACTCGTTGCCCAATGCGGTATTGAGGTACTGAACGACCTTGGTATCACCTTTCATCGTCACGTCTCCCTGAAGATCCATTTAGTTTTAAAGCAATGATGACCAACCAATCGTAACCCAGCCACCCCTGCCATGGAATATAGGGAGTATCGACTATTTCGCCGAAAAAGTCGAATTAAGACAAGATCTTGCCGTGAAAAGGCCGCATT
Source organism: Chromohalobacter sp. 296-RDG (assembly GCF_029889885.1). Taxonomy (GTDB): domain Bacteria; phylum Pseudomonadota; class Gammaproteobacteria; order Pseudomonadales; family Halomonadaceae; genus Chromohalobacter. The sequence continues at coordinate 70,897 of NZ_JARANY010000014.1, forward strand.
TGTGAAGGATTGGAAATAACAGGCGAGAACGATTGCCACTCCGCCTGCGCCAAGCGCCAGATACTAAAACGCCGCTATCCAATGGGATAGCGGCGTTTGGCGATGATGTTCGATATGCAGCGGCGCGTGGTTAAGCGATGCCATCCTAGACGGCGTAGGCCAGATCCGCACTCGGCATCATTTCCTGGGTGATGGCATCACGCGTGATGGCCTTGGCCGTACAGGCACAACGACCGCACTGAGTCGCACACTCGGTGCGCTCGCGCACTTCATCCCAACTACGCGCGCCGTCTTCAACGGCCTCGCGAATGGCATTATCGGTCACGCCTCGGCATATGCACACGTACATTCCATCACCTCGCTGATCGCTCTGATAGGGAATGTAAATGATTCGCATAAAGACTTTCAACCCCCAATCACTCTCTTTTCGCTCAGCGGAGGCTCGACTTTAGTGGCATATCGCCAGCAAGCAAACGTAAGGGCTTGATGTCGTGGCACAATCGGGCAGGTGGAGCGATAACGAAAGATTAGCTACTAAACAGCATCAATAGCGATCACGGAAGTCTCTCGCCATGTCGGCAATCCAGAGCATCCGCTGCTCGTTCTCGGCCTTTTCGTGCGCATATGGATAAAGCATGGCCAGCAGACAGTATTCATCCTCCTCGATCAGGCCCTGGACATAGACCAGAGAGGCATCCCTTTCCGGCTCCTGCCTGTTGCACACCATGCGACGCTGCTCAATGTGAGCGGGGAATCCTGCTCGTGGCGGCATACAGATATGGATATGCCAAATGTTCAAGCCGCGCAAGGATGGAGGCCGAGTATACAGATCGAACTTGCCAAAGCGGGGAGGCCGGTAATCGAAGAACGACTCGACGCAGGTTTTGAAATCATCCACCAGAGCCTGCTTCAGCCCAGGATGCTGAGAGTCCACTTGGTCGAACAGATATTCGCTTTGCGCATGGAAATGGACGTTGGCCATAACGCCCTTATGAAAAGCGCTTAGTCAGCTCGGTCTCGAAACGATCGGCAAGCACCTTCATCGCTTCACCACTGGCGGCGCCCTCAACTACCTGGGGCTTGTTGGTAGTCTGCTTGGCCAGAAGGGTTGCGCTGGATGCAGCGGAACGCGCCTTCGCGGTATTCCGTTGGAGATCCATGATGCCCATTTCTGTTGCCTCATCGCGCCCCACTATGGCGATGGTGCGCCTGAGCATAGTTTCTTGGGCACGCAAAGCATCCACTAGGCCTTGGTAAGCCTCTGGGTCGACCACGGCATCATCGGGCATCTGAGAGAGGCGAACGCACTCGTTCTGGAATATCTGAGCCAGGTGGCGAGCACGACGGTTGGCGCGCACAATTTCACTCAGAATATGCTCCCGCTCAGCGCGGCGGCTTTCTTGCTTCTGGGCTGACGGCACCTGATGAACCGAATAGTGGACAACCTCAGTCGATGCTACGCCAACACCCGACGACAACGCGCCGAACATGCTGATCGCAAAGCCGATTGACGATTTGAGGTTCACGGTATTCATCACAAATGCCTCCGCAAAAGCCTGACAAGGCACTTCTTGCATCAGACTAGCACGCTAGGAGAGTGTTGCATTTTGCCCAAACGGCAAGAGACGCGAAGCTTACTCCCGCTATCGGCACTGTGCAAGATAGCTTTAGTGTGCTAAACGCTGCACGCCTTGCCTGGCGCAATCTAGGAAAGGGCCGTAAACCCCAGGCGATCCCGAGAGGCAACGCAGCTATGCCAGCATCAGCTCGTCAGCGGCTTTCTACGGCCTCAACCCCGAAAATCAGCAGCGCGGTATGATTTAAACTCAGAATCAGAAGGGTCAATCACGGATGACAGCCAACAAACAACCCAACAGCGTCGATGTCAAACCTTCGCTAATGCAAAGAGTAGCTTCACGATTGTTGCGCATGGCTGGCTGGAATATTCACCCTTTTCCGGACACTCCAAAAGCCATGGTCGTCGCCGGGCCGCACACATCGAACTGGGACGGTGTTCTGGGGCTAGCCTGTGGCATTGCGCTAGGACTTGATGCCCGCTTCATGATCAAGCACACCCTGTTCAAAGGCCCCTTCGGTTGGCTTTTGCGTAAACTTGGAGCCATTCCGGTAGATCGTACGCAAGCTGGCGGTGTCGTCGAACAAGCCGTTGAGCAGTTCAAAACAGATGACCATATGGCAATTGTGGTTACCCCAGAGGGAACACGGAAGAGCGCCAAGAAGTGGAAAACCGGTTTTCACCACATTGCACGACAAGCCGGCGTACCGATAGTTCTGGCAGTGGCCGATTATCGTAAAAAGCAGCTCACTTTCCCTATCATCCTG
>NZ_JARANY010000140.1 GCF_029889885.1 Chromohalobacter sp. 296-RDG
CGAACCAACTGACCAGATCGATCTGTAGAATGGGTACCTCGCTGGCCAAAAGCGCTGCGCTATACATGACGGCGAGGGCGATGACCGAGGGCAGGAGCATCGACCCCGAGTAACGATAGACGCGATAGCCGATCCACACCGCCAAAGGAATCTGGATGAACACCGAGAGCACGCTGGCAGGGAAGGTGATGAACAGCTTGGCGATGACCCAAGCGAAGACCGCGTTGATCATCAACACTAGAATCAGAATGATGAACAAGAACAGCAGCTTGGCACGCTGTCCGATCAGTTTGTTGGCCAGCGTTCCGATGGAATGGCCCTTGTGGCGGTTGGACAGCACCACGGCGCCGAAGTCATGCACGCCGGCGGCGAACACAGTGCCCAGCACGACCCATAAGATGGCGGGTAGCCAACCCCAGTAGATGGCGATGGCCGGCCCCACGATGGGAGCTGCGCCTGCCACCGAAGTGAAGTGGTGTCCCCACAGGATCCACTTGTTGGTGGGGACATAGTCGACGCCGTCTTGATAGGCGTGAGCGGGCGTTTGGAAATCGGGGTCCAGACGGTAAATGCGTTCGGCGATGAACTTCGAATAGAAGCGATAGCCCATCACGAAACACACGGCGCCGAAGATGGCGATCCAGATAGCGTTCATGAGTGATCCTTGTCGAGAGCGGTCGTGCCGGGCGCCGACCATGCTTTTATGGAGGCTGCTATCCTACCAAAGAGGGATGGCGTTCTCCGTTAGACGAACGACGCAGAACGAAATCGCTGCGACATCGGCGCGCATGCGGCAATTTGCCTTGCGGCAACGCGACACATACCAAACCCAGTCATAGCGCTTTTTAAGGTTATATAAACCCTCTACGATGTAGGGGTATTGGAAACGAAACAATAAGATCCAGGCGGCGGGCCTTTTTCGGCTATGACCACCTCTTTCCGATGACATTTCGACTACGTGGGCTTCAAGGAGTCAGCCATGGCGCTAGATCCGATTCTCCTGTCGCGATTGCAGTTCGCATTCGTGGTTTCCTTTCATGCCATCTTCCCGGTCTTCACGATCGGGCTTGCCTCCTATATCGCCGTGCTCCAGGGCCTTTACGTGTCCACGGGCAACCGCGTCTGGGATCGCCTCGGCCTATTCTGGACCAAGGTCTTCGCCGTGGTCTTCGGCATGGGGGTGGTGTCCGGCATCGTGATGGCGTTCCAGTTCGGAACCAATTGGAGCAACTTTTCGCAGATGGCGGCGAACTTCATTGGTCCAATGCTCAGTTACGAGGTAGTCACGGCATTCTTCCTCGAAGCTGGCTTCCTGGGCGTGTTGCTGTTCGGTCGGCATCGTGTCTCGCCAGCGGTGCACTTCTTTGCCGCGCTGATGGTCGCCGTGGGGACTTTCATCTCGGCGTTCTGGATTCTTGCCACCAACAGTTGGATGCAGACGCCCGATGGCTATGAGATCCGCGAGGGTGTGATCCATGTGACCTCTTGGTTCGATGCGATCTTCAACGCGTCCTTCCCGTATCGCTTCACGCACATGGCCCTGGCGGCGTTCTTGACCGGTGGCTTCGTAGTGACCGGGGTCAGCGCCTGGTTCTTGCTGCGTGGTCGCGAGGTCGATGCCCACAAGCGTGCGCTATCGATGACGCTATGGCTCTTGCTGTTTCTGGCCCCGCTTCAAGCCTTCGTCGGCGACGAGCACGGTCTCAACACCCTGGAGCATCAGCCGGAAAAGATCGCCGCGATGGAAGGCAACTGGGAAACCCAGTCGAACGTACCGCTGTTGCTGTTCGCGTTGCCGGATCGCGATTTGCAGGCTAACCGCTTCGAGATCGGCATTCCCAATGGCGCCAGTCTCATCCTGCGTCACGATCCAGACGGGGTGGTACCGGGGCTCGATCAAATCGATCGCGCGCAACAGCCGCCGGTGTGGATCACCTTCTATAGCTTCCGCGTGATGGTGGCATTAGGGCTCTTGATGATCGCCTTCGCCGTTGCCGGGCTGGTGCTGCGCAAGGGTGGGCGTGTCTACCGCAGTCGCTGGTTCTTGCGTGGGTTGCAGGGCATGAGCCTGGCGCCGTTCGTGGCGGTGGTCGCGGGCTGGTTCGTGACCGAAACCGGGCGTTCGCCGTGGCTGATCTACGGTGTGCTCGACTATGCCGATGCCATTACCCCTTCGCTGAGTGGTGGAATGGTGCTATTCACGCTGCTGGGGTATATCGCCGTCTACGCCGTGATCTTCATCGCCGGTGTCTATTACCTGTGCAAGGTGATCGACCAAGGCCTCGATGAGCACGACGACACGGAGGATCTGGATAGCCACGACCGCCCGGCGAGACCCATGTCCGCCGCCCACGTGCCCTTCGATGATGCGCGCGACGACCGCGCCCCGAACAGGAGCTAAGCCATGGAAATGTTCGATCTCTCGTTGATCTGGGCCGTCATCATCGCCTTCGGCGTG
>NZ_JARANY010000141.1 GCF_029889885.1 Chromohalobacter sp. 296-RDG
CATACCGGCCACGATATCCCCCGCTTGTTGTGCAATCTGCTGACGCTGCTCGTCCGTCGCCTTGGCAGTGATCGCAAATATCAGGGTGATGTCCAGATGGACACGCCCTTCTTCGACAATGGAAGCTGTACCACCGGTTTTATCGACAGGGTTGCGAGTGAGGTGAAACGCGCGGGTATAACCGCCTTCGGTCGCTTGTGCCTCGACGTCGTGACAGATCACCCCAACACGTTCCAACGATACGTTGATATCCGCCGCCGCCAGCTTGCGTTCCAGCGCATGCATCATGCCCACGAACGCACTCATGGCCGGAAACCCCCACGTCATCGGGCTGGAAATCGCGTTAGCGTTTTGGATGCGGAGACGCGGCAGTACCAGAAGGTTATTAACGCTACTCATTGGCTTCCTCCTCCTGCCAATCGTCGAGACTTTCCAGATCGTCCATCAAGGTCTCCATCCAGCGGCGGTCACTATCAAGCAGGCGTTGCTGAGTGGCATCCCGGGCAAGTTCCTTGTGCCAATGGCGAAATTCCACATCTCCCAAGGGTAACTTGCCGCCAAGTGCCGCATTGAGCCAATTGGCGAATCGCCGTCGAATCTCGTCAGGCCAGTTGGTGCTATTGCGGGCGTCGCGAAATTCGCGATCGTCCCGCGCACGGCCAGGGTCCAGCCAGAAGGCTTCTTCTATCGCCAGGCGACAGTTTTCGTCGGCGCTCCAGCCCGGTGGAAGTCCGTGCATCTGCATCGTGAATAGCGCGAGTTCATCCAGGATCATGGCGGTGTAGTCATCGCGCAGATCACGGGTATGCATATCCGTGTTGGGCTTGGTGTCCAGAAATCGCTTCAGGTCACCGACCAGTCCCCGCACCTCCTTGCGCCAACCAAATATTCCGGGGTCGTCTAGTACTGACTCGACTTTCAGCGGTGGACGAATATCGCGAACGTTCCAGCTAGGCGGTAGCGAAGCTAAAAGGTAGTTATTACCGACCCGCTCACTATTCAATTGCGAGATATTCTGTGGCTTTGTGCCACCCATTTTCTGCACAGCAAGATCGGGATAATCATGCACATTTTGCTCGGCGAAATCCCCTTCGCGCTTAGCTCTCCGCGTTGCTTTGGCCTCGTCGCTAAACCGATCATGACTGAGCGTCTGAAAGACTTGATGTGCCAGCGAGGTCGCATAGAGCGGCGCCAGTAGATGAAAGTCATCATCATCGGCGGCATCTTCCCCCGTCATCCAGTACACTTGCTTGGCAAGGGTATGGGAGGCGTGCTCACCGCGAGGCTCGGTAATACCAGCAAAGGCGTTCATCCACGCTTGTGATTGCTCGGGAATGTCACTCAAGGCATGCTCAAGCTCAGTATCCCCTTCTAATACCCGTTCCAGTAGCGATTTGCCGTCACACTCGAGTTTCAAGAATTTGTATACATCGAGTGCAGCAGCATTACCTACGACATCGCCATCGAAATCCGCCGGTAACACATGGCTTCCCACCCCTTGATGCTTAGCCAGAGACTCTGGGGGCGCATAGAGATTAGAGCCCTTTGCATCTGGATGAATAGGTTTGAGCGAGTGGGTTACGACTTGCAACTGGCTGACACGCCGCGCAGCGTCTTGGAGCCAGTTTTCACGCTGAAACTGTTCAACCAGCGCTTGGTACTTGGGATCATCGGTAGCCAGTTTTTCCGCTTTGGTATCGAAGCGCTCTTTCAAGAACGCGTCAATTAACTCACGGAGCTCCTGCCAGCCACCAGACATAGTCGGCATAACATGTCCTTACGAGATGAGGCTTGGTAAAAACAAGCGCTAATGGGACAATAAACTCCGAGGCAAAAACCTCGGAGCTGTTTGGGTAGAAATCTATACCCTCCTAACGGAGCAATAGCCAATCACCCTCTCACCTCCTTACTGCTACAGCACAGCTATCAGACCATTTTTGTCTCGCCACTGGGCGGCCGCCACCGCCCAGTGACTTCAAGCCTAGCAGTCAAAAGGTAAAAGTCAACCTATCATCTTACACTATCTATAAATTCGTTAGTCTTTCCTTTGTCGCCCTGTGCTATGATCTTATGCCTGCCGAAAAGCAGCTCAGAAATATCACCTAACGCTATCAATTGTTTGCTGCCGCACAGGCAGCGCAGGCTGGCCTCAGGCCAGCCCTCACTTTTTCACAAACCCCAACACGGGGTGATAACGCCAGCCATGTGTGCTCTCGGGCGCATTGACGGTGCCGAACGTGCGTGCGGCTCTGTCGAGCGAGATATCCAGGTCTTCGGCAAGGTCGGCAAGCGCGGTCAGGTAGTCATCGGCGCCCCAGGGCTGAATGCGCTCGCCCCGTTCATGCTCCAGGTCTATCCGCGCCATCAGGCTTTCTTCGACTTCTACGTAGAGCGTTTCGCCACGTTTGGCGCCATCTTCCACGCGATGCAGTGTCCAGGTTTCGCCGCCTTCGTCGG
>NZ_JARANY010000142.1 GCF_029889885.1 Chromohalobacter sp. 296-RDG
GAAGGGCGTGTCCATCTGGACATCACCCTGATATTTGCGATCACTGCCAAGGCGACGGACGAGCAGCGTCAGCAGATTGCACAACAAGCGGGGGATATCGTGGCCGGTATGCGCATAGCGGGTGGTAGCGTAATGCCCAACCCTAATGTTGCCCCTGACCGGCAACGCCCGATGTGGATCGCACTGGATGACGATTCGGGTAAGCGCGAACAACAGTTCAAGCGTCTGAAACGCCGTTGGTTGCCAGGTTTTGCCTTGGTGTTACGCGATGATCGTCTTGCCGAGCACACCGGGACTCTTCAAGCCCAAGACGAAAACGCGACGGCGTTGGATGCCTGGCTCGATCTATCGCGCCTCAACCATGAGTGCCATGTCGACCCCGAGAGTGAACAGGTGAGCTGGGAAGTACGGCGCCCTTATCCCGGTTGGCTGGTGCCGATTCCGATAGGTTATGGCGCCATTTCCGAAGAATTCGAGCCGGGTAGCGTAGCGAATGCGCGAGATACGCAGATTCCGTTTCGCTTCGTGGAGAGTATCTACTCCATCGGGCAGTGGATTAGCCCTCACCGTTTGACGTGCCCCGAAGACTTGCTCTGGTACGTCGATAATGACCTCGACGACGGCCTTTATCGCCTTAACAACGACTATGCCCAGCGCGCACATCGCGCCGAATGACAAGGAGCCCAACAATGGCTAAGAAAGACGATGCTTTGAAAACTGCTTCCGTTCTCGCTTTCGAGCGTAAGCTCGATCCCTCCGATGCATTGCTCTATGCCGGGCAATGGTCGCGGCGCGATGCGCTGGAGGATTGGCAATCGGTCACGGTTCGTGAAAAGTCGGTACGCGGTACGATCTCCAACCGTCTCAAGGCAAAGGAACAAGATCCGGCGAAGCTCGATGCCGCCATCGAAAACCCGAACCTTCAGACCGTCGATGTCGCCACCTTGCCCCATGACACCGATACGTTGATGGCGCGTTTCACACTACGTGTACTGGGCGGCGCGGGTACGCCATCGGCATGCAATAACGCCGACTATCAAGTCAAGTTGCAACAGGCCGTTGCGGACTATGTGAAGGCGCAAGGGTTTGGTGAACTGGCGCGGCGTTATGCTCACAATTTGGCGAATGGGCGTTTTTTGTGGCGTAACCGTGTCGGCGCCGAACAAGTCGAGGTACGCATTCGGCGCATGGAAAAGGGTCACGTCGCCAAAGAATGGACATTCGATGCACTGAGTTTGTCACTTCGCGGTTTTGACAGTGATACGCAAACCTCGGAGTTGGCGCAGGATATTGCAGACGCTCTCGCGGGTGAGCGTCATTTGATTCTGGAAGTGATTGCCTTTGCGCATGTCGGTAACGGTCAGGAAGTCTTCCCCTCACAAGAGCTGATTCTGGAGCGCGGGCGGGGCGATAAAAGCAAGACACTCTATAGTGTTGGCGATGTGGCAGCGATTCACTCCCAGAAGCTGGGCAATGCCATTCGCACCATCGATACCTGGTATCCGGCGCCGGAAAATGGCAGCGGTCTTGGCCCCATCGCCGTTGAGCCCTATGGCTCCGTGACCACTCAGGGCACCGCCTATCGCCAGCCCAAGCAGAAAGTGGATTTTTATTCGCTGCTGGATAACTGGATGATCAAGGATCAAGTGCCGAATACGGAACAACAGCACTTCGTCATGGCGACCTTGATTCGCGGTGGTGTCTTCGGCGAAGCGGGGTAAGCCATGGACCATTATCTCGATATTCGGCTACGGCCGGACCCGGAGTTTCCGGCGTCGATGCTGATGAACGCACTCTACAGCAAGCTCCATCGGGCGCTTTATGATCTGCAGGCCGATGATATCGGCGTGAGCCTGCCCGATCACAAAACCGGCGTGCGGGCACGCACGCCGGGTGATCGGTTGCGGCTACATGCGCGAAAAGAGCGGCTCGAGCAACTGTTGGCGCTTTCATGGTTGGCAGGCATGCGTGACCACGTCGAGCTTGCCGATATTGCACCGGTGCCGGCGGCGACGCGCCATTGTCGTGTTACACGGCGGCAGTTCAATACGGGCGGCCCAAGCCGGGTCAAGCGTTACGCACGTCGCCACGACATCAGCGAAGAAGAAGCGCGCCAGTGCCTATCGGCCCCCGCAGAACGCAAGATTTCACTGCCGTTCGTGCAAGTAAACAGTCGTTCTAGTGGTCAACGCTTTGCACTGTTTATCGAACACGGCGCCCCCCTGGACGAGCCTGAGGCTGGACACTTCAATCACTATGGGTTGAGCCGTGAAGCGACCGTGCCGTGGTTTTGACCCTTTTTTGGCGCTTCTTTTAAGTGCCTTATAAATCAATGACCTAGCGCCACCCCTTGCAAAAGGGTGTGGCGCTTTCTTTGCACGAATGCTCTTTAACAATCAGGCATTTAGCTATGATAAGCTCTAGTGCGCTGCCGCCCAGGCAGCTCAGAAA
>NZ_JARANY010000143.1 GCF_029889885.1 Chromohalobacter sp. 296-RDG
GGTGTGAAGCCGGATGGTAGCATGGCGGCTTATTCGGTTTTTATGACGCCTGCCAGTTTTGCGCCGGCCCGGCCAGCGCCTGTGTCTAGAGAAACGCTGCATAAATCCCGTCGCAGGGTCTTGGCCTCTCGATAGGGCGTTGTGCAAATAGCCACGTACACCGGCAATTGGTCAACGCAGCCGGGGCATGGCGCCCACCCAGGTTGTGAGAGTATATTAGCGGGAGTAAATTTATTCGCGATAGTCCCTGTCGCAGGTGCCCGCAACGCGGTAGTCTTCCTGGATCGAGACAGGAGCGCGTATGGCGAGTCAACATCACGATACTGGCTACAAGGAGCTGTTCAGTCACCCGGAGTTCGCGCAGCAGCTGATCGAAGGCTTTGCACCTGCCGAGATTGCTGCACTGATGAACTTCACGACGCTCAGGCAGCACAACGGTCATTACATCACGCCGATGTTCGAAGAGAAGATCGAAGATGTGGTGTGGTCGGTCGAGGTGACCTGGAACGGGGCGACGCAAGAAGTGTATTTGTACATTCTCTTGGAGTTTCAGTCTTCGGTGGATCGCACCATGCCGATCCGGCTGATGCACTATGTCGCCTGCTTCTACAGCGAGCTACTCAAGCAGAAGGTCACCACGCCTCGCCAAGGCCTGCCGCCGGTGTTTCCGGTGGTGCTCTACAATGGCGTGGACCGCTGGGCGGCGCCGTTGGATGTCTATCGCATGATCGCCCCGGAACCGCCGAGCTTTCTGCAGGTCTACCAACCACACTTGCGCTATTACCTGGTCGATGAAGGGCGCTATACTGACGAAGAGTTGGGTTTGGTACAGACGCCGCTGAGTGGGGTGTTCAGTGTCGAGAAGGCATCCAAGGATCGCCGGAGCCTTCAGCAAGCCGTGGACCGGATCGTGGCGATCATCCAGGCCGATCCGAACAAGGACCGTACCGACGCGATCATCACCCGCTGGTTGAAGCGCCACCTTCAACGACTCGGGGCGGAGGTCAATCTGGATCGGCTCAACAGTTTGGTGGAGGATAAAGACATGTTGGCAGAAAACTTACAGACCTGGGCCCAGAAAGAGCGGCAAGAAGGTCGCCAGGAAGGACTTCAGGAAGGACTTCAGGAAGCTGAGAAGCGCGCTTTGGAAGAAAAGCGTAATGCCGCGCGTAATCTGATCGCTCGCACCGAGATGGAAGACCAGTTGATTGCGGAGATTACGGGTTTGGCCGTTGAGGAAGTGAGTCGACTGCGCTCCGAGAATAAGCACTGACCTGCAGCGAATTGATCATGAACTGTGTTTTAGACGGCTCCTTTCGGGGCCGTTGTTGTTGGTGGCCGAGGCATGAGCGCGCCCATGCTGGGGTGGCGAGACTTTTCATCTTCCTGTTGGTGAGCCTTGGCATCATGATAGGGCGTTGTGCAATGCGAAATGGGGCTCGGCGTTGATGTTCAAGCGTATTCTGGTGGTGTGTACGGGCAATATCTGTCGTAGCCCGGTGGCGGCGGCGCTATTACAGCAGCAGTATCCCGAGCGGATGATTACCACGGCGGGCCTTGGCGCACGTGCGGGAGAGGGCGTCGAGACGCATTCCCGCGCGTTGGCGGAGGCAGAAAAACCCGAACTAGCCAAGGCGCTTGCGGCACATTCGGCACGCCAGATTGATGAAACGATGCTGCGCGAAGTGGACCTGGTCCTGGTAATGACGGAACGCCAACGCCGCGCGGTGGGAGAGTTGCTACCCTCGGCGTTTGGCAAGACCATGCTGTTCGGGCGCTGGCTGGCCAACCCGGAGATCTCCGACCCCTATGGCAAGAGCGAGGAAGCATTCACGCACGTGCATCGGCAATTGGTCAACGCGGCCCAGGCGTGGGCGGGGAAGTTGTAGGCGCTCGCCGCTACGCGCCCTTGCTGCGTCCTCGAGCGTTCTGTTCCCTGCAATTTGCACGCGACAAGACGGCTCCTTTCGGGGCCGTTGTTGTTTCTGGAGCCTGCGTTTCGGGCATCGACGTGTCGATGACGGCGATGTCTGACACTGAGATACTGTGGTTAGCGTTCCGCAGGCAACCGATCGGGCTATGAGCAATGGATATTCCCCACCAGCGGTTAGTGTACTTCCAGGTAACGATCGAGGCGGGGTCGGTACGTCAGGCGGCTGCGCGGCTGGACATTGCGCCGTCGGCGGTCAGTCGCCAGCTTTCATTGATCGAGGAGGCGCTTGGCGCACCGCTGCTGGAGCGTTCGCGTCAAGGCGTAGTGCCGACGCCAGTCGGTCAAATGCTGCTGGATTACTGCCGCAAACGCGCGGCACTCGACGATCATTTCAGCGAGGCGCTGGATGCCTACCAGAGGCTGGAAACCGGTCATCTCTCGCTGACGGTCGGGGAGGGCTTCGTTGGGGATCTTCTCGATACGCCGCTGCGAACGTTTACCGAGCG
>NZ_JARANY010000144.1 GCF_029889885.1 Chromohalobacter sp. 296-RDG
AAGTACCTGTGTTTTTGACTGATTGTTTCTTTTGGCGATTTTTTCCAAGCTTTTTGCAACATTGTTAGGGAGCTGAAAGCTTACTTGTTTTCCGTTTCGTTCGCGGTATTTTTTTTGGTTCCAGGCATTCCGCATCTCTTTTGTTAATTCTCGGTATCTAGCATCATGCTGATTATTGTATAGGAGGTTAATTATGTTAAATGGGTTGGCGTGGAAGGAGTCTCCAAATAATGCCGCAGACAGGTTTTTCTTGGAGATATAGCTGGTTATCCAATAGCTCTGTTCTGGAGATTCTGTGTCTATCCAGGAAAATAGGGAGTTTTGGCTTAAGTTTGAATCTTCCATTTGTGACCTTTATAGGGACGCTGAATGCCATCTATATGGATACCATAAGGGGGTACGCTTATCAATCACTAGTACGCATACTAGTGATTGGTTGGTAGGTGGCTAGGGTTTATTTCGGATGTAAAATGCCAGAGCTATGATACACTGCGCTCATGGATACGCGTTTGCTCTGCCATACAGACCCTGATTTAGGCCCCGAAGCGCGCTGGCTTCTTCTTCAGTGGTCAAGGGTTACAGGACTTGATCAGGCGCTGACGTGCCCGCTCCAAGACCTTTATTGCCTCTTGGGTATAACGACACGGCAGGCCAAGCCGGCTCTTGAGTGGTTAAAAAGACATGGCTACCTAATATATGAGTCCGTTCGCCATGGTAGAGGACGCCCTTTGTCGAGCCACCGCATTGCACTGGGTTTCCGTAACCGTTTAGATGAAACGCCGCCACCTGATACTCCTCATCAGCCCGTGATAGAGGCTCTTTGTTCTCATGCCATGGTCTGCAGAGCATCGACTCAGGAAAAAGCCAGCAACCTAATGACAGGGGCGGATCGAGCTAAAAAATTGGCTCCTGCTACCTATTGGCTTCTAGCCGTTCTTTTGGCTCATGCAGAGACACCAGGGATTGTCAGAGGCCTGAGTTATGGACATCTTCAAGCAGTCACCGGGATGACACGGGAAAGGCTGAAAAGTCAGCTATCCAAGCTCAAGAAGCTCGGGGTCATTGCTAGGCATCAACCGGGCATGCTGCTTAGCAAAGAGGGTGTTCGCATGCGTTCCGTGTACTTTATTGACCTCACGCACTCACTCTTGCTTGGTGACGCCTCCCTCGGCCTAACAGTCACGTATCTCCCCGCAAGACGTCCAGGAGATTCCAATTTTATTTCGGGGATATATGAGGCCGCCTTCGTTGTGAGTTATTTAGCGGAAAACTTTGACACAATGCATAAAAACATCAAGAAAGCATGTGCACCGAAAGGGGGCGCAGAAAGCCTAGAGGAATTAAAAAGACTTGTATCACTTGAAGCACGCTATAGCAGCGCGTACCAAGAGCTTAGAATGAATGCTATGTCTCTTCTTCCCTCAGGAAAAGCGGTGTTACCAGCAAAGGCTGATCTGCTAAGAGCTGATAAATTAGGTATGGGGCCGATCCTTAAGGCGCATATATATAGCTATGCCATGATGCTGCTTTCTAACTACTGGCGAGATATTGAGGGTTCTCGAAGAAAACCCAGTTCTCCTATCGATTCGGTGATGGAGGCAATAAGTTATGACCTTTATTATGTTCTAGGCGTGGAGGGTGAAAATGTTGAACCTCACTCAAATAGCTCTTTATGCAGATGTGTTTATGATTTGTCTCATCACTTGGCGGTCCAATTGCAGCATGACTTGCGGGTTGCAGAGCATCAGAAAGATTCTGATTTTCGCCTTGCTGATGCAGTTTTCTCGATATGCTGCTTTAGTAATGAGGGGGAAGAAAGGTGGCAAATAAAATCTCGCTTTCTTCCTTCTGATGGAGTTTTTCGTTTACATACACAGCTTTTGGCTGGCGAGTGGGTTGACCTTTCATTGCCAGAAGAACTGAAGCTTTTGGTAAAAGAAGGCGGAGTATGACGTAAAAAATACTAGATGGCTACATCTCATGAGGAACTGACAGGAGTTCAGCATGAGTATGAAGCTAATCCGTATCAAAGACGTCATGGACCGTACTGGGCTTGCTAGGTCTACGATCTACAAATATATCAGCGAGGGAAAATTTCCAAGGCCAATAAAACTTGGTGCTCGAGCTGTGGCATGGGTTGAAACCGAGATAGATGGCTGGATTCAGGCCAGCATCGAAGAGAGGAATGAAGAAGTCTTTTAGTGTGCATCGGTGCAGTTTACTGGTTTAATGTAAGAGTAAAAAATCGACCGCTTTTTACTCTCATCATCACATGCTGCCTGAAGTGTTGAGAACTAAGTCAGTATTTTCGACCCTTGTTTAATTATTATTTATCTACCCTCCCTGTTAAATAAAGCATGGGGCCTCAAGGCCCGTACCTAACTTAGCAAGGGGCGAAACAGGGGAATACCCACACATGGCCCTATGG
>NZ_JARANY010000145.1 GCF_029889885.1 Chromohalobacter sp. 296-RDG
CGGGGCGACGGCCTGCTGCTGTTCGGGGTGCGTGAGCAGGGGCGTGCCCACGATGACTTCGCCTATGAGAGCCGGGTCGTGGGGGCCCACTACGAGATCAGCGAGGGCGGCAACCTGGTGTTCATCGACCAGCTGCGCGAACTCTATGCCTTCGAGCCTGGTGATGACCCCGCGGTTCGCTATGACTGTGGCCTCTCAAGCCTGGAGTACGACCCCTACCACGCACGCCTCTACCTGCTGAACAGCTACGAGGTCGAGGCGAATGGCGAGGAGCATATTGGTGGCTACCTGTGGGAGGTCGGCCTGGAGGACTTCCGTGCCGGGCGTCGCCCGACGCTTGTGACCACGCCGGCGGGCCTGCCGCTGGAGTTCGAGCACAAGGCGGAAGGACTGGCGGTGCTGGATCACGACCGACTCTTCGTCGCCTACGACAACGACCGCAATTATGCCCTCGGCAGCATCGACGAACGCGACGAGCGGCACGCCTGCGAGGCACCCTATAGCCTGCTTAATGTTTCCTGACTTCGGCGGTAAGGCGTTTTCTGGAGTTTGATGAAAGGGGATCCTGTTCCACACAATCAGCGACCCGACCCAGTATCGACGTCACTGTCGACCGTTCCGATAGGTGTTGGGGGCACCTTCGCTGTTTTCCGGCAACCAGGCGGGGCCATGCTCACTCAGTTCCGACCGCACGAGGCGTTTGAGCAGACGGCCCCGGTAGCACAGCATGTGCCACTCGGCGCCCAGTCGGCTGCGTATCCGGTCCCATCCGCCATCGTCGGCGTGGGTTAAGGGGCCACCTTGAGCAATGACCTGCCGATACACGGCAAGGCATCGCTCGGCACAACGGGCTTCATCATAGGTCGCGGCCGTCACCAGTGCAGACTCGCAAAGAGGAAGACGGCGCTGGGGTTCCTGCAGGCTCACCAGGGCATCGACCATCTCCTCGACATCGTCACTGCGATGCCTGTCAAGCAGACGACCGTTGTCGCCATCAATCACCACCTCGCGGATGCCGGGGGCCGACACCGCGACGACCGGCAGGCCGGCGGCCATGGCTTCGGCCACCACCATCCACTGGATCTCGCTGTGGGAAGCAAAGGCAAAGACATCCATGGTGTGGTAGGCGTCGATCAGTCCCTGGCCCTGCAGTCGACCGGTGAAGTGCAGGCGGTCGGAAACTATCGTTCTATAGCAAGGAGTAGCCTAGATATGAAATATCTAAAATCAGCATGTTATGCAACGATCTTGGTTGTCGCCGGAGGGCTGGCCAGCGCCGCCATGGGCGCAGACGCGGCGACCTATGGCTGGGTGGAGACCGCCACCGTCGAACCCTGGGGGGTCGAGGTCAAGGTAAAACTGGACACCGGTGCGCTCACTTCCTCGATGCAAGCCGAAGAGATCGAGACATTCGAACGTGACGGCGAGGAGTGGGTGCGCTTCACCGTCGAAGTCGAGGATGAGGACACGGATGAGGTAGTATCACGCACCTTCGAACGTGAGGTATTTCGTAACCTGTTGGTCAGTGGCGCCGGTGGGGAGGATCGTCGCCCCGTGGTACTGATGACGATCTGCATGGGCCAGACCCTCCATGAGGAGCAGTTCAGCCTGGAGGATCGCGATGACATGAACTATCCCGTGCTGCTCGGGCGTCGCACTATCCAGAGCCTGGGGGAGGTCGATGTCACGCGCACCTTCGTGCATGACCCCGACTGCGATGAGGATAGCCAACTTATTCGCCACGCCGACCATGATTACGACGAAGACATCGGCATCTGACGGGACGCTGTCATGCCACTCGCAACCTTTGAGGAGACGCTGTGCTGTTACCGATTCTGGCCATCATCCTGGGGATCGTGCTGCTCCTGTGGAGTGCCGACCGCTTCGTCGAGGGTGCCGCGGCCGTGGCGGGGCACCTCGGATTACCCTCCCTGGTGATCGGCATGGTCATCGTCGGGTTCGGCACTTCGGCACCGGAGATCGTGGTGTCCATCATGGCGGCCCTGGATGGCAACCCCGACCTGGCTCTCGGCAACGCGCTGGGCTCCAACATCTACAATGTTGGCTTGATCATCGGAGTGACGGCGTTGATCGTGCCGATCGCGGTGCACTCGACGATCATCCGTCGTGAACTTCCGCTGCTCTTGCTGTTTGGCGCCGTGGCCGGGGTGCTGTTCTGGAACGGCCAGCTCAGCCGACTGGAATCCTTGCTGCTGCTGCTGGGGTTCTTCGCCCTGATGGGCTGGACGATCTGGACGGCACTGCGTGGCAAGGATGACCCGCTGGTCGCGGAGACCGAACAGGAGCTCTCCTCGCATGCCATGACGCTCGGCCGGGCCATCGTCTGGCTGGTGGTCGGCCTGACGCTGCTACTGGTGAGCTCGCTGATGCTGGTGTGG
>NZ_JARANY010000146.1 GCF_029889885.1 Chromohalobacter sp. 296-RDG
GACGGAATATGGAAACTTATTACAAAAAACTCGGGATTAGCTGGGATAAGAAAGCATTCGATAAGAACTGGTGCGAATTTGAGAGCTACGAAATAGTCATAAATGACTGCCAAGTTGGAGTGCTTCGGTTGAGTCATGATAATGCGGCATACTATATTCGTGACCTTCAAATCGAGCCTAGCTGGCAACGTCAAGGGGTGGGGGTAAAGGCGATAGATCATACATTTGAGCTGGCCCAACAAGCGGGGTTTCAACTACTTCGGCTTCGTGTGTTTTGCGAGAACCCGGCAGTAAATTTATATAAACGAAGGGGGTTCAGGATTTGCAAAACTGAAGGTGGTACTCACTATATGGAGCGGGAGGTTTAGTTTTCCTGACCAGTGCATGCAAGTGACAACCTGCCGTCGTGCCTCTGCTGCAACCGCTATGCAGAAAATCTGAGGGTAAAAAAATGAGCTGTATTTTTTGCGAGATCGTGGCAGGTAACGTTCCATGCCACAAGATTTGGGAGGACGGTGATCATGTGGCGTTTCTTTCTATTTACCCCAATACGCCTGGTTTTTCAGTGGTCATACCGAAATGCCATTTTCCAAGCTATTTGTTCGCTCAAGATGATGAAGTTGTGACAGCATTGGTGCTGGCTTCAAAGCGTTTAGCGCTTCTGCTCGATGAAAAATTGGATGGTGTTGCGCGTACGGGAATGATGTTCGAGGGCTACGGAGTGGATCATCTGCACGCAAAATTGTTCCCTATGCACGGTACAGGCGAAGACTCTGAATTTAAGCTGGTTGCGTCTAGCGTTGAAAAATACTTCGAGCATTACGAAGGTTATATTTCGTCTCATGACTATAAGCGTGAGGATGATAGTGCCTTGTAGGTACTCGCGGCTAAAATCAGCTGTTAAGCGAATGTATGGTAAAGGAAATAGCGATGAGATATTTTCACTGTGGTTTCATTTTTAATACAAAGCCGTGCGTATTGAGGGCGTCGAGCCGGCAGGTGCTCACTGAAAGGAATCACCGATGATCGTTCCTCTATTCCTTGATAAATGAATGTCAGATAGCGATATGACCTGCGAAGAACAGATCAAGAATTGGCTGGCGCACGATCCCATACGTATGGAGGCGCTTGCCATCGCTTCTGAGAAAAAGTTGCCGGAGTGGTGCATCGCTGCGGGGTTCGTTAGAAACTTGGCTTGGGATAATCTTCATGGGTTTTCATCGGCGACCGATCTGAACGACGTTGACTTGATTTACTTCGATCCACGCGATTGTAGTGAATCTCGTGACCGAGAAATTGAGGATGATTTAAAAAGCATTTCGACGCTTCCATGGTCGGTGAAGAATCAGGTA
Organism: Chromohalobacter sp. 296-RDG; assembly: GCF_029889885.1. Classification (GTDB taxonomy): domain Bacteria; phylum Pseudomonadota; class Gammaproteobacteria; order Pseudomonadales; family Halomonadaceae; genus Chromohalobacter. The sequence goes on from NZ_JARANY010000146.1 coordinate 1,353, forward strand.
AGAATGCACGGGCGGAATTCGGACGACCCGTACATTTCAATTGAAGATGCCATGAGTTTCTGGGTAGAGGTGGAAACTGCCGTGGGGGCCAGGTTGGATGAGAGAGGCGAGACAGTGATTGTGGCGCCTTTCGGTATTGAGCGGCTATTCGACTTCACCATCACCTTGAACTCAAAAAGACCAAAGCGGACGGCTTTCGAAGCCAGAATAAAGTCCAAACGATGGCTGGAAATGTGGCCAAGATTGGTGGTGAATGTCTAACGAATCGCTGTCACCGTGGTTGGCCTAAAAAATCGCTGCAATTGACTACCAAAGTGCTGCCGCTTCGCAATTTGGTTACGGCGCTAGCGAGTCATTTATCTAGGGGGGAGCCACCGATGCCACAAAAAGGTGAACACAACTATTCCGCTACCGTCGTCTGGACCGGTAATTCAGGCGAAGGTACGAAGAACTATCGCGCCTTCTCGCGCGACCATGAAATCAGTTGCGGTGAGAAACCAATAATAGCCGGATCGGCGGATCCGGCATTTCTTGGAGACTCGTCTCGCTATAATCCTGAGGAGCTGTTGCTGAGCTCGCTCTCAGCATGCCACATGCTCTGGTATCTACATCTGTGCGCTGACGCCGGCATCACGGTGTCGAGTTACGAGGACAACGCCGAAGGTCGCATGATTGAGACCAAAAGTGGCGGTGGTCATTTCGATAAAGTGACACTCAAGCCCATCGTGAGCATCGGCGAAAACGACGATAGCGAACTAGCGAAGTCTCTTCATGAGAAAGCTCATTCGCTATGCTTCATTGCGAATTCGGTGAATTTTGAGGTCGCGTGTGAAGCCGAAATTCGTTGCGGCCAATAGAAGGCCTGACACTGCGTGACGCATGAACAGGTGCTTTCTGCAAGCAGGAGTGAATATGGAGTCCGAGGCTTTGCCATCACTTCGCGTGGGTGATGTGCTGGAGATCCAGTTCCCAGCCTTTACACCGCGAATCACCATCGAGACGGAAAACGCGCTCACCGTGGAGATCGTT
>NZ_JARANY010000147.1 GCF_029889885.1 Chromohalobacter sp. 296-RDG
GACGCTGATGCCCGCCGTGATGCACGTCGACACGTTACTCTCGCGCTATCCCGAAATACTGCCGATGCTGGAAGCGATGGCGCGCGAGGCGAGTCTCGAGCGGGCTGGCGCTGCGGGTATTCTGTCCCGGCTAGCCGACGTCGTGGCTGCCAGCATCGTACGGGGTTGGGTCGAGTGTGGCTGCGCCGACATCGGTGGCTGGATCGAGGCGTTGCGCGACCCGCGTTTGGGTAAGGTCATCGCCGCCGTCCACCGCGAGCCCGGCGGCGATTGGACGGTCGCCGCCATGGCGGCGGAGATGGGCAGTTCGCGCTCGGTATTCGCCGAACGCTTCCGCGGCTCGCTGGGCGTTTCACCGCTCGGCTACGTCACACAACTGCGCATGCGTCTGGCCACGCAGTGGATCGCCGAAAAGCAATTATCGATCGAGCAAGTCGCCTGGCGCCTGGGCTATGGCTCTCAGGCCGCCTTCAGTCGCGCGTTCAAACGCTCGACCGGACAGACGCCGGGAAAGTTCAGGCACGGCTAAGTGACCTCGCCAAGCGTAGCAGGCCGAGGCCGGCTCGGAGCTTTGCGGCTGATGATGGGCCTCAGCGATGCGAGGCCGCCAAGGTCCCTCCGGCGGCAATGAATAAGCTGCCCGTGGTGCGATTGAACAGCTTCACGCGGCGTGGACTACGAAACCAACGACCGATCCCTGAGCCCATCGTGGCGTAGCTCGACATGGTGGTGAGGTCGATGGCCAGCCAGGTCAGCGACAGAATCGCAAATTGCGGCAGTTGCGAGGCACCGAGGTCAATGAAGCCGGGAAACAATGCGCCGAAGAAAAGTAGGTCCTTGGGATTGCTGATACCCACAGTAAAACCGCGCCATAAGAGGGCACGCGTACCGGTTCGCTCGATGGGCTGCGAGCTCTGTGCGGCATTGCCCGTCATTGACGCCGCCGTCATCGGTGCGCGCCATGCCTGTACGCCTAGATAGATGAGATACGCCGCGCCCACGCCCTTGAGAAACGTGAAGGCAAGCTCAGAAGTTGCCAGGATAGCCCCCAGCCCCAAAGACGACAGCCCCATGAGAACCAGCGATGCCGTCGCCCCACCGATTACCGTCGCTAGCGCGCGTTGTCGGCCATGGCGCAGCCCATGATGCATGCATAACAAGGCCACTGGGCCGGGAAAAGCGATCAGTGCGGAGATAACGCCGACATAGGTTAGCCACGTCGTCAGCTCCATGGAACTAACCTCCGTTCATGAGTGGGTCGTGTTTATGAATGGGCGCGCATGGCCACCGGATATTCATGGCGGGTGACCAAGCGATGATATATCAATTCTCTGCTTGTTGCTTCACATTCACGCCAACGGCCAACGCCGTACGCTTTCCAGCCTCGTTCACGGCACCATGGCCAACGCCTATCCGCAGGCCATCGGCATTCAGGAGGCGTTTCCCGAGCGACAAGTCATCGCCATGTGCGGCGACGGCGGCCTGACCATGCTGATGGGCGATCTTCTCACCCTCAAGCAAGAGAAAGTGCCGCTCAACATCGTCGTTTATAACAACAGCTCGCTGGGCTTCGTCGAGCTCGAACAGAAGGTCGAAGGCCTGCTCGACAGCTACACTGACCTCGAGAATCCCGACTTCAATAAACTTGCCCAGGCCATGGGTATCTGGGGCAAACGCGTCGAGGAAGCCCACGAACTCAAGCCCGCTATCACTGAATGGCTCAACCATGACGGTCCCGCGCTACTCGACGTCAAGGTCAACCGTATGGAGCTCGTCATGCCCCCCAAGGTAGCCGCCGGAGAAGTCGCTTCCACCGCACTCTACTCCACTAAAGCCGTCCTCAACGGCCGCATGGAAGACGTCGTCGACCTCGTCAAAAGCAACTTCTTCGAGCGCTAAGCCGTCAAAAGTTAATGCTCACTCTCAACCGGGCGCTGACAAACGCCCGGTTTTTCGTAGTGTTAGGCTGGGTGACGGATATCGCGACTAACTTAATCTCGTAGCGCCATGTCTTCAGATCACCTTCTTGCGTAGCCAGGCGGCGACGGCCTCACCGGCGATGACGAGCACGATGATGGCCAGCAATACGGTGGCGACGGTGGGCCAGTCCAGCGTGTCGATGGCACCCTGGAGAATCACGCCGATGCCGCCGGCGCCTACCAGACCGAGCACGGTAGATTCACGCAGGTTGATGTCCCAGCGCAGGATGCTGACTGCGAAGAAGGTTGGGACCACCTGCGGCACGATGGCATAGAGGATGACCTTGGCGCGCGAAGCGCCGGTCGCTTCCAGAGCCTCCACCGGGCGACGATCGATCTCCTCGATGGCCTCACCCATC
>NZ_JARANY010000148.1 GCF_029889885.1 Chromohalobacter sp. 296-RDG
CTTTCTGCACGCGGCGTCGCCAAGCCCGAGTGCCTCGAGGGTCGGCCGGCCCGGATAATCGCTTTCGATGATATCCGGAGCATGCAATAGCCAGGCGAGATCACGCACCCAAGGGTGATGAAGCGATGCCCACTCGTCTTCCAGCGCGGGCGTGGTAGCATCGAACAGTACTTGCGTCATGGGTGAGCCGCCAATTGGGTGCCCATCTTTAACTGATATGCTTTTTTCATGCCTATCTGAATCTGTACTCTTCATGATATCACCCTGACAATATCTCCAGTTGCAAGACAATGCGAACCCGTTGCTATTGCGCTTAGACAGGCATGGAGTGTTGTCGGAGGTGGGCATGAAGCTTTATCAACATCTGGCCGAAGCACTGGAGGCCTCTATTCTCTCCGGTGCGTTGCATGCTGGGGACCGTCTGCCTTCGATTCGCGCTGCCAGCATTAGCCGTAACGTCAGTCCCACCACTGTTTTCAAGGCTTATTATCTGCTGGAAGCCAAAGGACTTATCCGGGCACGTGATCGATCAGGTTTCTATGTCGTTGGACCGAAAGGCACCCGTCCGCCGGAAATCGAGATGACCAGCGCGCCTGACGAGCGTGTCTTCAATGTCGATGTCAGCGACCGTGTTCTCCAGGTGTTGGGCGCCACTATGCGCCGCGACCTAGTGCCTTTGGGGTCTGCGCTGCCGAGTCCTGAGCTCTACCCGATCCCGAGGCTGGCTCAGGTCATGGCATCTACACTACCCAAGCTGGATGTTTGGCATACAGTAGATGATTTGAGCCCCGGTAGTGCTCAACTGCGTCATGCTATTTCACTGCGCTATCACGCGGATGGTATGCAAATTCACGCGGATGACCTTGTAGTGACCAATGGCGCATTGGAAGCGCTCAATATCTGCCTGGGTGTCGTCACCCAGCCTGGGGACGCGGTTATTGTAGAGTCCCCTACCTTCTATGCGTCGCTCCAAGCTCTGGAGCGGTATCACTTACGGGCAATCGAGGTATCAACACACCCACGTGATGGTATTGATCTGGAGGCGATGGAACGAGCGATAAAGCGGCATAAGCCGGCGGCATGTTGGTTGATGACCAATTTCCAGAACCCGTTGGGTAGCCTGATGCCAGAAGACAAAAAACGTGATCTTGTCGCGCTATTGCAACGCTATGCGGTGCCGATGATCGAGGATGATGTCTATGGTGAGCTTTATTTCGATAGCCGCCGTCCGCTACCTGCCAAAGCCTTCGACCAAGAAGGCTTGATCATGCACTGCAGTTCGTTTTCCAAGAGTTTGGCTCCTGGCTGGCGTGTCGGTTGGGTGGCAGGAGGACGCTACACCCAACACATCATGCGCGACAAACTTTCACTTTCCTTATCGGCATCAGCGCCGGCTCAGGTAGCGCTATCGGCCTATCTGTCACGAAGTGGGTTTGATCGACATTTGCGAACACTTAGGCACCAGTTTGAATGGCAGCGTAACTGCATGCTGCACGCGATCACGAAGTATTTCCCTGATGGTACGCGGACAACATACCCCGCCGGAGGATACTTTTTATGGGTCGAGTTGCCGGAATGTGTGGATACTTCGCAGTTACACCAGATGGCGCTGGCCGAAGGTATTAGTATCGCGCCGGGCAGTATCTTTTCTTCGCACGAGTGTTTTCGACACTGCCTGCGTTTGAACTATGGCCATCCCTGGGATGAGCGCATGCAGACAGGCATGGAAATTCTTGGGCGCCTGATTGCCCGGCAGCTGGAATATGGGCCACTCGATAGATGAATTTCAGCAAGGAGAGATACCATGAGTAAAAAGCCGATGTCGCGTAAACGTAAAGCGATATTCAAATTCTTCGCAGCCATCATCGTGATCAACGTGATCGTGGGCATCGCCGGCATTGCCTTCATGATGCTCTATTACGGTGAGGTCGATCGGCAGGGGCAGGCGGCGTTGGTGACCTTCATGGTCTTGAATACGATCTTCGCCTCGCCCGTGGCCCTGTATCTCTACTGGTGGGAGTTGCACCCTGTACAGACGCCCGAGTCGGACCAGTACAACGACCCCAAGAAATGAGTGTCTGCCGCTAATGTCGCAAACGTCTGACCCAGCCACGGTTTGCTCCGCTGCTCGCCAGTCCGCATAATGACGGGCCGCGACGCCGGCAACGAGACGCTTCACATGCAGCCATTCAAGACCATTGGCCTGATCGGGCGATTGGGCAATCCCAACGCGGTAGAGACGCTCAAGCGGTTGCTCCGCTTTCTCGACGCTCGCCAACTCCATGTGA
>NZ_JARANY010000149.1 GCF_029889885.1 Chromohalobacter sp. 296-RDG
AACCTGCCGCCGTCGTGGGGCTATCAATTCTTCGGCCAGGTCGATCTCGACGGCGAGAGCGAAGCGTTGACCGTGAGTCTGATGGATGCCGCCGGCAATACGCTGCATCGCCAGCAGCTGACGCCGGAGACGGCGTAATACGAGCCTCCGGCCTGCATCGCCGCGTTCCGACATTGAGGTTTGAGAACGGCAGGGCAATGCTACGAATCGATAAGCGGTAAGACGACGTATTCATACCCGATGATCAGGCCTGTAAGAGCCAAAAGAAGCGCCAGGATACGATTGATGCGTCGCAGCAGGGCGTGATCATGAATGGCTTTTCCCATCGCGCTACCCAGTAATGCGTAGCTTCCTGGCGCGCCGGTCGCCAGTACGCCAATGAGCAGCGCCACCATGATGAGGTCTGGCCCTTCTATATGCATTGCGGGTAGCTGGATGGTCGCGATAGGTAGTGTGGCGACGATGCCTTTGGGGTTGAGTAATTGCATCAACAACCCTTCCTTGAAGCGCAAGGGACGCGGTACTGCATCCACATCGTTCCTGTGAGGAGTGGATCTGGCTATCTTGATCGACAGGTAAAGAATGTAAAACGTGCCGAGCGCACTGATGATCAGGAGTGTCTTTCCCTGTATGAACATGCTTCCCAGCCAGCCAAACAGTAGAAGCATCAGCCACATCGCTGTGCCGACTCCGATGAAAAATCCTGTCGATTGCTTGGTTTGCCCGTTGATTCCGGCATTCAGGCCAAGCAGGTTCACCGGCCCGGGCGTGTACATCACGCTTATGGCATAGGCGAGCATCGCGAGCATGAGGGTTTCCTATCTTGCTAAGTGAAAATATGGGTTTGGTATTGTCGTGGTGTCATGCCGTAAATCCGCTTGAAACGACGGTTGAAATGACTGAGGTCAGAAAAGCCGCAGCATAAGGCAGCCTCCATGACACTCTCGCCGTTTTCGAGGTGACGCCGCGCGGCATTGACCCTGCAGTTCAATACGTATTGGTGCGGCGTAATTCCGTACTGTGTCCTGAACGTTCTCAGGAAGTGATACTTGGAAATGTTGGCGGAATGGCTGATGTCATCCAGGCTGATATCGTATCTGGCATTTTCATGGATGAAGTCCTTAGCCCTTTCGAGCAGCGAGTCCGGCCGCCTGGCCCGCTCGTTTGGGGCAAAATTTCCGGCGCGCTCGGCCAGGCGAGCCGCAATGCGATACAGAGCATATTCTTGCTCGATCTGACTCGTCTCCTGTTCCTCGATCATGCGTGACAGGGCGATGATCTCGTCGCGCAAGCGGACATCTGTCATGAGGGTGGGGACTAGGCGAGTGGCCTGCAGGCCTTGCACGCCCATGGCATTGGCAATGAGCGGGTCGAGCTCGTCGGGATGAATATAGAGCATGACATAATCGAGGGCGTCGCCGCCCCCGGCGTGGCCGTCATGCACCTCATCGGGATGCAAAGTGATCACGCTACCTGGTGGGCTGCGGTGAAATTCACCGTTGCTGAAGAAATCCTGACGTCCTGCCAGTGTGACACCCAGTGCATATTCTTCATGCGCATGCCGGTCGTACTGGAAGTCGTTCATCGTGGCATGCAATGCCGTCATGCGTGCCACATGCCGGCTTTTCATGAACCGGAAACGACTCGTGGATTGCATGATGTCCTCCTTACGTCCTGGTCGTGCCATGACAATGCCACTTTAGCGCGTCACGAAGGAGCGGGCTTGAACGATATTGCGCACTTTGTGCTTTCGGCGTGCCGGATGCGCGCACCCACGACCATGGCGGGCCCGTCTACTGCACCTCGGCATGACGAACGCGTCTTGCTACGCTGCAAGCTTGGCTCATGGAGGAGAGAGCACGCATGGCGGAAAGGCAGCAGGAGCTCGCGGGGTTGGATCATTTGCTCGAACGGATCGGGCAGGCGTCCCGTCGCGACGATGAACGTGTCCAGCTTGGCGATATGCTGACGGCGGTAGGGCAGGGGTCGTTTGGCTCTTTGCTTCTGGTGCCGGGGGTGATCACGCTGCTGCCGTTGGTGGGAGATATCCCCGGCGTTCCCACGTTGATGGCGATATTGGTCCTGCTGGTGGCGGGGCAGTTGCTGGTAGGGCGCCGCACGTTCTGGCTGCCTCGCTGGCTTTTGAAGCGCTCGGTCTCCTGCGCCAAGCTGGACAAGGCGGTGACCTG
>NZ_JARANY010000015.1 GCF_029889885.1 Chromohalobacter sp. 296-RDG
CGCGCCACCATTCCCGTGATCGAGCGGTCGCCTATGGTGATCAAGAAGCTCTTGGAGGCTACCGTCGGCAGGCGTAGTACACGATCCAGCGCCTCGCGCAGGTCGAGATTGTCCAGCCCCAGCCCCGGCATGACCAGTGAATGGCGCTCGAAGGAGCGCGTCATCTTGGGCGGCTTACCGAACAGCACGCTCATCGGGAGGTCAACGGGACGCGTGTCGAAATGTCCATCACGGACGTCCAGATGGTGCGCCTCGGTGGCCTCGCCGACCACCGCATAAAGGCAGCGTTCACGCGCGCACAGCGCATCGAATGCCTCTAGATCGTCCGGCGCCACCGCCAACACATAGCGTTCCTGAGCTTCGCTGCACCAGATGGCCAACGGGCTCATGCCGGGCTCGGCATTGGGCACGTCACGCAACTCGAAGCGTCCGCCGCGACCGCCATCCTTGACCAATTCCGGCAAGGCGTTGGAAAGCCCGCCGGCGCCCACGTCGTGGATGAAACACAGCGGGTTGTCATCGCCCAATGCCCAGCAGCGGTCGATGACCTCCTGGGCACGGCGTTCCATTTCCGGGTTGTCACGCTGCACGGAGGCGAAGTCGAGGTCCTCACTAGAAGCCCCCGAGGCCATGCTCGACGCTGCGCCACCGCCAAGGCCGATCAGCATCGCCGGGCCACCCATCACGATCAGCTTGGCACCGACCGGAATCTCGCCCTTGGCGACATGGCCCTCGCGAATGTTGCCGTAACCGCCGGCCAGCATCACCGGCTTGTGGTAGCCGCGCCGTTCGATGCCGCCGGCCCCCACTGCGTCCTGCTCGAAAGTGCGGAAGAAGCCAGCCAGGTTGGGGCGGCCGAATTCGTTGTTGAACGAAGCGCCGCCGATGGGCGCTTTCAGCATGATTTCCAGCGCCGACTGAATGCGCGCAGGCTTGCCGTAATCGAAGGCTTCCCAGGGCTGCACGAACTCGGGAATACGCAGGTTGGAGACCGCAAACCCGGACATTCCCGCCTTGGGCTTGCCGCCGATACCCGTCGCACCTTCGTCACGAATCTCGCCGCCGGCACCGGTCGCTGCACCGGGATGCGGCGCGATGGCCGTCGGGTGGTTGTGAGTTTCCACCTTCATCAGGATGTGAATCGGCTCCTGATGAGCCGCGTAGCTGGCCCGCGTCGCTTCGGGCGCGTTGATGTTCGCCGTTCGCGCGGCTTCGGGCGCATTAAGCAGTCGCGCGGTTTCGGGCGCGTTAAGCAGCGGCGCGGCGAAGAAGCGTCCGGCTTCAGTGCCACGTATCACGGCGGCGTTATCGCTATAAGCGGAAAGGATCCCGTCGCTGGAGCACGCATGCGTGTTCTTGATCATCTTGAACAGCGAGTACGGCTGCGCTTCGCCGTCGACATGCCAATCGGCATTGAAGATCTTATGTCGGCAGTGCTCGGAATTGGCCTGCGCGAACATCATCAATTCGACATCAGTGGGATTGCGATCGAGCCCCTGGAAGGCATTGAGCAGGTAGTCGATCTCATCGTCGGCCAGCGCCAGTCCCAAGGCGTCATTGGCCTCCGCCAACGCGGCACGCCCACCGCTGAGCACATCAACACGCCCCAGCGGCGCCGGCTCGTGGCGCTCGAAGAGCTTGGCCGCGTCGCTCGCATTGGAAAGTACCGTTTCCGTCATCGGATCGTGAAGCGCCGCTACCAGGCTGGCGAAGGCCGCCTCGTCGAACGAACCTTTGAGCGTCACACGGTAGGCGATGCCGCGCTCGATCCGGCGAACTTGCGTCAAACCACAGTTGTGGGCGATATCGGTGGCCTTCGATGACCACGGCGATAGCGTGCCCAAGCGTGGCACGACCAACAACAGATGCCCTGCGTCATCGGCGTCTCCACCGTCACGGACGGGACCGTAGCTCAGCAGCTGCGCCAGCATCTCTTGCGCCGCGTCATCGAGCGCATCCTGGTGATCGACGAAATGAACGTAATCGGCATGCAGCGCCTCGACCTCGGGCACGGCATCACGCAACGCAGCTAGCAGCTTGGCATGACGGAAGGCGGAAAGGGCGGGCGCTCCTCGCAGTTCGAGCATGTCGAATGGGCCTCTGGGACAACAAGTAGACGATGCCGCGGGCGGCGGCCAATGAGCGATCATGATACTGGAAAAGGCCCCGACGGGCGAAGACACCTTCATGTCCTGGCCATTGCGTGGAATCGCTGCCAGGTGACACAAGGCGCAACGCCCGCTAAGGTGGCCTTTCTCATCGCTGACTCGAACTGGCATGCTCGATGCTCTCTTACGCTACATGCGGCCAGCCGCGGCCACACTCGTCGCCCTGCTGGCGCTGCTGATTCCCGACGGCCGGACGCTCCCCAATCGGGACGCCGCGTTGTCGGACGTTTTCTCGCGTGATTTCATCCAGGTATTCACCCGCAATACGCCGTCGACCTATTACGAAGGTCGCCACGGTCCGACGGGGTTCGAATACGAGTTGGCACGGCAATTCGCCGAGTCGCTGGACGTCAGCCTATCGATCGATAGCCAGGGCAGCATCGGCGAGGTACTCAATGCCGTGCGCGATGGTCGCGCCGACATCGGTGCCGCCACTCTGGCGCTCGACCCCGCCGAACCCGGAGTGAATTACACCCGCCCGATCATGTCGATGCAGCCCATCGTCATCTATCACCACGGCATTACCCCTCCCAAGGCACCGGGAGACCTCCTGGGGCTGGATATCGCCGCACTGCGTGGCTCGGGAACCGGCCATGCGCTTCGCGATCTGCAGGAATCTCTCCCCAAGTTGACGTGGCGAGAAACCGACGAGCTGGAAGTCACCGATCTCATCGAAATGGTCGAGAATGGCGAACTCGATGCCGCCGTCGTCTATGCCCATCAGTTCAAGCTCAATCGGTTGTTCTTTCCCGACGTCGAGAGCGGCTTTCCTCTGGGCGAGCCACAAAGTCTGGTGTGGGCGCTCCCCAAGCACAGCGGCGTGGCACTTTTGCAAGCCGCCAACCAGTTTATCGCGCGTCTTAGAGACCACGGTGACTTGGCGGACTTGATCACACGCTACTTCGGTCATGACAGCTACCTCGAATACGTGGGTGCGAGCCTTTTCATCCGTCATGCCCAAAATCGCCTACCCCGCTATGAAGACGCTTTCAAGCAAGCGGCGCGCGATTCCGGCTTCGACTGGAAACTGTTGGCTGCACTGGGCTACCAGGAATCGCACTGGAAACCGCGCGCGACCTCGCCGACCGGCGTTCGCGGCCTGATGATGCTGACCAACGCCACCGCCGCCGAGGTCGGCGTAAGCAACCGGCTCGACCCCGAGCAGAGTATCGAGGGAGGCGCCATCTATCTCGGTAATGTGAAGGGTCGTCTGCAGGAAGAGATCACCGAGCCGGACCGTACGTGGATGGCGCTTGCCGCCTACAATGTCGGCCTAGGGCATCTCTACGATGCCCAGGACATCGCCAAGATGCGGGGAGGCGATCCTTACCAGTGGAAGGACGTGCGCAAGGCGCTACCCCTACTGCAGAAGCAACAGTGGTATAGCAAGGTCCATCACGGCTACGCGCGTGGCGGCGAGCCGGTGATTTACGTGCGCAATATTCGTCGCTATTACGAAATTCTCAACTACGTGGATCGCAGTCGACGCCAGTTTCACCAGCTCGGCGAACGCGACGATTCGATGCTACAGGGAACGCCTTTCGACACCGTTCCACCCGTGCTTTAGCGTTCTCCCCATGCCTCAGATCAGTCGCGCCGCGCGGCGAAAAAGGTTTGCAGGAGTCGCGTCGCACGCGTGGCCAGCAGCCCGCCTTCTACCTGGACACGATGATTGAACCAAGGCTGAACAAACAAGTTGGCCCGTGACTCGACCATACCGCTCTTGGGTTCGGCGGCACCGTACACGACCCGGGCCAACCGCGCATGGATGATCGCCCCGGCGCACATCATGCAAGGCTCCAAGGTGACGAAGAGCGTACAGCTATCCAGCCGATAATTGCCCAGATGCGCGGCGGCATCACGCAAGGCGCGCACCTCGGCATGCCCACTCGGGTCATGGCACGACACCGGCGCATTGAAACTCGCCCCCACGACCTCGCCACTGGGCTCGACCACCACCGCGCCCACCGGCACTTCGCCTGCCTCCAGTCCCATGCGCGCTTGATCCAGCGCACGGTGCATGTAGAAGGTATCGCTGCGCATCACAGGGGCGCTCCGGTATGCTGGTAGAATTGAGACAATCGTATGAACATGAGTCATCAGAAGGATGCCGGCATGACGCAACCACTCGCCACCCTCGTCGAACTACTAGGCCTGGAATCCTTGGAAGAGGATCTGTTTCGCGGTCGTAGCCAGGATCTCGGCCTTCCTCAGTTGTTTGGCGGCCAGGTGCTCGGCCAAGCGCTTTCCGCCGCCACCCGCACGGTCGATGCAGCACGCCGCGCCCACTCGTTGCACGGCTACTTTCTGCGTCCCGGTGACGCCAAACGCCCGGTAGTGTATCAGGTCGATCGCGTACGCGACGGCGGGAGCTTCACCACACGGCGCGTCAGCGCCATCCAGAACGGCAAGACCATTTTCTTCTGCAGCGCCTCATTCCAAGGCGAAGAACCGGGCTTCGGCCATCAGCGCGAGATGCCCGACCTCGCGTCACCCCAATCGCTGCTCGAAGCCGGCGCCGAGGTACAGCGCTTCGACGGTCATCCCATCGAGTTCCTGCATTTCCCGGATACCACCACCGACATGCCGCGCAAGCGCCTATGGTTCCGCCTCGCGGGTGAACTGCCCGAGGATGGCTCACTGCATCGCTACCTACTTGCCTATAGCTCCGATTTCAATCTCTTGACCACCAGCCTCGTCTCGCACGACACCTTTTTCGGCGATTCTCGGCTGCAGATCGCGAGTCTCGATCATGCCCTGTGGTTCCACGACGACGTGACCATCAACGACTGGCTGCTATATGACATGGAAAGCCCGTGGGCCGGTGGGGCACGCGGATTCGCGCGTGGCAGCATCTACGATCGCCAGGGGCGCTTAGTAGCGTCGGTGGCGCAGGAAGGATTGGTCAGGCGTCGCTCTTGAGCCGCAAAATAATGGCACTTTACCCGAGACGAAAAAACGCCAGCGGCAGTGCCGCTGGCGTTTTCGCTCGTAGCTCGTAGCTCGTAGCTCGTAGCTCGTAGCTCGTAGCTCGTAGCTCGTAGCTCGTAGCTCGTAGCTCGTAGCTATTCAGCCCTCTTTGAGCGATGCCATGTCGATGACGAAGCGATAACGTACGTCGCCTTTCTGCATACGATCCCAGGCCTCATTGATGTTCTGGATATCGATCATCTCGACATCGCAGGTAATGCCCTTCTCGGCGCAGAAATCCAGAAACTCTTGGGTCTCGGGCATACCGCCGATCAACGAGCCCGCCAGCACACGACGCCGGAAGATAAGGTTGCCACCTGCCACGCCGGGCTCCAGTGGTTGCATCTGGCCGACCAAGATGTGCGTACCATCGTACTTCAGGGCCTCCAGGTACGGATTCAGGTCGTGCTCGTTGGGCACGGTATCGAGCATAAAGTCGAAGGTCTCGGTGACCGCCTCCATCTGCTCCTCATCGGTGGAAACCACCACATGATCGGCGCCGTTGGACTTGGCTTCGGCGATCTTGCTCTCGGAGCGCGTGAACAGCGTAACCTCGGCACCCAATGCCTGGGCCAGCTTGACACCCATGTGACCAAGCCCGCCCATACCGATGACGCCGACCTTATGACCCGGCTTGACGCCGTAATGCTTGAGCGGCGAATAGGTAGTGATACCGGCGCACAGCAGTGGCGCAGCGGATTTCAAATCAATGCCTTCAGGCATGCGCACTACGAAGCGCTCGCTGACCGTGACCCGGTCGGAATAGCCACCCTGAGTGAGGCTATCATCGTGACGATCGGGGCTGCCGTAGGTCATGGTGAACCCTTCGGCACAATACTGCTCCAGCCCATCGTCGCAAGCCTGGCAATGGCGGCAGGAATCGACCATGCACCCCACACCGACAACGTCACCTTCCTTGAAATTGGCGACATCGCTACCGACGGATGTCACGCGCCCGACGATCTCATGGCCCGGCACGACCGGATACTGCGCTATTCCCCAGTCGTCGCGCGCGAAGTGCAGATCGCTGTGGCAAACGCCGCAGTAGAGAATCTCGATGGCGACATCATCGGGGCGCGGCGTACGGCGCTCGAAAGCATATGGTTCGAGTGCCGACTCCGCAGAATGCATTGCATAGCCTGTAGCTTGTGGCATAGCGAATATCCTATCACTGATGAGTGCAACCGCGTACCGGCTCGGCGAATCGCCCAACCTGGGTCGCGAACACGCCTAGTGTGAGCGTCGTCGACGATTTCCTCCATGCCCGATTCTGTGTGATATTTGCCCAGAGCTCTTGCATCGCCCTCTCAACCGCCTGATAGACGGTATTTTTCATGCACGATATTATCTTTATCTGTATTCGCCATTGTCGAGGAACTGCCCCATGACTCACCCATTGCCCCCGCACTTGACGGCCGTCGGGGCCAGTGCTGAACCTTCCTCGGAGACTCGGTTGGCGACGCGCTTGGCAGCGCTGACTACCGGAGATGGCTTCACGTCCACTACGCTGCCCGGCGTACAACTGATTACCTCGCATTGTGGTCACCCGCGCACGCCCCTCATGTACGAGCCCAGCCTGGTGATCATCGTCCAAGGCAACAAGACAGGCTATCTCGGCGAACGCATCATTCACTACGGCGCCGGCCACTATTTGATCCAGGCCATGCCGCTGCCGTTCGAGTGCGAAACTCACGCTTCCGACTCCAGGCCTTTGCTGGGCTTGTCGGTGAGCCTCGACATGGCCATGCTCAGCGACCTCGTGGCGCGCCTGCCATCGACGACCTGTGCACGCATGCCCGCCCCCATGGCCGCTGTATCCATGGATCCCGACATGGAAGAGAATGTGTCACGGCTCATCGATTGTCTCGATGACCCCGAGCAAGCCGCAGCGCTAGGCGATGGGCGCATCCGTGAAGTCCTGTTCACCGCGCTGCGCGGGCCGCAGGGCGCCTCGTTGCGTCAGCTGGTTGCCTACCATGGCCAATACTCGCGCATCGCCGAGGCGCTGACTTTCCTGCATCATCACTATACTAGGACCCTGAACGTTGACGCGCTCGCGCAACGCGTCAATATGAGCGCCTCGCATTTTCACCATCACTTCAAGCGCACCACGCAACTCGCGCCGATGCAGTACCTCAAGCGCCTGCGCCTGCTCAAGGCGCGCGCCCTACTCACCCAGCAGGGGCATCAGGTCGCGCAGGCCGCCACCCAAGTGGGCTATCAAAGTGCATCGCAGTTCAGCCGCGATTACAAACGCTATTTCGGACGAAGCCCGTTGGAGGATCGACAACGCGTCACCCACGCCGCGTCGTGATACCTCAAGTGGCGACACTCAAATAAGCCCCATCACGCCTCGCACGGCGTAGTAACCGCCCACCAGGGTGACCAACCAGCGCGTCCAGCCACGGAAGCTCGCATCGGTGAGCCGCTTCAGGATGGCGTTTCCCGAACGCGTCCCCAGGAAACTCAAGGGGATCGCCAGGGCGATCCAACCCCACTGTCCCCGCTCCAGTGCCAGCACCGCCTGGACATAAAACACCACCTTGATGGTATGCGCGATGACTTGAATCGCCGCCTTGGAGGCCACGACCGTGCGCCGGTCGAGCCGCGTGCGTACGAAGCCGATATCGATGGTCGGCCCGGACACCCCCGCGGCGATCGTCAAGCCACCGGCCACCAGGCCGCACAGAATGGCATCGACACGACGCGAGACATCGAACCGGAACCAGCGACGAGGCAGCCACACCAGAATCGGCATGACCCCGATCAAAAGCAGCACCACATGCTCGTCGGGGGTATAGCGCATGCTGGCCAGCAAAGCCGCCGCGATAATCACGCCCAGTACGATCCACGCCACGATGCGCCAATCGATGTAACGCCTTGAGAGCCAGGCACGCGAGGCGTTGGAGCCCATTTGGATGATGCCGTGCACAGCGATGGCCGTG
The DNA here is from genome assembly GCF_029889885.1 of Chromohalobacter sp. 296-RDG. GTDB lineage: Bacteria > Pseudomonadota > Gammaproteobacteria > Pseudomonadales > Halomonadaceae > Chromohalobacter. The sequence goes on from NZ_JARANY010000015.1 coordinate 8,084, forward strand.
GTAGCCGGCATCCACGCCAGCAGAAACCCCATCAGGATCAAGCCGCCCGCCATGCCAAAGACGCCGGATAGCGCCGAGGCAAAAAACACCACGCCGAGAAACACCAAAGAAAGAGGAAACGTCATGCCTGTCCCAGGCCGCCTCCGTATCGCCTATTAATCAGCACACATTCACGCACGCTCACAGCACCTTGAGCGTCGGCCAGGCGTGTCTCGGCCGCGCCACCAGGGTGTCACTCAATGCCTCACCCGCCGCCCCGCTGGTCAGCATCACATCGAAGCTTTCGAGGTCGGCGAAAAACGCCGGACGCACCCGGTCGAGTTTACTCTCGTCGGCGACGAGGATGCGTTGCACAGCAGTCTCCAGCGCCACCTGCTTGGGTACCACCTCATGGAAATGGAAGCAGCTCACCCCCTTGTCGGCATGCACGCCGGCGGCGGATATAAAGGCCTTGTTGATACCCAAGCGACGAATCGCAGTGACCAGTTCCTCACCTCCGAAGGACTGCGACACGGGATAATAGAGACCACCCAGCAACACCAGACGCACATGGGGCAATGCCATTTGCTCGATGGCATTGGCAACGTTTAGCGCGTACGTCACCACCGTCAGCGGCATGTCGGGATCGAGCCGGTCGAACAACGGAATCAGCGTCGTGCCACAATCCACGAAGATCGTGTCATCGGCCTCGATCATGCGTGCCGCCTCATCGCACATACGCTGCTTGGCCTGTGCGAAGCTATCCTGCTGGGTGGCGAAGTCGTATCCGGCGGACACCTGCGGATGCTCGGCCAGCAGCAAGCGCCCGCCCAGCGAGACGATGGTGTCCTGGCTGGCGGCTATGTCGCGGCGTATGGTCATCTCCGACACCTGGCAGCGTTGGGCGGCCTCGGCAATCGGCAGCATGCCTTCCGAGCGCAAGGTGTCCTGTAGCCATTGAAGGCGTGCCGCACTGCGGCTGTTCATTGCAAATATCTCCGTCGACACGCCGGTCAACGAGCCTAGCTCGCCCTCCCCCGGCACATTTTGTTAGCTTAGCCACAATTTTTCTGTTAGAAAAATAACAAAAGCGGTCCAACAATAAAGACAAGGACATTACCATGCCAACGTCTTCCTGCGCGTCTTCCGGCACATTCGTCGTCCGCGCGACCGACTCATCGACCCATGCATACGCGTCTGGCGCATGCATATCACTCGGGAACTCACATATATGACCGACCTCCAACCCATCGCTCGTCAGGCGCTCGGCCTGATGGATCTGACCTCACTCAACGACGATGACGACAGCACCCGCATCCAGGCACTATGCCGCCGTGCCGACACGCCCGACGGTCGTCCTGCCGCGCTGTGCCTGTATCCAGCCTTCATCGAGGACGCCCAGCGCGAACTCGACGCCCTCGGCCTGACCCGGCGCGTGCACATTGCCACGGTAACCAATTTTCCCGACGGCGCCCCCAACGCAGAGCGCGCCGCGCGCGAGACACGTCTCGCCGTGGCCGCCGGCGCCGACGAAGTCGACGTGGTCTTTCCCTATCGCGCCCTGCTCGACGGCGCGCCCGATGTCGGCCGCCTGCTCGTCGAGGCTTGCCGTGAAGCCTGCGGCGGCGCAACCTTGAAGGTTATCCTCGAGAGCGGCGAACTCAAGGATCCCACTCTTATCCGCCAGGCTGCGGAAATCGCCATAACGGCAGGTGCCGACTTCATCAAGACGTCTACCGGCAAGGTCGCCGTCAACGCCACCCTCGAATCCGCCGAGATAATGCTCGAGACGATTCGTGACAGCGGCCGCGACGTCGGCTTCAAAGCCGCCGGCGGCATTCGCACCACCGAGGATGCCAAGGCCTATCTCGAGCTGGCTGCGCGGATCATGGGCGAGGACTGGATTAGTCCCGCACACTTCCGTTTTGGCGCCTCGGGGTTGCTCGATGCACTGCTCGCCACTCTGGAAGTCGGTGAAACCCAGGCGCCCCAGGACGGTTACTAGTCACTGCCCGAAAAGTATCTGCGTTCATCGGCAGATATCGACACTCAACGGCAGACATCGACAATCAAGGACCAACAACAACGCGGACATCGCCATGCTGATTCAAGACATCCTCCGCCGTAAGCGTGACGCCGAGGCCCTCGACGCCGACGCCATCCATACTTTCATGCGCGGCGTCGCCGACGGCAGCGTGGGCGACGCCCAGATCGGCGCCTTCGCCATGGCAGCCGTGCTCAATGGCATGAACCGCGCAGAGGCCATCGCGCTGACCGAAGCCACCCGCGACTCCGGCCAAGTCCTGCGCTGGAACGACCTGGACATCGACGGCCCGGTGCTCGACAAGCACTCCACCGGCGGCGTAGGCGACCTCGTGTCACTGGTGCTGGGACCGTGGATCGCCGCCTGCGGCGGCCACGTGCCTATGATCTCGGGGCGTGGACTCGGCCACACCGGCGGCACACTGGACAAGCTCGAAGCGATTCCCGGCTATGACGTCACCCCCAGCGACGCGCGCTTCCGCCAACTGGTCAAAGACGTCGGCGTGGCGATCATCGGCCAGACCGGTACCCTCGCCCCCGCCGACAAGCGCTTGTACGGCGTACGCGACGTGACCGCCACGGTGGAATCGATGCCGCTGATCGTGGCCTCGATTCTGGGCAAGAAACTGGCCTGCGGCCTCGATACTCTGGTCATGGACGTCAAGGTCGGCAGCGGCGCTTTCATGCCCACTCCCGAGGCCTCCCGGGAGCTGGCCGAGGCCATCGTCGCCATCGGTAGCGGCGCTGGCACGCCCACCAGTGTGCTGTTGACCGACATGAACCAACCGCTGGCCGACTGCGCCGGCAATGCGCTGGAAGTCCACGAGGCGCTGCGGCTGCTTGGCGGTAGTGGTAAAGAGAGCCGCCTCTATCAAGTGACGCGGTCGTTGGCCCAAGAAATGCTGCTCCAGTCGGGATTAGCAAGCGACGCAGAAGACGCCGAAACTCGCCTGGATCGGGCCCTCGATTCCGGCGAGGCACTGGAGCGCTTCTCGCGCATGGTGCATGGCCTCGGCGGCCCGAGCGACCTCGCCGAACGTCCCGAGCACTATTTAGCGCCCGCACCCTTCACGACCGATGTCGTCGCGCCTCGAACCGGCACCGTCAACGGCATCGACACACGCGCGCTGGGGCTCGGCGTGGTCGAATTGGGCGGCGGGCGTCGCAACGCCGGGGATACCATCGATCATCGCGTCGGCCTCTCGCAGATCGCCGCGTTGGGTCAGCGCGTCGATGCCGGCCAACCTCTATTGCGCCTCCACGCCGCCAGCCAGGCCAACGCCGAGGCCATCAAACGCCAATTGGAGGCGGCCTTCACACTCGGCGAGGAAAGTCTCGTCGCGTCGGCGTCGCCGATCCACGCCACTCTGCGTAAGGAGGATCTGTCATGACCCGCGCCGTTCTATTAGTACTTGACTCCTTCGGCATCGGCAACGCGCCGGACGCCACCGCCTTCGACGATGCCGGGGCCGATACGCTAGGCCATATCGCCCGTCATCGCGCCGCTGCCGGCCGGCCGCTTGCATTGCCCAACCTGGCAAGCCTGGGCCTCTATCACGCGCATCACCTTGCCACCGGCGAGTGGGCAGCAGGCGTCACCCTGCCCGAGCGCGTCGACGGCGCCTACGCGGCGGCGGCCGAGATTTCCTCAGGCAAGGACACGCCCTCCGGGCACTGGGAAATCGCCGGTGTGCCGGCGCTGTTCGAATGGGGTTACTTTCTCGACAAGACGCAGAGCTTCCCATCCGAGCTTCTGAAAGCGCTAATCGAGCGCGCCGACCTGCCCGGCATACTCGGCAACTGCCATGCGTCCGGCGTGCCGGTGCTTCAGGAGCTGGGCGAAGAACATATCGCCACCGGCAAGCCCATCGTCTATACCTCGGCGGACTCGGTATTCCAGATCGCCGCCCACGAGACCCATTTCGGGCTGGACCGCTTGTACGCGCTGTGCGAAATCGCCCGCGAGCTGCTGATGCCCTACAACATCGGTCGCGTCATCGCTCGCCCCTTCGTCGGCGAGACATCGGCCACCTTCGAGCGCACCGGCAACCGCCGCGACTACGCCATCGAACCGCCCACGCCCACCGTGTTGCAGAAACTGCATGATGGCGGCGGTACGGTGCTCGGTGTGGGCAAGATCGGCGATATCTACGCTCACTGCGGCGTTTCGAAAGTGCTCAAGGCGCACGGCCATGACGCGCTGTTCGATGCCACGCTCAAAGCCATCGATGAAGCGGGCGACCGAACGCTGGTGATGACCAACTTCGTCGACTTCGACACGCTCTACGGCCACCGCCGCGATCCGGATGGCTACGCCGAGGCCCTGGAAGCCTTCGACCGTCGCCTGCCGGAAGTGCTCGCCAAATTGCGTCCCGATGATCTGCTCATCCTCACCGCCGATCACGGCAACGACCCAACCTGGCGCGGTACCGATCACACTCGCGAACAGGTCCCGATTCTGATCGCCGGTGATGCCCTCACTCCCGGCAATTACGGCCGCCGCGAGACCTACGCCGACATCGGTCAGACGCTCGCCGAACATTTTGGCCTGAGCGCGATGGAACACGGACGAACGATGTTGAACGAAAGCCCCAAGAACGGAGACGAATGAGATGGCTACGCCGCATATCGATGCCCCCGCAGGCGCGTTCGCCGACACCGTGCTCATGCCCGGCGACCCACTGCGCGCGCAATTCATCGCCGAGACGTTTCTGGACGACGTGGAATGCGTCAATCAGGTACGCAACATGCTTGGCTTCACCGGCACCTACCAGGGCCAGCGCATCTCGGTGATGGGCAGCGGCATGGGCATTCCCTCGATCTCGATCTATGCCAAGGAACTGATCACCGAGTACGACGTCAAGCGCCTGGTGCGTGTGGGCTCCTGCGGTGCGGTGCGCGACGATGTCGCCGTCAACGACATCGTCGTCGGCATGGGCGCGTGTACCGACTCCGGGGTCAATCACACCCGCTTCAAGGGCCACGATTTCGCCGCCATCGCCGACTTTGACCTGACCCGGCACGCCGCCGACGCTGCCCGCGCCCGCAGCACTCCCGTCAAGGTCGGCAATCTGTTCTCGGCGGACCTGTTCTACTCGCCCGACGACGCCATGTTCGAACTCATGAAGCGCCACGGCGTACTCGGCGTCGAGATGGAAGCCGCCGGCCTTTACGGCGTTGCCGCCGAGTTCGGCGCCCGCGCATTGACCGTATGCACGGTTTCCGATCATATCCTGAAAGGCGAAGCCCTCGATGCGCACACCCGACAGACCGGCTTTCACGAGATGATGGCGATCACTCTCGATGCCCTGCTCCGTGACGCGGGAGAAACGACCCATGGCTGAGACATTCTCCGCACCGCTTTGCGATGCATCGCGCCAAGCCTTGATCGCGGTGCGCGACAGCGCCTACGCGCCCTACTCCCGGCACCCAGTCGGGGCCCTGCTGATCGCCGAGAGCGGCCAGCATTACCTTGGCTGCAACGTGGAAAGTGCCAACTACAAGGGGCTCTGCGCAGAGGCCGGTGCCATCAGTGCGATGATCGCCCAGGGTGAGCGCGAGATCGCCACGCTCTACGTCATCGGGCCCGGTGAACATCTGTGCACACCCTGCGGCGACTGCCGCCAGCGTATCCGCGAATTCGCCACGCCGGACACCTATATCGTCGTCCTCGACGGTGAAGGCACTCCGCTCAAGCAATACACCATGGAACAGTTACTGCCCGACTCCTTCGGCCCGGAAAATCTGCAAAAAAACTCGAGAATGGGCTGATCATCGGAGCACGACAAACTGGCGCATCGCTGTGAAAAACCACTGCCATTCCCGGCTTCAGGCCTGCGCCTCGATCTCTTCGATCCACTGTCGGGCGCGTGGGGACTGTGCGGCGACACGGTCGCGAATCGGGCGGGTACGTTCAGCAAAGGCGCGTTTGTCGACCTCAATGAACTCCACTCCCATCTCATTCTTGGCCGTGGCGACCGCATCCTCGCTGGCACGCTGCCACGCCGCCTTTTGAGTCGAGGTCGACTCAGCAGCGGCACGCGTCAAGGCGTCCTGGTGCGCCTCGGAGAGACCCTGCCAGCTCGCCTCGGAGATCACCAGCATGTCGGGAATCCGCGTGTGTTCGTCGAGGGTGAAGTACTTGGCGACTTCACCATGACGGGCGGTGACCAGCGCCGTTGGATTGTTCTCCGCGCCGTCGACGACGCCCTGCTGCAGTGCAGTGTAAAGATCGCCGAAGGCCAGCGGCGTGGGACTCGCACCCATGAGCTCGACCATCTCGATGGCGGTGGGGCTCGGCTGCACGCGTATCTTGGCGTTTTTCAGATCCGTCGGCGATTCGATGGGTCGCGTGGCGTAAAAGCTGCGCGCGCCGGAATCGTAGTAGGTCACCCCGCGAAAGCCTCGCCCCGCCGACGCGGCCAGGATATCGCGGCCGATCTCGCCTTCGAGTATGCGGTCGTAATGTTCATCGCTCTCGAAGAGATAGGGCACGTTGAGCAGCGAGAAGACCGGATCGAACGCCTCGAGTTCGCTGGCGTTGGTCTTGGCCATGTCGAGAATGCCCGCCTGCACCAGCTCGACGGATTCGCGCTGGTTGCCGAGCTGGGCGTTAGGATAGATCTCGATCTTCAACGTATCGTCGGTGAGCGCGAGGACACGCTCCGCCATTTGCTGCATGGCCCGGTGGACCGGATGCGCCGTGGTCAGGTTATGGCTGAGCCGCAGCGTCCGGGTGTCCGCAGCGACGGCGCCACGAATCCCCAATCCCGCCAGCAAGAGCGACCCAGCCCCCCAGGCACACAGTTCTCGCCGTGTCGTCATCGCTCGCCTCTCGTCACCGGAAGACGCAACAGAGCAACAGCTTCGCTCGTCGACGTCAAACCGACCTTGGTCGATATTGTCAGCCGGCCGCGAGGCTGAGACGCTGCGCCTTTAGCCCGAATGTCATATGTCAGACAAGCTATGAGGCGGTGAGACAATGGCAAGCACTCAGCAAAGTCACAGCCTGATCGAACGGTCGCGAAATGTGGCCAACCGCGTACTGGCGGTTCTGCTACTGACCATTTTCGCGCTTCTCGTAGCAGTGGTCGCACTGCAGGTCTCGAGCCGCTACTTCACCGGCTCCCCGACGATCGTCACCGATGAGATGGCCCGCTTTCTCCTGATCTGGCTCGGCCTACTGGGAGCGGCCTATGCGTCCGGCGCCTCGCACCATCTAGCGATCGACTTTCTGCCCGAGCATCTCCCACCTAGGATACGTCGCTGGCTCAAGATCGCCCTTCAACTGATCATCCTTGTCTTCGCCGGCTACGTGATGCTGTACGGCGGTGCCGAGCTGGCCGGCCAGACCTTCGCCAGCGGCCAAACCACGCCGATGCTCGGCGTCAGCATGGGCTGGATCTATCTGGCGCTACCGCTGGCCGGCGTGTTCATCGCCCTCTTCTCCCTGCTCGACATCGCCACGCTCGCACGCACGCCCCGGCCGGCGGGAGACGACGCATGACCCTAATCGATAGCGCCATTCTGTTCGGCACCTTCTTCATACTTCTCGCCCTGGGCCTACCGATCATCTTCGCCATCGGTGTCGCCTCACTCGTATCGATCGCCACCAGCTTTGCCCTGCACGACGCCGCGCTCATCGTCTCCCAGCGCATGCTGAGCGGGCTCGACAGCTTCACACTGCTGGCGATCGCATTCTTCATACTCGCGGGCGCCCTGATGAACCGCGGCGGTATCGCCATCCGCCTGATCGATCTAGCCCGACTGCTAGTCGGTCGCCTGCCGGGTAGCCTCGCCCACTGCAACGTGGTGGCGAACATGATGTTCGGCGCCATCTCCGGCTCCGCCGTCGCCTCCTGCGCGGCAGTGGGTAGCGTGATGAATCCGCTACAGAAACAGGAAGGCTACGATCCCGGCTACGCTGCCGCGGTCAATATCGCCTCGAGCCCGGCAGGGCTTCTGATTCCGCCGAGTTCGACCTTCATCGTCTACTCGCTGGTCTCCGGCGGCACCTCCATAGCCGCACTGTTTCTCGCCGGCTACCTGCCGGGTCTGATAATGGGCCTCGGACTGATGCTGGTCGCCGGCGTCATCGCCAAGCGTAGGGGCTACCGGGCGGACGTCGCCGAGCGGGCACCGATCCTTCCCACACTGCTCCACGCTCTACCCTCGATTCTGCTGATGGTGATCGTCATCGGCGGTATCGTCGCCGGTGTCTTCACCGCCACCGAGGCCTCGGCAATCGCGGTGATCTATACCTTGATTCTCACCATGGCGATCTATCGCACCATCAGCTTCAGGACGCTGCCGGCGATCGTGCTGGAAGCGGCGATGACCACCGCCATCGTACTGCCGCTGATCTCCGTCTCCGGGGCGATGTCGTGGGCAATGTCGCTGGAGAGCATTCCGCAGCAGATCTCGGATGCGCTGCTGTCGCTCTCCGACAACCCGCTGGTCATCCTGCTGCTGATCAACCTGATCCTGCTCGCCATCGGGATGTTCATGGACATCACCCCGGCGCTTTTGATCTTCACGCCGATCTTTCTGCCCATCGTCTCGAAGTTCGGCATGGACCCGGTTCACTTCGGCGTGCTGATAGCGTTCAATCTCTGTATCGGCATCTGTACGCCGCCAGTGGGCAGCGCGCTCTTCGTCGGTAGCTCCATCGCCGGCGTTTCGATCGGGCGGGTCGTGGTGCCGCTGGTGCCGATGTTCGTCGCGCTTTTCGCGATGCTGATGGCGATCACCTATCTGCCCCAGATCAGTCTCTTTCTCCCCAACCTGCTGCTGGGCGGCTAAGTCACCCGATAACCGAGGTCTGCATGCGTTTTCTCACCGACTGGTCGCTCAACGCGGTCGACAGCGACCGAATCGTGCTCGACGCAGGCGACCGCCAGGTCGTCATCTTTATCTTCGGCGAGTCGCTCTTTCGCGTTTTCGTGCATCGGCCCGACGCTCCGCGTCCCGGGCGCACCTGGTCGATCGATCCCGACGGCACGCTCCCCTGGGAGGGACGCGAGCGCCTCTCCGGCGAAGGTTTCATCCCGCCGGCCTGGACGTTAACCGAACACGACGACGGCGTCAGCGTGGAAACTACACGGCTCAAATTGCACGTCGCCCACCCGTTCAAGCTGACCTGGTCCGCGCGCGCCGAGGGCGACGACGCCTGGACCGCCCTCGCCGAGGACCGCGCCACCGGCGGCGTGGCAGTGGCGCGCCGCGGCCAGGGTGTCGAACACTATCTGCGGCGCTTCGATGACGAGCGCTACTACGGCCTCGGCGAGAAGAGCGGCAACCTGGAGCGCTCGGGGCGACGCTACGAGATGCGCACGCTCGACGCCATGGGCTATCGCGCCGAGTCCACCGACCCGCTCTACAAGCATGTGCCGTTCACTATCACGCGGCGCGACGACGGTTTCGCCTACGGCCTCTTCTACGACAACCTCGCCACCTCGCGGATCGATCTCGGCAACGAGCTCGACAACTACCACGCGCCCTATCGCGCGTTTCGCGCCGAGGATGGCGATCTCGATCTCTGGTTCCTCCTCGGCGAGCGGGTGCTCGACGTGGTCAAGTCGTTCACCGGTCTCACTGGCGGCGTCGCCTTCGGCCCGAAGTGGTCATTCGGCTACTCCGGCTCGACGATGCACTACACCGATGCCCCCAACGCTCAGGAGCGGCTCGGCGAATTCGTCGCTCTCTGTCGCGAGCACGACATCCCCTGCGACTCATTCCAGCTCTCCTCGGGCTACTCCTCCATCGGTGACAAGCGCTACGTCTTCACCTGGAACCGCGACAAGGTGCCGGACCCGGCGGCGATGGTGAAGACGTTCCGCGATGCCGGCATGCACCTGATCGCTAACATTAAGCCATGTCTGCTGGCCGATCACCCGACCTACGCCAAGGCGAACGAGAACCGGCTGTTCGTCACGGATTCCGACAGCGGTGAGGCGGAGACCTCGCCGTTCTGGGATGCCGCCGGCTCGCACCTGGACTTCACGCGTCAGGCGACGGTCGACTGGTGGAAACACAACGTCGACGACAAGCTGCTGTCGCTGGGGATCGACAGCACCTGGAACGACAACAACGAGTTCGAGATCGTCGATCGCGAGGCACGTCTCGACGGCTTCGGTGAGCCGCTGCCCGCCTCGGTAGCCAAGCCGGTGCTTTCGCTGTTGATGGTGCGCGCCTCCCAAGAGGCCCAGCTCGCGCATGCCCCCACACGGCGCCCGTTTTTGATCACCCGCTCCGGCGGACCGGGGCTGCAGCGCTACGCCCAGACCTGGTCCGGGGACAACCGCACCGAATGGCCAACGCTGCGCTACAACCAGCGCATGGGCCTGGGGCTTGCGCTGAGCGGCATTTCCAACGTCGGCCACGACGTCGGCGGTTTCGCCGGCCCGCGCCCCGATCCGGAGCTGTTCCTACGCTGGGTGCAGAACGGCGTGATGCACCCGCGCTTCACCATCCACTCCTGGAACGACGATGGCACCGTCAACGAGCCGTGGATGTATCCCGAAGTGCTTGATGGCGTGCGCGAGGCGATCCACCTGCGCTATCGGCTGCTGCCCTACCTCTACAGCGTGGCGTGGCGCGCGCATGTCGAACTCGAGCCGATGATCCGTCCCACCTTCCTCGACCACGAGAACGATCCGGCGACCTTCGCCGAGAACGACGAATTCCTACTCGGCGAAGAGCTTCTGGTGGCAACGGTAATGGAGCCGGGCGCTCGCACCCGGCGGCTGCATCTACCGGATAACGGCTGCGGCTGGTATACCTTCGAGGGCGGCGCCTGCCTGGAAGGTGGACGCGAGTTCGTTGTCGATGCCCCGCTCACACATCTGCCGCTGTTCGTGCGCGCCGGCGGGATCGTCGCCACCGCCGACCGCCTCGCTCATGTCAATGCGACCAGGGACGATATCCGCGCGCTGCGCGTCTATCCGTTCGACGCGAGCGGAACGCGTACCGTCACACTCTTCGACGACGACGGCGAGAGCATCCTCGGCGAAGGCGCGGGCACCCTCGTAACTCACGTGACCCTGACCTGCGACGCCGAATCGATTCGTCTCGACTGGCGTCACGAGGGAAGCTATCGCCCCGCTTACGACGGCTTTCGCGTCGAACTGCCGAACGGTGATACGCGATCGCTTTACGTCAACGGTGAGCGCACCGCTCCGGGGGAGTCTCGTCCGCTGTAGCTCGCCAGCCGTCCTGAGTAACACGCAACGTTGGAAAGGGATTAGAGGTGCCTATGCCGTTATCCATCAGCAGCGGCCTCATCGTGAACGGCGCTCGCTCACTAACGTGTGGCAAAAGATATCGGCAGCCTGCGGATTGTTGATCCCGCCTCTTATTTACGCCGCTCCACAATTCGCTGATTCGGACTACTCTCTTGTCCATATCATTGGCAGCGAGTCTAGGATTTTGCATCGGTATTTAATACCCCACACGACTAATATACAAGCAACAATCTACCGCAGCAAAAGCGATATTTATCGAAAATATTATTTATTGTAATTTTATGAAAAGAATATTAACTCACTGAACTCATTGAATTTAAAATTGTCTGGCTATACGAGGACATGACTTGCGTTTAATATAATCGTCGTAGATTATTTGACGTGCATGACGCTTCATCCTCCAAGATCATACGAGGACTTCTAACCATGCAGTTTGATGAACGCGCTTTCCTCGAGAATCAGGCCTGGGTCGACTCAATGCTAAGCTGGGATTCCAACTACTGTGATCGGCTACAAGCCAATCACTCCCCCGAAGTGTTCTGGATCGGCTGTTCCGGTAGTCGGGTTCCGGCCGAACAACTGTGCAACGCCTCACCGGGCGATCTGTTCGTGCATCGCAACGTCGGCCATCGAGGACCCAACGTTTCTGAGCGCGCTGGAATACGCCATTTCAGCTCTGGGGGTACGCTATATCATTGTCTGTGGCCATGAAGGCTGAATGGATGCCGCCTGCTCGGGCGAGCCGACCGGCCTGGCATATATCGATGCCTCTCTGAAGCCTGTCGTGGCGCACTACGAGATGATAGAGAACGAGCGAAGGCGCCCGACGGCGCCAGCCGAGCCGCCCAATGCCCCGCTAACGAATTTTCAAAGTTCCGGCGCCTGGTTCTGCCAAGCGCCCTAACGAGTTTTTTCATGTCCAGCAACGCTTCGTTTTTCAATACCCGGTACCTGGGGCGCGATATACGCGCCGGCGTGGTCGTATTCTTTGTCGCCATACCACTGTGTCTAGGCATCGCCATTGCCTCGGGCGCACCACCGCTGGCAGGCCTGATCACCGGCATGGTCGGGGGGCTTATCGTCGCCCTCGCCAGCGGCTCGCCGCTATCCGTGTCGGGGCCTGCCGCCGGCCTGACAGCCATCGTGCTCGGTATAATCGAGCAATACGGCTATGGTGGCCTACTTTATGCGACCGTACTCGCCGGCCTGATTCAGATCGGCCTCGGTTTTGCCCGCATGGGCATCATCGGCGCTTTCGTGCCTTCGGGCGTAATCAAGGGCATGCTGGCCGGTATTGGCCTGATCCTAATCGGCACCCAAGTACCGCTAGCCATCGGCCACGGGGCCGATACCGAGGCCGGCATCACCACGCCAGGACTGCTCGCCGATGGCTTCTCGCCAATAGCGCTAACCATCACGCTCGTCTGTCTGACGATTCTGGCGTTCTTCGAGACACCGCTGGCCAAGCGCTACCCGAAGCTAGCGATCATACCACCGCCACTGTTGGCGGTAATCGTCGGTGTGCTTATGAGCTTGGCCGTGCAGGCGTCTGGGACCGGATTCGCGTTGTCGCCCGAGCAGTACGTCAGCCTGCCCGATCTGGAAGGACCGGCCTCGCTGCTGGCTTCGCTGGAATCCCCGGATTTGAGCTATTGGCTGGCGCCGGGCATCTACCTATCGGCCATCACCATTGCACTGGTAGCCAGCCTCGAGACGCTGCTCAGCGTCGAGGCCGTCGACGAAATGGACCCGATGGGCCGCAAGTCATCGACGCATCGCGAGCTGTGTGCTCAGGGCATGGGCAATACGCTCTGTGGTCTGATCGGCGGCCTACCGATGACGGCGGTGGTCGTACGTAGCTCGGCCAACGTCCAGGCCGGCGGTCGGACCCCTCTGGCCAGCTTCGTGCACGGCCTACTGCTGCTGGTGTCGGTGGCGTTTCTAGCCTTCGCGCTGGAGACGATACCGCTGTCCGCACTGGCCGCGATCCTACTGTTCACCGGCTATAAACTGACCAAGCCGGCGCTGATCGCCGCGCAATATCGCGCGGGTTGGCAACGGTTCATTCCGTTCGTCGTGACTATCGTCGCGATCCTGGCCACCGATCTATTGATCGGCGTGCTGATGGGCATCGTGGTGGCGCTGTACTTCCTGATCCGGGCGCACTATCGCTCGGCCATGTCGATGACGACGCAGGGCGATTTCGCGCTGCTGCGTTTCAACAGCGAGGTCTCGTTCCTCAATCGCCAATCGCTGCGCCACTTCCTGTCGCGGGTACCGGACGACGGTCATCTCGTGATCGACGCCTCGGCCACTCAATTCATCGATCCAGACATCCGGGAGGATCTCACACATTTCATCGGTGGAGCCCCCAAGCGCGGCATCACGGTGGAACTGCGCGGCCTGGATCGTCATACGGCGACTTATACAGAGGCCCACAAGCGTCGAGCGGCCGAGCCCATATCGGCCCAAGATACCCACTGGGATGGCCATCAGGCCGAACCGAACTGATCACCGCGCTACCGGGGCCCTTGACGTGATGATCGCTCAGGGCTAGCGCGAAAGCGCCAAACTGTCTGGCAGCGGCTCCGGCGAACGCCCGACAGCGTGGCGCAACTATTGCCTGGTGTCTGCGGACCAGAGATACCGCCTTCCGTGTGAGGTGGACAACGGACATCAGGCATCCCAATACGGCGGCTCGCCTATCGCACCTTGCAACGTCTCTAGGAAAGCCGCCACCTTGGAGGAGCGCAGGCGGTTTTCCGGGAAGATGGCGTGGATGCCTTGAGGCGCCGGCTCACCGGACGCTTCCCACGCCGACAGAATCGGCACCAATCGCCCGACACTGAGTTCCTCGTGAATCAACCAGGTCGGAAACAGCACGATGCCCTGCCCCTGCAAGGCCGCTTCAAGCAGGCTTTCCGCGTTGTTGCTGCGCAAGTTGCCACGTACTTCCCTAATACGGTATTTACGCGCCCCCGAATCGCGGAAATACCACGGTTGCTTGCCGCGCGTGCCCTTGTAGATCAAACAGTTGTGCTCCGACAGTGCGTCTGGTGTCGCCGGCACTCCCCAGTGTTCGAGGTATTCCGGCGAGGCGCACACGACAAAATGCTGATTCGCCAGCCGCCGCGCGACAAGACTGGAGTCGTTAAGAGCGCCCACCCGCACCACGACATCGACACCTTCCTGCACCGGGTCGATGAAGGCATCGCTGAGTGTCAACTCTGTCTCGATATTGGGATACGCACGCTGGAAGTTCGCCAGTTGCGGCGCGATATGCCGCCGCCCGAACGCCACCGGCGCATTGATGCGTAGCAACCCTTGGGGGTGCGTCGCCTCACCCGCCGCCTGTTCCGTAGCGATATCCAGCGTATCCAGTATCTCTCGCACTTGTTGGTAATACCGCTCACCCACCTCCGTGAGCCGCACCGCGCGCGTGTGCCTATACAACAGCCGCTGGCCCAGCGCTTTCTCGAGCGCCGCGATATGCCGCGACACCGACGACGCCGGCAGCCCCTGCTGGCGCGCCGCCGTCGCGAAACTCTCCGTCGCTGCCACGCGTACGAACAAGCGCAATGCTACCAATGAAATCGAGTTGCTCATATTGCAATTCACTTATGCCAAATATCCCCATTGTAGCGATAAAAGCAACTCTTTATCGTCACCAGCCGTTCAAGGAGATCCGACCATGAAAACTATCGTTATATTATTAGCCGTACTGCTAGGTGGTATGGGCTTATCCATGGAAGCTGGCTTGCTCGGCCCCTTAGGAGAGGAAGTCGGTCACTTCTCGGCAACCCTGTCGATTTTTCTCGTCGGCGGGCTGTTATTGACTCTGGCATTGATTTTCAGCCGGTCCCGAATCGGCCAGCTCTTCCAGCAACCCCGTTGGCTACTGACCGGCGGCATTCTCGGTCCGGTGTACGTTGTCGTACTCACCATCGCTACGCCCATCGTGGGGGTCGGCACTACCATGATCGGCATTCTCAGCGGGCAGGTCGCTGCCAGCCTGGTCATCGATCATTTTGGCCTGCTGGGTAGCGAGCGCCGTGCCGTCGACGGGTACCGCATCCTCGCCCTGGCGTTGATCATCGCCGCTCTCTGGCTCATGCATTAAGGAGATTCCCATGCTACTGATAATCGTCTTTCTCGTGCTTCTCGTCGGCGGCGCGGCCCTCGCCGCGCAATCATCAATCAACGGGCGTCTCGGCGCCAATATCGGCGTGTTGGAAAGCGCCTGGCTGACTTTCGTCTCGGGAGCGCTGGTGACGTTCCTGCTGATGTTCTTCTTTGAGCCCGCACATAGCGAGACCCTGTTCACGGTACCCAAATGGCAATTGATGGGTGCTCTGTTCGGGGTGGTTTATATGCTCATCATCGTCTTCGCCGTTCCCCGCGTTGGCACCGCAGCCGCCACCGTCGCGACGATTTCCGGTCAGTTGCTGATGAGCGTGCTGATCGACAACTTCGGCTGGCTGGGCAACACCGCCATGCCGCTGGATGCCTCTCGGTATACGGCTCTGGCCATGCTCGCCGGCGCCCTGGTGCTGATTTATCTGAGCAATACGCGGCGGCGGCAGGTGACGGCTTCGACGGCGCCGGCCACAGAATGACACTCAGCGCAGCGGCTCAAGTAGCGCGTTGAGACCGTTGTGGTCGACCTCGTGCATCAGGGCGAGCAGCCGCCCGATTTCCCCCTGCGGGAAACCTTGTCGGGCAAACCAGGCCAGGTAGGGACCCGGAAGGTCAGCGATCAGCTGACCTTCGTATTTGCCGAAAGGCATCTTGCGGGTAGTGAGCTGTTGCAGGTCTTCGGGATTCATGTCGGGGCTTCTCGCGTAACGTCTCTAAGGAGTCATGCTAACGGACGCGGCAGTACACGTCGCCATGACGCGCATGCCATGCGTTTCATGCATACCCCCATTACCAAGTAGCGTTTGAGTGTTGCGCCCCGTGTGTCGGTAGAGTGGCAAGTCATGATATTAGCGCATGACGCCACACGATAACGACAAACGGAGACTGGGTGATGCAAACATCGCTACGACCCTTGGTTTTCTGGCCAACCTTCCTGGTGCTGCTGGCGGCGGTAATCGCCAGCTACGTCAATCTCGATGCCTTCCTGGCGACCACCAGCGCGCTCAACGATGCCATTCTGGATAACTTTGCGTGGCTCTTCAGCCTGGGCAGCCTGTACCTGCTGGTGTTGGCCGTCGTCGTTTATTTCTCGCCGCTGGGTAAATTGCGTATCGGCGGCGAGCAGGCAACGCCCATGCTGTCACGGCTGCGCTGGTTCTCGATCACCTTGTGCACCACTCTCGCCGTGGGCGTGTTGTTCTGGACCACCGCCGAGCCGCTTTATCACTTCATGGGGCCCCCCGAGTCGCTAGGTCTGGAAGCTGGCTCCAGCGATGCCATGCTGTTCGCGATGTCGACCATGTTTCTGCACTGGTCGTTCACGCCTTATGCCATTTATGCCGTGCCGGCACTGATCTTCGCGCTGGCGTTCTACAATCTGCGCCTGCGTTTCTCGATCTCGAGCATGCTGGAGCCCGTCTTCGGACCCAAGGTCAAGCGCTTCGGCGGCTTGATCGACGCCGTCTCGCTCTACGCACTGGTGGCCGGCATGGCCTCGTCGCTGGGCACCGGCGCGCTGACGCTGGCCGGCGGCGCGGGACAATATCTGGGCGGCGACGCCAGTCCGCTGCGCCTGGGCGTGGTCATCGCTCTGATCGTGGTGACGTTCGTGATCTCGGCGGCTAGCGGCTTGCAGAAAGGCATTGCGCGCCTCTCGTCGCTGAATGCCGTATTGCTCGCGATTCTCGGTATTTTCATCTTCGTGATAGGCCCGACGAGTTTCATGCTCTCGCTGGGCGTGGAGTCCTTCGGCGTCTATCTCGACGGCTTCTTCACCAAGAGCCTATTCACCGGGGCCGCCGGCGAGGATCAGTGGCCACAGTGGTGGTCGATCTTCTATTGGGCGGTATGGTTCGCCTGGGCACCCATGGCGGCCCTGTTCCTGGGCAAGATTTCACGCGGCTATACAGTGCGCGAGTTCCTCAGGGTCAACCTGTTCTATCCGGCCCTTTTCGCCTCCGTCTGGGTGATCATCTTCTCCGGCGCGGCGCTCTATTATCAGGCGCATACCGGCATCGACCTGCATGCCATTCTCAACGATCGCGGCGTGGAGAACGTGCTGTACGAGCTCTTCCGGCAAATGCCTTTCGCCGGCATCTGGATTCCCTTGCTGCTGTTCATCGCCTACATCTCTTACGTCACAGCGGCGGACTCGCAGACCGATGCCATCGGCAATCTGTGCACACGCGGCCTGACCGCCGACTCGGATCTCAATACCGGCGTGTCGATGAAAATCCTGTGGGGCGTCATCGTCGGCATCGTGTCCTGGGTCATGGTCAGTTTCGTGGGGATCGACGGCATCAAGATGCTCTCCAATCTCGGTGGCCTGCCCGCGCTGATCGTCGTACTGCTCGCCACGGGCTCGCTATGGCGCTGGTTGAAACATCCTGAGCGCCTCGCGACACCGCCTCACTCTTCTCACGCCTCCAAGGACGACACATGAACATCAAGCTCGACTTTCCACACCGCGTGCGCGAGATCGAGAATCAATGGATCGTGCTGGCCGATGGGACTCGGCTGGCAGCCCGCATCTGGCTGCCTGAGGACGCCGAATCGAAGCCCGTACCGGCGATCCTCGAGTACCTGCCCTACCGCAAACGCGACGGTACGGCGGTGCGCGACGAGCTAACCCATCCCTACTTCGCCGGTCACGGCTATGCCAGCATTCGCGTGGATATGCGCGGCAACGGTGAATCCGACGGCCTGATGGAGGATGAGTACGCCCCACAGGAGCAACGTGATGCGTTGGAAGTCATCGAATGGATCGCCGCGCAGCCCTGGTGCGATGGCAAGCTCGGCATGATGGGCATCTCCTGGGGTGGCTTCAATAGCCTGCAACTCGCCGCGCTGCGCCCCGAGCCACTCAAGGCGATCATCACGCTGTGCTCCACCGACGACCGCTACGCCGACGACATCCACTACAAGGGCGGCAACATGCTGCTGGAGAATCTCGGCTGGGCGGCGACCATGCTGAGCTTCTCCGCCGCCGTGCCAGATCCAGCGCTGGTCGGCGATCGGTGGCGCGAGATGTGGAAGCACCGCCTCGACAACATGCCGCTGCTGGCGGAAACCTGGCTCGAGCATCAGCATCGCGACGACTACTGGAAACACGGTTCGATCTGCGAGAACTATGACGATATCGAAGCGGCCGTCTACATGATCAGCGGCTGGGCCGATTCCTACATCGATACCATTCCGCGCATGATGGAGCATCTGTCGTGCCCTAAGAAGGCGCTGATCGGGCCCTGGATGCACAAATACCCGCACTTTGCGATCCCTGATCCGGCCATCGGCTTCCTGCAGGAGGCGCTGCGCTGGTGGGATTACTGGCTCAAGGACGTCGACACCGGAATCATGGACGAGCCGCCCTGCACCTTTTATCTGCAGGACGGCGTGCCGCCGGCGCCCAAGTATCTCGAGCGCCCCGGGAAGTGGGTGCGAACCTCCGCCTGGCCAGCGCCCAGCGACGAGATCGAGACGCAGCCCCTGGTGCTCGGCGATCACGGCCTCGGAACCAACGGCCGATTGAGCAACGATCGGCAAATCGCTTCGCCGCTGACCGCAGGCTCGCTGCAGGGCGAATACATCCCGCTGTGGTTCGGCGCCGACTTCCCGACCGATCAGCGCCGCGATGACGGCCTGTCATTGACCTTCGACTCCGCGCCCTACATCGAAGGCGTCGATATTCTCGGCCAGCCGACGCTTGCGGTATCGGTCACCAGCACCGAGGCATGCGGTCAACTGCACGTGCGCCTGTGCGATGTGGCCCCCAGCGGCGAAAGCGCGTTGATCACCTACGGCACGCTCAACCTCAACCTGCGTGACGATCCCGGCACGATCACGCCACCGGTGCCGGGCGAGCCAATGGACGTTCGCGTGCCGCTGGATCTGATCGGCTATCGCCTGCCCCCGGGACACCGCCTGCGCGTGGCGCTCTCCAGCGCCAGCTTCCCGCTGGTATGGTCGCCCCAAAAGCGCGCCGACCTGACCCTCCAATCGGGCATGCCGACGCTCGAGCTGCCATGCTCAAAAGCGGCTTACATCCCGATGCCGTTCGAAGCGCCTGAAAGTGCCGCGCCGTGTCGCGTCGAGACGCTACGCTCAGGGCAGCCCAAGCGTACCATCAGCGAGGACGTCGGCAGCGGTGAGGTCACCGTGACCGTCGAGGACGACATGGGCGACATTCGCTTCGAAGATCACGGTCTACGCGTCGAGCAGAAGGCCAAGGAGGTCTATACCAGCCATCCGACTGATGCCACACAGACGCGTGCTGATATCGAGTGGGTCTACCGTGCCAGCCGGGGCGAGGGTCAGAACGTCAACAACGATCAATTCGCGGTCGAGGTGGTGAGCCGTTATCACCTGCATTGCGACGCGCAGACCTTTTACCTCAACGCCGAGCAGATCGCCCATGAGGGCGAGACGTTGATCAGCGATAAACGATGGGAACGGAAGATTCCACGCACGGCCCTCTGACCGGCAGGTTGCATGTTATGCTCCGGGACCGAGAGAACTCGGTTCCGGATGCTTTCATGCCTACTCGCGATGCGCTTCCCCCCTTGTCTTGTCTGCGTGCCTTCGAGGCCGCCGCGCGACATGCCAGCTTCACGCAAGCCGGCAACGAGCTCAGCTTGACCCAGAGCGCCGTCAGCCGTCAGATCAAACGGCTCGAGGACGACCTGGGCCGACCGCTGTTCGAGCGTCATTACGAAGGCTTGCGCCTGACACCCGCCGGCGAGCATTACTTTCGCGTGGTGCAACGCCTTTTGCGTGATCTACGCGACGAAACGGCGCGCCTGCGTCGTCGTGGCGATGATCGCCAGTTGACGTTGGCGTCCAGCCCCACCATCGCCTCGATCTGGCTGGCGCGGCAGCTTCCCGACTTCCAGCGCGCCCATCCGCACATCGAAATCCGCATCCTGACCGTCGAGGACCCGCATCGCCTGGACCTTGCCGAGTTCGATCTGGGTATCTATTACCATGTGCCGCGTGAAGTCGATCCGCCCGGCCTTGGTGCCGAGGCGATCTTTTCCCACGAAGAGGTCGCCGCCGTATGCAGCCCGGCCTACCTGGCCCGTCATGGTGACATCCGCGATGCTGATGACCTGCTTGCGCGCCATACTCTGATGGTGGTGGAAGATCACTACCACGACTGGCTGACCTGGGAAAACTGGTATCAGGCGCAAGGGCTGAGATGGCATGCACCGGAACACAGCCTGCGTGCCAACAGCTTCCAATTGCTGATGAATGCCACCTTGGCCGGACAAGGCGTCACTCTGGGCTGGAAACGCCTGCTCGAGGCGGATCTGGCACAGCGCAACCTGGTCCAGGTACTACCCCATACGCTGCCCAGTCGGGGGGCTCTGTCACTGTTCACTCCGCAACATCGTCACCTGACCGAGCCCATGCGTGCATTTCGGGCCTGGGTCCTGAACACCGCTTGAGCAGTGCCTGCGGCTATACGCCTAAAGTGGCATGCCTGGATCATATCCGGTAAGCTGCACGCCCGCTGCCCGCCTACTCTGGCCCACTTCGCAGCCACCGAGACGATTTAATGAGCTTTACCTCCTTGGGGCTTTCCGCTCCGATTCTGGATGCCGTGGCCGAGCAAGGCTACGAGACACCCTCACCGATTCAAGCCAAAGCGATCCCCGCCGTTCTCGAGGGACGCGACGTGATGGCGGCCGCCCAGACAGGCACCGGCAAGACCGCCGGCTTCACGCTGCCGATCCTCCAACGCCTCTCTTCCGGCACGCGCGCGCCCGCCAAGCAGGTACGTGCACTGATTCTCACGCCGACCCGCGAGCTGGCCGCCCAGATCGGCGCCAATATCGAGGCATACGGCAAGCACTTGCCGCTACGCAGCGCCGTGGTCTTCGGCGGCGTGAAGGTCAACCCGCAAATCGCCAAGCTACGCGGTGGGGTCGATATCCTGGTAGCAACGCCGGGTCGACTGCTGGATCTATATAGCCAGAACGCCGTGAGCTTCGAGGCGCTGGAGGTGCTGGTGATGGACGAAGCCGATCGCATGCTCGACATGGGCTTCATTCACGATATCCGTCGCATCCTCAAGACACTGCCCGCCAAGCGTCAGAACCTGATGTTCTCGGCAACCTTCTCGCAGGAAATCCGTAGCCTCGCCAAAGGCATGGTCAACGACCCGGTGGAAATCTCGGTCACACCGCGCAACACCACCGCCGAGACGGTCACGCAGTGGATTCACCCGGTCGACAAGACACGCAAACCGGCGCTGCTCACGCACCTGATCCACGAGAATCAGTGGCAGCAAGTGCTGGTCTTCATGCGTACCAAGCATGGCGCCAACCGCCTGAGTCGCCAGCTCGAAGACGCCGGCATCGAGGCAGCGGCCATTCACGGCAACAAGAGCCAGAATGCGCGCACCAAAGCCCTCGACGGCTTCAAGAGCGGCGAGATTCGTGTGCTGGTGGCGACCGATATCGCCGCGCGTGGCCTCGATATCGACCAGCTTCCGCAAGTGGTCAATTTCGAGCTGCCCAATGTCGCCGAGGACTACGTCCACCGTATCGGACGTACCGGACGTGCCGGCGCCAGCGGCCAAGCGGTGTCGCTGGTCAGCCCCGAAGAGGGCAAGGAACTCGCAGGGATCGAGCGACTGATTCGCCAGCCACTGGAACGCCAAACCATCGCCGGCTTCGAACCCAGCGAAGCCCTCATCAGCGGCAAGGGTACCAGCCCACGCAGTGGCAATAGCGGCGGCGGGCAGCGCAACGGTAACGGACGCGACAATGCTCAACGTCGCGGTGGCAGCAACTCAAGCGGTAACGACTCACGCAACAGCAGCTCACGCAACGATAGTGCCTCACGCAATCGCAATGATGGCGGCGCAAACCGCCCGCGCCGTCGTCGCGGCGGACAGGGTCGCGGTAACGGCACCCAAGGCAAGGCATGAGCCACATTAGGTGTTGATACGATGAGTCGTGGCGAGAACACCGCCCAACGGCTCACGTCGCATCGTCGGATGCCGGTGACGCGCAACAACCGCGGGCAACGCTATGAGACATGCGGATGTGATCATCGAGCAATGCTCGCGCAGCGCGAATGTCTCGACTCAGCGCCAGTTCGACCAGTTCGCCGTGCTGGCGATCGAGCGCCTTGCGCACCGCTGGATTGGGCGGCGCCAGACGCCGGTAGCGGTCGAACTGGTCGTGTAGCTGTTCGATGAAGCGTAACAACCAGTGCGAGCCACACGACGCTAGCAGCGCACGGTGAAAGCGCAGGTGTGCCTGCTCCCACTCCTCCACCCGCTCAGGATGCTCGTCGGCACGGCGCAACCGATGGTGCGCCGCCAGTACCTGTGACTCCCATTCTGAATCGCCCGCCTGAAACGCCTGCGTCAACGCCATGCATTCGAGCTGAGTGCGCAGCCCTGCGATATCGTCGAGCTCCTCGAGGTGCATCGCCGGCACCCGAAAGCCACGCTGATTGACCTGCTCGAGCAGGCCGTAGGCCGCCAGCCGGTTGAGCGCCTCGCGCAGTGGGCTGAGCCCGACCTGGTAGTGATTTTTCAAGGCACTGATGGCGAGCTTCTCGCCCGCCGCGAAACGCCCGCGGATCACGTCCTGCTTGAGCGTCTCGAAGATCCGGCTCGAGGCCATGTCGCGGCTGACGGATGACGATGCGGTCATGGCGTGGCTCTCTTCTCAAGTTCGAAGGTCATGGCTTATCCAGTTCAAAGGTAATGGCCGGCGATGAGCGTTTACGACTGGCGAGCAGGCTCTGCCTCTGTGTAACAAGCCCTTTGCTCAATTCCATATTGACGTTAATCAAAGTGCGCGCCATAGTCATCTCAACAAAATCGATTTTTTTACTCAAAACGATTTATAACATAACAATCGATCGGAGACGGCATGTTGACGCCCTTTTCCCAGGCAACGCCCTACGCTTCCCAGCGCAGCGCTACCTACGCCCAAAACGGCATGGTCGCTGCCTCCCAGCCCCAAGCCAGCCAGATCGGCCGTGACATCCTCGCTCAGGGTGGCAACGCCGTGGACGCTGCCATCGCCACCGCCGCGGCACTCACCGTGGTCGAACCCACCGGTTGCGGGATCGGCGGCGATGCCTTCGCGCTGGTCTGGATCGCCGACGACAATGCAGGCAAAGGCAAGCTCCACGGCCTCAACGCCAGCGGTACCGCCCCCGCCGCGCTAACTCCACAGGCAGTCGCCGAGGCTGGCTTCGAGGACATGCCCCTTTACGGCTGGACGCCGGTGACCGTGCCCGGCATTCCCGCCGCCTGGGCCGAACTGTCGCGGCGTTTCGGCAAACTCGATTTCCAGACGCTACTCGCTCCGGCGATCCGCCTGGCCCGCGAGGGCTTCCCGGTTTCGCCGGTCATCGCCAGCCTCTGGCAGCGCGCCGAGACGACCTTCCGCGAACATCTGACGGAGGCCGCCACCGCGGGCTGGTTCGAGACGTTTACACCAACCGGGCGTGCCCCGCGCGCCGGCGACTGGCATCGCTGCGAAGATCAGGCGCAAACCCTGGAGGCGATCGCCGCAAGCCACAGTGAGAGCTTTTATCGCGGCGAGCTGGCCGAACGCATCGACGCCTTCTCGCGGGAGACTGGCGGCTATCTGCGCGCGACGGATCTTGCCGCTTATCAGCCAGAATGGGTCGAGCCGATCGCGGCAGACTACCGCGGCCATAAAGTCTGGGAGATTCCGCCCAACGGCCAGGGGCTAGTCGCACTGATGGCACTGCGCATGCTCGAGGGCTTTCGGGTAGACAGCCGCGACAATCCCGAGGTGCTGCACCGCCAGCTCGAGGCGATGAAGCTGGCATTCAGCGACGGGCAGACCCATATCACCCAGCCCGAGCACATGACCCACAGCGTCGAGGCGCTGCTCGGCGACGCCTATACGCACGAGCGCCGCGCACTGATCGGCGAATCGGCACTCGATCCGACACCGGGCACTCCGCAGGCCGGCGGCACCGTCTACCTGGCCACCGCCGATGACGACGGCAATATGGTGTCGTTCATCCAGAGCAATTATCACGGCTTCGGCTCCGGCGTAGTGGTCCCGGGCACCGGCATCGCGATGCAGAATCGCGGCCACAACTTCAGCCTCGATCCGACCCACGACAACGTGCTCGCGCCGGGCAAGAAGACCTTCCATACCATCATTCCCGGTTTTCTGACACGCGACGACGGCACACCGCTCGGGCCATTCGGCGTGATGGGCGGTTTCATGCAGCCCCAGGGTCACGTCCAGGTCGTGATGAACCTGATCGACTTCGGCCTCAACCCCCAGGTCGCGCTGGACGCACCGCGCTGGCAGTGGATGGGCGGCAAGCGCATCGGCATCGAACACGGCTACCCGGCCCCGCTGGTACGAGCGATGGCTGAGCGCGGTCACGACATGCAAATCGATCACGATCCACGCGGCTTCGGTCGCGGGCAGGTGATCATCCGCGATCCCAGCAGCGGGATCTACTGTGGCGGCACCGAGCCGCGTACCGACGCCAGCATCGCGGTGCTATGACCATGCTGCAGACACAAGCTCAGTTGTTCATGGCCTTCCTGCGCATCGGTCTGTTCGGTTTCGGTGGCGGTCCGTCGATGATCCCGCTCGTTCATCAAGAGGTGGTCAAACGCCACGCCTGGATGGACGACGAGGCATTCGCCGACGTGCTAGCGATCGGCAACACCCTACCCGGCCCGATCGCCACCAAGATGGCCGGCTATATCGGTTATCGAGTCGGGGGCAGTCTAGGCGCACTCAACGCCGTCATCGCGGTGATAGGGCCCATAATCGTGGCAATGATCGCGCTGCTCAGCCTCTATGCGCGTCACGGCGACCAGCGCTGGGTGCAGGGCATGGGACAGGGTGTGGTGCCCGTGGTCATGGTGATGATGGCCAAGCTGACCTGGGATTTCTTCACCAAGTCGCGGGCCAGCCTCGGCTGGCTCGTGACACTGGTAATGGGTGCCGTCGCCGGTGGGCTGATCTACTGGTTCGACGTGCATCCGGGGCTGGTGATCGGCGCGATCCTGATCGCCGCACTGCTACGTCCCGAACCGAAGCACACGACCAGCGAGACGGACAAATGATCTATTGGCACCTGTTCCTGGCGTTCTTCATTCCCAATATCGTCGGTTACGGCGGCGGTCCGGCGATCATCCCGCTGATCGAGAACGAGGTGGTCGGCCGCTATGGGTGGATGAGCTCACAAGCCTTCGCCGAGACCCTGGCGCTGGGTAACGCCCTGCCCAGCCCGATCGCTACCAAGATGGCCGGCTACATCGGCTACGACGTCGCCGGTATCGCCGGTGCGCTGATCGCCACCTTCGCCACCGTCGCGCCGTCGCTACTACTCATGCTGATCGCGCTGGGCACACTGTACCGCTACCGCGACTCGATCAAGGTCAAATCAATGAGCCAGTGGGTCCGCCCGGTGGTGATGACGCTGATGGCCTATCTGGCCTGGAGCTTTCTCGACGAAGGGTTGACGACCGCTGGCGCCGTGCACACCGCGATCATCGGTGGCGTGGCCGGCGTATTACTCCTGGCGACCCGGGTACACCCGGCGTTCGTCGTGTGTTTCGGGCTCGTCTACGGCGCCCTGCTACTCGGGTAGTGAGCGGCGAGATCTGCCCGTTCTCGGATTCGGCGGCATACCGAGCGAATCCAACAAGGCTCTTACGAGCCGACAACTACGCAATGCATGAACACGATGACCAACAAGGACAATACAGCCATGTCATTTACTTCTCAGCAGTACGACACTATCCAAGATCGGTCCCAAGCAAGCCGCTCCTTCCGCTTCAAGCTAATCATCGGGGGGCTAATGCTGGGTACTGCACTCGGCGTCAGCGCCACGGCGCTAGCCCAGTCAGAAGACTACCCTAGCAAGCCGGTGGAATTCATCGTGCCTTGGTCACCGGGCGGTGGCAGCGACACCCTGATGCGAGTGATCTCCAATCATGTCGAACCCTATCTGGGCCAGCAAATGCCCATCATCAATATGCCCGGCGTCAGCGGCACTACTGGCCTCAAGGAGCTCGCCAAACGTGATCCCGACGGCTACACGGTAGGCCAGATCCACGAGGGCCTGCTAGTCGCCAACCATACCCAGTTGACCCAGCTCAACTGGGATGACTTCACTCCGGTCGCCGCCATGACCGCCTCACCGCAATACCTCACGGTCAACGCCGACAGCCCCTGGGAAACATTCGACGAATTCGTCGACTACGCGCAGGACAACCCTGGCGAGGTCCGTGTCGGCGTGACTCTCGGCGGTATCCCCCACGTCCACGCAGCAATGCTTGAAGACGCCGCCAACCTATCGTTCCACTACGTCGGCTTCGAAGGCACCGGCGCGCGCATCCGTTCGCTGGTCGGCGGGCACATCGACGCAGCGATCGGCGATATCGCTTCGAGTGGCGAGTTCGTCAAGAACGGGGACTTGCGTTTTCTGGCAGTCGGCAGCGCAGAACGCCTAGAGGAGACTCCTGACGTGCCGACCTTCAAGGAACTCGGCTACGACTCACTCAGCCTCAATATCGTACGCGGCCTGATCGCTCCCAAGGACACTCCCGAGGATAAGGTCGCGGTACTCGCCGACGCCATGCAGGAACTCGCCCAGGATGAGCAATTCATTCAGGCGGTGAACAACGCCGGCGCACAGGTACATTTCGAAGGCCCAGAGGCGTTCGCCAACTACCTCGAGACTACTGACGAGACCATCGAGCAGCTATCAGGGAAGCTGGCCAAATGAATGCGCAGGCTCATTCGCAGCAGACTCGGTCGTCGGACCGGGTCGTTGACCCCGACACTCGTCGCGCCAATGCACTCGCCCACCTGGTGCTGAATGGCTCGCTGGTAGTGCTGTTCGCCGCGTTGTTCGTGCATGCCGGGGCGCTGCCCTCGTCGATGTGGGAGCCGTTGGGATCGGGCAGCTTTCCACGCCTGGTACTGGCCGTCCTGATAGTGATCAACCTGGGCATCATGGTCCAGGAATGGCGACACTACCGTGACGCACCCAAGGCCGCACCGGGGCTGATCAGGCGCTGGCTATGGCGCCACCGGCTAGTGTTCGGCGTACTCTCGCTTTTCGCCCTGTACATCGTGGGCGTACCGGCGCTGGGGTTTCGCCTGACCTCGCTGCTCTTCCTGATCCTGGTACAGCTCACACTCGGTGTGCGCCGCCCGCGTAGCCTGGCGATCGCCGCGGTTATCGCCGTGACGTTCTCGTTTGGCATCGACTGGCTGTTCCGGGATGTCTTTATCATCAGCCTTCCCCGCGGCCCTTTCAGTTGATCGCTGGCTGATTCTCTGGCTTCGCGGCTGCCCTCGAGAGGAGAAGCAACATGACGGAAGCGCTTTTCGCCGGTATGGACCAGCTATTCACGCTGTCGACGATGGCCACCATGCTGCTCGGCGTGGTCGCTGGCGTTATCGCCTCGGCGATTCCTGGCTTCACCATCACCATGGCGATCGTGCTGACCCTACCACTGACCTTCACCATGGACCCGCTGCAGGGCATTGCAACCATGCTCGCGGTCTATGTCGGCGGCTATTCGGGCGGTCTGATCAGCGCCGCCCTGCTGGGCATTCCCGGCACGCCGTCGTCGGTGGCTACCACTTTCGATGCCTTCCCGATGGCGCGCAGCGGCCAGCCCGGTCGTGCCCTGGCGCTGGGCATTTGGTCATCGTTTTTCGGCGCCCTGATCAGCGCGATCGTGCTGATCATCGCCGCCCCGCCGCTGGCAATGATTGCCGTCAAGCTGGGCGCCTGGGAGTATTTCTCGCTGATCATCTTTGCCATGACAGTGGTCGCCAGCTTGGTCGGCAAATCGATGCTCAAGGGGCTGATGACCGGCCTGCTTGGATTATTCATCGCGACGGTGGGCACCGATCCAATGATGGGTGAGGCACGCTTCACTTTTGATCTCGATTTGCTCGCAAACGGATTTCCCTTCCTGGTGGTATTGATCGGCATCTTCGCCGTCAGCCAATTGCTTCAGGAGGTCGAAGACGCCGAACAAATAAAACACGGCAAGCAGCTGATTTCCGCCGATGTGACCTTCAACCCGCTGGATGCGCTCCGCGAGACGTTGGTCTATCCCATCAACTTGATCCGTTCATCTCTGGTCGGGGTATTCATCGGCGCAGTACCCGGGGCCGGGGGCAGTATTGCCAACTTATTGGCCTACGACCAAGCCAAACGTGCCTCCAGAACACCCGAGAAGTTTGGCACCGGCACGCCCGAGGGCGTAGTCGCCTCGGAGTCTGGCAACTCGGCGACGTCCGGCGGCGGGTTGATTCCCATGATCGCACTCGGCATTCCCGGCAGCGCCGTCGACGCAGTGCTGCTGGCCTCGCTGATGGTCCATGGCATTGGTATTGGTCCACGCCTGATCCTCGATCACGGCGACTTGGTCTACGGCATGTTCATGGCCATGTTGCTCGCCGCGTTCATGGTCTTGGTAGTGTGCCTATTCAGTATGCGCTTCTTCCTGCGCGTTACTGACGTGCCGCGCTCGGTCATCGTGCCGGTGGTGCTGGTGTGCTGTGTAGTCGGTGCTTTCGCCCTCAACAATCGCGTCACTGATATCTATCTTCTGCTTGGGGTGGGAATTTTCGGCTATATCCTCAGCAAGCTGGATTACCCACTAGCACCGCTAGTGCTTGGCGTCATCCTCGGCCCGATTGCCGAGACCAACCTGCGACGCGCGCTGATGACCGACGAAAACTGGACCCTGTTCTTCACCCGACCGATCTCGCTGACACTGTTGATCCTTGCCGTGGTATCGGTGGCTTTTGCGATTCGTCATCGTATGCGCCAGCGAAACAGCGAAAAGACCGCCTGACCCGGTCCCTTCGGGGACCACTTCGACGCCCCAACGATGGCAACAAGGAAACCGCTCATGTCGCCTTCACGCTTTCTAGACTTTCAGCCAACCTTGACCGCGCCTCTCAAGCTGGCAATCGCCTTTCTGCTCGTGGGCTTCAGCCTGACCGGTGCTGCTTCCGCCCTGGCCAACGACTCGCCCAACGACGACAGACAACAAGTACGCATTGCCGTCGACGTGCCTTATCCGCCGTTCGAATACCGCACCGCCGATGGCGAACTCGCGGGTTTCGAGATCGACCTGGGTAACGCACTCTGTCAGCGTGCCAAACTGGATTGCGAATGGGTGGTCCAAGGCTGGGATGGCATCATCCCCGGGCTGCTTTCGCGCAAGTACGACGCCATCCTGTCGTCGATGCGCATCACCCCGGCCCGAGAAAAGCAGGTACGCTTCACCGAGCCCTACGCCATGTCACCCAAAGTGTGGGTCGCACGACGTGGCAGCGACATCGACATCGACGATAGGGAGACATTAAAAGGATTGTCCGTCGGCGTGCAGCGCGGAACGACACAAGATAACTATGTCACCGAGCGCTACGCAGATACTCTTGATATCCAGCGATATGCCACGGCGGCAGATGTGGCACTCGACCTGCAGTCGCAGCGCCTCGAGCTAGCATTCATCAACTATCCGGTCGCGCTGGATACGTTGGAAGTCGATAACGCTGACAGCGATTTTGTCCAACTCGGGCCGCGTATCAATAGCCCCGAGTCGATCTTCGGCAAGGGCAACGCCATCGCCGTTCAATCACGCGACAAGGAACTAGCCAACACCTTCAATCAAGCGCTGGATAGCGTCTACGCCGACGGCACTTTCGTCGAACTGATGGAAAAGTATTTCGACTACGATCTACGGCCCGCATCGCGGAGATGAAAAAACGCCGCCGGAGAGCCCCCGGCGGCGTTTTAGTGTTCCATTTACTGGCAATCAAATGCTGACAATCAGAACTCCAGGCAGATCTTGCCGAAGTGACGCCCCGCTTCCTGGTGACGAAACGCGTCGGCGATCTCATCGAGGTCAAAACGCCGGTCGATGATTGGGTGCAGGTCGCTGGCGTCGATGGCACGAATCATCTCGATCTGATCGCGCCGGCTACCCACGATCAAGCCCTGCAGGCGTGCCTGCTTGGCCATCAGCTTGGCGGTGGGGATCTCGCCGCCGCGTCCGGTGAGAACACCGATCAATGAGATGTGTCCGCCGATGCGCACGGCATCGATGGATTGCGGCAGTGTGCCAGGGCCACCCACTTCGATGACGTGATCCACGCCCCGGCCATCGGTGAGCGCCTTGACGCGCTTGCCCCATTCCGGCTCGGTCTTGTAGTTGAGCGTGTGATCGGCGCCCAGCTCCTTCAGCCGGGCGATCTTCTCGTCCGAGGACGAGGTCGCGATCACCGTGGCGCCCATCAACTTGGCGAACTGCAAGGCGAAGATCGAGACGCCGCCGGTGCCCAGCACCAGCACCGTGTCACCCGCCTTGAGATTGCCGTCCACCACCAGCGCGCGCCAGGCGGTCAACCCGGCCGTGGTCAAGGTAGCGGCTTCGGCATGGTCATAATCGCGCGGCGCATGGGTAAACCATGTCGTCGGACGCACGACCTGCTCGCGGGCGTAGCCATCGACGCCATCACCAGGCGTGGTGGTGAAGTCACCGATCCGCGCCGGCCCTTCAAGCCACTCGGGGAAAAACGTCGAGACCACGCGGTCACCCACGGTGAATTCCTCGACGCCTTCCCCCACGGCTTCGACGACACCGGCCCCATCCGACATGGGAATGCGACCGTCCTCGGTCGGCATGGCGCCGGCGACGACACCGTAGTCATGATAATTGAGCGAGCTGGCATGCACGCGCACGCGCACCTCGCCCGGCCCCGGTTCACCCGGCGCTTCGCATTCGTGAACATCGAGCTTATCCAGCCCGCCCGGACTACGTAATGTAACGACGTTCATCGTACTCTCCTGTGCTGTCATCCTATGCCTGCGAAGCGCGTCCAACATGACGCGCCCCTCAAGCATCCTCCCTAGATGATGGTGACGAATCGACGCGAGGCAAGGAGCGCTTACTCCAGCACGACCAGACGATTGGGAAGTTCGTTGCGCTCGTGCGTGGCGGGCACGTGCTCTCGAAGATGCTCGCCGCATGCTTCGATACAGGAGAGAAAGCCCTGCAGCGTCTGGCCTTGCTTCACCTGCTGGGTGAAGGTCGAGACGATACCCTGCCAGGTCTCGTCATCGAGCCGGCTGGAAATCCCGCGATCGACCAGGATCTCCACGTAGCGCTCAGCCTCGGAGACGAAGATCAGCATGCCGGTGCCAGCTTGGGTGTGATGCAGGTTCTGTTCGAGAAACTGCCGCCTTGCCAGATTCGCGGCCCGCCAGAAGCGAACGCGACGCGGGATCAGCCGCGTCGTCACTGACGGCAGCCGAAACACGATTGCGAGCACCGCGAAACACGCCCACTGCACGATCAAAAGCTCCGAGGCCCCCAGCCATTGGGGGAAATAATTGATCGCCCCCGGAATCAGCAGGGACAGAATCCCTGCCCAAAGCAACGGGATGTAGGTGTAATCGTCGGCCTGCGGCGCGAGTACGGTCACCAGTTCGGCGTCGGTATCGCGCTCGATGTGCGTGATTGCATCGCGCACCTGCTGCTGCTCGCTGTCGCTCAATAATGCCATGGTGATGTCCCTTGCGTTGATCTACCAGCCACCGGAGGCGCCGCCCCCGCCGAAACCACCACCGCCGCCGCCGAAGCCGCCGCCTCCGAGGCCGCCACCGCCGCCTCCGAAACCGCCGCCCATGGCGCCGCCGAGCAGGATACCGCCGAGCAAGCCGCCACCGCGTCCGCGACGACGCCCACCGCGTCCGCCACCACCGATACCGCGTACGATGCCCATGACGATCATCAGCATGACGAAGAACGCCACCGATGCGCCGCCGACATCGCGCGATTTATCGTGCCCGGACGCCGATCCGGCAGGAGGCGCATCAGCCATCGGGTCGCCACCCAGGACCTGGATGATCGCTTCGGTGCCTTGGGTAATCCCGGTCGCGTAATCGCCCTCACGAAACGCCGGAGCGATCTTCTGCGTGATGATCGCCGAGGACTGTGCGTCGGTCAGGCGACCCTCGAGGCCATAGCCGACCTCAATGCGGATGGCCTGCTCTTCCATGGAGACGATCAACAAGGCGCCGTTATCTTCGCCTTCCTGACCGATACCCCAATGGCGCCCCAGCTGGTAGCCGTATTTCTCTATCGGCGCCCCCTGTAAATCGGGCAGCGTGACGACCACGACCTGCTCGCCGGTATCTTCCTCGTGCGCCGCGAGCATGCCGCTCAGCTCATCTCGCGTCGACGCATCCAGCAGATCGGCCTGATCGACCACGCGCCCGGTCAGCTCGGGAAACTCGATATCCTGGTTCTGGTCTTGGGCCTGAACGCTGAGGGCACAGGCCCACAGCAACAGCAAGCATGTCAGACGGATGCAATGCCTCATTAGAACTCCACCTCAGGCGCCTGATCGGCGTTCTCGGCTGTCGCTTCGAAGTTTTCGCGAATCGGCATGTCACTATACAAAAGGCCATGCCAGAGTCGCCCGGGGAAAGTACGAATCTCGGTATTGTATTGCTCGACCGCCTGGATGAAGTCGCGGCGCGCCACGGCGATGCGATTCTCGGTGCCTTCCAGTTGCGATTGCAGCGCCAGGAAATTCTGGTTCGACTTCAGCTCTGGATAGCGCTCGGACACCGCCATCAGGCGGCTAAGCGCCCCGGTCAGCTGGCCCTGAGCCTGCTGGAATTGCTTCAGCTTCTCGGGATTGTCCAGCGAGTCGGCGTCGATGTTGATCGAGGTCGCCTTGGAGCGCGCTTCGATCACGGCCGTCAGCGTTTCCTGTTCCTGATCGGCGAAGCCTTTGACGGTTTCCACCAAATTGGGCACCAGGTCCGCGCGCCGCTGATATTGGTTCTCGACCTGCGACCAGGCCGACTTCACTTTCTCGTCCAGCGTGGGAATATTGTTGATGCCGCAGCCCGTCAGCAAGACGGCAAGACACAGCCACAGCATGACGTGCCAGACGGAGCGAGCTGTAAACGGCATTGGCAAGGATCGCATCGACATACGCATTTCCGATGAAGGTGGGGAAATAGAGACTCCCTAAGCTACAGGTGAGCGCGCATTAAGCATAGCGTCGACTGAAGGGAACGGCGTATCGTCGAAGATCAAATGCCAGCAGCGCAAAATTAAACCTGCCTCGACCGGCGATGTTGCGTAGAATCTTGTGCGTTGCGAACTATTTGATAGGGCATGACATGGGTAGGGCTTTTCCAGAACCGCAAGGAATCCATGGCCAAGACGGCCGACGCCAAGACCAAGCAGGCACGCGCCGAGGCCTTCGGTGAGCTCGAGTTCGAGGCCGACGAGGTCCAGCTCCTGCCGCAGACCACGACCCCCGTCGCCGGCGATGACGTGGTCATGCTCGACAAGTTGCTCGCCACCCTCAACGACCTCGACGATGTGCAGAACATCTACCGTAGCGCCGAGCCGCAGGACTGACCCGGCCTGACCGACGATGCACTCGCCGAAGATGCACTCGCCGACGACATACTTACCGATCAGGTGAGCGCCGGCCACGACATGCCGGCGCATGCCTATACTGATCGGCCCATTCTCCACGGGAGCCCGGTATCGCATGAGTCATGACACCGCAGACGCCACTGCCACCGACACTCGCCCCGCCGCGCGCGCCCACACCTTGCAAGCCACGCCCTCGGTGATCGACGTTCGGGGGCTGACCAAGCGTTATGCCTCGGGCTTCGAGGCGCTCAAACGCATTGATCTGGATATCCAGCGTGGCGAAATCTTCGCGCTGCTGGGCCCCAATGGCGCCGGTAAGACCACCTTGATCAGCATCATCTGCGGGCTGGTCAACGCCAGCGACGGTCAGGTCCGTGTCAATGACCATGACATCGTCACCGACTACCGTGCCGCGCGCAAACAAATCGGCCTCGTCCCGCAGGAATTGACCAGCGACGCCTTTGCCACGGTCTGGAACACGGTCAGCTTCAGCCGTGGCCTGTTCGGCAAGCGCGCCGACGCTGCGCACATCGAGCGTGTGCTCAGGTCATTGTCGCTGTGGGACAAGCGTCGCAACAAGATGATTACGCTCTCGGGCGGCATGAAACGCCGGGTACTGATCGCCAAGGCGCTGGCGCACGAGCCGCAGGTCCTGTTTCTCGACGAGCCTACCGCCGGGGTCGATGTCGAGCTGCGCCGCGACATGTGGGACGTGGTGCGGTCGCTACGCGATCAAGGCGTCACCGTCATACTGACCACGCACTACATCGAAGAGGCCGAGGAGATGGCCGACCGCATCGGCGTGATCAACGATGGGGAAATCGTGCTCGTCGAAGAGAAAGCCGCCCTGATGCGCCAGTTGGGCCGTAAGCGACTCCGCCTCGATCTGCAGACGCCACTCGCGGCCATTCCCGAGACGCTGGCGCACTATCCGCTGAGTCTCGCCGACGACGGTCATGTACTGGTGTATACCTACGCTGCGTCATCTGACGAGCACTCGACGCCAGCCAGCATCAGTGCCCTGCTCAACGATATCGAAGCGGCAGGCGTTCGTTTCAAAGACCTCCATACCGAGCAAAGCTCACTGGAGGAAATTTTCGTCAACCTGGTGAGGAAGGACGCATGAATTTCCGCGCGGTCGGCACCATTTACCATTTCGAATTAGCACGCGCGTGGCGTACGTTGCTGCAAAGCCTGGTCTCGCCGGTGATCTCTACCTCGCTGTATTTCGTGGTCTTCGGCGCTGCCATCGGCTCGCGCATTCAGGAGGTCGAAGGCGTCAGCTACGGCGCTTTCATCGTGCCGGGACTGGTCATGTTGATGCTACTCACCCAAAGCGTCTCCAACGCCTCGTTCGGGATCTTCTTCCCCAAGTTCACCGGCACCATCTACGAAGTACTCTCGGCGCCAGTCTCTTATCTCGAAATCGTCCTCGGGTATGTGGGCGCGGCCGCCACCAAATCACTTATCCTGGGATTTATCATTCTGGCCACCGCCAGTTTCTTCGTGCCCTTGCGCATCGATCATCCGGTCTGGATGGTGCTGTTCCTAGCGCTCACCGCCATCACCTTCAGCCTGCTGGGCTTTATCATCGGAATCTGGGCGGAAGGCTTCGAGAAGTTGCAGATCGTGCCGCTGTTGATCATTACGCCGCTGACCTTCCTGGGGGGCAGCTTCTACTCCATCGACATGCTGCCCCCTGTGTGGCAAACGGTGACGCTGTTCAATCCGGTGGTGTATCTGGTCAGTGGCTTTCGCTGGAGCTTCTACGGCATCAGTGATGTGAGTGTCGGCGCCAGCCTGCTAATGATTCTGATATTTCTGGGCCTGTGTCTGGCCCTGGTCGGCTGGATCTTCAAGACCGGCTACAACATCAAGCCCTAGGCCTTAGAAGCCAGCCCATACTGCGCGTTACTATGCTCATTTTCGTTTTCACCAAGATGTCGCCATGCCGATTCTGACCAGTACCATCCACCGCATCGACAAGCCCGATACCGAGACACCCGCCACGCTGACCTGCGCCGAGCATGCACAGTCATCGACGGTATCTCTCGAGGCGCTGCTGGCGAGCGTTAATGACAGCTTTCATGCCAAGCCCAAGGCGTGGGGTCATTTCGGCGAGACCGGTAGCAGCGCCTTCGCCGCAGGACTCTCCGAATATCTTGCCGGAACGATCGATTTCGTCACCTGGAGTGCGCGGATGGCGGAGCGCGTCAATGCCTTGATCGACGCCCACCTCTCGGTGGGCGGCCACCTGCTGTTCGTACATTATCAGCGCGGCGAAGCGCAGTACGTCAGCGTGGCACTCCTCCATCATCGCCAGGGCTTCGCCATCGACAATGCCCTCGAAGTGACCGAATCGCCGCAGCTCAATCTCGGTCAATTGATGCTCGCCGTGCGTATCGACCTCGACCAATGGCAGGGCGGCAATTCACAGCAGTATGTGTCGTTTATCAAGGATCGCGGCGGCAAGAAGTTCGCCGAAGGCTTCCGCGAACTGCTCGGCGTCGAGGAAGGCGTGGATGCCAACGGTGAAACCCGGACCTTGCTCAAGGCATTCAGCGACTATGTCGAGCGCGAGGACTTGCCCGACGACGAGAGCCGCGAGAAGACCGATGCCGTGATCGACTACGCCAGCAACCAGGCCAAGAATGGCGAAAAGGTGACCCTCGACGAACTGTCCGAACTCATCGACGAACAGCAGCCCAAAGCGTTCTATGACTACATTCGCCATCAGGATTACGGGCTCTCCGAGGAGATTCCGCCGGACAAGCGAGCGCTCAATCAATTCCGGCGCTTCGCTGGGCGCGCCAGTGGCGTCTCGATCAGCTTCGACTCTCACCTGCTCGGCAACAGCATCGAATTCGACGCGGAGCGCGATCGCCTGATCATCAAGCAGGTGCCCGGCCCCCTGAAGGAACAGCTCAAGCAGCGCCGGGACTAGGTATTAGCGGAACGCACTTGAAAATCAGCGCTCCAGATAGCGCGGTTTGATGATCCCTTCGAGCGCCTGGGCAGGAATACGTAGCTCCGGTTGCCCATAGGAGTACGGCGCGATGTCATAGGCGTTGTAGCGTACCCGCCATTCGTCGGCAAACGGTGCCACGTTGCGGCTCATGCTCAGTGGCCAGGATTCAGCGAAGTCGGCACCCGCCTGCTGTTCTTCCAGCCAACGTCGATGCGCGCGCGACAGCGCCTCGCGATAGGCCGGCATCTGCCCCTCGCGCAGCATGTCATCGAGTGTCACCACGCGTCGCTCGCGTTCGTCGATGACCATGAATTCCGTCAGCGGCATACCGTGTGCCCCACCGGTGAACACATAGCTATCGAGTTTGACGGTGGTTAGATCGGCATGCCGGTCATAGACCTCCGCCTTGAAGACCGCCTGGTAACCGGGCAATTCAGGTACGCGCTCCCGCGTCGCCTTGGCCTCGTCGAAAAACGTCTTCGCGTATGTCTCCCAGGAGGACGCCATCGTTTCGCTTTTGCCATTGGTAATACCCGAGCCCATGCTCAGCAACTCTTCTCGTAGCTGCTCGCTAAGCCCTGGTGCGCCGGGAAAACGCAGCGAGTCGACCTCGACGGTCGCGCAACGCTCTGCCGGGCAATCACGCTCGACGAAGCTTTTCTCCACGCGCTCGGCATCCAGCCTTTCAGGCGACGATGACAATGCTTGGCAACCTCCCAACATCGCCAGGGCACCCAACATGACGCCACCGCCCGCCAGACGGCATGCGATCGTTACATTAGCCTCACAGAACAAGATTCTTCCTCCCTGATACGCCGGGGCCGGCCCGGCTATTACTCCTGACGCGGTTCCACCGCGTTGCGCATGCCCCACTATAGACGATATCCAGTGATGAAGGCGTGAGTCCGCACTGGCCCTGCTTGCCATACTGCCCCCCTTTGCCATCCATTGGGCGGGAAGACGCAACGAAAGCGCTGACGAGCTGACGAGCTGACAACAGGATCGGGCATGAACTCGACAGAATCGCGCATTTTATCTGTAATTATAGGGTCCATACTGAAAAGAGGCCGGGCGGTTACCTGCGAGGGTCGATTTCATCACCGTCAGGAGTGTTTCATGCGTTATCAACCATTCGGCAATACCGGTTTGTTCGTCTCAGAACTGTGCCTCGGCACCATGACCTTCGGAGGCCAGGGCGAGCGCTGGAGCCAGATCGGCGATCTACAGCAAAGCGACGCCGAGCGCCTGATCGGTCGCGCGCTGGATGCCGGCATCAACTTCATCGACACCGCCGATGTATATTCCCAAGGCCAGTCCGAGATCATCACCGGCCAGGCAATCAAGAACCTGGATGTCCCGCGCGACGAGCTCGTCGTCGCCTCCAAGGTGTTCGGCGAAACCGGCCATGGCGGCGTCAACGCCCGTGGCATGTCGCGCTACCACATCATGGAGGGCATCAAGGCCAGCCTGAAACGGCTGCAGCTCGATCATCTCGACGTCTACCAGATACACGGCTTCGATCCCGCCACGCCCATCGAAGAAGCCGTCCGTGCACTCGACACCCTCGTACAACATGGTCATGTACGCTACGTCGGGGTCTCCAACTGGGCAGCCTGGCAGATCATGAAGGCACTGGGCATCGCCGAGCGTCACGGCTTGGCGCGTTTCGAGTCACTACAAGCCTATTACACCCTTGCCGGGCGCGATCTCGAGCGCGAGTTGATCCCCATGCTGCAGAGCGAAAATCTCGGACTGATGGTCTGGAGCCCGCTCGCGGGTGGCTTCTTGAGCGGCAAGTACACGCGCGACAGTCAGGGCGAAGCGGGCAGCCGTCGCCTCACCTTCGACTTCCCACCAGTCGATAAAGAGCGTGCCTTTGACTGCATCGATGTGATGGGCAAGATCGCCAAGGCACACGGCGTTTCCGTGGCCCAGGTCGCACTGGCTTGGTTGCTGCATCAGTCGGCGGTAACGAGTGTCATCGTCGGGGCCAAACGCGTCGATCAGCTCGACGACAATATTGCCGCCACACAGGTCGCGCTGAGCCACGAGGAACTCGCCGAACTCGACGCCGTCAGCGCGCTCCCCGCCGAGTATCCCGGCTGGATGTTCGAACGCCAGGGCGACTATCGTCGCCAGCAACTGGCCGACGCCAAGCGCTGAACCGACGCCTGCGCACGCCCATGACGAGCAACCCCGCCACTAACGATGACCTTGCAAAAAGCACGGTCCGCTTCCCTGAAAGGAAGCGGACCGTGTAGTGATAAAGTAAGTAGGTAAAGGCTAAAGCGGGCCGTGCGTTACAGTCCCTTGTTTGCCTTCACGCCTTCTTCGATACGCCGACCGATCTCGGCATCGATGTTCTTCCAGTACTCGAATACGCGTGACAGCACCGGCTCCTCGACACCATCGGAGGCATGCCCGACCACGTTATTGACCAGGCGATCCCGCGCGGCATCGTCCATGACCTTGTTGATCAGTTCATTGGCTTGACTGTAGTCATCGTCGTCCTTGCGCAGGGCATAAGGTGCGCGCACCATCTGGCCGTTGGATTCCCAAGTAGAGTCAGTAGGATAACGCTCGCCATCCGCTGCCGGACCACCCTTGGAGTTGGGTGCGTAGACCGGATCGGAAACCTTGTTGACGCGCATCGACCCGTCCTTGCTATAGCTGTGCGCGGGGGCCTTGGGCGCGTTGACCGGGATCTGCTTGTAGTTGACCCCGAGGCGCGCACGGTGCGCATCGGCGTAGGAGAACACACGCCCGACGAGCATCTTGTCCGGGCTGATACCAATGCCGGGCACGAGATTGTTGGGCTCGAAGGCCGCCTGCTCGATCTCGGCATGGTTATCGGTCGGGTTACGGTTCAGCTGCAGCTTGCCGACCTTGATCAGCGGATAGTCGTCATGCGGCCAGACCTTGGTCAGATCGAACGGATTGATGCGGTACGTATCGGCATCAGCGAACGGCATGACCTGCATGTAGAGCGTCCAGCTCGGGTAGTCGCCTTGCTGGATGGCGTCATACAAATCGCGGGTATGGTAGTCACCGTCCTCACCGGCCAGCTGGTCGGCTTCTTCTTGGGTCAGGCATTCGATGCCCTGGTCGGTCTTGAAGTGGTACTTGACCCAGAACTTCTCGCCCTGAGCGTTGGCCCACATATAAGTATGGCTGGAATAGCCGTTCATGTGGCGCCAAGTCTTGGGAATTCCGCGATCCCCCATCAGCCAGGTCACCTGATGCGCGGATTCCGGCGACAGCGTCCAAAAATCCCACTGCATATCGTGGTCGCGCAGATTGTTGTCGGCGCGACGTTTCTGGCTGCGGATGAAATGCTGGAATTTCATCGGGTCGCGGATGAAGAACACCGGCGTGTTGTTCCCCACCATGTCGTAGTTGCCTTCACTGGTGTAGAACTTGATCGAAAACCCGCGCGGATCGCGCCACGTATCAGGGCTACCGCGTTCGCCGGCTACCGTGGAGAAGCGAATCAGTACGTCCGTCTTGGTGCCAGGCTGGAAGACGGCCGCCTTGGTGTACTTGCTGACGTCCTCGGTCACTTCGAAATGACCGAATGCCCCGCTGCCCTTGGCATGCGGTTGACGCTCAGGAATCCGCTCGCGGTTGAAATTCGCCATCTGCTCGATGAGATAGTGATCGTGCATTACGATCGGACCGTCAGGCCCCACTGACAGCGAATGCTCATCACTGGCCACCGGAATTCCGGCATCTGTCGTTGTCGGCTTGCGATTGTCTTGCGTCACGATAATATCTCCCCATCATTTTCGTATGTGGCACAGCATGCCGCCACGCCCTTTCCCTGGGATCGAACCGCTGGCCTTGGGATCGAACCGCTGGCGCGATAGTGCAATCTGGCGGGGGATCTCCCGTCTCCCCACTCAATGTATAGGAAATAATCGCAGGAACTGTCTACCTATATACAGTTGCCCAGGCGGCCAGAAAGGCCATTACCAGCCTCTCCCCGACCACCGTCGATGAGGCACAGAAGCCCGCCAAGCCCCGCATGACAAGGAGTCACCATGAACCAAAATCAATCAAAGCGATCCTCTCGATAGTATTAAGCAACCTTTCTCATCAAGAAGTTTCATAGCACGTGACACGCGGCGTGTTAATGGATAACGCAAGCCTCACCGCGTCGAGCATCACGCCACCGAGGAAAAACTCATCGCCATGGGCTGCGACATGGGGCAAGGCTTTCTTTACAGCCCCGCCTTACCCCTCGGTGAAGCTTTGGACTGGGCGACGTACTACGCGCGCCCCTGACCTCGCTTAGCTGTCATCACCCTGCGTGGTAAAGCGCCATACCGTGCGCGACTCATACGCTTCGCCAGGCTTGAGGATCGTCGACGGGAAATCCGCCTGGTTGGGAGAATCCGGAAAGTGCTGAGTTTCCAGTGCGAACCCGCCGCGCTTTTCGTAAGAATCACCCCCCTTGCCGGTTAGCGTGCCATCGAGAAAATTCCCCGAGTAGAATTGAACCCCAGGCTCGGTCGTGGCGATCTCCAGCACGCGACCACTGTCCGGTGCGACAACGCGGGCAGCTTGTATCAGTTCGTCTGCGTCGGCGTCATCACGCGCCAGCACGAAATTGTGATCGTAGCCCTGACTGTACTCGAGCTGGGTATTGTCATCGCCGATGCGTGAACCGATCGCCGTGGCCTCGCGGAAATCGAACGGCGTACCCGCTACTCGACGGATCTCACCCGTCGGAATCAATGTTTCCCCGACCGGCGTGAAAGCATCGGCATTGAGCATCAAACGGTGGTCGGTGATCGGGCCGCTGCCTTCGCCCTCGAGATTGAAGTAACTGTGTTGCGTCAAATTGAGCGGCGTCGCCTTGTCGGTGGTAGCGTGATAGTCGATGATCATTTTATCGTCAGTGGTCAGCGTATACCGCACGCGGGTTTCCAACGTGCCGGGATAGCCTTCCTCTCCATCTTCGCTGGTATAGCGCAACTCGACACCGACGCCGGTGTCGTTCTCGAAGGAATGCGCCTGCCAGAGCCGCTTATCGAACCCTTTATCGCCCCCGTGGAGATGATTGGGGCCATCGTTGGTCGCCAGCTCATAGGTCGTGCCATCGAGCGTGAAACGCCCCTCGTCGATACGGTTGCCATAACGCCCGATCAGGGCACCGAAATAAGGATTGGACTTGCGATATGCCTCGGAACGATAGTCTTCCAGGGAATCGAAGCCCAGCACGATGTCGTCGACGTTACCCTGCGCATCCGGCGTGCGCAGGGACGTAATGATGCCGCCATAGGTAATCACCTGCATGTCGATGCCATGGCCGTTGCGCAGGTGGTATGCCTCGACTTCTCGGCCATCGGGAAGTTGGCCGAAGCTATGCTTTTCAACGGAAGGAGTTTGTGTGGTCATCTCGTCTGCCTGTGCCGCATTCAACGCTAAGCACGACATTCCCATGCCCAACGCCAAGCGCGGAATCGTCTGAAATCGTGTCATCCCCGGTCTCCCGATAACGCATCTGCAAGCACGTCGCCCCATGCGACGCCTCATATTTCACGCTAGTCGGGCAGTCTTTTCTTCACCAATAACCGAGTGACGACATCCTCATGTCCTAATGGATATCGCCGCAACACAAGCCACGTCGTTGGCAGCGATCTCGCTACCGACCACTGCGTGCCATGCTAGACCAACGTCGGTTCATCGTTCGCCCTCTCTGTTTTGATGGCCTACTGCAAATGCACTGCCTTGAAGCGCGCGAGTTCCTGGTCTTGCGCATCCAAAAGCGTCAAGTGCTCGCCTTCGACTCGCCAGGCCGCTACAGCATTCAACACTTCGAGAAAGCGTTGCTCGGTTCGGGCGCCCTGCTGGCACGCCATCCGTGTGCTGGCCAACGCCTCAAAACGCAGTTCGTCTCCATTGACGTGGTAGTTGCCCATCATCCGGTTACACCCCGTCGCTCCCATGACGCGTGCCGGGTCGGCATGCAAGACGAAATGCGGCTCACGCTGATTGGCAACGACCGTGACCGGGGCGCTGTCCAGATACGTCAGCTTCCAGTACGTATTCACCAATGACTCATCCGGCTTGGCGGGGGCCGGTTCTTGCTGCATGGCGCAACCGGCTATGACGCAGAAGGCGAGCAACACACTCAAGCCGGCAACGATCCGTTTCATGGAATATCCTTGATTGGCAGACATCAGTGACAGCCTATCAAAACGCTGCCATGAAATGCCCCTTGCGTCGGGTCCTCTTCATGCCCATTTCATGAATACATGCACACTCATCCAAGTGTGCAGCATTACACATGCCTGTCATTACCGCGGGAGACATCATGGAATCACGTTACTTCACCATTCATTCCCATCCTCAGGGCCTACCATCCAAAGAGTTTTTCGCGCTGGAGTCGCAGACGCTCCCCGACTTGGCAGCAGGCGAGGTTCGCGTGCAAAACCTTTGGCTGTCGGTCGACCCCTACATGCGCGGGCGGATGGACGGCGTCACGACCTATGTCCCGCCCTTCACCTTGGGCGAACCGCTTGAAGGCGCCGCCATCGGCGAGATACTCGAATCGCGCGACGAACGCTTCGCCCCCGGCGACCGTGTCGTCCATATGGGCGGCTGGCGTGATATCGCGCAGCTTTCCGGCGACAGCCTGCAGGCATTGCCCGATCTCGACGTGCCACCGCAGACCTTCCTCGGCGTGCTCGGCATGCCAGGCATGACCGCCTGGACCGGGCTCAACCGCATTGCCCAGCTCAAGGAAGGCGAGCGCGTACTGGTTAGCGCGGCGAGCGGTGCCGTCGGTTCGCTGGCCGTGCAGTTGGCCAAGGCCAAGGGCTGCCATGTCGTGGGAATCGCCGGCGCGCCGGAAAAACTCGAGTGGCTGGAATCGCTCGGCGTGAGCGCGGTCAGCTATCGCGGTAAAGATGCGCAACAGCTCAGCGCCGATCTCAAGGCCGCCAGCCCCGATGGGTTCGATGTCTACTATGAAAACGTCGGCGGCGATTGTCTCGAAGCCGCGCTCGACAACATTCGCGTCGGCGCGCGCATCGCAGTATGTGGCTTGATCGACACCTATAACGCAGAGACACCCACGCCCGGCCCCAGCAACATGTCCCGAGTACTGATCCGCCGCGCGCGGATGGAAGGCTTCATCATCCTCGACGCCGAAAATTGGGAACACTACCCCGAGTTTCTGCAAGAGATCGGCCCACTCGTCACGCGTGGCGAGATCGACTACCGGGAAACCATCGAAGAAGGCCTCGAACGCACGCCCGACGCCTTCCTCAAGCTCTTCGAAGGCGGCAACACCGGCAAGATGCTCGTCCGGCTGTAACTATCCGCGTTTAAACCCCACCCAACGTCTCGGCGATCCGCTCGCCGAGGCATCGTCCGTTCTCCAGGCAATCCCCCACCGCGATACCATCTCGCCAGTTGCCCATCAGCGAGAGCCCCGAATGACGCTCGAGTGCTGTCTCGAGGGCGGCGATACGTTCTAGATGCCCCAGTTCATATTGCGGAATCGCCTGCGGCCAGCGACTCACGCTCTGCCATACAGGGTCGCCGCTAATCCCCAGCAGATCACGGAGATCGTCGACGACCTGCGCCACCTGGGCATCGTCATCGCTGGTGGCAGCCTCGGGCTGGCGACGGCCACCGAGAAACGCGGTGAGCAATACATGCTCGGAAGGCGCGCGCCCGGGAAAAAGCGTCGAGGAAAATAGTGCGCCCAGGGTCTGGCGATGCTCGACACCAGGAATCAGCATGCCGAAACCATCCAGTGGATGAGCGATATCGGCACGACGAAAGCCTACCGACACGGCGTTGACCGGCGGATAAGCAATCGCCTCGAGAGGCGCGGCCAAGTCCGGATCGAGCGGTGCCAGTAGCGCGCCAGCCGTAGGCGCCGGCACTGCCAGCACCAGCTCTCGCGCACGAAAATCCTGCCCCGATGCCGTCTTCACACGCCAGTATGCACCCTCGCGATACACGGCGCTCACCTCGCACTCGCAGTGGATCGACGCGTCGGGCTGCGCGGCGATGTCTTCGGCTAGGCGCTCGGCGAGGCGCTGTAGACCATCCGGAAAGCTTACC
Organism: Chromohalobacter sp. 296-RDG; assembly: GCF_029889885.1. Lineage (GTDB taxonomy): Bacteria > Pseudomonadota > Gammaproteobacteria > Pseudomonadales > Halomonadaceae > Chromohalobacter. The sequence continues at coordinate 53,007 of NZ_JARANY010000015.1, forward strand.
AACTGGCCACGCCACTCACGCGGCAAGGAAGGCGGCGCGCGCCGTGCCTGGCGCAACCGTACCAGTCCCCCGCGAACCAGCGAGCCATACTCGCGCTCCAATGCCACCAGCCGAGGCATCGCCGCTTGCGCTGAGAGCCGCTCGGGATCTCCGGCGTAGACGCCGGACACGAACGGATCGACCAGATGATCGAGCGCACGACGTCCCAAGCGCCGCGTGACGAAATCGGCCAGGCTTTCCTCAACCTGCGGCGCACGCCTTTGGAACGGCTCGCACAGCAACGCACCCACGCCACGCGGGCCGATCAGCGAATTGACAGGCGCCTTGAGCCAATGAGATGGCAACGCTACCGGCTTTCCCCGATAGGCGATGTAACGCCGCCGCGCACTCGGATTAGCAGGCTGCGCCTCGTCGAGCAGGCCGAGCTCATCGAGCAACGCATGCAGCGGCGGTTTCATCACCAGGGTGTTAGGCCCCTGCTCAATCTGCCAATCACCATCGCGGTGGGTGCGCAGATTACCGCCGACTTGCGGCGTGCGTTCCAGCAAGGCCACGCGCAGCCCACGCCGGGCTGCCGCGCGTGCGGCCGTCAAGCCACTGGCCCCGCCACCGACGACGGCCACGTCGTGTGTCTCGGGATCGGTATGCCGATCCGCCGCGTCGGGTTGTGCTTCACACTGCATGACATCTCCCGTGACAGGGTGCGCCGGCGCGTACCATCCGGTCAGGCGCGGCGGGGGCATTCAGGTGCCCAGCATAGCGGGCAATGCCATCGCCACGCGCTTTCACGAGCGCGACGCATCGACGCATGCGTCGCGCTGTTCGTCTTCTTCGCTGCGAGCGATGATCGAAGCGCCGACCATGTCGCCGGTCACATTGAGCGCCGTACAACCCATGCCCACCAAGGCATCGATGGCGGTCAGCAACGCCACCGTCTCGATGGGTAGGCCCACCTGTGCGAACACCGTGGCGATCATGATGATGCCTGCGCCCGGTACACCCGCTGTACCGATGGACACCAGCGTGCCAATCAGCACGATTTCCAGCATGCTGGAAAAATCCAGCGGCGCGCCGATCACGTTGGCCGCGAACACCGCAGAAATCGCGATGCGAATCGCCGCGCCATCCATGTTGATGGTCGCTCCCAACGGCAGGCTGAAGCCGTAGGTGCTCCGTGACAGCCCCATGCGCCGCGCGGCGTCCAGTGTCAGGGGCAACGTGCCGGCACTACTCTGGGTCGCGAAGGCGGTCGCCATCGGCGTGCGCGCCTCACGGAAAAACCGCCGCAGCTTGACGCCAAAGGCCCCCATCAAGACGCAATAGAGCAGCAGATGCACGCCCAGCGCGATATAAAGCACCAGTACCATGTCGCCCAGCGACAGCAATGTCTCCATCCCTTGCTCGGCCACCGTACCGGCAACGATGGCGAACACGCCGATCGGCACATAATGCAACACGCCCGACATTACCTTAAGCGTAAGCTCGTTGAGCGCCTCGATCACATGGTACAGCTGCTCGGCCAGCGCCCCGTGCGACTCCGACGTGCGCAGCTTCAATAGGGCGATACCGAAGACGATGGCGGTAAAGATGATCCCCAGCAGGTTCAACTCGGCGAATGCTCCGATGATGTTATCCGGCACCACACCAAGCAGCACCTGAGCGATACCGGGATTTTCCGGCACCGAGACCTCGGCGCTACTATCCAGCGTCATCCCGCTGCCCGGGGAAAAAAGCGAGGCTACCGTCAGCCCCACGGCAATCGCCAGCGCCGAAGTGCCGACATAGTAGACGAACACCTTGCGCCCGACACGGCCCATACTGCCGGCGCTGCCTTGATTGATGCCCACCATCAGCGTGAACAACACGATGGGCACGATCAGAAACTTCAACAGCCGCAGTAACAAATCCCCCAGAGGCGCCAGCCAATCCGCGACATCCTGGCCGCCGACCAGACCCACGATGACGCCGAGCACCAGCGCAATCGTGACCCGCAGGATCAACGAGCTCTTCGTATAGGCCTGCCACAATGCTTTCACCGCTTCCTCTCCTTCTCGTTTGGTCGACACCGTATTTTCGCCTCGTGCCAGGCAAAATGCCCGATGCGAAGGCTGCGGCGGCGCTACATTACCATTATGCTGGTCGCATCGATTCAGCAACAGGACACAAAAGCGATGAGCGAACGCGCGATCGACTGCTGGTTAACGGACATGGATGGCGTACTGATCGGCGAAGACCGGGCCCTGCCCGGTGCGGTCGAGCTGATCGATCAATGGCGCGCCAACGGCACGCCTTTTCTCGTGCTCACCAATAACTCCATCTACACGCCGCGCGATCTCAGCGCCCGGCTGACGCGCCTGGGTCTCGATGTCCCCGAAGACCGGCTTTGGACCTCCGCCCTGGCGACTGCCGCCTTCCTGCGCGACCAGGCACCCGGCGGCTCAGCTTTCGTGATCGGCGAAGCCGGCCTGACCACGGCCCTTCATGAAGCGGGCTTCGTGATGACCGATATCGCGCCCGACTTCGTGGTACTCGGCGAAACGCGCAGCTATTCGTTCGAAGCGATTACCCGCGCGATCCGTCTGATCAACGGCGGCGCGCGTTTCATCGCCACCAACCCCGATGTCACCGGCCCCAGCCCCGAAGGGCCGTTGCCCGCCACCGGGGCGATTGCAGCCTTGATCACCGCCGCTACCAAGCGCGAGCCTTACTACGTCGGCAAACCCAACCCGATGATGTTTCGCTCGGCCATGAACAAACTCGGCACGCATTCCGAGCGCACCGGCATGATCGGCGACCGCATGGATACCGACGTCATCGCCGGCATCGAGGCCGGCCTGCACACGGTGCTGGTGATGAGCGGCATCGCCACGCAGGAGGAAATCGAACGCTACCCCTTCCGCCCCCGCGAAGTGCTCAACTCGGTTGCGGAACTGCTGGAGGAGAAGAAGTAGCGCTCGTTGACGGCGCGAGCGTTATGCCTCGCGCTTGTCCTCGGTCCGAGTCTCAAAGTCACTAACATCGTGGCGCTCGTGGAGCTGGAGTTCCGGCTCCCCGAAGGTGCGATTGACCATCCGCCCACGCAGCACTGCAGGACGCGCGTCGATTTCCTCGGCCCAGCGCACTACATGGGTGTATTCCTGCACTTGCAGGAACTCGGCAGCATCGTAGAGACGCCCCAGCACCAACTGCCCATACCATGCCCAAGTGGCGATATCGGCGATGCTGTACGCGTCGCCCGCCAGATAGCGGTTCTCCGCCAGGTGACGGTTCAACACATCAAGCTGACGCTTGGCCTCCATCGCATAGCGGTCAATGGCGTACTCGAGCTTGACCGGCGCATAGCTGTAGAAATGCCCGAAGCCGCCGCCCAGAAATGGCGCACTGCCCATCTGCCAAAATAGCCAGTTGAGCGCCTCGGTGCGCGCCACATGCTCCTTGGGCAGGAACTCTCCGAACTTTTCGGCGAGATACAGCAGGATCGAGCCGGATTCGAACACGCGTATCGGCGTGTCGCTGCTGTGGTCCATTAGCGCCGGAATCTTCGAATTGGGGTTGGCCTCGACGAAGCCGCTACCGAACTGATCACCCTCCCCAATGTTGATCAACCATGCGTCGTATTCGGCACCCTGATGGCCCAGCGCCAGCAGCTCCTCGAACATGATCCCCGCCTTGACGCCATTGGGCGTGGCCAGCGAGTAAAGCTGGAACGGATGCTCGCCCACCGGCAGCTCTTTCTCGTGGGTCGACCCCGCGATCGGGCGGTTGATGCTGGCGAACTTGCCGCCGCTTTCGCTCTTCCAGGTCCACACACGGGGTGGGGTGTACTCGGTTTCTTGGCTCATGAAGCCTCCTGGTCTGTGCGTCGGATCACGCCTCACCAAGCGGCGGGACGTATCCAGTCGCCTGAAAAGGTAGTCTGATAATCCTTGGGACGCGAGACGAGTGGTTCAAGCCGGCAGGCGCACGCATGTGCTAGCCGGCCAAAAGCACAAGACGCTTTTACAAGCGCTCGACCGCCACGGCCAACGCGGGCGCCAGCGGTAGACGCGGCAGCAAGGTGGCTTGATAGGCGTGATAAAGGTCGGGTTTGACGTCGCCCTGCTCCGGGTCGATGGCGAGGCGATGATCCAGTTCCTGGTACCAGCCGCCACGCGCCCGATCGATGAAAGTCGTGTCGATGAAGTCCCACACATGGCGATACCAGTGCTCGTAGTGCGCCTCGCCGGTGCGCTGCAGCAACGCACCGGCAGCTGCCAGCGCTTCGGCATGTGTCCAGTGGCGCCGCCGCCGGGAACTGGGCTGGCCCTGCCAATCCACGGTGTACACCAACCCGGGCGCGCCGTCGCTGGCCCAGCCATCACGTAGGCTTGCCTCGAACAGTGCGGCGGCGTCCACGAACAACCAGGCAGGCGCCTCACAGTCACGTGCTTGAAGCGCCGCCTCCAGGTGCAGCATCAGCCGCGACCATTCAAAGCCATGTCCCGGCGTCGCGCCATACGGGTAGAAATCGTGATGCGGCTGCTCGGCGTTGTACGTCGGCCATTCGGACCAGTCGCCATGAAAGTGTTCGAGTATGCGATGGTCGCGCGGCGCCGCGTGTTGATGGATCAAGCGCTCGACGATAGCCAGCGCCCGATCCAGCCAATGTGGCTCATCGCGCACATCGGCCAGCGCCAGGCATAGCTCCACGCCATGCATGTTGCTGTTGCCGCCACGATAGTCCGCCAGCTCACGCCAGCCTTGTGTGTAGCTCTCGACGAAGGCCTGCTCCGCTGGCGACCAGAAGCGCGTCTCGATGACCTCGACCACTTCATCGAGCAGCCGCGCCGCACCGGGGATGCCCGCCTGGGTCGCTGTCGCGGCCCCTAGGGCGACGAAGTGATGCAAATAGCACTGCTTGGTGCGATCCTCCGTCGAGGCGGGATCGCCCGCCAGCCAGCCGCCGTCCTGCTCGTCGCGCAGCAATCCGGTCAAGGCACGTATGGCATGCTCGGCCAGCGACGCCGCGCCCGGCACGCCCTGCATCGCCGCCAATCCATAGCTATGCGCCATGCGACCGGTGATCATCGTATCGGCGCCGGCATTTGCAGGAATCCGCCCATCACCGTCCAGCGGCGCAAAACCGCCGCTCGGCAGGCGTGCCTGACGATGAAAATCGAGCAGCTTCAAGCCCTCTCGCGTCAGCCAATAGTGATGCGTCTCGGTTTCCAGCCAGCGCCGTGATAGTGCGTGATTGTTATCTGTCATGTCGTACACGCCTTGAGTTCTGGATAAGTAAAGCCAACGGAATTCACTTATGCGCCGCCAGCACGCGCTGATATTCCTCCCGCCACGCCTGAGCATGCAAGGAGTTATCGGCGGAAAAACGCCCCAGTTCGACGGCTAGCTCGAAGAAGCCGCGTGCTGGCATGTGCGGCGCGCGGCGGCTGACGACCAGCGCCGCGATGAAAGGTCGGGCCTGTGCGGCATCTTCGCGCATCGTATCTTCCAACGCCTGAGCGACACGCTGGATGGTGCGCGGCGGCTGCAGGCCAAGCGTGTCGGCAACGTCCTGGTAGGTCATCGGCAACTTCTCTCGTGGCGCTGCTTCAAGCGTTTCGCGTACGGCGGCGGCAGGCGCTAGCGGACTATCGGACATGGGCTCGCTCAGGCACTCGGGGGTGAATGGTTTAACTTCGCGAATATCGAATCGGGGCGTTTCCACCATGGTCTGAATCATGCGTGAGGCCAGGCCGTGGTACAACGGCCATTAAAGGATTAAAACCGCCAACCGATCTTTCCAACTGATCCGAGATGTTCATGCACTGCAACTCGACTTATAGCGCTTACGTCATCGACCAGCCACCACGCACGAAATGAGCGATACCCGCCTCTTTCGCTCGCTACGTTTTTACAATTACCGAGTGTGGGCCATCGGCGCCCTGGTCTCCAATATCGGCACCTGGATGCAGCGCATCGCTCAGGACTGGCTGGTTCTGACCGTACTCACCGACCACGATGCCAGCGCCGTGGGCATCACCATCGCCTTACAGTTCGGCCCACAGTTGCTGCTGCTTCCTCTGACCGGCTATGCCGCCGACCATTTCGACCGCCGCCGACTGATCCTTCTCACTCAGGCATTGCTTGGGTTAATGGCAGTAGGGCTGGGGCTGGTTACTCTCACCGGCGTGGTGACACTTTGGCAGGTCTATGCCTTCGCCCTGGGGCTTGGCTGTGTCACGGCCTTCGATGCCCCCGCACGACAGACCTTCGTCAACGATCTGGTCGGCGAAAAGCATCTTTCCAACGCGGTGGCCCTCAACTCGACCTCCTTCAATGCCGCACGGATGATCGGTCCCGCCGTTGCCGGGCTGTTGATCGCCGCCGTCGGCAGCGGTTGGGTTTTCATGATCAACGCGGCTTCTTTCGCCGCCGTGCTCGGGTCGCTATGTCTACTACGGCGCGACGAACTGCTCCCCGTCACCCGGCCAAGACATAATGCCGGCGGACTGACGGAAGGCTTCCGTTATGTCTGGCAGCGCCCCGAGTTGAAAGCCATCTTGCTGATGCTCTTCATGATCGGCACCTTCGGCTTCAACTTCGCGGTCTATATTTCCACCATGTCGGTACGCGTCTTCCATGGCGAGGCGAGGCGGGGCAGTACGGCCTGCTGACCTCATCCTTGGCCGTCGGCTCGGTCGCGGGTGCACTATTGGCAGCCAAGCGCGAGCGCCCGCAGATGCGGCTGTTGTGCTTCTCCACTTTGGGATTCGGTGTCTGCTGCGGTCTGGCGGCGCTCGCTCCCAACGAATATCTCTTCGCCGCCGCCCTGATGCTGACGGGTCTGGCCGCGCTGACCTTCATGACCGCCTCCAATGCGCTGATTCAGCTCTCGACGACGCCGATGATGCGTGGCCGCGTAATGGCCTTGCGCATGGCGATCACCATGGGGGGCACCCCTCTCGGCGCCCCCATCGTCGGCTGGCTGGCCGATCACGCCGGACCACGCTGGGCGATGAGCGTCGGGGCCAGTGCCGGCGTCATGGCCGCCCTGATCGGAGCACGCTTGCTGGTTCAACAGCGTCGAGGACGCTTGTATCCTTGGCCACAGGGAGCCCATCGCCAAAGCAAGTCGTGAAGAGGAGCCGATCTCGCTATTGACTGCGAGATTGCCAGTCGATCCCCATTTGCCAGAAATCGATCTCCAGGCGGGTCGCATCTCGAAAAACTCCCACGAGTTCTTCAAAGCGCTGTTCAGTCACGCCGGACAACCGTTCGTTCAGCCATTCGATTTCGCTGTGCATAGCGCTCTGGAACTCTCGACTTTCGTACATGGCGATCCAGGCATCGTAGGGGTTGGCGGCGCGTATCGTTGTCGGCTCGCTGTTGAGAACATTGGCGATTTCGCCGTAGCCCACCAGGCACGGGGCAAGCGCCACATGCATATCGAGTAAATCGCCCCGATTACCGGTATCGAGCACGTAACGTGTATAGGCCATGGTGGCCCGATCTTCTGATAACCGAGCCAGTTCATGATCGGTGACCCCCCATTCCCGGCAATAGTCGACATGCAGCGTCAGCTCGGTATCGATGATGGCCTTGAGACCGTCAAAGGCTTGGCGCAAATCCGCCATATTGCGGCTTTTATAGATCGCCAGCGCATACGCTCGCGCGAAATTCTGAAGGAACAGGTAATCCTGCTGGAGATAATAGCGAAATGCGCCCGGCTCGAGGGTACCGTCGCCCAGTCGGCGCACGAAATCGTGCTGGATATAAGCCTGCCAGTCAGTCGCGCACGCGTTTTTTAGATCGTTGAAGCTATAGCCCATGATTGTCTCCGGTCGTTACCAAGCAAGATCCGGAGACCACGAGGGACAGGCAGATGTGTTGTCATAAGCCCGCTTGATTCCCTACGCCAGTACCCGCCTGCATACGCAAGCATTCGCCGGATCAGGTTCAACGGGTCGATGCGCTATGCATCTCTCAGCCGGATCGCCCGGCACCCCGTCAAGCACGGTCAATACATTAGCCAACTGAGGGTTGTTTTTTCAACAACTGCGCTGAGCTTGGTGCTCGCTGTTTACAAAAAGCGATGGTGTGATGCGGAGGCCAAAGCTGTAATTATTTCGTCCTCCCCGACATGGAGGCCATCGGCGTCGAGTGCATAAAGCGCATCGACAAAATTCACTATGAAAGAACCGGGGCCGCTGACTTCCTTTGCTGCATCGATCCCAGCAACGGCAAACGTGGTCAGGGCAGCAACGGTGGCATCGAATGGTGCATCCGATGCAACAGCAGTAAAAGCACCGACAACACAAGTCAATGCACATCCCATGGCCGTTACCCTAGACATCCAGAATGAGCCGCCGGCAATACGTACCGCGCGCGTGCCATCGGTCACAAAATCTGTTGCGCCTGTCACGGCGACGATAGCATCTTGCGCCTTTGCGAGGGCTCTGGCGCCCTCTTCGGCTCGCTCGACCGAATCGCCGCTATCGACGCCCTGTCCAGCACTATGTCCGTCGCCAAGCGATATGATCTCGGAGGCATTGCCGCGAATCACGGTCGGCCGCAATGCCAGCAGATCAGCGACGGCCTGCCGTCGGAAGGCCGTCGCAAAATGCGCAACCGGATCGAGTATCCAGGGAACAGCGGCCTGATTGGCGCTTTGTACGGCGACTTTCATGCCCTCTAACGAAGTGGGCGACAACGTGCCGATATTGATAGTGAGTGCCCCCGCATTCGCGGCAAACTCACCGGATTCTTCAGGCGCATGAACCATGGCGGGGGAAGCCCCTGCCGCCAGTAGCACATTAGCCGAAAAATTCACCGCCACATGATTGGTGATGCATTGGACGAGTGGCTTCGCCTCTCTCATGCTGGCTAAAAGCAGTGAAGGTACCAGCTTGGTATAGTCGGTCATTTTCGAGCGTCAGTGTTCAGGTTTGATCTAAGTGCTTGATAATACGTTTTCGTGCATCTCTGTCGGCTCAACAGGACCTCCTTGATGCCTTCAGTATAGATCCTTGGGGGGTCTACGAAATCCAAGGCGTTGCGGGATTAGCCAGCGAGCACCCCGCGTGCAAAATTTCTGGACTTTATCACCGTGCTTTATGCAGCGCGTTTCGCTGCCGGTGGAACGCGATCACATCGGCACGATCCAGTTATTTCGAAATTACCGCTCAGTAATTATAGGGCTGAAAGTCACGATATATGGCACTAGAATTACCGAACGGTGATTCTAGACTTGGCACACACATGGCTGACCTCACCCCACTCAAAGCGCTTAGCACCGTGGCGAGTCTTCATCAAGAAGTCCCATCGCCGTGACCAGACGCACGCCCCGACCTTTCACCGAGCGCCACATCATGTTCGCTGATAGCCGTCACCTCACGCGGCCACCACTCGGGGTGGTTGTCCCGAATGAAGGCCATCAATTTCTCCCGCACATTCATTTCAGCGACCCAGCCGGCGAAAGGATCCGACGTCATCAGGTAGCAAACGACCGTCTGCGCCCTCTCTGTCTGCCCCGTCACGTAACAAGAAAGCTTGTGGTGTTCGATGACGTTATCTTCTTCCTGAGCGTACTCCAGAAACTTCTCCCTGAGGCATTGAATATCAGCGCTCAAGTGGAGAATCAGCTCCAGGCTTCTGAACTCCTTGGTACTCTTGACCGACAGGTTTTCGAAGGGCCTGGAGACGAAGTACGTGACCGGCACGATCAAGCGCCGGTCGTTCCAGACCCTCAAGCGAATGTAGGTATAGAAAATACCCTCCACATAGCACCATTGGTCTTCGAAGACCACTAAGTCGCCGATGCGTATGGGCTTGGCCAACGAGAGCTGAAACGAAGACAGTATATTGCCGAGTACAGTCTGGCCGGCAATACCCACCAGCACCGCCAAGACACTGGCCGACGCCATCAGGGATAGCCCCAGCGTCTCGAATAGCTGGATCTGACTCAGTACATAAATCGAAACAGCGGTGACCGTGATCAGGATTATGATGCGTCGCAACGCGTAGAGTGTCGTCAGGAACTTACGTGCGTCCTGGGGCTTGGTGTCATCGATTTGCCCCATGAGATGCCGAGTTATGTTCAGCATGAGGGTATCGACGAGACGTAGCGCGATCGTACCGCCACCCCAGGCCAGAATAGCGATCAACAGCACCCGGAAGGACGTCGTCGCCACGGCCGAGAAAGATACCGCATAGTCGAGCAACGCTTGGGTGACTAATGACATGACGACGAGTGCTACAGGCACCTTGATTCGACCGGCGAAGATGCTTGGCGCGCCGGAAGGCAGCCAGCGTGTTGCCACCCCGACCAGATGATGGACCCACCGTCCCATCAGACCTACCAGCAACAGAAAAACCGGAATGGCGATCCACTCCCAGATTCTGAGCACCCCAAACGAGGCCTTGAAGCGCTCGGGGATATAAGCCTCAAACATCAAGGGGCCGTATTCCTCGTAAAGCAGCGGCACCGACGACACACTATCCGGCATGATTAACCAGACTGGCGCCTCATCGCCTACTCGATATCGGCCCAGACGGATGTCGTAGGTTTCACCCTGGGCGGTGAGCGATGCCAGTTTGAGATTCCGTCGAGGCTCTCCTGCCTGGGGATGCTGGCCCGTGGAATCCTCGATGGCGGCATCCTGGCGCCCAGGGAGGCCGGAAATATTAATCCATTCGCCACGTTTGAGAACCTCGGCCAGTTGCCTGGCCAACTGGCCCCCTCGTTCTCGCTGCTCCGCCGGGGTCAGCTCGGAGAGATCGAGGATATGCGCAGCCGCCGCGAAGTCCTCATTCTCGGTCAGTGTCAAAAAGCTACGAATCGCCTCCCGTGGCGTCATGCGTGTGACCGCCTTGGGAACCTTGCCCAGCCCCGCGTTTAGCGAATCGACGGAGAACCAGCGCGTATCACCGCTTTCGCCATCCGGCGTTTGCGCCATACATAGGCTGGAAAAGATGAAAGCTACTGCAGCCACCAGCCACAGTCGCCATGCGCCATGTTTCTTCATACGTCCCTTACCGATTCAATGAGCCATCCATGCATTCCACCTGCCACCGGATCGATTCCGACCCGGCCGAGCCTTGATCCATAAAAGGCCACCAAGTTCGTGGTTGCTTGCAGTACAGCCCACCGGCAAATGCCGCGTCCAGTCTTCATTGTCCGGCACCCCGTGTCGGGGTTGAACCAGCATGTCATGGGCGAGCGAGGAGAACCGACGGAACATCTATTTTGATGGTGCCTGAATGAGCAGACTACACTGCGGCCGAAGACATCTTACGCCCGTCATTAGCCCAGCCATGACGACGCGTTGTCTTCCATTGATCCGCAAAAGGAGTTTGCCGTGATTGCCACCGCCGAACGACCGGCTCGAAGCGGGCCGAATCCACTTCATGGAATGTTGCTTGCGGGCACCTTCCCTCTCTTCTTGGGCGCCGCATTGAGCGATTACGCCTATTCCACTACTTACCAAATCCAGTGGAGTCACTTCGCCTCCTGGCTGATCGCCGGTGGCCTGGTGTTCTGCGGCCTGGCGCTGATCTGCGCGCTGATTGGGGTGTTCCGCCCCGCCAAAAGTCGCGGCCTTGCCGTCTTCTACTTTCTGCTGTTGCTGGTGACCTGGATTTTTGCCTTCGTCAATACGCTGGTTCACGCCAGGGATGCCTGGGCGATGATGCCGACCGGCTTGATGCTCTCCGTCGTCATTGCCGTGCTCTCCTTCGTCACGATCTGGATCGGGTTCATCAGCCGCAAGAGCGGAGGTCAGTCATGAAGTTCGCACACAAGTACGCTGGCATGCGTTATGCCGCACCGCTCTCGATCCTGCTGCTCGCCGGTGGCGCCTACGCCGCCGATTCGGGCCAGCAGTACGGCCCTAACCCAGAGCTTCCCGAGCCGCAACGAGGCCTTCTGCCCAACATGGCGGTGCCCGAGAAGGCACAATGGGGCGACGCGAAACCCACGGTGCCCGATGGCTACACGATCACCGCCATCGCCACCGATTTGAAAGTCCCGCGCCAGACGCTAGTGCTGCCAAATGGCGACATTCTGGTGGCGGAAGGCAAAGGCGGCGGTAACGCGCCCAAATCGCGGCCGAAAGATTTCATCGCTGGCTTGATCCAGTCGCAAGGTACCACCTCGGTTTCCGGCGGCGATCGCCTGACGCTACTGCGCGATGAAGACGGTGACGGCACCTACGAAGAACAAAGCGTCTTCGCCGAAAACCTCAACGCGCCCTACGGCCTCGCCCTGGTGGACGACGATCTCTACGTGGCCAATCAAGACGCGCTCGTTCGCTTCGACTATCAAGAAGGCCAGACCGAAGCCAGCGGCCCACCGGAGGTGATCACACCGCTGCCCTCGAAGATCAATCACCACTGGACCAAATCACTGACCGCCAGCGCGGACGGCGAATCTCTCTACGTCGGCATCGGTTCCAACAGCAACATCACCGAGCGCGGCATGGCGGCGGAAGTCGACCGCGCGGAAATCTGGGAGATCGACCCAGAAACCGGCGCACACAGCGCCTATGCCACCGGCGTGCGCAACCCGACTGCACTGACGATTCAGCCGGGCACGGATGACCTCTGGGCCGTCGCCAACGAGCGCGACGAACTTGGGCCGCATCTGGTGCCGGACTATTTGACTTCCATTCAGGACGGCGGCTTCTACGGCTGGCCCTACAGCTACTGGGGGCAACACGTCGATCCGCGTGTGAAGCCGGAGAATCCAGAGCTGGTGGAGTCGGCAATCTCCCCCGACTACAGCCTCGGCTCCCACCGGGCCCCGCTGGGCGTCGACTTCTCCAACGCGGCAGTGGGCGAGCAGTTCGCCAACGGCGCCTTCGTCGGCGAACACGGCAGTTGGAACCGCGCCGACCCCGTTGGCTATCAGGTCGTCTTCATCCCATTCGAGGATGGGCAGCCTGCTGGCGACCCCGTCGATTTCGTCTCCGGTTTTCTAACCGATGACGGCAAGACACGTGGCCGCCCCGTCGGCGTCACCGTCAGCCCGGATGGCTCGGTGATCATCGCCGACGACATGACCAATGCGATCTGGCGAGTGACGCGAGACGATGCGAACGCACAGCCCGCAGAAAGCAACGCGTCAGAGGACGAGTCGGCACCATCCAACGAGGCATCAACAACGCCTGAAGACGAGCACGAGATGCCCGAGGACGGATACGCCGGGGAGGGATGAACGCCTCGCCTGTTCATAATGAAGTAACGCCATACTGCATCGGCGCGCCAACCGAGTGGCTCGCATCACCCCTTCTTCTCGCGGCGACACCGCGCCGAGCAGTAGACGACATTCTCCCAGTCCCGCGCCCACTTCTTGCGCCAGGCAAAGGGGCGCTGGCACACCGGGCAGATCTTGGTGGGGAGGTGAGGTTTGCGATGCGGCATCAAGGCGTCTCCCGAAGCCCACCCCGGATCAGTATGGCGAACGATGCCACCGCGAACAGCTGAACG
>NZ_JARANY010000150.1 GCF_029889885.1 Chromohalobacter sp. 296-RDG
CATACCGGCCACGATATCCCCCGCTTGTTGTGCAATCTGCTGACGCTGCTCGTCCGTCGCCTTGGCAGTGATCGCAAATATCAGGGTGATGTCCAGATGGACACGCCCTTCCTCAACAAAAGAAGGCGTCGTAAAGCTCCCATCCGTATTTATTTTCTTTTTCTCAGCGTATGTTGAAAGGGGATTACGCGTGAGGTGAAAGGTGTGGGTATAACCGCCTTCGGTCGCTTGTGCCTCGACGTCATGACATATCACCCCAATACGATCCAGCGATACGTTGATATCCGCCGCAGCCAGCTTGCGTTCCAGTGCATGCATCATGCCCACAAAGGCACTCATGGCCGGAAAGCCCCACGTCATCGGGCTGGAAATCGCATTGGCGTTTTGTACACGTAAGCGCGGCAGCACCAGAAGGTTATTAACGTCACTCATCGTCTTCACCTCCTTGAAGCTCATCCAGATCATCGAGTTCTTCCATCAGAACGGCCATCCAGCGATGATCCTTATCCAGCAGTTGCTGATGAGAAGTATCTTGACCGAGTTTTTTCTTCCAGTGACGAAACTCGACATCTCCTAGCGGCAACTTTCCGCCGAGCGCCTCGTTAAGCCAATTGGCGAAACGCTGGCGAACTTCGTCCGGCCAGTCAGATTCATGACGCGCCTTACGGAACTCGGCATCCTCTTTTGCACGTCCAGGATCCAGCCAGAAGGCTTCTTCTATCGCCAGGCGGCAGTTTTGGTCGGCGCTCCAGCCCGGTGGAAGTCCATGCATCTGCATCGTGAATAGCGCGAGTTCATCCAGGATCATTGCGGTGTAATCATCGCGTAGATCACGTGTCTGCATGTTCGTACCAGGGGAACTATCAAGAAGGCGTTTCAAACCTCCGACCAATTCCCGTACTTCCTTGCGTCGACCGAACATTCCACGACGGGACAGCACGGACTCTATCTTTAATGGTGGACGGATTTCCTGTGAGTCCCAGGCAGGCGGCAACGACGCCAATAAATAGTTGTTGCCGCCCCGCTCACTATTCAGTTGCGAAATATTTTGTTTGTTGTTGCCACCCATTTTTTGGACGGCAAGATTGGGATAATCGTGCACTTCTTGTGCGCCCAGCTCCCCTTCGCGTTTGGCCTTGCGGGCCTCCTTGGCCTCGTCACTAAATCGGTCATGATTGATCGTCTGAAAGACTCGATGCGCCAGCGAGGTCGCATAGAGCGGCGCCAATAGATGGAAGTCATCGTCATCTACGGCATCTTCACCTATCAACCAGTACATTTGTTTGGCAAGTGTGTGGGAGGCGTTTTTACCACGTGGCTCGGTAATGCCAGCAAAGGCTTTCATCCACGCTTGTGACAGCTCCGCGTCGTCGCTCAATGCATGCGCTAGCTCGGCGTCTTCCTCCAGCACTCGCTCCAGCAGTGATTTGGCGTCGTACTCGAGCTTCAGGAGTTTATAGACATCGAGTGCAGCGGCGTCGCCTACGACATCGCCATCGAAATACGCTGATAACACATGGCTTCCCACCCCTTGATGTTTAGTCAGAGACTCGGGGGGCGCATAAAGATTAGAGCCCTTTGCATCTGGATGAATAGGCTTGAGGGAATGAGTTACGACTTGTAAGCGAGTTACGCGCCGCGCAGCATCATTGAGCCAGGTTTCACGCTGAAACTGTTCAACCAAAGCTTGGTACTTGGGATCATCGGGAGCCAGCTTTTCCGCTTTGGTATCGAAGCGTTCTTGTATGAAACGCTCGATCACCTCGCGTATCCCCGCCGCTTGTAGTGTCATTGTCATAGTTCATCCTAATCGACACACGTTTAACATTAGTTTACCTTCCACCCTATATCGCTTTACTTGCAAATTCACTCATCCCTTTTTCACAACCCCCAACACGGAATGATAGCGCCACCCATGCGTGCTCTCGGGTGCATTGACGATGCCGAACGTGCGTGCGGCTTTATCGAGCGAGATATCCAACTCCTCGGCGAGATCGGCAAGCGCCGTCAGGTAGTCATCGGCGCCCCAAGGCTGAATGCGCTCGCCCCGTTCATGCGCCAGGTCTATCCGCGCCATCAGGCTTTCTTCGACTTCTACGTAGAGCGTTTCGCCACGTTTGGCGCCATCTTCCACGCGATGCAGTGTCCAGGTTTCGCCGCCTTCGTCGG
>NZ_JARANY010000151.1 GCF_029889885.1 Chromohalobacter sp. 296-RDG
GACTGCATTTGCAGACACGATCGAACAGTAAGCTAGTTAAGGAATTTATCGCGATGAAAAAGACACTCTTAGCGACTGCCGTTGCCGGTGCCCTGGGCGCCTCCGCTGGTGTTGCACAGGCTGCCACCATCTACAATCAAGACGGCACACAGCTCGACCTGTACGGCAACATCCAGATTGCCTACAAGTCTGTAGATAATATTGACGGCAGCTCCGAAGACGAGCTGTTCGACAACGGCTCTACCGTCGGCTTCTCCGGTCAGCACATCATCAATCCGGGCCTGACCGGCTACTTCAAGGCCGAATTCGAGCATAACGCTGATGAGCAGAGCGAAGGTGGTCTAGAGACTACTGACCAGGCCTACCTGGGCTTGAAGGGTAACTTCGGTGATGCCCGTATCGGTACTTGGGATCCGTTGATCGACGACTGGATCCAAGATCCGGTCTCCAACTACGAATACTTCGACGTTACTGACTCCACATCCGATTTGGGCAATGCCTATGGTGAAGACTACGGTCTGAACGCTGCCGATGATCGTGAAGGTGACAAACTTCAGTATGTCTCGCCGTCACTGGGGGGCCTGCAATTCGCTGTCGGTACGCAGTACAAGGGTGATGCCGAAGATGAATTCGGTGGTAGTGATGACTTTGATGGAAGCTACGAGAACCAAGGTTCGAATGCTTCCTTCTTCGGTGGTCTGAAATATACTGCGGGTGCGTTCTCCGTCGCGGCTGTCTATGATGATCTCGACAATTACTCGCTTGAAAGCACTGATGATAACGGTAATGACATCGAAGCCAAGGCTTATGGTCTGAACGCGCAGTACACCATGGACTCACTGCGTGTTTCCGCCAAGGTCGAAAACACCGACGTCGATTATGGCGGTGAAAGCGGCGACATCATGCGTTATGCCTTGGGCGCTCGTTATGGCTACGGCTTCGGTGATGTCTACGGTTCCTATCAGCGCGTCGACGCCGACAAAGAAGTCGCTGCTGTAGCCAACCCGTCTGGCTATACAGATACCGAGAGTGGCCATACCATTACTGACGCTGACGGTACCTATAACGGCGATGACAGCTTCAACGAATTCGTCGTGGGTGCCACCTACAACCTGTCACCGGCGATGTATACCTTCGTTGAGTACGCACAGTATGATCGTGAAAACGACTTCGGTGACGGTGTTTCCGTGGGTGCTCTCTACAGCTTCTAAGCTGTCGATGCCCCAGCGATTTTGAAGATCGCACAGAAAAGAAGCCGGCTCATGATGAGCCGGCTTTTTAATGGGTATCCGTAAGATTTGATACTTTTTATTAAGAATATGTACTGAAATGGCAGGATGCTACGTCTCGGCTTCCATGGGTGCTTCCAAGGATGATTACGCCAGAATCCGGCGGGCATCGTCGCGTCTTTCTTCATGCCAGGTACTGGATGCCGGGATCTCGACATGGGCGCCCATTCCTTTCAGCCACCAGAGTGTCTGCTGATCGTCCGGCAATGTGACGCTGAGTAGTTGTCCACCGTGCGAGTTTCTCATCCTTCAATACTTGTCCTGGTTATCTTCGGTATTCACTTTCTTGCGTGCGGTATACGGCGCCAGCAGCGTCACCAGTCCCTTACGCATACCGAACTCCTATGCACATTGAAGTGTATGCAAGGAGTATCGAGGTAAGAAGCGACAATGGGTGTCGCAGTTCGGCACCGGAACGATATGTTCGTCGGGGAATGGGGAAGGAGGTGTTGGGGCCGCGTAAACGCGACCCCAACTGAGGTTGGTTTAAATCTGGCCCAAGAGCTGCATATCGTCGTGCAAGTTGTCTGGGACGTCCTTGAGAAGGACCAGATTTAGCTCTTTAGAGCCCTCACGCTGGGCTACACTCTCCCCCAAAGTACTGTTGATCTCATCGGGGCTCAGTGTATACATGGAGCCCGTCAGTGGATCCACGATCAACCAGCCAATGAGGCCGCCGAAGAGAATGTTCCCCCCGATATACCAGCCGTTGGGTGAACTGGAAATAGAGATGGCCCGTGATTCGTAGCCGTCTTTACTCCTGGATTCATAGAATAACCGCAGCACTTTGGACCGCCAGGTAGAGGAAGGAGGGCCAGCGCCGGTACCCTCTCGACTTTACCGACCAAAGTGAAGCAGAGAATGGGATA
>NZ_JARANY010000152.1 GCF_029889885.1 Chromohalobacter sp. 296-RDG
GGTAATGCACCGGTTGCGGGGTAGGGATCGACGCATTGGGGTCGCCCATCGGCGCGGCGGCGATCATTCCACCCTTGAGGATCGTCGCCGGCTTGGCGCCGAAGAACGCCGGGTCCCAGAGCACCAGATCGGCCAGCTTGCCGACCTCCACCGAGCCCACCTCATGGGCAATACCGTGCGTGAGCGCCGGATTGATCGTGTACTTAGCGATGTAACGCTTGGCGCGATGGTTGTCGGCACCGCGCTCACGATCCTCGGGCAGCAGGCCACGCTGTACCTTCATCTTGTGCGCCGTCTGCCAGGTACGGCAGACCACTTCGCCCACCCGGCCCATGGCCTGGGAGTCGGACGCAATCATCGAGATCACACCCAGATCGTGAAGGATGTCTTCGGCGGCAATGGTCTCGCGGCGGATACGCGAATCGGCGAAGGCCACATCCTCAGGGATATTGGGATCGAGGTGGTGACACACCATCAGCATGTCGAGATGCTCGTCGATGGTGTTGACGGTGTAAGGCCGCGTGGGATTGGTCGACGACGGCAACACGTAGTCCTTAGCGCACGCGGTGATGATATCCGGCGCGTGACCGCCCCCCGCGCCTTCGGTGTGATAGGTGTGAATGCAGCGTTCCTTGAACGCCGCCAACGTATCCTCGACGAAGCCCGATTCGTTCAAGGTATCGGTGTGAATCGCGATCTGAACATCGTACTTCTCGGCCACGCTCAGGCAATTATCGATGGAGGCCGGCGTGGTGCCCCAGTCCTCGTGAAGCTTGAGCCCCATGGCGCCGGCCTCGAGCTGCGCTTCCAGCCCCTCGGGCAGGCTGGCATTGCCCTTGCCGAGAAAGCCGATGTTCATCGGCATGTCGTCGACCGCCTGCAGCATCTTGCCGAGGTGCCAGTCGCCGGGCGTACAGGTGGTGGCGTTGGTACCGGTCGCCGGACCGGTCCCCCCACCCAACATGGTGGTAAGTCCACTCATCATCGCCTCTTCCACCAGTTGTGGGCAGACGAAGTGGATATGCGCATCCAGACCACCCGCCGTCAGGATCTTGCCCTCGCCGGCGATGATCTCGGTCCCTGGTCCGATGACGATCTCGACATCCGGCTGAGTGTCGGGATTGCCGGCCTTGCCGATCGCCGCGATGCGGCCATGCTTGAGGCCGACATCGGCCTTGACGATGCCCCACCAATCGAGAATCAGCGCGTTGGTGATCACGGTGTCCATGACGGCGGCGTCGCTGCGCTGGCTCTGGCCCATGCCGTCACGGATGACCTTGCCGCCGCCGAACTTGACCTCGTCGCCATAGTCGGTAGCGTCACTCTCGACCTCGACCCATAGCTCGGTATCGCCCAGCCGGACTTTATCGCCCACGGTCGGACCGTACATGTCGGCATAGGCCTGGCGACTGATCGTGTTAACCGATTTCATGACTTTTCTCCCGCACCGGATTGCTCGAGGCTGCCCATCACATCACCGTGGAAGCCATATATGTGTCGGCGCCCGGCATAGGGAATCAGCGTCACTTCACGTGTCTGGCCAGGTTCGAAGCGAATCGCCGTGCCCGCCGCCACGTCGAGGCGATAACCACGCGTCTTGTCGCGGTCGAAGATGAGCGCTGGATTCGCCTCGGCAAAGTGATAGTGAGAACCGATCTGAACCGGCCGGTCGCCGGTATTGGCGACGTCGACGGTGATCCGCTCGCGTCCCGCGCACAGCTCGATATCGTCTGCCTGCAACTGATATTCACCGGGAATCATGGAGCCCCCTTACACAATCGGCGAGTGAACGGTTACGAGTTTGGTGCCGTCGGGGAAGGTCGCCTCGACCTGCACCTCGTCGACCATCTCGGCCACGCCTTCCATCACATCGTCACGCGTCAGAATCTCGCGGCCGTAGCCCATCAACTCGGCGACGCTCTTGCCATCACGCGCCCCTTCGAGAATCTCGAAGCTGATCAACGCCACCGCCTCGGGGTAATTCAGCTTCAAGCCACGGTCGCGGCGTCGCTCGGCAAGCTGCGCAGCGGAGAACAACAGCAGCTTGTCCTTGTCTCTCGGCGTCAATTCCATATCGGCAACTCTCTCTTCGTGAATTCGGGCTTCGGGCTTCGGGCTTCGGG
>NZ_JARANY010000153.1 GCF_029889885.1 Chromohalobacter sp. 296-RDG
GGATACTTCGTTGGAAGAGTTGCAGCGCATCGCGCAGACCTTCAATAGCGTGGAGTATGAGCGCAATCGCGAGCGCGCGGAGCGACGCAGCCGCCAGGCCTATCTCGATGCAGTGTTGAGTTCGTCGCCATTGTCGATGTTTCTGGCCGATCTCGAGGGCCGAATCAGCTACGTCAACCCGGCCCTTGAAACCTTGACGGGATTGTCGGCGGTGTCGTTCAAGCATCGCGCCTGGTTGCGTCGTTTGCATCCCGAGGATCGTCCGGTGCTGTTTGCGCTGTGGCGCGATGTGGTAAACGGCGGCGATGGACTGTATCGTCAGTTGCGCTTTGAGTGTGGCAATGCGGGCATGATGTGGCTGGAGCTGTATACCAGTCAGGTGATGAACGGCGAGCAACCGCAAGGTGTGGTGGGATTCGTCAAGGACATTACGCATCTGCGCGCACAGCAGAAGCGCCAGCTCTGGGAAGCCGAGCACGATCCGCTGACCAGGCTTCTCAATCGGCGCGGTTTCGAGCGACGCCTAGAGGAGACCTATGGGCGTTTCCGCGAACATGGCGAAATGGCATCGTTGATTCTCTTCGATCTGGACAGTTTCAAGCCGATCAACGACGAGGGTGGTCACGCCTTAGGGGATGACATGCTGCGTGCGATTGCCCGCTGTCTGGAAGGGTGCGTGCGTCGCGACGACCACCTGGCGCGCCTGGGCGGCGATGAATTTGCCATCCTGTTACCCGGCTGCGGCAACCCACAAGCCATGCGCATCGCCGAGGAGGTCCGCCAAGCAGTAAGCGAGTTGTCGATACTGCGCAAGGGTGAGCACTACTGTGTCACCGCGAGCCTGGGGGTTTCATGCCTGGGCGTCGATGACGTTGATGCACAGGCGATGGTGAAACGCGCCGATGCCGCGAGTTATGACGCCAAGGCTCAGGGCAAGAACCGCATGATGAACGACGCGCGTTGCGAATGACGCCGCGCCCCGTACGCAACACGGAAGAGGAACGATGATGAAGCACGATACCTTGATGTTGGGCGTGGGCATGGCCGTCTAGCCGATCGGCGATGGGGAACAAGCTGGTGCCCAGAGCAAATCACCCGTCGACTGCGGATCGAATTTTCGGACGATGAGAATCTCTCACGAGGCGATCTATCAAGCACTCTACATTCAAGGCCGTGGCGCTCTGCGTCGCGAGTTTTCCGCGTGTCTGCGGCACCGGCCGAGCGTTACGAGTTCCACGCACCAGGAGACAGCAACGGGGCAAACTCTTTATCTCTCCTGAGGTCATGATCAGCCAGCGCCCGGCGGAAGTTGCAGATCGTGCTATCCCCGGTCACTGAGAGGAGGACCTGATCATCGGCCTGAACAGCTCTGCGATTGGCACCTTGGCTGAATGCACGAGCCGGTTCACGCTAATGCTGCACTTGCCGCCTATGCTTGATCATGGCTGTGGTACCGAGTCAAAAACGGACCAGCATTAGCCGGTCATGGGGCCGAAGCCGTTCGCGATGCCATCGCCGCGAAGGTTGCAACGCTCCCCGAGCAACTGCGCAAAACGCTGACTTGGATCAGGTGGCGGAACTGACCCAACACGCACAGCTACGGATTGCTACAGGCCTGGCGATCTACTTTTGTGACCCGCGAAGCCTTTGGCAGCGGGGAACGAACGAGACTACCAATGGACTGATCCGTCAGTACTTGCCCAAACAGGCCGTGTCAAAACGGAAAACTGCCTAGCTGGGTTGTCGGAGAACGGACCCGCTTCATTCGGTTGGGTTTCTTTGGGGTATTGCGGCGGTCAATCAACAGCCGATAGACTGCCCAGCCCTCAGGCCGGCATCGCTTTCAACCGAGCTTTTAGCGCTTCGGTGCCGATGTGGTTCATCAACCGTTTCAGGTTGTAGGCCAGCACGGCTAAACTGATTACTCTTCGCCCTTTTCTGAAGCCTCTGACCAGCAAACGGCGGCGTTGGTCATGATGAGGCTTATCACGATGAGCCTCATCATGGTCAGCTTCATCGAGCTCATTTAGCCAGGCATCAATGCGCTCGTTTAGCCGCTGTTCATCACGTTTTAAGTCCTCAGACTTGACGACTCGTTTCT
>NZ_JARANY010000154.1 GCF_029889885.1 Chromohalobacter sp. 296-RDG
TTCAGTCCCTACCTGGCGGCACTACTCATGTCGCCAGTCATGTCGCCGGCCGCCGCGTCCGCCGCCGTCCCTTCCGTCGCAGTCGATATCCCACCGGTCTATTCGCTGGTCGATCGCGTGATGGGAGACCTGGGCTCCCCGAACCTGCTGATCCAGCAGGGCGCGTCTCCCCACCGTTACGATATGCGTCCATCCGAGGCCGAAGCGCTCGAAAACGCCGATGCCGTGTTCTGGATCGGCGAAGACCTGACCCCGTGGCTGACACATTCCATGAACACCTTGGGCGACGATGCTCTCAGTGTCGATCTCATGGACTTGCCCGAAACGCAGACACTCGAGTACCGCCAGGAGGCCACCTTCGAAGCGCATCCTCATGGTCATGACGACCACGATCATGAGCATAACCACGACCATGAGCATAACCACGACCACGACCACGACCACGACCATCAGCATGATCACGCTCACGACGGATTGAATCCCCATGTCTGGTTCAACCCCGAAAATGCACAGGCCTGGCTGGACGTCATCGCCGACGACCTCGCCCGGCTGGACCCAACGCATGCGGATACTTACCGGAACAACGCTCGCCTTGGCAAGGAGACGTTGGCAACGCTGACAAGTTCACTGCAACAACAACTCGCCGATGCCGGCGATGTTCGCTTCATCGTGTTCCACGATGCCTACCAGTATTTCGAAAACCGCTTCGATGTCCATGCCGCCGGCGCCATTTCCCTGGGTGATGCGCGCAAGCCCAGCCCGTCGCGTATCGCAGAGCTCCATACGCTCGTCGAAACGCATGACATCGACTGCGTGTTCAGCGAGCCTCAATACAATCCGGAGCTCGTGAAAAGCGTATTCGGCAATACCGGCGTGAACACCTCCATCGTGGTCGATCCGCTGGGTACCGATCTCACGCTGGGAGACGAGCTTTACCCGCAATTGATGCACAAGCTTGCCAATGCCGTCTCGCAGTGTGCGAGCGATGCCTGATGGAAGCGCACGACCACCCATGCCGCCGCATTTTACCTGGCGCCATTAAAAGATATGTTATAACGTATTTAACGCTTTTTCATTGAACTGAAGCTGATTCACGCAAGGAGATCACGATGCGTCACCCATTTGCTCATGCCGCTCTCGCACTCGGCCTGCTATCGCTGGCGAGCGTGCCACCTGCTCTCGCGCAGCAGGATGCCCACGATCAACATGAGCATGAGCACGGTCATAGCCACGATCACGACCATGCGCACGATCATTCCCATGATCATCATCACGACAGCGACATCTACGCTGGCTACTTCGATGACAGCCAAGTAGAAGATCGCCAACTATCGGACTGGGAGGGCGACTGGCAGTCGGTGTATCCCTATCTCCAGGACGGCACACTGGATGACGTCTTCGCCCACAAGGCTGCGCACAGCGATGACAAGACGGCTGCCGACTACAAGCAGTACTACACGACCGGCTATCGCACGGAGGTCGACCGCATCGTGATCGAGGGTGACCAAGTCTCGTTCTACGACGACAGCGACAAGCGCACGGGGGAATACACCTACGACGGTTATGAAATCCTCAATTACGAGGCCGGCAATCGCGGCGTGCGCTATATCTTCGAGCGCGACGGTGGCAGCGCCGACGCACCTCGCTACATCCAGTTCAGCGATCACGCCATTTATCCCACGGATGCCGAACACTATCATCTGTACTGGGGCGATGATCGCGCCGCCCTGCTGGACGAAGTCACCCACTGGCCGACCTACTACCCCTCCGACCTGGATGGCGATGCCATCGCCCGGGAAATGCTGGCGCATTGATCGAGCAGTCGCATAGCACTCAGCATGACGGTCGACAGCCGCCCCGACCGGGGCGGCTGTCGTCTCAAGAACTCGCCGTCCCTTGGGGCCGCCCTTTCAACTGCGTAATGGCCGCACTTCCCAGTACGCCGATGAAGGCAATGACCAGCGGCACGCTAAAGGCGGCGCGTCCCACTAGGATCAGAAACAAGGAAGAAATGATAGGTACGAAATAGGTCAACACTCCC
>NZ_JARANY010000155.1 GCF_029889885.1 Chromohalobacter sp. 296-RDG
CATCGATGGCAAGCGAATCCACTTGAACGGCGTCGGCGAGCCGCTGGCGCTGAAGGCGGCGATGCAGGTGGGCGCGGAGCTGGCGAGTTTGCCGGTGCCGCTGGAGACGGATGCGCCGGGTCATCATATCCAGGCGATGCTGACCACGCATGGCTGGGAAGATCTCGCGACCTGGTTGGGGGCGTCTTTGGAGGCATCGCATGACCAGCTTTGGCGGGCGCCGAGTACGTCGGAAGGTTGGGCACGGGTACTGGCGTTGGCGCTGGGAGCGGCTCCTCGAGGGAGCCATGTCGTGACGACGGCGCTGGCTTCCGCCGAGGAGATGACCGCCATCGCGTTGCATGCCAGGCAGCGGGCGTTGAGCAGTGCGACGGTGCCGGTCAATCCGCTGACCGGTCGGTTGGAAGTGGCGGAGTATGCTCACTGCGTGACGCCGGAGACACGCGTTGCGACGCTCGTGCATACCTGCCCTTTCACCGGCATGCGCCAGGATGTGGCGGCGATTGCGCGCGCTATACACAAGGTGGCGCCGGCGTGTTTCATTCTGGTCATGGGGGAACATCATGCCGCGCATGCGCCGCTTACGGTGGCGCATTGGGAAATCGATGCGTATGTGGTGGGGGCGGAGGCGATCTTCTGTCGCCCGCGGCAGGGATTTGTATGGCTATCGCGGCGTTTGTCACTGGCCATGCGCGGCACGCCGCCGAGCGGCTTGATGGCGCCGCATAGCGGTGAGGAGCCCACGGCGCTGGCGAGCATTACCGAGTGGGTGGCGTATCTCGATTGGCTGGGCACGCATTTCACCGGCCCCCCGGCCCGGCGTTCCCGTTTAAAGGCGGCGGGCGATGCCATTCAGGCCCATGAGCGGGCGTTGCTGAACCGGCTATTGCATGGCTTTCCCGAGGCACCGGCGACGCCAGAGGCAAGTGCATCGCCCACCTCGCTGTGGCGATGCGGTTTGCACGGCCATCCACGTGTGCGGGTGATCGGCGCGCCGCATGCGTTATGGCGGGACGGCACGGTGACATTCGATGTCCGCGGAATCGAAGCGTGGAAGGTGGTGCAGTGGCTCGCGGCAACCGGCATCGCCGCCCAGCTTTTATCTTCGCCCCAGGCGGTGCGCGCTCTCGCGCCGTTTGGGTATAAGGCCGCGACGCGTTTATCCGTCAGCCATTACAACAGTGAAGAAGAGATCGCGACCTGCCTGCAGACGCTGGAGCCCTTGCTGGAACGGCCGGAGGAAACGCGGAGGTAAGGCTGAGAGCCACGAGCGGCGAGCCGCGGGCTTCGAGCTGCGGGCTGCGGGCTGCGGGCTGCGGGCTGCGGGCTTGCAATAATGCAACTATATTTAGTCGCAAAAATGCCATGATCAACCTGCACAAGCCGCATCCAGGTAACGAATTGAAGGCCTACGCCAAGCGCCAAGTCATCGAGCAGCTACGCTCAGGAGGGCTGATCTAATGGAAAAACTCTTGAAGTACCGGGGCTACTACGGCTCCCTCGAGGCCAGCACCGAAGACAACTGCCTGTTCGGCAAGCTACAGTTCGTTCGCGCCCTGGTCAGTTACGAAGGCGAGACGGTGGCGGAGCTGGAAGCCGCGTTCCGTGAAGCTGTCGATGACTATCTCGCTACCTGCGAGCAACTCGGTGAGGCGCCCGAGACTCCGTGCAAGGGCTCCTTCAACGTGCGCGTCGGCCACGACCTGCACCTGGCCGCTGCCGTTTCAGCCTCGCAACACGGCATCTCGCTCAACGACCTCACCCGCCAGGCGCTGAACGACTACCTGCAACAGCATCCCTGACTGCCGGATACTTCGAGCTTCGGGCTTCGGACCTCGAGCGCCAGGTTCGGGGCGCTGTGAAGAGCGGCTTCGAGCTTCGGGCTTCGGACTTCGGACCTCGAGCGCCAGGTTCGGGGCGCTATGAAGAGCGGCTTCGGGCTTCGGGCTTCGGGCTTCGGGCTTCGGGCTTCGGGCTTCGGGCTTCGGGCTTCGGGCTTCGGGGCGCCCGGCGGAGGGCTTCGGGCAGCGGGCGGCGGCA
>NZ_JARANY010000156.1 GCF_029889885.1 Chromohalobacter sp. 296-RDG
AAGCCGATCGAGCGGAGAATGTTCTGGAACTCGCGCTGCTTCGTGTCGCCCTTGTCGGTGGCATAGCAGCGCGCGGCCAGCACCTCCCGGTTCGCCGTCACCCTCGCCCAGAACCGGCGATAGTCGAAGTGTTTGCGGTAGGCTTCGCGCACGGTGTAGTAGACGTTCTGGGTATCCACGAAGATGGCGACGCGCGTCATGGCAAATAGCCCCTCGGCAGGCAGTGAAGCGCCAGCCCATTAGGCGAGCGTTGGCTTGTGAGTGCATGGTACCGTACGCCCGATGCGCTCGGCTTCAGAGAAGAGGCCTAATGATCACGCTGGCTACCTACGGGGTCGGGATGCTGATCGGCTTCTGGGTCGCCGGCCTGGTCACCGACCACTACGCCACCGCCGACGGGCATGACTGGCAAGGCATCTGGCTGTTCCCCGCATGCTTCGCCATCGCCGTGCTGCTACTCTTCCTGGTCGCCTTCAAGGACAAGAAGCGCGCCAAAGGGGGGACCGAGACGGAACAGACCTGAAAGAACCTCGGTCAGTTCGCCGGCATCGTGCCGGCGAACTGACCGGCACTTCACGAATCGACACTTCACGAATCGGCCCTGCTGTCCACGCTATATACCACCCAGGAAAGGTAGTGCCCGAGTTCTGGGGGAGCGCATCTCATCCGACGCTGACCGCCGTCGGTATCACCTGGCTCTATGGATTCAACTTTGAAATCAAGGTAATCGCGAAGCTGCCGGAATCAGCGTCCGGTTGGTCGAAACACCGTTGGGCCAGCCGGATAGTGGGTTCGGCTGGCCGCCTCACCCCAGCAGCAGATCGAAGTCGCCATCGCCGGAGACCAATCATTCGGCCAGCACCACCTGAACCGAAACAGCACCGTCAAAGCGCTACACGCCCTCCCTGACACACCAAAAAAGGAACCCGCCAGCGGGCGAGTTCCTATGATGTTCATCTCAAGGTGAGCTAGCGCGATGGACCCTCAGCGCTGATTCTTCGCCTGCTCAAGGACGCGCTTTTGACGAGCAATGGCATTGTCGATGACTTTCTTACGCATCGCCTGCTTCTGCTCAGCGGTCGTATGGCGCGCAAACTGCGTCAACGGGGTCGATTTCGCAATTCGATCTTTCATGTTTCATCCTCGCCTGTCAGCAGGCTTTCCAACTGGTCACAAGTGTAGCGCTCAGGCAGGTAAGCATCAATCGAGTCGATATCCGACTCCCAGCGTTGATTCGTGCCATCCGTATTCTTGATGATCATGTCCAGCACGACTTGCTCGCCAAAATCCCGTTTGATGCGACTCACCACTTCCTGAACATCCAGAAATTGCCGGATGAAGCCTTCGAGCGGGATATGGCGCCCTTCTACCTTTTCGCGGCTGCAAACGAACTGCCACGCTAATCGAGGATGTTGATAGACATAGAATATCTGCACATCCCGAGCTTTCTGCAACGAACGAGCGATGTTCTTGCTAGCAATATCGAAGCTCGCCAAAGTGCCGTCCAGAATGAACGACTGCCGCTGCTTCAGCATAAGGTCGTGAATTTTTTCCACCAGAATCGACACAGCGCCCTGGAACAGCCAAGAGTTGTTGCCGGTATAGCCTGGCATTTCCTCCCGCAAGTCATCCGGGTCTATCCGCAGTATATTACCGAGGCCGTCGATCCCTTCCGCCTTTAGCTCATCGAGCGCCGCAACATATTCCTTGGCGATCTCGGTCTTTCCCGCTCCGGGTGAGCCCGCCATGAAGATCGAGATAGGCCGCTCTTCAGGTTCGTATCGTCTTGGGTCCGTTCGTTCACGTGCGATCCGCTTCTTATTACGCCTGGCAAACGCTACCGCATTGGCTATGATCTTTTCTGCGTCGTCCATGCACGTCTCCGAAAGTGCGAGGCATACCTCTTATCGGCAAAAAGGCCACCCGACTTCTCGGCTAGCCGTCACCTTCAACCAGAACCGGCGGTAATCGAAGTGTTTGCCGTAGGCTTCGCGCACGGTGTAGTAGACGTTCTAGGTATCCACGAAGATGGCGACGCG
>NZ_JARANY010000157.1 GCF_029889885.1 Chromohalobacter sp. 296-RDG
CTGATCACGCCTGCCCGAACATCAATCCATCCACGCGCGCGCATTGCGGAAAAGGCGCATCCAGGCGCCATCTTCCTGCCATTCGGCGGGACACCAGGAGTTGGTCACCGCTCGCGCTACGCGCTCGGGGTGCGGCATCATGATCGTCACGCGGCCATCCGGTGTGGTCAGCCCCGTGATGCCCGAGGAAGAGCCATTGGGATTGGCGGGATAGCGCGTCGTCACCTGGCCGTAGTTGTCCACATAGCGCATGGCGATCTGATCGCTGGTCTGCATGCCGCGCAAGTGGCCGCTGTCACGGAATTCGGCGCGCCCCTCGCCGTGCGCCACGGCGATCGGCAGCCGCGAGCCTTCCATCCCGGCGAGCAGGATCGAGGGACTCTTCTCGACCTGCACCATGCTCACGCGTGCCTCGAACTGCTCGGACTCGTTGCGTACGAAGCGCGGCCAGTCCTCGGCACCGGGAATCAGCGATTTGAGCTGTGAGAGCATCTGGCAACCGTTGCACACACCCAGCGAGAAGCTGTCCTCACGCTGGAAGAAGCCCTCGAAGGCATCACGAGCGCGGCTATTGAAGAGCACCGACTTGGCCCAGCCGCCGCCGGCACCGAGCACGTCACCGTATGAGAAACCGCCACAGGCGATCAGTCCTTTCATGGTTTCCAGATCGACGTGGCCCTCGAGGATGTCGCTCATATGCACGTCGATGGCCGCGAAGCCAGCGCGGTCGAAGGCCGCCGCCATCTCGACATGACCATTGACGCCCTGCTCGCGCAGAACCGCCACGCGTGGCTTCTCACCACGCCCGACATAGGGCGCGGTAATGTCCTCATCGACATCGAAGCTGGGCTGCGCCGAAAGGCCCGGATCACGCAGGTCGAGCAAGGCATCGAATTCGGACTTCGCGCAGTCCGGATTGTCACGCAGCGCTTGCATGCGATAGCTGGTCTCAGTCCAGGAACGCTGCGCGATGGCCCGCGTGGTTTCCAGAAGCGGCTCCTCGAAGAGCGTGACACGCACCTGATCGTCGTAGCGAGGCCGGGCGACCACGCCGCTGGTTTCGAGTCCTGCGGCAGCGAGCTGGGCGAGCACGAACTCGGTATCGCGGCGGTTGACCTGAATCACCGCACCTAGCTCTTCGGCGAACAAGGCATCAAAGGCTTCATAAGCGTCGTCGATCAACCAGTCGAGCTTGATTTCCAGCCCACCGCGTGCGGCGAAGGCCATCTCCAACAACGTCACCAGCATGCCGCCGTCGCTGCGGTCGTGATAAGCGAGCAGCTTGCCATCGGCGTTGAGGCCCTGAATAACGGCGAAGAAGGCCTTGAGGTCCTCAGCGTCTTCGAGATCAGGACACACATCGCCGACCTGGCCATACACCTGCGCCAATGCCGATCCACCGAGACGATTCTGACCGCGCCCCAGGTCGATCAGGATCAGATCGCTTTCGTCCTGATCCAGGCGCAGCTGCGGGGTCAGGGTACGCCGGGCATCGGTGACCGGTGCGAAACCGGTGATATCGAGCGTCAGCGGCGCGGTAACGCTTTTCTCCTCATCATCGGATTGCCAGGCGGTACGCATGGACATCGAATCCTTGCCCACCGGAATGGCGATACCGAGCGCCGGACAGAGCTCCATGCCCACGGCATGCACGGCATCGAACAATGCCTGATTCTCACCGACATGCTCGGCGGCACTCATCCAGTTGGCGGAGAGCTTGACGTCGGAAAGCTTGGCGATCGGCGCTGCAGCCAGATTGGTGATAGCCTCGGCCACCGCCAGGCGGGCGCTGGCCGCCGGGTCGACCAGGGCCACCGGCGGACGCTCGCCGAGCGCCATGGCCTCGCCCGCATGCGTGTCGAAACTGGCCGTGGTCACCGCGCAGTCGGCCACCGGTACCTGCCAGGGGCCGACCATCTGATCACGCGCCACCATTCCCGTGATCGAGCGGTCGCCTATGGTGATCAAGAAGCTCTTGGAGGCTACCGTCGGCAGGCGTAGTACACGATCCAGCGCCTCGCGCAGGTCGAGATTG
>NZ_JARANY010000158.1 GCF_029889885.1 Chromohalobacter sp. 296-RDG
CTGATCACGCCTGCCCGAACATCAATCCATCCACGCGCGCGCATTGCGGAAAAGGCGCATCCAGGCGCCATCTTCCTGCCATTCGGCGGGACACCAGGAGTTGGTCACCGCACGGGCCACGCGCTCGGGGTGCGGCATCATGATCGTCACGCGGCCATCCGGTGTGGTCAGCCCCGTGATGCCCGCAGAAGAGCCGTTGGGATTGGCGGGATAGCGCGTCGTCACCTGGCCGTAGTTGTCCACATAGCGCATGGCGATCTGGTCGCTGGTCTGCATGCCGCGCAAGTGGCCGCTGTCACGGAATTCGGCGCGCCCCTCGCCATGCGCCACGGCGATCGGCAGTCGTGAGCCTTCCATGCCGGCCAGCAGAATCGAAGGACTCTTCTCGACCTGCACCATGCTCACGCGCGCTTCGAACTGCTCGGACTCGTTGCGCACGAAGCGTGGCCAGTTCTCGGCCCCAGGGATCAGCGACTTGAGCTGAGAAAGCATCTGACAACCGTTGCACACCCCTAGAGAGAAGCTGTCATCACGCTGGAAGAAGCCTGCGAAGGCATCACGAGCGCGGCCATTGAACAGCACCGACTTGGCCCAGCCACCGCCGGCACCGAGCACGTCACCGTACGAGAAGCCACCACAGGCGATCAGCCCCTTCATGGTTTCCAGATCGACGCGGCCCTCGAGGATATCGCTCATATGCACGTCGATGGCTGCGAAACCGGCGCGGTCGAAGGCAGCCGCCATTTCGACATGACCGTTGACACCCTGCTCACGCAGCACCGCCACACGCGGCTTCTCGCCACGCCCGACATAGGGCGCGGTAATGTCCTCATCGACATCGAAGCTGGGATGCGCCGAGAGGCCCGGATCGCGCAGATCGAGCAAGGCGTCGAATTCGGACTTCGCGCAGTCCGGATTGTCACGCAGCGCCTGCATGCGATAGCTGGTTTCGGTCCAGGTACGCTGCGCGATGGCCCGCGTGGTTTCCAGAAGCGGCTCCTCGAAGAGCGTGACACGCACCTGATCGTCGTAGCGAGGACGAGCGACCACGCCGCTGGTTTCGAGTCCTGCGGCAGCGAGCTGGGCGAGCACGAACTCGGTATCGCGGCGGTTGATCTGAATCACCGCACCTAGCTCTTCGGCGAACAAGGCATCGAAGGCTTCATAAGCGTCATCGATCAACCAGTCGAGCTTGATTTCCAGCCCACCGCGTGCGGCGAAGGCCATCTCCAGCAACGTTACGAGCAGGCCGCCGTCGCTGCGGTCGTGATAAGCGAGCAGCTTGCCATCGGCGTTGAGGCCCTGAATGACGGCGAAGAAGGCCTTGAGGTCCTCGGCGTCCTCGAGGTCGGGACACACATCGCCGACCTGACCATACACCTGCGCCAATGCCGAGCCACCGAGACGATTCTGACCACGCCCCAGGTCGATCAGGATCAGATCGCTTTCGTCCTGATCCAGGCGCAACTGCGGGGTCAGGGTACGCCGAGCATCGGTGACCGGCGCGAAACCGGTGATATCGAGCGTCAGCGGCGCGGTAACGCTTTTTTCCTCGTCATCGGATTGCCACGCGGTACGCATGGACATCGAATCCTTGCCCACCGGAATGGCGATGCCGAGCGCCGGACAGAGTTCCATGCCCACGGCATGCACGGCATCGAACAATGCCTGATTCTCGCCGACATGCTCGGCGGCACTCATCCAGTTGGCGGAGAGCTTGATGTCGGAAAGCTTGGCGATCGGCGCTGCGGCCAGGTTGGTGATCGTCTCGGCCACCGCCAGACGCGCACTGGCCGCCGGATCGACCAAGGCCACCGGCGGGCGCTCGCCGAGCGCCATGGCCTCGCCCGCATGGGTGTCGAAACTCGCCGTGGTCACCGCGCAGTCGGCCACCGGTACCTGCCAGGGGCCAACCATCTGATCGCGCGCCACCATTCCCGTGATCGAGCGGTCGCCTATGGTGATCAAGAAGCTCTTGGAGGCTACCGTCGGCAGGCGTAGTACACGATCCAGCGCCTCGCGCAGGTCGAGATTG
>NZ_JARANY010000159.1 GCF_029889885.1 Chromohalobacter sp. 296-RDG
TCTGCCGACGCATCAGGTCTATGCCAATATCAGCACTTCTTTTGAAACACCCACATTCTCTGAATTTGCCAATCCTTCCGAAGCGGGTGGCTTTAATCCGAGCGTGGAACCACAGAAGGCATGGAGCCGTGAAATCGGGGCGGATGCAGGTTCTGAGTGCAACACCGTCAATGTATCGATGACGGAGCTTCATGGTACTTCGCCAGCTGCTCGCTCATCACCTCAATGGGACACTTGAAGTCGAAGCGCTTTCGCGGGCGCATGTTCAGCTCAAGCGCGATCTCATCCAGTTCTTGCTGGCTATAGACCGATAGATCCGTTCCCTTGGGCAAGTACTGCCGTATGAGCCCATTGATATTTTCGTTGGCGCCTCTCTGCCATGGGCTGTGAGGGTCACAGAAGTAGATGGCGACACCGGTATTCTGGGTGACCTTGGCGTGCTGTGTCATCTCACGTCCCTGGTCATATGTCATGCTCTTCCGTGCGGCCAGTGGCATGCGATTCAGCGCAGCGCTGAAGCCTTCGACAGCAGAGGTGGCCGTCGCATCGTTCATCTTCGCCAGAATCAGGTAACCGCTTTTGAGTTCGACGAGAGTGCCGACAGCCGATGCGTTGCTCTTGCCCTTGATCAGGTCGCCTTCCCAGTGGCCAGGAAATTCACGTTTCTCCACCTCTGGAGGGCGGAGGTGAATGCTGACCATGTCCGGGATCTGGTTGCACCGGTCAACCTGACCACGACGCGGCTTACGGGTCGGTTTTCCTTGCCGCAAACAATAGATCAGTTCCTTTCTCAGCTCACCGACGGGCAAAGCGTAGATGGCGCTGTAGATCGTTTCTCGGCAGACGTAGGCGTCTCGAAGGTCAGGGATATTCATATGCTTGAGCTTGCCGCTGATCTGTTCGGGAGACAAGCGCCGACGCAGCATGTGCTGAATCAGGGCGAATCGAGGGCTGCCTGGAAGCAGCTTGCGCCTTGGCCGACAACCATCTCGACGGTCATGACGGCGCTGTTGCGCGTGTGGTGCGCGATACCGACCATCGGACGACCCATTGCGCCGTATCTCTCGACTGATCGTCGCTGGGGACCGGTCGAGCAGAGCCGCTACCTTCCTGATGCTCAAGCCTTGCGCGAGGCTGACTTGGATCGTGGCACGTTCTTCGGTGCAGAGTTCAGAATATGACATGGGGTCAACACATTACCGGTTTGGTCAGGTGTTGCACTCAGAATTTGCGGCCAAGCGGATTGCGGGGCAATTTCGACAGTGGCGTGGACTATGATTTAGCACTGTTTTCGATTCGAACGAGTGATGAGCTTATCCCCTATCAGATTGAAGGGGATCCGAATGAGCGCACCTACTACCGCAACGCCGGGGACACTTCACGGGATGGCGTTGAGCTAGCGCTGGGCTGGCAGATGACGCCGAGCTGGCGCCTCGACAGTGCCTTGACGCTGGCCAAGTACGAGTTCGACGAATACGACACCCAGGATGGCAACTACGGCGGTAATCGCATCCCTGGCCTGCCGGAGCAAACCTGGGTGAACCAGCTCTCTTGGCAGGGTCTCGACGAGCGCTTCGCGACGCTCGAGACGCAATATATCGGCGACATGGTAGCGGACGACGCCAACGAGGTGGAGGTCGACGACTATTGGCTGGTCAATCTACGCGTCGGCGATGGCTGGCACCTGGGCGGCGACACCTTGCTCAAAGGGTACGTCGGCATGCGCAACCTCTTCGACCGCGAGCACTTTGCCAATGTGCGAATCAATGCCAACAACGACCGTTATTTCGAGCCGGCCTCGGGGCGGACCGTCTATGCTGGTATGGAAGTCGCATTCTAAACGCGTCGCGACATTCGCTCACTGGTGCGTCGCTTCGGCCAGTGGATAAGTGGATCGATAATCAGAAAGCGAGGGAACCTATGCGTTATCTATTTGCGGTGATGGGAACCGCGCTGCTGCTGGCGGGGCTCACTGGCTGCACGGTCAATACCCATAGCGACGGCCATCGT
>NZ_JARANY010000016.1 GCF_029889885.1 Chromohalobacter sp. 296-RDG
GGCGGCATGAGCCTTTTGCTCATCGTCCGCAGTTACAGGGTCGGATACCAACACCAGCCCGACGCTTGAACCTACCCGTCACCGACACAATAAAAAGCCACCCGCCTCGAAAGACGGGTGGCTTTTTCATGCTGGCACAGAAGGCGCCTCAGCGACGCCGTCACTCAATACCTTACCAGTCGGCACGATGACCGATTTTCGGCTGATCCTGCGTATCGCTGGGCAGGTCGGTCTGCTTGGTATTGTGTACTGAAATATAGTGCCGAGCCTTGGCGACGCCAAAACTGTCGGCGCCCGAAGTATCAACCTGCTGGAAGCTTACGGATGCCTGATCGACACCTTGGTTGGCCTGCAGCGATTCGTGATTGACCTGTAGTGCTTCGCTAGAAGCGATGCTGGCCTGCGCAGCAATCGGCAGCGCGGCGAGTGCAACGGCGGCAATAAGGGTACGTACTTGCATGATGGATCTCCTTGCGTGTTCATGTTCGCTTGCGAACGTTGAGTAAACTATATAGCAAGCTAACAATAAACGCAATAACGAATCTAGCAATCGCTTCCATAGCCAAAGCCTATGCGCCTAAAAAGTCATAAGGTAGTGTCTTTTTCTGCCTATAATGCTTATTACAGTATTAAAACCAGACCCCTACCGGGGCCTGGCAATACAACAAAAGGCATTCTTCTGCTTTGAACCCCTAATGTTTTCGTGATCGAACCCTCACAGCGCCCGTGACATTGACCGTCACGGGCGCTGCATCAGCACCACATCGTTACGTGGAAACGTTCTCGTCAGCTCATGCTGGTCGGCAGCGAGCATTCGTCGGCAAGCCCTCACGGCCATACGCACTCGTACATCTTTCGACTGGATGCAGACCGCCTTGAGCGTGCATGATGTCTTGCCCCCTTAGAGGGCCGACCGTCACTTTTTGGACAATTAGCCATGCTCAATGCCATCGACCATCTGGTGGTAAACGTTACCGACCTCGAGCGCAGCATCGATTTCTATACACGCGTACTGGGGCTCGAGGCACGCTACCACGATGCGACACGCACCGACCTCTACCTGGACGATTTCGCCTTGCGCCTGCAGACCTCCCTGGCAACGTCCAGCAATTCTCATACTGTCCCGCCGGGCCACCAGACCCTGGGCTTTCGTAGTGCCCTACCACTGACGGAAGTTAAGACACACCTTGAGGTACTCGGGATACCGCTGGATAAAGGGCCAGACGAACAACATCCCGCCGAGACGCTTCACGTACGCGACCCGGATAGCAACCTGATCGAGATTTCCCGACCACGGCGTCGCTGAAAAGATGAGATTATAAGCCCGCGCGGGCAGGCATACGCCGCGCGATCTGTATAATACGGGCCCTATCGTCCGCCGTAACCGATGATGCAATGAGCTCGATGTCCGAAGACGTTTCTTTTCCTTTACGCGCACGCGCCATCGCCCTGTTGTGGAGCACCCTGGCATGCTTGACACCGCACCGGCTGTGGCAGTTGGCGCGTCTGATCGGCCCGCTGATTCTCACCTTCAGTCGCCGCGAACGTGACGTGACGCGCATTAACCTCAGACATGTCTATCCAGATATGCCGGCACGTCAGCAACAACGCCTGACACGGGACAGCCTGACGCATTCCTCGGCAACCATGCTCGAGCTGGGCTTTGCCTGGATGGCCGTCCCGGAACGCGTCGAGACCTCGATCCGCGCCGTGCACGGCCGTGAACTACTCGACGACGCCCGCGCCGAGGGACGTGGTGTCATCGTGCTGGCACCACATTACGGTAACTGGGAAGTACTCAACTTCTGGCTTTCCAGCCACTTCCCATTCACCGCCATGTACGAGCCTCCCAAGATCGACGCCCTTGATCCGGTGATCCGGCATGGCCGCGAACGCATGGGGGCCCGGCTGGTCCCGACCAATCCACGCGGTGTCGCTTCGCTGCTCAAGGCACTCAAGCGCTGCGAGGCGGTGGGGATTCTCCCCGATCAGGAGCCGAGCTGGGGGAGCGGCGTCTTTGCCGATTTCTTCCAGCGTCCGGCCTATACCGCCACCTTACTGTCCAAGCTCGTGGCACGCACCGAGGCGCGCGTCGTCACCGGCGTGGCGAAACGCCTCCCCGGCGGCAAGGGCTTCGCGCTGCACTTCCTCGCCGCCGATGAACGCGTCTACTCAAGCGACGAGGCGCTGTCCGCCACTGGCGTCAACGCCAGCGTGGAAAATGCCATCGCCCTGGACCCGGCTCAGTATCAATGGGAATACAAGCGCTTTCGCAAGACCCCGCAACAAGCTGCCAAGCACCCCGACTTCAAGCGCTTTCGCATCTACTGAGCCCTCAGACACAGCGCTGATTGTTGTCTACACTACTCCCGAGGGTTTCTTGAGGAGTCGTGCATGATCACTCACCACGCTACCCAAGCGCTGAGGCGACGCGCGCCGGCGCTTGCCAGCCTCTGGCTGGGCGCCATGATGACCGTCTCAGGCCAGGCCCAGGCACTGACACCAGTGGAAGTTGACGGCAATGAGGAACGGGCCAATGTGCCCAATGGCGCCACGCTCGATAAGCGGATCGCGCTACGCGCACCTCGGCTGATCAGCTTTGGCCCCGAAGACGAGATGTTCATCGGCTCCCAGGCAGGGCGCCTGTATCGCCTGCAACCACCCTATGACGAAGTCGATGCAGAGATCCCGCTGTCCGGTTATCCGCACAGCGCGGTAATTCATGAGGGTTACTTGTACGTGGCGACCACCGACCGACTCTATCGCACGGCGTATTCGCCGGGACAAGACGTTTCGGAGATGGATTTCGAGGGCATCGCCGACTTACCCGGCGGCAGTGGCCATTCCTCGCGCTCGCTATCCGTCGGTCCCGATGGCAGGCTTTATGTCGCGCTCGGCCTTCAAGGCAACTGCTCGGCGCAACGCGTCAGCAAAGATCTCGCCTTCGAGGATCGGCGAGGCGGGGTAATGGCGCTCGATCCCTCGCGCGAGGCACCCGAATGGACGCCCTACGTCAGCGGGCTGCGCAACCCCATCGGCATGGCCTGGAGTCCACAGGGGGTTCTCTACCTCAACAACAACGGCCCCGATCATTGGGGTTACGAAGCACCGCCCGAACTGCTGGTGCGCGCCGAGGCCGAGCGCTTTTACGGCATGCCCTGGTATCAATGGAATGAAGGCGAATGGCAGCGCGATGAGTGCATCGACTCGGCACCGCCTGCCAAGCGTGACACGCTCGCACCGCCGGTGGCGACCTTTGCCGCGCGTAGCGCCCCCATCGGCCTGACCTTCCTGCCTGATGACAACCCCTGGCAAGTGGATATGGTCACCGCCATCCATGGCAGTTGGGCCACACAAGCATCCGGGGGCCGTGCTACACGCCGTCCTCCCAAGATCGTCGGCATTCGACTCGAAGATGATGGTCATCAGGGCCAGGTGGTCGATCTGGTCAGCGGCTTCCAGGCGGAAAATGGGGAGCGCTGGGCACGCCCCGCCGATATCGCCTACCGCGACGGCGCGCTTTATTTCACCGCCGACGATGGCGATACCGGATTGTATCGACTAATACCCTAGCGCTTGTCCAGATGCGCCTGGCGCGCGGCCACCTCGGCGAGCCCCGACCAGTCCTTTTCGCCATCGCCGTTGGCCAGGGCGTCGAGCAGACGATCGCGCACCGCGCTGCCCAAAGGCAAGGCAACGTTTTGCTCGTCCCCCGCACTCAGGGCTAGTCCGACATCCTTGTGGCCCAAGCGCATCGTGAATCCTGCGGGCTCGAAACGTGCCTCGGCGATCATCTTGCCGTAGCCCTTATAGGCCGGGGAGGCAAACAGCGTATTGGTGACAATATCGAGAAAATCGCTGGCCTCGATGCCGTACGCACGGGTCAGTGTCGAGGCCTCGGCCATCGACTCGATGGCACTGGCGAGCATGAAATTGGCGGCGATTTTCGCCACGCTGGCGCGTTCAGGCGATTCTCCCAAGGGCCAGACAGCCTGGCCCATGGCGTCGAGTACAGGCCTGACCCGTTCGATATGCGTCGGATCACCGGCGGCGATGATATTGAGCTTACCCGCCGCCGCCACATCCGGCCGCCCCAGCACCGGTGCGGCGATATAGCCCACGCCCAGGCGCTCGTGGAGTGCTGCCATGCCACGCGCGAAAGCCACCGACACCGTGGCCATGTTGACGTGAACACTGCCCTTCTTCATCGCCTCGATGGCCTTGCCCTCGACCAGCACCTGATGCGCTGCCTGGTCGTCCGCCAGCATGCTCACCAGTACTTCACACCGCGCCGCGTCGGCCGATGTCTTGGCGATCCTCGCACCCTGCTCGGCGAGTGTCTCGGCAGCTTCCGGGGAGCGATTCCATACCGTTACCTCATGCCCCGCCTCGAGCAACTGCTGCGCCATGCCATGTCCCATGGCCCCCAGGCCAATAAATCCAACCTTCATATTCCACTCTCCTTTGCTGGCTTCTCTCTGGACATTAGCACGCAAACGAGGATTTGACGTGCCCTGCCCCATGCATCGCACAGGGGATTTCATTCGGACGATATCTTGCTAGACTCTAGACGACAGCTTGACGGGGTGCCGGTGGAACCGGCTGAGATCGTCCTGCGCTCGCCAACAAGGCGTGTGCCACGGCGGATCCCGACGAACCTGACCCGGCTAGTACCGGCGTAGGGATCAAGCGGAGTCCGCAGCGTCGGGACATCATCCGTCGTTGCTTATTTCTCCCGCCTACGCTGTGCGCCGGCCTGACTTGCGTCATGACCTGGAGCACATATGACATCACCGCAATTCCTTTCCGACACCGCCCGCGTCGACGAAGCCGCCATTCAGGCGCTACCCGGCTCGCGCAAGATATATGTAGAAGGCGCACGCGCGGATATCCGAGTGCCTTTCCGCGAGATATCGCTATCACCGACCCGCACCTCCGGCCAGGATGAGGAGAACCCTCCGCTACTGGTCTACGACACCTCGGGCCCCTATACCGATCCCGGCGCGAAGATCGACCTGCGCAGGGGTCTGACAGAACTGAGACGCCAATGGATCGAGGCGCGCGACGACACTGAATTCCTCGACGGCCCCACGTCCGAATACGGCCAACGCCGTGCCAACGATCCCATGCTCGCTCAGTTGCGCTTCGAGCTGACCCGCACGCCCCGGCGCGGCAAGAAAGGCCATAGCGTCACCCAGTTGCATTACGCCCGCCAGGGCATCGTGACACCTGAAATGGAATTCATCGCAATCCGCGAAAATCAGCGCCGTCAGGCTCGTTCTGCCAAGTACTCGGGCACCGACGAGGTCGAGCGTATCCTCGATCAACAGCATCCAGGCCAAGGGTTAGGCGCACGTCTGCCGGAGGAGATCACGCCGGAGTTCGTGCGTTACGAGGTCGCCGCCGGCCGCGCCATCATCCCCTGCAACATCAACCATCCCGAAACCGAACCGATGATCATCGGCCGCAACTTCCTGGTGAAGATCAACGGCAATCTGGGCAACTCGGCAGTGAGTTCGGCCATCGAGGACGAGGTCGACAAGATGACCTGGGGCATCCGCTGGGGCGCGGACACCATCATGGATCTATCCACCGGCACCAACATCCACGAAACGCGTGAGTGGATCATCCGCAACGCGCCAGTACCCATCGGCACCGTGCCCATCTACCAGGCCCTGGAGAAGGTCGGGGGCGTCGCCGAGGATCTGACTTGGGATATTTTCCGCGACACCCTGATCGAGCAAGCCGAGCAAGGTGTGGATTACTTCACCATTCATGCTGGTGTCTTGCTGCGCTACGTGCCGCTCACCGTCGAGCGCGTCACCGGCATCGTCTCGCGCGGCGGCTCGATCATGGCCAAGTGGTGTCTCTATCACCATGAAGAGAGCTTCCTCTACACCCACTTCGAAGATATCTGCGAGATCTGCAAGCGCTACGACGTGGCATTCTCGCTGGGCGATGGCCTACGCCCCGGTTCAGTGGCCGACGCCAACGATGCCGCGCAGTTCGCCGAACTGGAAACCCTCGGCGAGCTGACCAAGATCGCCTGGCAGCATGACGTTCAAGTGATGATCGAAGGGCCCGGCCACGTGCCGATGCAATTGATCAAGGAGAACATGGACAAGCAGCTCGAATGCTGCGATGAAGCGCCCTTCTACACCCTGGGCCCGCTGACCACCGACATTGCGCCGGGCTATGACCACATCACCTCCGGTATCGGCGCAGCGATGATTGGCTGGTATGGCTGCGCCATGCTCTGCTACGTCACGCCCAAGGAGCATCTGGGCCTTCCCAACAAGGACGACGTCAAGACCGGCATCATTACCTACAAGATCGCCGCGCATGCCGCGGATCTCGCCAAGGGCCACCCGGCCGCGCAGCGCCGCGACAACGCGCTCTCGAAAGCGCGTTTCGAGTTCCGCTGGGAGGATCAGTTCAATCTAGGGCTCGACCCAGACACTGCGCGGACATATCACGACGAGACGCTGCCCAAGGACTCGGCCAAGGTGGCACACTTCTGCTCCATGTGCGGGCCCAAGTTCTGCTCGATGAAGATCAGCCATGAAGTGCGCGATCATGTATTCAAGGATCGGTGGCCCACAGGCAGGAGCAGCGAAGAAGATTCGCGCGAGACCGAAAGAACACGCCTCGACGGCATGCGCGATCAGGCCGGGAAATTCCGCGCGCAGGGGGGCAATTTATATAGCGAGGTGTAAACACGCGCTCGAGACGAAAAAAGCCACGCTGCATGGCGTGGCTTTTCATTTCGGGCAAGGGGCGTGAGATCAGCGTAGCGAAGTCATCAGTACTTCGGTATCCGTCACCTGAAAGTCGATCGACATCATGATGCTGAGCGCCGTGATGATGAAAATCGAGAAGATGAAGACCTTCTTGGCCCACACGCGGTCATCGCCGGTGCGGTAACCACGAAGCGCCATGAAAAGCCAATAGAGCCCCATTGCTGCTGCCACAGCGAAATACCCATACCCGGCATAGCCAGACAGCGTGAGCATCAAGGTCGCGCCCACGAACGCCAGGATATACCAGAAGATATGATGCTTCGCCGCCCTCACGCCACGCGTAACCGGCAGAACCGGGATCGACGCCGCGCGATAGTCCTGATAGCGAAAGATGGCAATAGCATACGAGTGCGGCATCTGCCATAGGCAGAAGATCAAAAGCAGCGTCAGCGCGCCAAGATCGAACTGGCCGCTGACCGCACAATAGCCCACCACCGGCGGCGCCGCCCCCGACAAGCTGCCCACCAGGGTGCCATAGACCGAGTGTCGTTTGAGATACAGGCTATAAAGCCCGACATAGACGAAGAACCCGAGCAAGGCGAACAGCGTCGCCAAAGCATTGGTGCCCAGTGCCAGGATCAAGAAACCTGCAATGCCCAACACACTGCCGTATGCCAGCGTGATACCGGGTGAAATCAGCCCCTGGACCGTGACACGCTCTTGGGTGCGCTCCATCAGACGATCGATATCGCGATCGATATAATTATTGAACACGCACCCGGACGCGATCACCAACGCAATCCCGATGACTGTGGCCAAAAAGAGCGCTCCATCCACGCTTCCCTGGGAAGCGAGGAAGAAGCCTCCAGCCACGGAGATCAGGTTGCCGAAGATGATGCCCGGCTTGGTAATGGAAACGTAGGGTTTGAGCATCACGCCGAGCGACTCACCCACCTAGCATCATGTTGACGTGCAGGTTCTGCATGATCCACAGCGACCCGCCCACCAGGATGACCAGGATCAACGCCGTGAAGATGAAGGACCCTGCGTTCCATCCCTCTTCGGTCTTGAAGTCCAAGTGCATGAACATGACCAACTGTATCAATACCTGAGCAATCGCCGTGATCGAGATCGTCACGGCAATAGCCAAGTTGCTGAAACCACCCGTCATGACCACCCCAAACGGGATGATCGTCAGCACGATAGACAAAATCAGACCAGTCACATAGGACTTGACGCTGCCGTGGTTGCCACCGTCGTGGGAAGCATGTGCATCGCTCATTACAAAACTCCCATCAAATAGACGAAGGTAAAGACACAAATCCACACGATATCCAGGAAGTGCCAGAACAGGCTCAGGCACATCACGCGCGGCCGCGTCTTGTCGTTAAGGCCCTTCGTGGACAGCTGGACGATCATTACCAGCATCCAGATCAGACCAAAGGTCACGTGGAGGCCATGCGTTCCGACCAGCGTAAAGAACGCTGACAAGAAAGCACTACGATCAGGCCCGAAACCTTCG
This sequence comes from Chromohalobacter sp. 296-RDG, assembly GCF_029889885.1. GTDB lineage: Bacteria > Pseudomonadota > Gammaproteobacteria > Pseudomonadales > Halomonadaceae > Chromohalobacter. The sequence continues at coordinate 8,263 of NZ_JARANY010000016.1, forward strand.
ACGATCAGATGATGAAACTCGTAGACCTCCATCCCTACGAAGCTCGCCCCGAGAATGAAGGTAACAATCAGCCAAGCACGGACCTGTGCAAGCTTGTCCTTGTGCATGGCCAGTACGGCCATGCCATAGGTGAAACTACTGAACAGCAGCAAGAAGGTTTCGACAAGAACAAAAGGGAGCTCGAAGATATCGGCCCCAGAGGGGCCACCCGCCGTGCCCTTCATGAGCACGGCATAAGCCGCGAAAAGACTCCCGAAGATGACCAGGTCACTCATCAGGTAGACCCAGAAGCCGAATACCTTCATGGCACCCGCATCGTGGTGCTCATGCTCGTCATGAGCATGAGCGTCATGTTGATTCAAGGTTTGCGTCGTCATAATTACGCCTGCATCTCCAGCCGTTTATGGTGCTCGCGTTCAATACGCTCGACTTCCGCCGCCGGGACGTAGTAGTCGATATCGTCATTGAAGACACGGAGCATGAAGGCAACGAACATGCCGATCGCGCCGATACCAGCCAGCCACCAGATATGCCAGACCAACGCGAACCCGAACACGGTGCTGATCAATCCCATGATCGGCCCCGCCGCGGTGTTCTTCGGCATGTGAATATCTTCGTACTGGGTCGGCTTGTCCGCTGCCATGCCCTTCTCTTTCTTCGCTTCCCAGAAGGCATCAACAGAGCCGACGCTGGGTAGATGCGCGAAGTTATAGAACGGTGCAGGAGAAGACGTCGACCACTCCAATGTACGCGCATCCCACGGATCGCCCGTGATGTCGGCGTTCTTCTCACGATCGCGAATACTCACGACGAACTGGATCACGGTGCAGGCGATACCACACAGGATGAGAACGGCACCCACCCACGCCACGATCATCAGCGGCTGCCAATCGGCGTTGGCGTAAGACTGCATGCGGCGTACCGCACCGTAGAAGCTCAGGATATAGAGCGGCATGAAGGCCAGATAGAAACCGGTAATCCAGAACCAGAAAGAACGCTTGCCCCACTTCTCGTCGAGCGTAAAGCCGAAAGCCTTCGGGAACCAGTAGGTCAGGCCTGCGAGCATGCCGAACACTACGCCGCCGATGATGACGTTGTGGAAGTGAGCGATGACGAACAGGCTGTTATGCAGTATGAAGTTCGCGCCGGGCACTGCCAGCATCACCCCGGTCATGCCACCGATGGTAAAGGTGATAATGAAGCCCAATGTCCAGAGTACCGGTGTGGTGAACTGCAGCCGACCGCGATACATGGTGAACAGCCAGTTGAAGATTTTCACCCCGGTCGGAATGGCGATGATCATCGTCGCGATACCGAAGAAGGCATTGACGTTCGCGCCTGCCCCCATGGTGAAGAAATGGTGCAGCCACACCACGAACGACAGAACGGTTATACAGGCCGTCGCCCAGACCATGGTGTTGTAACCGAACAAGCGTTTCTTGGCGAAGGTCGCGATGACTTCGGAGAACACCCCGAACGCCGGCAGGATGAGGATATATACCTCAGGATGGCCCCAGGCCCAGATGAGGTTGACATACATCATCATGTTGCCGCCCATGTCGTTCGTGAAGAAGTGCATCCCCAGGTAACGATCGAGTGTCAGCAGCGCAATGGTCGCGGTCAGAATCGGGAAAGAGGCAATGATCAGGATGTTCGTGCACAGCGACGTCCAGGTGAAGATCGGCATGCGAAAAAGCGTCATGCCCTTGGTGCGCATCTTCAGAATGGTGACGAAGAAGTTGATACCGGTCAGGGTGGTACCGATCCCCGATATCTGCAGTCCCCAGATCCAATAATCGACCCCTACGCCGGGACTGTACTGTATTCCCGATAATGGCGCGTAGGCCAACCAGCCGGTCTTGCCGTACTCACCAATGAGCAGCGATATCATGGTCAAGATGACACCCGCCATGAACAGCCAGAAGCTCAGGTTGTTCATGAATGGGAAGGCCACGTCACGCGCACCGATCTGCAACGGCACCACCAGGTTCATCAAACCGATGACCATGGGCATGGCGACGAAGAAGATCATGATCACACCATGCGCGGTGAATATCTGATCGTAATGCTCGGGCGGTAGATATCCTTCAGCGCCCCCGGCAGCCATGGCTTGCTGAGTGCGCATCATGATCGCGTCGGAGAAACCGCGCAGCAGCATGACCAACGCCACGAGGAAATACATGATCCCCAGCTTCTTGTGATCGATGGAGGTCAACCACTCCGTCCACAACCACTTCCACTTCTTGAAATACGTCAGCGCGCCGACGATGGCTAAGCCACCCAGCATCATGACAATAGCCGTCACGACCAGAATTGGCTCATGATAGGGAATATCGTCAAGTCCAAGTTTTCCGAACATAATGTTACTCCGCTGCCTCTGCGCTCATGGGCGTCTCGCCATGACCGCCATCGTGTCCACCTTCACCGTTACCGCCATGAAAGCTCTGGACGATGTCGCGGTACAGGTCTGACGTTACGTCGGAGAAATACTCCACAGGATGGTCCGTGGACGGCTCCGTCAGCTCTTGGTAAGTCGTCCCGTCGTACGAAAGCGTTTCGGACGACTGACCCACCTTGTCGACCCAGGAATCGAAATCATCCTGCGACATGGCATGCGCATCGAAGGTCATCTCCGAGAAACCCTTGCCACTATAATGGGAGGACTTGCCAACGTAGTCGCCTGCCTCATTGGCGACGAGATAGACATCATTATCCATACCCGCCATGGCGTAGATCTGGCTGCCCAGGGTTGGAATGAAGAACGAGTTCATCACCGACGCCGACGTCACGCTAAAGTGCACCGGCACATCAACGGGCATTGCCACTTCGTTGACCGTTGCGATGCCTTGCTCGGGATAGATGAACAGCCACTTCCAATCCAAGGCGACGACCTGTACTTCCATGGTTTCGGCGTCGGATTCGATCGGCTTGTGGGGATCCAGTGAGTGCGACGTTTTCCAGGTAATGATCCCCAGAAACAGGATGATTACGCAGGGGATGAGCCACACGACGGCTTCAATCTTGTTGGAGTGCGCCCAGTCCGGCATGTACTTGGCAGCATGATTGCTATGCCGATATTTCCAAGCAAAAACTACCGTCATGACGAGGACAGGGATCACCACGATCATCATCAGCCAGAACGCCGTGATAATCAGTGATTTCAGCTCTACCCCGATCTGACCCTTGGGATCCACGAGCGCCCCGTCGCAGCCACTAAGCAGCACTGCGATCAGGGGCAGGATACCGAGCCATCCCAGGTTCTTCTTCATTCTCATTGCATGGCCTCACTCAAGCATGGGAAGACGTTGCAGCGCTTGCTCATTGAATGCTTTCCTCCGCTAGCGACCCGTTAGGCACGGCAGTCAAAATACAATGGCACACTCGCCAACGGAACGTCAGCGACTTGGAGAGTGTCCAAATGGTCGGCTCATGTATTGCTGACCACTTGGAAACGCCCCATGGCATGCATACCGACCGGCCACCGGTTTTTCGGCTGCCAATGACACGAGTGTGTTGCGCTCTGAAGGTTGGGCGTACCGCGCATGTTGGATAATGGTGAATATGTCCGCCATAAACGAGCACGCATCGCTTACGCCATCTCGCCCCTAGCCTGCCTGCTAAAGGATCGCCATGCGGCCGAACGCGAGCAACAAGCAGGGAGCCGACGGGACGGCATTCTGAAGCAAAATAAGGCGGAATAGAAGCGACTAATTGCCGCAGCCATGTCGCACCCTAAACCTCTTGACTGAGCAGACGCTCATACGATTGTAGGAAGTGAGGCAAGACTCGGCAACGACATGCCCTCGGTGGGAATGATGCCCCAGACATAAGCCGCGACCGCCGCCGCGACACCCGCAGCCAGCATCAACCCAAGGCTCCAGCGCAGGATACACCGCACACGCTGCCAGTTATCATCGACACGTACGGCACGCTCCACTTTGGCCTTCAATTCCGCATAGCGGGCGTACTCGCCATCAGCGCTGATCGAGAAGTCGTTGGCTACGTTGCCGTTCCAATACGGTGCATGACTCAACCCCATGCGCGCGCGCAACAGACCGATGCCTGTCAAGGTGCCATAGAGCTGATCGTATTCACGCTTGCGCGATGCGGTGCGCAAGACATCCTCGGCGTCCGTCTTGACGGCTTGATTCTCGCAGCGCGCAATGGCCCGTGCGATGTCCGCGTCGCTTGCCGACACGCGGATGTCCAATCGTCGATAAAGATCACGCATGTTGGCGCATCAAATAATCATAGGCGTTCTTGATTCGCTGAAAGCGCAGCGAGGCTGTGACCATCGCCTCCTGACTCTGCGCATGATAGCGATCAGGGTGATATTTTTGAGCCAGACGCCGATAAGCGCGCTTGATGTCGCTCTTCTGGGCGTTTTCCATCAATCCCAGCACGGCCAATGCCCGCTGTGTCTTTTCATTGCCTGTGGCATGCCCCTTGGCGTGCGCACCTTCGCGGGAAAATCCCTCATGGGAAAACCCCTCGCGGCGCCGCTTGTCCTCGTGCGAATACTGACCACCATGCGCCTGCTCACGCTGCCCGGTATCCTCTCGCCGCCAACGCCAGCGACGCCGCCGGGTTTCTTCACGCTCGTCCTTGGCATACTCGCGCTGGCGATAGCGACGCTCATGCCGATGACGATTTCGCGAGCCTTGCGCGTTGCCCTCCTCCCCGTCCGTGCGCTCCCGAGAACTTTCGCCATACGCGCCGTCATGGCCTTGTCGGGAATAATGCCGATGTTCGGCACTCTCGTGTGACCGCCAATAATGTGCGGCACTCGGATCCTCGGGCACCGCCAGCGGATAGCCAGCGACATCCCGGAACAAGACCTCGAACGTCTGGGGCGCTACGCTCAGCAGATCAGCCAGAAAACGCAGCACATGGTGCTGGCCAGCCGCCAATGCCCCTTCATGGGTGGCTACATGAATCGCCTGGCGAAGAAAGGTTTCCCGACGCGGCCCACGATAATAGCGCTGCAACACTTCTGCCGCGAGCTGCAAGGCCACAAAATCCGGCGCACTCGCCAGCTCGACGACCAACTGATAGCCATGGTCGTGGCGAAAGTCTCCGGTGAGCTCGTCGAGCAAGGCACGTTTGCGGTCGCTCAAGGTATCCTGGCCATCGCTCATCGCCAGCCACGCCAATAACAACAACGCAGCCGTATCGGCCTCGTTACGGCTGCTGAGCAATAAGCGCTCGAAAGGCGTAAAACGCGATGCTGCCATGCCAGCTCCTGGCTTTTGGATTGTTCGTTATCGGTAATCGCCGCGTGACGTGCGAGCATCCTATGGGCATCGGCCGCTTGCTGCATACCTTTAACGGCGACGCCATGACATTAGTCACCCCTTTTTCTAAATCGCCACCTCCGCAGTCGCGCTCAGCCCGTGTCAGATGGCGCATCGCTGACATGACCACTGGCTGTCGTAGCATGCTCGGTCGTCGTCGGCAGAGTCGCGGCCTCGCCAGAAGACGGCTCGAGACTCACACTCATGCGCGGCATGGCGAGCTCCATGCCCAGCTCATCGAAACGCCGCTTGAGTCGCAGGTTGAAAGCCCGCGCGACGTCCCACTGCATGACCGGCGCCGTGCGCATGCGCATACGTAGAATCGCCGCGCCGGCATCGAAACTTTCCACCCCCTGGAGTTCCAGCGACGACCAGATGTAATGCCGCATCATCGAATCGCGACGCAGTTCCTCGGCGACTTCACGCACGATGGCGATCGCCTCGTCGATCTTCATATGATGCGCCACACGGACCCGCATCAGGGCGATACCGAATTCCCGTGAAAAATTCTGGATTCCTTTGATCTGGCTGAAGGGAATCGTATGCACGATGCCATCCAGATCACGCAAGCGCACGGTGCGCAGACTCAATCCCTCGACTGTCCCCATGTGTCCGCTCAGGTCGACGAAATCGTCGATGGCCAGCGAATCCTCGATCAGGATGAAAAGCCCCGTGATCAAGTCCTGAACCAGTGTCTGAGCGCCGAAGCCCACCGCTAGACCGATCACCCCGGCACCGGCCAGCAGCGGCGTGACGTTGACCCCCAAGTTTGCCAGCGCCACGATGATCGCGATAATCACGATGGTGGCGAAGACCACATTGCGAATCAACGGTGTAATGGTTTGCGCCCGCGTGCTCTGCGCGCGTCCGCTGCGAGCGCGCTTGGAGGAGAGTAACGCCCGCTCGATCGCGGTATCGGCAAGAATCCAGACCAGCCACGCCAGCAGCAATGTCATGCCGATACTGATCAGAGATTGCCCGATGCGCTGGCTGATGCCCTCATCCCCACTAAAGGTCAGCAACGACAAACCCCAGACACGCATCGCCAACTCGGCGAAGATCAACCAACTGATCAAGTGCGCCAAGGTATAGCCGAAGCGCATCAAACGCCGACGATACTGTGACTGACGGCGCAGTTTGGAAGGCTGCTCGGCGTGGCGATGAATCAAGCCGTTGACGATCAGGGTCATCACCAGTAACCCGGCCGTCACGATGGCCTTGGCGAAAGCACTGCGCGAGTCTCCCTCCGATGTCAGGATCGCCACCAGCGAGACCACCACCATGAGTAGAACCGGCACATGCCACAATGATCCGATCACCTGGATCAACTCACTGCTGGCACGCTTGTCGCGCCGGTAACGATAAGGACGATTGCGAATCAAGTGCTTGACCGGACGCTTGAAACGGATCGTAAATGCCCCCGTCAACAAGGCGGCCGTGACATTGGCCAGCATCGAGACCATTTCCGCCAGCGACGTCCCCAGAGCCAAGCGTAGTTCCGAGGCATTCGAGGCATCGCCCAAGGCGACCAGCACGCCGATGATGAACAGCCAGCGAGCAGCCCGGCGATGCAGAATACGCAAGGCGACGCGACGATGGCCGTTAGCAAACAGCGAGAAGACGACTTCACACACGGCGGTAAAAAGAATCCCGCACAGGGTGATGTAAGCGATTACCATCGCCAGCGTCATCCCCAGCGTGGATATCATGCCATGCACGACGCCCAAGGTAAGGCCAAAGGCGATCCCCCAGGGTAGCAAGCGCCGCAGCATATGGCGTATCAGCATCCAGGTGCTCGGCTCGGCGCTGAGCGTGAGTTGAATGTCCATGCGTTTGGCCAAGCTGCGCCCGCCGAACACCATCAGCGCTGCGCTCCCGCCCCATAATCCCAGCACCCAGACGAAATCGCCAACGAGATGCAGCAGCGACTCCAGCGACGCGACGCGCCGCGTCAGCGTGTCCCCCGCCCGCTCGCCCAGGCGCTGCCAATACTCAAACGGTGTCACGACCTCGCCGGAGTCGCTCAGCGAGGTCAACGAGTCCGCGATGGCCCCCAATAATCCGCGCGGCGACTCTGGCTCGGCGTCGGCATCGACGCCCTCCAGCGAGGCTCGCAACTCGCGCAACTGCGTGAGCAATTCACCGCGGCGCTGCTGATCCTCAAGCATCGAGATGACGCTATCCAACGAGGCACGCGCCTGCTCGTTCGATGGCGCCTCATCTTGTGATGCCTGGCTGTTACTACTCCCGGAGAGTGCCGCCAGCGGGGATGCGCTCTGGCCCCACGCACTGCACGAAAACACTAGTAGCGCACACAAGAGGACGATTCCTCGGTACCAATGCGTCGCCTCCTTGATCATGCTCACCTCGCCTCGTCTTGCCATCATGACAGAGTGCCCTAGCCGGACGCCGCAACCAACCAGTATCCCTGCATAAACGGCCGCGCACAAAAAAGCCAGGGCGCGAGGCCCTGGCCATAGTCGGTTCAATCAAAGATCAGTGGCTGTTTGCCGGCGGCCCAGACGTTTCCGACGCCTCGTCATCCTCCTCGTGATGAGAGGATACGCCCCGTTTCTTCTGCAGCCATATCTGCACGTTGGCGATCATGGCGTAGAAGGCCGGCACGAAGAGGCTGGCCAAAACGGCCACCGAGGCCATACCCATCGCTACCGTGGTACCGATATGATGACTATTGGTGTCGTTGGCGCCAGTCGCGATGGCCAGCGGCAAGGTCCCGAAGATGAACGCCAGCGAGGTCATCACGATCGGCCGGAAACGCAGCTCAGAGGCAGTCAATGCGGCATCGCGGATCGACTTGCCGAATTCGCGTCGCTGCAACTCGGCAAACTCGACGATCAGGATGGCGTTCTTGGCCGCCAGCCCGACCACCACCAGCATGCCCACCTGGACATAGACACTGGTGTCCAACCCACGCAACACGATCCCGCCAATGGAGCCAATAAAGGCGAATGGCACCGCTGTAATAACCGCCAGCGGCAATGCCCAGCTCTCGTACTGCGCCGCCAGGATCAAGAAGACCATCAAGATACCGAAGGTAATGGCAATGATCGCAGCATTGCCGGCATTGGCCTCCTGAAAGGATGTGCCTGTCCAGCCCATGCCCCAATCATTGCCGAGCTGTTGCTGAACCACTTCTTGCATCGCGGCGATCGCCTGGCCCGAGCTATAGCCCGGCGCAGGGCCACCCTGGAACTGCGCCGACGGATAGACCCCGAAGCGCGATACCACCGATGCCGCCGACTGACGTTCTAGCGTCACGAACTCGGAAATCGGAATACGCTCACCATCGCCGCCACGCACGAATATCTTGTTCAGATCGTCGGGCGTCTTCCGGAACGTGTCCTCGTTCTGCATGTAAACCTGGAAATTGCGGTTCTGATATGTGAAATAGTTCACGAAACCGCTACCCAGCGTATTCGATAGCGTCGTATTGAGGTCATCGATGGAAACGCCATAACTCAGCGCTTTTTCCTGGTCGATATGCGCTCGATAGGTCGGTACCGAGGCGTCGAAGGTGGTAAATACCTGGGCAAGCTCCGGACGCTTGTTGGCGGCTTGCATGATTTTGCCGGAGGCTTTCATCAACTCCTGGGAGTCGGCCCCGCTATAGGACTGCAGATATCCGGTAAAGCCCCCCGTGGTGGAAAGACCAATGATCGGCGGCATGTTGAAGGCCCTCGCTGTACCACCTTCCAGGCCGGCCGCCGTCTGGTTGATTTCGGCAATAAGGTCCTCGACGGACTTGTCGCGTTTCCCCCACGGCTTGAGGGTGACGAACATCACGCCCTTGGCCGTGTTGACCGCGCTGGATAACATGTCATAGCCGGCCACCGTGGTGGAGTACTCCACCGCCGGGTCCTGCTCGATCTTGTTGCTCAGCTTATCCATGTACTCGGTAGTTCGCGCCACGGACGCACCCTGCGGCAAGGTGACACTCGCGATCGCGATCCCCTGATCGGTCTCGGGAATTAGTGTCGACGGATTGGTCTGATACAACCAGTAGGAGAAGCCGATGATCAATGCCGCGAGCACCAGCGTCAGCACCCAGGCCTTGACCAGCAAGCGCACTATCGCCATGTAACCACGCGTCACCCAGTCGAAGAAGCGATCGAACAACCGGAATGGCGTCGAGGCGGCACGCGCGATCTTGGAATCGCCCAACTCTGACTTATGTTTGACGAAAAGCGCACTCATCGCGGGTGTGAAAGTCAACGCCACGATCGCCGAAATGGCCACGGAAATCGCGATGGTCAACGCGAACTGCTGGTAGATTTGGCCCGTGAAGCCCCCCAGGAAGGCCACCGGTATAAACACGGCCGCCATGATGAACGAGGTCGCGATAACAGGGCCGCTGACTTCCTTCATGGCGGTGATGGCCGCCTTGCGTATGGGTATTTCGGGATCTTCCTCCAGTAATCGCTCGACGTTTTCCACCACCAGTATCGCGTCATCGACCACGATGCCGATCGCCAGCACCATGGCAAACAGCGACAACAAGTTGATCGAGAAGCCGAACATGTACAGCCCGGCAAAGGTACCGACCACCGACACCGGCACCACCGACATGGCAATGATGGTAGTACGCCAGTTCTGCAGAAAGATGAACACGATAACCGCGACGATCAGCAGCGCCTCGATGAACGTATGGAACACCGATTCCACCGAGGCATCGATGAATAACGTGGTGTCGTAAGGCACTTCGTACTTGAGCCCCGGCGGGAAACGCTCGGAGAGCTCGTCCATCTTGCTCTTGACGGCCTCGGCGGTTTCCAGAGCATTGGCGCCCGGCTGCTGATTGATCATGATCGGCGTCATGGTGGCGCCGTTCATGTTGGCGTTGACCGAATAGGACGACGCCCCCAGCTCGACACGCGCCACATCACTCAAGCGCAACGCCGATCCATCGTTATTGGTGCGCAGGATGATATCGCGGAATTGGTCCGCATCGGCCAAACGCCCCGGCGCCGTAATGGTATACGTATACGCGCGCGCATCGTCTTGCGGCGCCTGGGCCAAGGCCCCCGCCGGAATTTCGGTGTTCTGCGAGCGAATGGCACTGGCCACCTCGGCCGACGTCATATCGTACTGCGCCAGCTTGTCCGGATTGAGCCAGATACGCATGGCGAACTCGCCACCCCCCAGCACCTCGGCTGTCCCCACGCCGGGCACCTGACGAAGCTCATTGAGGATATTGAGCGTGGCGTAGTTCTGCATGTAGATGTTGTTGTATTCATCCGTCGGCGACGTCAACGCCACCAACATCAAGATACTGCTAGAACTCAGCTCGACCGTCACGCCTTGCGACTGCACCGACTCGGGCAACTGGGAAAGCGCCTGCTGGACACGGTTATTGACGTTGATCGTGTTGATATCCCCGTCAGTCCCGATGTCGAACGAGACGTTCATCCGCATCGATCCGTTGTCGGCGCTGGTCGAGGTCATGTAGATCATGTCCTCGACCCCGTTGATCGCTTCGGCGATCGGAGCCGCCACGGTCTTCGAGACCGTCTCGGCGTCGGCACCGGGATAGGTCGCCTCCACGGAAACCGTGGGCGGTACCACGCTGGGATATTGCTCGATGGGCAAGACACGCATCGCCATTATCCCGACCACCGTCACGATGATCGAAATAACGGTGGCGAAGACCGGCCGTTTTATGAAGAAGTTGGAAATATTCATCCGTCAGGCTCCACCTTCCTCGCTAGCTTGGCTATCGGCATCGGAGGAGCCTTTCTGCTGGGTCTGGTTTCCAGGTGCAGCCTCGCCTTCTTCGGCACTCGAGAGCGCTTCGACATCACCATTGAACGGCTGAGGATCGATGCTCGCACCGGCGCTGATGTTACCGGGATCGCTGACCACGACGCGGTCTCCCGCCTTGATTCCATCCGTAATGATCATCCACGGACCAGCAGTGTCGCCCAACTGAACGGTTTGTGTAGTCACTTTATTCTCGTCATTGAGCACATAGACCTGTGGGCCCATCAGCCCTTGTGTCACGGCGATTTCGGGCACGGCAAACACATCAAAACGCTTCACGCCATCCAGCTCGACACGCACGAACTGTCCCGGCATGAACATGCCATCGGGATTATCGAAGAAGGCATTCGCCTGCACGGTGCTGGTGCTTTCACTGACACGCGAGCCCAGGAATTCCACACGCCCTTTCAGGGTCTGCCCCGGCAACGCCGGGATCTTCAGCTCGGCGGTGATCGACTCATTGCCCTGTTGCTGGCGCTGACGCCGCAGTTCGAAGGCTTCTTCCTGAGGCAGTTGGAAACGCACTTCGAGAGGGTTGAGCGGAGTAATCGTCGCCAGCTCAGTACCGTCGTTGACAAGATTGCCGAGGTTCACCTCGCTCAGGCTGATCATGCCCGATACCGGCGCCTCGACATCGGTGTATTCGAGATCGATACGAGCGCTATCCAATGCCGCCTGCGCCTGGGCGACGCTGGCACGCGCAACCTTGAGATCGGCCTGCGCCTGATCACGTTGCTGCACGCTGACAGAATTCTGCTTGAGCAGACGCTGATAGCGGTCGGCGTTGGTCTGGGCCAGTTCCGCATCGGCCTGCGCGCTTTGCAGATCCGCCTCGCGTTGACGTACTGTCGCTTGATAGGTTTCAGGCTCGATCGTATAGAGACTCTCGCCCTTCTCGACCTGCTGGCCGGGATCGAAATGTCGCTCTTCGAGGTTACCGCTGACGCGGGCCACGACAGTGACTTCATTATCGCTACGCAGCATGGCAGGATAAGATTTGTCGAGCGAAATGTCGCGCTTGGCCATTTCCATGACCTGAGCCTTTTTGGGCGGCGGAGAAGAAGCGTCACTTGACTGCTGCTGGGCATCATCATCGCCGCCGCAGCCCATCAGCAGTACGCCCGCCAGCGCCACGGCCCAAAGGCCCCGGCGCTCGTTCCCTGTCGTGGATACCATCGGTGTTTTACCTTGTTTGATCGAGATCAATGATGGCTAAGACTACACGCATACATACATGAATGTAAATGCCATTCACTTGGGGTATGATGGCTAAAAAGTCTCGCCTCTCGGTGCTCATTCCCCACCGTCTGGCCGGATTCATCAACGAGATCACGCCATGCCCCGCAGAACCAAAGCCGAAGCCGAGGCCACGCGAGAAGCCTTGCTCGATGCTGCCGAAGACGTCTTTCTCGAAAAGGGCGTCTCACGTACCTCGCTCGAACATATCGCGCGTCATGCCGGCATGACGCGAGGCGCCGTGTATTGGCACTTCAAGAACAAAGCCGACCTTTTCCATGCCATGCTCGACCGGGTCAAGATGCCGCTCCAGCAGATCATCGACGACATTACCGCCGAGCGCCAGGCCAAAGGCCCGCTGGATACGCTGCGCCTTGCCACGTTACACGCCTTCGAGATGCTCGAACGCCCACGTTCATGTCGCGTCCACACCATCTTGATGCATCGCTGCGAATTCATCAGCGACATCAACCCAGTGGAGCTGCAGAACCGCCTGGCCTCGGATTGTCGCGAGGTCGTGCGGCGCTGTTTTCAGCAAGCCCACGACGAGGGCCTGCTCATCGACGCAATCGCACCGGACGTCGCCACCCTGATGCTGCACTCAATGATCGGCGGCCTGGTACACGACTGGCTCCGAGCTCCCGATAGTTTCTCGCTGCGCGAAAGCGGCGGCGAGGCAATAGACGGTCTGTTCTACCTCATTACGCGTAGCACCCAACCCTAAGTTATCTGCAAGCGCGCGATGGCCCGCTCGACGCCCGTTCGGTAAGCACCACCGAACAGTAGCAGGTGATTAAGCAGCGGATATAATTGGAACAAGGTCTCGCGACGCTCCCAGTCATCAGGTCGAGCGCCGTCCCAGTAAGCCTCGGAAAACGCCTCGCCCGGGGCGCCGAACAGCGTCAGCATCGCCAGATCGACCTCGGGATAATGATAGTAGACAGCAGGGTCGATGATGGCCGGCCCCTCGGGCGTGGTGAGCACATTGCCGGACCACAGATCGCCATGCACGAGGCTTGGCGGCACGTCCGGCAACCACGTCTCGAGTCGGCCGGCGACATCACCCAGAGCATCCAGCGTCGTGGCGGACAGCAAACCGCGCTCATTACAGGCCTTGCCCAGCGGCATCAGCCGCTGCTCGCGTTGAAACACGCGACCATCATCACAGGGCGTGTTGCGCTGCGCTGTGGGTCCGCAGCGGTTGTCATTCAGCCATCCATGATGCTCGCCGTGAACGGCATGCAACTCGCGCAGACCTGCGCCTAACCCCGCTGCGTCACGCTTGCCACCCGCTGCCAACGCCTCCATGACCAGCCACTCTCCTTCCTGGGCGATCACCGCCGGCACTTTCAACTCCGTGTTCGCCCGGTGCAAGGCGCGCAGACCTTCGGCTTCGGCGGCCAGGGCCTCAGGGTCGTCGCGCTTGACCACCACCGCGCCCTGATCGGTTTCCAGCCAGGCGACCTCGGCGATATCGCCCCCCGCCAAGGCTCGGGGCTCGCCCCGAGCGACAAGATGTTGCGACGCCAGCACGGCCCGCAGCGCTTCCTGCATATCAACCTCCGTCAATCAATACCTCTGGTCTGAACCGAAGCCCTCTTGAACCCGCGGCAAGGCATACTCAACGTTCGTCCGACATGGATGTAGTTGCCGTGTCCGATGCCGTATCGGCTCCCGTTTCCTTGCCTCGGCGCTGCTTCAATTCCTGCTGAAAAAGCGCTTGGAATTCAACAATGGCTTCATGCTCGGTCTTCCTCAAAGTCTCCACATCATGGCGATGAGTATAGGAAGCTGCCAGCAACTGGTTATCGAAGTCGCGGAAGGTGCGCACGGCCTCCAGCGCATTGGAACCGGGATAGCCCAAGCCCTTGAGTACTTCCACGCTCATTTCCATGCTTGAAGCGAATGTCTCGCGCATGACGGTATCAACCCCGATCTCCATCAACTTCCAGGCATGATGACGATTGCGCGCGCGGGCGAAGATTTTGAGCTGCGGGTAGTGGTTGCGCACCATACGCGCGATGGTCAGTGCCGCCTCCTCATCGTCGACAGCGATCACCAGCACCTTGGCTTGCGCGAGACCCGCCGAGCGCAAGACATCGAGGCGCGCAGCATCGGCATAATAGATACGCGACCCGAAGCGGCGAATGAATTCCACTTGGGTAATGTTGGGGTCGAGTGCGGTGAAGTTGATGCCCTGCAACTTGAGCACACGCGCCACCATCTGCCCGAAGCGCCCCAGCCCCGCGATCAGGACCGGCGGCGTCTCATCGCCGAAGTCCTTGTCGTAAGGGCGATTTACTCCGATCCGGCCAGCGAGCCAGTTGCCGCCACGATAGAGGAACGGCGTCAATGCCATGCTCAGCGTTACCGCCGCAATACACAGGCTGGCGATGCGTTGATCGAAAACTCCCGCACTGACCGCTGCACTGAGCAATACGAAATCGAATTCACCGCCTTGAGCGATCACCGTCGCCAAACGCGGGATCTCCTGACGCGGCAATCGCGCCGCCATGCCCACCAGCATTATGACGACTAGCTTGGCCACCAGTAGCCCCAGGGTGATGCCCAGCACCCACCATACGTTGTCGAAGACGAGCGTCAGATTGACCGACATGCCCACGGCGATGAAAAACAGCCCCAGCAGGATGCCCTTGAAGGGCTCGATGTTGGCTTCCAGCTCGTGCCGATAAACCGTATCCGCCAGCATGACGCCCCCCAGGAAGGCCCCCAGCGCCATGGACAGGCCCGCCCATTCCATGACCAGGGCCATGGCCAGGACCAGAAACAGCGCCGCGGCGGTGAACACCTCATGTACACCGCTGCGCGCGATGAGTGCCAGTACGCGCGGAAAGACCAGGCGCCCAAAGACGATCGCGCCGAGCACCATGCCCACGGCCTTGCCGATATCGAGCCACAGCGTCGCTCCGGCGTTGGCGCCCAGATCACCCGCGAATAACGGGAGCAAGGCCAGCAACGGGATGACCGCCAAATCCTGGAAGAGCAGGATGGCAAACGCCGTCTGGCCATGGGGCGTCGCCAAGCGGTGCTGCTCGTTGAGAATCTGCAGAGCGAAGGCCGTGGAAGACAGCGCCAGAATCAACCCCAGCAGCACTGCGAGATCCCATGTCAGGCCCAATGCCAGACCGATGGGAGTCAGCAACACGCCACACCCCAGGAATTGCAAAAGCCCCAGCCCGAACAGCTGCTTGCGCATGCGCCATAGACGCGAGGGTTCCATCTCGAGACCAATGAGGAACAACAACATCACAACGCCAAACTCGGAGAAATGCAGCACCTCTTCAGGATCGGCGATGAAGCCGAGCACGGATGGCCCCAGCAGCAGCCCCACCGCGAGATAGCCCAGTATCGAGCCCAATCCCAAGCGTTGAAACAACGGCACGGCGATGATGGCAGCGCCTAGCAGTACCGCTGCCTCATAGAAAAAATTCATGCGCTAGTCTTCCTCATATGATCCCTCCATGACCACGCCACGGTACGCTCCCGGTGATGGTTCCTGTTCATGGCACATGGCGAAACGGTAAGCGCTCGTGACATGCCATTCGATACGCCCCCATGGCCTGACGTTCCTCGACGCAGAACCGTGCGGCCGCCTCCCGAAATCCGGCATGCGGCAAGTAATGCAACGAAGTGCTCAGCTCGGGCGAGAAGCCGCGCAACAACTTGTGCTCACCCTGGGTACCGGGATCGAAGCATTGCAGCCCCTGTTCCAGGCAGTATTCGATGCCTTGGTAATAACATGCTTCGAAGTGTAGACAGTCGGCAACGACTTCACTCCCCCAGTAGCGCCCATACAACGTATCACCGCCTCGCAGATAGAGCGCCGCAGCGACCGGTGTATCACCCTGGCGTACCTGCACCAGCATGAGCGCCTCGCCCATCGTCACGCGCAGCCGGGTAAAGAACGCTTCGCTGAGATAGGGCATCTGCCCACGCTCGAGATAGGTGATGCGATAGCAGCGATAGAAGTGAGCCAACGCCGCAGTATCGATGTCGCTCCCGCTCAGTCGGTGCAGACTCAACCCCTGTTCGGCGACCTTGCGGCGTTCGCGGCGAATCTCCTTGCGCCGTTTCCCCAGCATCGACGCCAGGAAGCCCTCGAAATCGCCGTAACCGGCATCGCGCCATTCGAAACGCACTGCCTCACGTCTCAGCAAGACTGGCCACTGCGCTTGCCACTGCTCAATCTCTTGCTCATCGGCAAACAGCAAATGCCAACCCGACAAGTCGTCGCCCCACTCCTCGAAAAAAGCCGCCACCGTTTGTATGGCCTGGGCGGACGAGATGTCGGGTGCCACGGTCAGGCGCGGCCCGACGGCAGGCGTGAAGGGAATGGCACTCAATCGCTTGGGATAATACCGGCCACCGGCACGCTCCCAGGCGTCGGCCCAGCTCCAGTCGAAGACGTACTCGCCAAAGGAATGCATCTTGAGATAGTGCGGCAGCACGCCCACCAAGCGTTCATCCTGCCACAGCGAGAGGTGACGCGGCACCCAGCCACTCTCGGTATCCACACAGCCGGTGCTTTCCAGGGCATCCAGGAACTCGTGCCGCAAGAAAGGGTAGCGCTTACCCACCAACGCATTCCATGTTTCGAGCGGAACATCGGCAACGCGCGTCAGTTCCCGTACCGTCAAGCCCATCGCTACGCCTCCCGAAGCGGATTCCCGAATATCACGGCTCATGCTAGGGTGAAATCAACTCATTTCTGGAGCAAGCGATGCCCCGCGACACGTCCGTGCCATCCACGCCACCACAAACGCCACAGTTCAACACCATGGCTATCGTCGCCTTTGCGCTCAGTGTGCTGGGTATTTTCGTGCTGCCTAGCGTACTGGGTGGCGTCGTCTGCGGCCATCTGGCACGCCGACAGATCCGTCGAACGAATGAACAAGGCGACGCCTGGGCACTGGCGGCACTCATCCTCGGCTATCTGCTGATCCTGCTGTCGATCGCGGGCTTGTTATTGTTCGGCGGCTTCATGATCACCATGTTCGGTGTCATGGCCTTCATGTAAGGACTTCACCAGCCGACGCACAGCCCGGCGGCAGTGGTGCCCATCGTATAGCTGCGCTAAGCTGGCACCCCCGTTTCGGAACCTCGCCGTATAGGATGCACGATGCTGGATTCGCTCCTCGACAACGACTTTTACAAGTTCACCATGCAAAGCGCGGTCATCAAGCGCTTTCCTTATGCGCGAGCTCGCTATGCGTTCATCAACCGGGGAGACCACACCTTCCCTCCCGGCTTTGCCGAGCGACTACGCGAGGCAGTGGACGCCATGGCGAATCTGTCGCTGACCCTCGAGGAAAAGCGCTACCTGGAACGCACTTGCCCCTATCTCGACCCGACTTATCTCGACTTCCTCTCGGGGTTTCATTACAACCCCGAGGAAGTCGAAATCGTACAGCAGGGCGGACACTTCACGTTGCGCATCGAGGGACTCTGGTATCGCACCATTCTCTGGGAAGTCCCGCTGATGGCGCTGATCAGCGAGATCTGGTATCAAATGGGCGACGGTCAGCGCGACTCGGATGCGCTCATCGATACCCGCACCCGCGACAAGATCGAACACTACAAGCGTCTAGGTCTCAAGATCGCCGAATTCGGCACCCGTCGGCGCTATTCCTATAGCGTCCACGACCGTGTCGTGGCGTCACTATGCCACCACGGTGGCGATACCTTTTCCGGCTCGAGCAACGTGCACCTGGCCATGCGGCATGGCGTCAAACCAATCGGCACGCATGCCCACGAGTGGTTCATGTTTCACGGTGCGCGCTTCGGCTTCAAGATGGCCAACAGCCTGGCCCTGGAGCATTGGGTAGATGTCTATCGCGGCGATCTGGGCATCGCGCTGACCGACACTTTCACCTCGGCTACCTTCTTCGACAGCTTCGACAAGAAATTCGCCAAACTCTTCGATGGCGTGCGTCACGATAGCGGCGACCCACTCGAGTTCGCGGCCGCCACCATCGCGCATTACGAACGTATGGGCATCGACCCGCGCACCAAGACCATCATCTTTTCCGATGCCCTGACCCCCGAGCGCGTGGAGCGTATCGACAACTTCTGTCGTGGACGCATCACCACCGCGTTCGGCATCGGCACCAACTTCACCAATGATGTCGGTGTCACGCCAATGAACATGGTCATCAAGATGACCGAGGCACGCCCAGAGGGGCAACACTGGATCCCGGTGATCAAGCTCTCCGACGTTCCCGACAAAAATACCGGCGACGCCGACATGATCGAACTCGCCAAGCGCGTTCTGGCCCTCTCCCGGCGCGCCTGATTCGGCGGCAATCTGGAGGCGCGACAAGGCGCCGCCAGATTGCATGTCAGTCTTTGTTGAGAGCGCGGTCCAGCGCCACCAGGGCCGATTGCCAAGAGGCCGCATCGGCGGCGGCATCATAACCCAACGGTAGATCGAACTCGTCGGCCTGAGCATCGGACCCCGGATTGCTGAAACCATGCTTGGCGCCTGGGTACTGCACCACGCGCACCTCGGCGCCCTGATCGCTTAGCGTCTGTGCCATCGACTCCAGCGCATCCGCCTCGACCAGGCCGTCGGCCTCGCCATTGTGAATCTGCACGATGCCATCGAAGGGCTGCGGATCGGAGACCGCTTGAGTGGGACTGCCATGGAAACTGATCGCCGCCTCGATGGGCATGCCCGCCAGCGCCATGTTCATCACCACGCCACCACCAAAGCAATACCCCATCGCCGCCATGCGATCGCCACGCACATAGGACTGTTCCCGCAGCTTGGTCATGGCTGCCTCGAGGCTCGCACGCGCCGTGGGCCAATCGCTCATCACTCGCTGGGAAAATGCCTTGGCGTCCTGCGGATGCGCCGCTGTCTTGCCCTTGCCATACATATCAACCGCCAGGGCGACGAAGCCCAAGGCCGCCAACTGATCGGCGCGTGACTTGGCGTAATCGTTGAGGCCCCACCATTCGTGCACCAACAACACCGCTGGGCGCGGCTCCTCGTCATTGACGTTGCGTGCCAGATACCCTTGATACGTTTCTCCACCAGTGGAGTATTCGAACGTCTCGCCGACGACCTTCGGGCCTTCCACAGTCTCCGCCCAGGCACCGAGACTCAGCATGCTCAGCAAACAAGCCAGCAGAATTCGCATCATGTTCTTCTCCTTGATTCTTACGCCGTGTCCGGCTAACGCGCGGCGATGCGGCATACGAGGTAGGGTAATGGCATAACGTGTCATATGGGTTGCGGTGGCGCCTGATGCACGCGGTTACGGCCGTTGTGCTTGGCGGCATAGAGCCCCATGTCGGCACGGTGTAGCAGCGACTCCCCCCCCTCGCGGGATTGGCGCTCCGCCACGCCGAAACTTACCGAGAAGCTCAGCCATTCGCCATGAAATTCGACCCGCACGCTTTCGAATTTCTTGCGCAGTCGTTCAGCCAGCAACGCCGCGTCGTTCAGCGACTGACCGGCCAGCATCAACGAGAATTCTTCCCCGCCGATACGTCCGAACACATCGTGATCGCGCAACGCAGTGCGGCATATCTCGCCCACGCAGGCCAACACCAGATCGCCGGCCGCATGCCCCCAAGTGTCGTTGATCGTCTTGAAATGGTCGATATCGAAAATCACCAGGGACACACGCTGGGAAACATGATCGGCGGCTTCCAGGCCGCTACGCAAGCAATTCAAGTAGGCGTCACGATTGAGCGCCCCGGTGAGGCTATCTGTTGTCGAAAGCTCATGCAGACGATGTTCGCGATGCTTGCGATCGGTAATATCCCGAGCCACCGCGAGGATCCATTCGTAGCATTCACTGGCAGGATTCAAATAGGGCGAGCAGCAGGTCTCCAGCCACACATAATGGCCTAGCCGGTGACGCATGCGGAGCTCCATGCGCAACGGCTTACCATGACGCGAGGCATCGTGAATCAGACGCTGCACGCGCGGCGCATCGTCCGGCGGCAACAACTCCAGCAGTCCGCAATCGTGCAGGGATTCAGGGCGATGCCCGAGCAGACCGCGTACCGACGGCGACGCAAAGCGGCATTCCCCATCAGCATCCATCAACAAGATGGCATCGCTGACATGCTCGACGATAAAGCGATAACGGCGCTCGCTATCGGCCAGTTCCTCAAGACGGGTCAGCGCCACCTGCGTCTCGCTGATATCGGCCAAGGAACCGATCAACTCGATGACATCGCCCATGGCGTCACGCTGTACCGCGATATCGTCTTGCATGTAACGAACATGCCCCTCGGCACACGCAATGCGGTAATACAGCCGAATACGCGACTTACCCGCCGCCAGCCCCGCGAACAGACGTGCCTCGACTTCCTGGGCATCGCGCACATGCTCCAACCACAAAGCGGGGGTAGACTGGAGTTGAGCCCGCGTGGCGCCGATCAGCGTCGCGAGATTATAGCTGACGTAGTGCAGATCGTTGCGCCACCAGCCGGGGCCGGTCGCATATAGGATGGCGGGAGAGTCCTCCAGCAATGCATCGCAATCGCTGGGTAGCGTGGAGAAACCCTTCGCGGCCGATATATCCATAATGAGTCATCGCCCCACTTCACAGGCTTCGTGACGAATTCACACGACCGCTGACTCGGCGAAGACACAAGCGGACTACTGCACCCCGGTGCGCCGCTGTGGCGGCGAGACCGGTGAGGCCTCCGGTTCGGCTTGCTCAACGGGTCGGCGATCATGTGTCTCGAGATAGGCCGACACCAGGGTGCGCAGCTCTTCAATGCTCAGCGCCACACGCTCGCAACGGGGCTGTCCCGACCAAGCGACGTAGACGGCAGGCGTGTCGCGCGATTGATCGACACCGGTGATCTTTCCTTGGCGATTGCGGTGTCCATCGCGCAGCATGACACCGACCAGCCGATGAGCCTGTTGCACAAAATCGCGCATGATGCCCGTTCCGTTGATGAGAAATGATGCATGCCTTTCACAGTATATCACAGGAAGGGTATAAACCCGACCATAAGGTCATGATGGACCCATTATGGCACTTCGTCATTCTCTACAGGACAGGAGCTTAGGCATCGTCACGAAAGTTGCAATATGCCAATGGCAATGCGGTGCCGCCTTAGCTTGAATATCGGCCGAGGGGTGTCAAATCTTGAGCGTCCCGGCAGAAAAAAGGCGCCCTGAGGCGCCTGATTTCCCGAGTACCTGACGTACCCGATGAGAAGCGAGAGCGAACGGACAACGATCGAGCGGAGCCGTGAGTGCGCGAGACGTGTATCCGGACGCTCCCACACGGGGTGGTTACGTCACCGACGACAGCCTTACTTGGCCGCGTGCATTGCCAGTGCCGTATCCAGCATACGGTTGGAGAAACCCCATTCGTTGTCGTACCACGCCATTACCTTGACCAGGCGGCCGTTGACGCGGGTGTGGTTGGCGTCGAAGGTGGACGAGTTCGCATCGTGGTTGAAATCGATCGACACTAGCGGCTGGGCATTGGAGGCCAATACCGGAGAATCCTCGGCCGCCTTCTCGACGATGGCGTTGATTTCTTCCTGGGTGGTTTCACGGCCAGCAGTAAAGGTCAGATCGACCAGCGATACGTTGATGACCGGCACGCGTACTGCCAAGCCATCGAATTTTCCTTCAAGCTCGGGCAATACCCGACCCACAGCCGCTGCAGCGCCCGTCTTGGTAGGGATCATCGACTGGGTCGCGCTACGCGCCCGGTAGGGATCCTTATGATAAACGTCAGACAGATTCTGGTCGTTGGTATAGGCATGCACCGTCGTCATCAGGCCGCTTTCGATGCCCACCGCATCGTTGAGCGCCTTGGCGACCGGCGCCAGGCAGTTGGTGGTGCAAGAAGCGTTGGAGACCACACGATGCTCGCTGGTCAGCATGTGCTCGTTGACGCCGAACACCACCATGGCATCGGCATCGCCACTGGGCGCGGAGATCAGCACACGCTCAGCGCCGGCCTCGAGATGCTTGGCGGCGGCGTCACGCTTGGTAAAGAGCCCCGTGCACTCCATGACCAGATCGACATTCAGCGATGTCCAGGGCAAGGCGGCCGGATCACGCTCGGAAAGTATGCGGATGCGGTCGCCATCGACGTGCAGTGACTCTTCGTCGTGCCCCACCTCGAACGTGAAGTGCCCATGCACGCTATCATGCTTGAGTAGATGGGCGTTGAGCGACGGATCGCCCAGATCATTGATGGCGACGACCTCAACGCGGTCGCGATAACCATTTTCGTAGAGAGCCCGCAGTGCGTTACGCCCGATACGCCCAAACCCGTTGATTGCAATACGCAGCGTCATAATGGCTTCCTCTCTTTGATTGGCGTGGACCCAAGGATACGATAAGACCCTTTTGGAAGAATACTACAACTATCCCCATAATTTGGGCAAAAGACGCACGACCATCAAGGTATTTTTTGCTAAATTTACTTACATGATCATCCACCGCACTTGATGAGGTCCTGACATGCCACTGAATCAGACCGTTGCCGACGTTACTCGCCGCATCGAAGAACGCTCCAAGGAACGCCGGGCGCTCTACGAAAAGCGCATGCACGATCAGTACAAGCGCGGGGTCCACCGTAGCGATCTCAGCTGCGGCAACCTTGCTCATGGCGTCGCCTCCTGCGGTAGCCAGGACAAGAATCAGCTCAAGCTGATGAACTCCGCCAATCTGGGCATCATATCGGCCTACAACGACATGCTGTCGGCGCACCAGCCCCTCGAGACCTTCCCTGCTACCATCAAGGATGCCGCTCGCCAGATGGGCTCGACCGCCCAATTCGCCGGTGGCGTCCCCGCCATGTGCGACGGCGTTACCCAGGGCCAGCCCGGCATGGAGCTGTCTCTGTTCTCACGCGATGCCATCGCCATGGCCACGGCAGTGGGTCTGTCGCACAACATGTTCGACGGCGCCCTCTACCTCGGGGTGTGTGACAAGATCGTCCCGGGGCTGTTCATTGCAGCGGCGCGTTTCGGCCACCTGCCGGCCACTTTCGTGCCCGCCGGCCCGATGCCCAGTGGCCTGCCCAACAAGGAAAAGGCCCGGGTCCGCCAGCTGTTTGCCGAAGGCAAGGCCACACGTGAAGATCTGCTGGAAGCAGAGTCGCAGTCCTATCACAGCCCCGGCACCTGCACCTTTTACGGCACCGCCAACTCCAACCAGTTGATGATGGAGATGATGGGCTTGCATCTGCCCGGGACATCGTTCGTCAATCCTGGCACCGAAATGCGCGAGGCCCTGACTCAGTTCGCCACCCAGCAAACGATTCGCAACACCGAGCCGGGTGGCGATTACCGACCCTTCTACAAGCAGATCGACGCCCGTGCCATCGTCAACGCCATCGTCGGCCTGCTCGCCTCGGGCGGCTCCACCAACCATACCCTGCACCTGGTGGCCATGGCCGCTGCTGCGGGGCTGACCCTGACCTGGGATGACTTCACCGATCTTTCCGCGGTGACGCCGAGCCTGATGCACGTCTACCCCAACGGTCAGGCGGACATCAACCACTTCCAAGCCGCGGGTGGCATGAGCCTTCTGTTCCGTGAACTGATCAAGGCCGGGCTCATCCATAGCGACATCCCGACCGCGTTCGGTACCGACATGACGGCATACACCAAAGAGCCCTTCCTCGAAGACGGCGAACTGATCTGGCGCG
This sequence comes from Chromohalobacter sp. 296-RDG, assembly GCF_029889885.1. GTDB lineage: Bacteria > Pseudomonadota > Gammaproteobacteria > Pseudomonadales > Halomonadaceae > Chromohalobacter. Next base: position 32,237 of record NZ_JARANY010000016.1, read on the forward strand.
AAGGTCCCGAGCAAAGCCTCGACGAAGACGTCCTGCGACCAGTATCGAACCCCTTCTCCCCGACCGGTGGGCTGACGGTACTCGACGGCAACCTGGGGCGCGGCGTGATCAAGATCTCCGCCGTGAAGCAAGAAAATCGCCTGGTTGAGGCACCCATTCGGATCTTCGAGGATCAGAACGACTTGCAGAGCGCCTTCGAAGCCGGCGAGCTGGACCGCGACGTCATCACCGTCGTCCGCTTTCAGGGACCCCAGGCTAACGGCATGCCCGAGCTGCACAAGCTCACGCCCTACCTCGGGGTCCTGCAGGATCGCGGCTACAAGGTCGCGCTGGTGACCGACGGCCGCATGTCCGGCGCCTCCGGCAAGGTCCCCGCGGCGATCCACATGACACCCGAGGCCCTCGACGGCGGTCCGTTGGGTAAGCTTCGCGATGGCGATGTCGTGTGCCTCGACGCCGACAACGGCCGCCTGGAAGTAAAACTCGACGCACACACCTGGGCGCAACGCGAGCAGGCTATCGGCGATCTCGACCACTACCATGTGGGTCTGGGGCGCGAACTCTTCGGCGGCTTCCGCCAGCTGGCCATGCGCGGCGAGGAAGGCTGCAGCGTGCTGGGCGGCTTCGAGGCCGACGACCTCGCTCGCCAAGGAGCGCACATTCAAGGCGAGGAGGCTTGAATGAGCCGACCTGCCTTGATTGGCGACATCGGCGGTACCAATGCTCGCTTCGCCTTGGTGACGCCGGGGGCTTTCGATCTTCATGCCATTCGAACGCTTCCTTGTGCGCATTACCCGACACTCTCCGAGGCGATTCGCGCCTACCTCGACGAGGTGGGCGCGGAAATCCCTAGCGAGGCCTGCCTCGCCTTCGCCTGCCCCGTACACAACGATGAAGTCCGCATGACCAACAACGCCTGGTGCTTCTCCAAGCACCAGGTCACCGAGGAGTTCGGTTTTGAGCTGTTCAAGGTCATCAACGACTTCACCGCACAAGCCCTCGGCGTCCCCCACGTGGATGCCAAGGACCTGGTACCGCTGGGGGAAGGCGAGGCCGCACCGGGCAGCGCAAGACTGATCTTCGGCCCCGGCACTGGCCTGGGTATGGCGGGCCTCTTTCCCGGTCAGCACGACTGGATACCACTGCCTACCGAGGGCGGGCACATCTCCTTCGCGCCCACCGACGCACATGAGCGCGAGCTGCTGGCATACTTTCACCAGCACTACGGGCGGGTCTCGGTGGAGCGTATTCTCTGTGGTCAAGGCTTGCTGGATCTTTATCGCGCGAATGCACATCTGGCTAAGCGGATTGCCCACTACAACACGCCCTCCGAGGTCACCGGCGCGGCACGCGCCGGTGACCCGCTCGCGCGTCAGTCTCTAGAGCGCTTCCTCAAGATTCTCGGCGATGTCAGCGGCGATGCAGCCCTGATGCTCGGTGCACGCGGCGGCGTCTATCTGTGTGGCGGCATCCTGCCACGCCTTCTCGACTGGCTACCCCACAGCCACTTCCGTGACGCTTTCGCCGACAAAGGGCGCATGCACGCGTACACTGCTCACATTCCCGTATGGGTAGTCACGGCACCCTGGAATGGGCTGCTAGGTGCCTGCGAAGCGTTACATAACGAGGAGGTAGCATGATTCCCGATTCCCTGCGTAAGTTGCTCGACGCGACTCAGGGGCAGCGCGAAGCCGAATGGCAGGAACGCCGCGTGCTGTTGTTCAATACCGACTGGGGCGAATTGGCAGTCTCTCTGCAAGGCGCCCAGGTGCTGCATTTCCAGCCCTCCGCCGAGCGCAGCGATGGCTGGTTGTGGTTAACCCCGACCCCGCAGGCCTTGCCAGGCACGATACGCGGCGGCATCCCTGTCTGCTGGCCATGGTTCGCCGACGAGGCGCCGGACGGTCGTGGCCCCATGCATGGCACTGCGCGTCAGGCCGAGTGGCGACTGGACGGTATCGACGAAGAAGACGAAGGCGTCGAAGTGCACCTGTCGCCGACAACGCGCCTCGACGAACAACTCACGCCCCGCGTGATGATCCACGCCAGCGCCCGGCGTCTGCATGTCGAGCTGATTACCGAACACCGCGGTGAAACGCCAGTGAAATTGACCGCTGCATTGCATAGCTACCTGAGTGTTGCGCATACGTACCAATGCCGTATCGAGGGTCTGGCCGGCGCGCGTTACCTGGACAAGCGCCGGGACTTTTCCGAGGCGCACCAACAAGGCGAGCTCGGCGTGCGCGGCCCATTGGATCGCATCTACGAATCCAATCGCCCACTCGTACTCGACGACGGCGCACGTCGCCTCCAGATCACCAAGCAAGGCAGCGATTCCACAGTGGTCTGGCATCCCGACACTGAATTGCCCGGCGATACACCCGCCGACATCGGCTCCCGTTTTCTGTGCGTCGAGGCCGCCTGTACCCGCGTCGACCCCGTATGGCTGGTGCCTGGCGCCCAGCACCTCCTGGCCACCACCCTGACCCGTGAGGACATGTTGCAATGAGCGATGAGCTGACGTTCGACGTTCCCTTCGTACTGGGTATGATGCGCCTCCACGAGCGTCCCGAGCTAGCCGACGCCACGCGCTTGGCCGACTGGATCGAAGCACGTCTCGATGAAGGGCTAGATTGGTTCGATCACGCCGATATCTACGGCAATCGCGAGTGTGAACGACTGTTCGGCGAGGCCCTGGCACGGCGTCCATCGCTCAAGGCCCGCGTCAAGGTGATCACCAAGACCGATATCGTGCTGCCCGCACGCGACACGTCGCGTTTCGGCGTCAAGCATTACGATACCTCCCCCGATTACCTGAATACGCGGATCGACGCGTCGCTGGAACAACTGGGCATCGAGCGTCTCGAGCATTTCCTGTTGCACCGCCCTGACCCGCTACTCGATGCCCATGCCACCGGCGCCGCACTGGATGCCGCGATCGACGCCGGCAAGATCGGCGCAGTAGGGGTTTCCAACTTCTTGCCCGAACAGTGGCGACGCCTGCAGGCCGCCATGCGCCACCCACTCGGCGCGCATCAGTTCGAGTTGTCACTGGCACGTCCGGAAGTACTTTTCGATGGGTTCTACGATGCCGTGATCGCCGACGACCTGGCGCCCATGGCCTGGTCGCCACTAGGCGGTGGGCTGGTCTTCGAGGATGTCCTGGGCAGCACGCTGGAGCACTTCGCCGAAGAGTTCGAGTCGAGCACTGCCGGATTGGCATTGGCCTGGCTACGACGTCTGCCGGGGCATCCCGCGCCAGTCATCGGTACCCTCAAGGACAGCCGTATTCAAGCACTGCACCGCGACAGTAACCTGATGTTAGACCGTGCCGCCTGGTTCGCATTGCTCGAAGAGGCACGCAGTCACCGTGTGGCCTAGACGGTGACTCGCATGCAGCTTTCGTCGAAGGCCCATTGTGGAACCAGTGACAGGCTGACACGATTCATCGATCAGGCCCGCGTGGTCATGTTGCTCGATTCATGAAGAAGGATGACGCCATGTTCCAACTCACGCGCAGCGTCACCTGGCGCGCTCTCGAACGTCTCAATCGCGAGACCGCCAATGATCGCATCAGCGATTACTTCGCCACCGATCCCAAGCGCTTCGATAAGATGAGCCTGCGTGTCGGCGGCCTGTTCCTGGATTACTCCAAGCATCACATCTCCGATGCCGTACTCGCCAAGTTGATCGAGCTCGCCGACCACTCGGCACTGGTGCAGCGACGCGCGCAGATGTTCTCCGGCGACATCATCAATGTCACCGAAGACCGCCCGGTCCTGCACACCGCCTTGCGTCACCTCGGCGACGAGCCGGTCTATGCCGACGGCAAGGACGTGATGCCCGAGATCCAAAGCACGCGCGAACAGATCAAGCGCTTCTCGGAAGAGATACGTAGCGGCGAATGGAAGGGCTACAGCGGTCAACGCATCAAGGACGTGGTCAACATCGGCATTGGCGGCTCGGACCTGGGGCCCAACATGGCCTGCCGTGCATTGCTCAAGTACCGCCACGACGGGCTCAATTTCCACTTCGTTTCCAACGTCGACGGCGCTCATATTCAGAAAGTGCTGAGAACGCTCGACCCGGCAACCACACTGTTCATCGTCTCGACCAAGACCTTTTCGACTCAGGAAACGCTGCTCAACGCCAAGACCGCGCGACGCTGGTTCCTCGACCATGCTGGCGAAGATGCCGATGTCGGCGCGCATTTCATCGCGGCCTCGACCAATCGCAAGGCCGCTATGGAATTCGGCATCCGCGAGGAAAATGTCTTCGAATTCTGGGCTTGGGTCGGCGGTCGATACTCGATGTGGTCATCGATCGGGCTGCCCATCGCGCTATCCATCGGCTTCGATGGATTCATGGAACTCCTCGAAGGTGCCCACGAGATGGACCAACACTTCATCGAGGCGCCGTTCGAGCAGAACATGCCGGTGCTCATGGCGTTGATCGGCATCTGGAACATCAACTTCATCGGCGCCGAGACGCATGCCATCGTGCCCTACGATCAGGCCCTGCATCAGCTACCGGCGTTTCTCCAACAGCTCGACATGGAGTCCAATGGCAAGTCGGTGGATATCTTCGGCCAGCCGGTGAATTACAAGACCGGCCCCATTGTATGGGGACAAACCGGATCCAACGGCCAGCACGCGTTCTTCCAATTGCTGCACCAGGGCACCCGCTACGTGCCCATCGACTTCATCGCCTCGCTCAAACCCGAGCCGGGCTTCGAGGATCATCACTTCGCCCTGCTCACCAACATGCTGGCGCAGGCCAATGCCTTCATGGAGGGCAGCCAGGACGGTAGCCAGCTCGACCCCTACAGCTGCCCCGGCAACCGCCCGTCAAGCACCCTGCTTCTCGACGATCTGACGCCCCGTAATCTGGGTGCGTTAATCGCCCTGTACGAACACAAGGTGTTCGTACAGGGGGTGATCTGGAACATCAACTCCTTCGACCAATGGGGCGTGCAGCTCGGCAAACGCATCGCCGGGGAAATCAGCGAGCGCATCGACACCAATGTCGGGGACTTCGATGCCTCGACCCAGGGCCTACTGTCGCTGGTCCGCGAGTCCTTTCCTGCCTCGGCGCCAAATGACAAGGCATCAGGCAACGACAAGAAAACACGAGGAAAGACGTCATGACACCGCTCATTGCCTTCGGCGAGGCGCTCGTCGACATGCTGTCCAATTGCCTGGATGGCGCGGCCGACGACCTCCCGGAGACCTTCACGCCTTATGCGGGTGGCGCGCCGGCCAATGTCGCTGTGGCCTGCGCGCGTCTGGGGCTGGCGAGTCGCTTCTTGGGCATGGTCGGCGACGACCGCTTCGGCGACTTTCTCGTCGAGGAACTTGCGCGTTATGGTGTGTCGGTCGAGGATATTCGCCGCACGCGTGAGGCGCGCACGGCTCTGGCATTCGTCTCGCGCGATGCCCAGGGCGAGCGGCGTTTCGACTTCTACCGTCCACCTGCGGCGGATCTGCTTTACCGTCTCGAACATCTTCCCGCGGGCATCTTCGCCGAGCCGGCGATCCTGCATCTATGCAGCAACGGCCTCACCGATGAAACGATCGCCGAGACCACGTTGAGCATCGCCGACATCGCGCGGCGCGGCGAAGCCTTGATCAGCGTCGATGCCAACCTGCGCCACAACCTGTGGCCCGATAATCGCGTCGATATCGGCCGTGTCACCGCTCTGCTCGACCACGCGCACCTGCTCAAGTTGTCCCGCGAGGAGCTCGACCTACTGCGCGGCGATCACGACGCCGATACCTGGCTGCAATGGCGCCTGGCCGCTGGCGTGCGCCTGATCGTGATCACCGACGGGCCAGCCCCGGTCGCCGTGCATCGGCTTGGCAAGGTCATTCACGTCACGCCGCCCGACGTGACGGCCGTGGACACCACCGCCGGCGGCGACGCCTTCGTAGGCGGCCTGCTGGCGCAACTAGCCGAGGCCGATGTCACCGCCGCCACACTCGGCGAATGGTGCCAGGACGAAACCCGCTTGCGAGACGCCACCCAGCGTGCCTGTCGCTGCGGGGCCTTCGCCGTGACACGCCCCGGCGCCTACACGGCCCTACCCACCCGCGACGACCTCGACGCCATGCGATGATCCTCCGAGCGCTGGGCTCGGACACTCACAACAAGGCGTCGAACTGCTTCAGCCATTCGGGATGCGCGGGCCAGGCAGGGGCCGAGACCAACCGACCACAAGTCACCGCTTGATCTGCCGCGAGATCGACGAATTCGCCGCCCGCCAAGCGCACCTCCGGCGCACAGGCGGGGTAGGCCGAGACACGCCGCCCGGCCAACGAAGTCGCTGCAACAAGCAGTTGTGCCCCATGGCAGATCGAGGCGACGGGCTTGTCGGCTTCCAGAAAGTGACGCACGATGGCCAGAACGCGCTCATCGAGGCGCAGATACTCCGGGGCGCGTCCTCCCGGTATCACCAGCGCATCGTAGCTTGATGCCTCGATCTCGGCGAAGCTGGCATTCACGATGAAGTGGTGGCCAGGCTTTTCGGAATAGGTCTGATCGCCCTCGAAATCGTGAATGGCCGTCTTGACGCTATCGCCCTTTTTCTTGTCCGGACAGACTGCGTCAACGCCATGCCCCATCGCCTGCAGTGCCTGGAAGGGCACCATGATCTCGTAGTCCTCAACGAAATCACCGACAATCACGAGTATTCTGGCCATGCGTCGGACTCCTGCGGGAAGGTGGAAAACGGATTGGCTTTTACCCTTTTAGCGTAGTGCCTGGTACGCCACGCTGCACATGGAAACGGCGCCCCGCGCCGGCACTTTATGGAGCCCAAGATGCACGGATTGCACCGCTTCGCCGCCCTGGCACTCGTCGCCTGCTGGACCAGTCTCGGCGTGATTTCCTGTGCGCATGCCGCCCCCCAGCCCTTCGCCGCGACCTACCACCTTCGCCTCGACGGCTGGCCGGATGCCGACGTCCATCATCGTCTCAGCCATCTTTCGGGGAACGACTGGCAAAGCGAGATGCGCGCCAGCATCCTCACCGCCGAGGGCTACGAGCGCGGCAAGTTCCGCCTCGACGGCGGCGACCTGACTGCCTGGCATTACGCCAGTGGCTATTCGCTGTTCGGCCTCGGGGAGCGTTACCATCTATCGGCACGCGACCTCGCCGCTCTGCCCGACCGCCAGAGCGCCTTGTTCCAGTTATCCCGCAAGCTGGACGACGCCCCCTGTCAGGGTGACGAATCCACGCCATGCGAACTGGCGTATGCCGACCACAAGGGACGTACCGAGCATTTCGCTTATCGCGTCGCGGCACCGAAAACGCTCGAGGTTCCGGCCGGCGAGTTCGAAGCACGCTGGGTGGAGGGATGGAATCCGGAAAAGCCAGATCGCCGCCTTCGCCTGGCCTTTTCCTCGACCACACCCGGGCTGCTGATCAGCGTGGAATACTACCGGGACGACGAATTGACGAGCCACATGGCGTTGACCGAACTGAAGTAATGAAAGCTGCTAACCGCCCATAAGCAAAAGCTTTTGCGTGCTCCGCCCAGCTCACATAGAGTGACCGCTTCCGAGACGACGTACACTACCAGGAGCGGGCATGCTGGCCGGACTTTTATTGATACTGCTTCCCTTGATCGTGGGCTATCTGGTGCCGGTACGTCATCGCGGCGTGCTTGCCACGATCGACCGCGGCGTCAATGGTTCGGTCTACGTCATCCTGTTCCTGATGGGCATCAGCCTGGCGGGGCTCGAGGACTTGCTCGGCCAGCTCTCGCGGATGAGCGGCCAGGCCGCAACGTTATTCGCGATCATCACCCCGCTCAACCTGCTGGCGCTGATCTGGCTGTCACGTCGAAGCCGCCTGAGCACCGGACAGTCACCCCGCCTTCCCGATGCGCCAACCAGCACCGGCGCGGCTCTGCTCGGGTCGCTGTCGCTTGCCGGCGTAGTGGTCCTGGGGACGCTATTCGGCGTGGCGGCCGGCCATTGGGGCGTCGGGATCGTGCATGCCTGGGCAGAGCCACTCGCCGAATGGGCGCTCTATCTGCTACTGACATTGATCGGCTGTCAATTGCGCAACTCGGGCATGCCGCTCAAGCAGATCCTGCTCAATCGCCATGGCCTGGTCATCGCGATCAGCGTGGCACTCAGCTCATTGCTAGGAGGCCTACTGGCCGCCCCACTGCTCGATCTACGCTGGAACGAAGGCCTCGCCATGGCCGCCGGTTTCGGCTGGTATTCACTCTCCGGGATTCTCATCGGCGACCAGCTCGGGCCCGTGCTCGGCGGCGTGGCCTTCTTCAACGACCTGGCACGCGAATTGTTCGCCTTCCTGCTCATTCCCTTGGTCATCCATCGCGCCACGCCGCTAGCCATCGGCTATGGCGGCGCCACGTCCATGGACTTCACCCTACCCGTCATTCAGCAGCACGGTGGCGTGGCCTGCGTGCCCATCGCCATCGTCAACGGCTTCTTGCTATCGCTACTCTCGCCACCGCTGATCCTGCTCTTGCTATCGTTCTGACGCCGCTTGCGACCATGGCCCAACAGTCATGTCCAGACGAGGATGCTAATCTCCGAAAACGTTACCGCTAACATTGCGGCATAATATAACAAGGAGATGGGGACACACATGCCGCGTCGTTCATCGGGTCGCGTCACGCTTCAGGATATCGCCGAACGCGTCGGCGTCAGCAAAGTCACGGTCTCGCGTTGCCTGCGCGAGCCACAGCGCGTCTCCGAAACGGTGAGACTACGCATCGACGAGGCCGTCGAAGCTCTGGATTACATCCCCAATCGCCAAGCCGGGGCGCTTTCCAGCGGACGCAGCCTGAGCGTGGCGTTGCTGGTGCCGTCGATTTCCAATTCGGTGTTCTCCGAGGTCCAGCGAGGCGTCGATGAAGGGCTGCGCGAGGCCGGCTATCAGGTGCTCATGGGCCACACCGGGTATTCGGTCCTCGAGGAAGAACGGCTGATCGATACTTTCCTCGCCTACGGGGTCGACGGCTTCGTGCTCTCCAGCACCCGACACACCGACTACGCTCAGCGCCTTCTGAATCGTGCACGCCTGCCGGTAGTGGAAACCATGGAGCTTACCGATAACCCACTCGATATCAACGTCGGCCTCGATCAACGCGTGGCCGGACGTGCCATCGGAGAGGCCTTGATCGCTGCCGGCTATCGGCGCATCGGATTCTGCGGCGCACGGCTCGATTACCGAGTGCAGCAGCGTCTGGCCGGATGGGAAGATGCATTGAAAGCAGCGGGGCTGTCGACGCAGCGCTGCCAAACGACGCCGCGCCCCTCATCCTATCGCCTTGGCGGGGAACTGCTTTCAGCCATGCTCGAACGCTGGCCGGATATGGATGCCGTGTTCTGCTGTAACGATGACCTGGCGGCGGGTGCCTTGTTCGAATGCCAGCGACGGCGTCTCGATGTGCCCGGGCAGTTGGCCCTGGCGGGCTTCAACGGCCTCGACATCACCGATGCGACCTGGCCAACGCTCACTACCGTGATCACACCGCGTCGCGCCATTGGTGAACAGGCTTCGCGCCTGATCGTCGAACGCTTGCAGGGGACGCCGCGCGACCCCTCTCGCCATGACATGGGCTTCGAGATCGACCTACGTCAAAGCACCTGACGATACGCCCCGCTCACGCGATATATTCAGCACCGCGACGCGATATACCCTGCACGCTGAGCGCGACGACATCGTCCAGCGAAGCATCGATGTCAACGGTAACCGCCTCGTTTTCTCCCGGCGCCTCGAGTGTGGCCAACTGACTATCGAGCATGGCCTCACCCTTGAAGAAGTGATCCTGCCGCGCCTTCAAGCGCTCAAGCAGCACCTCTCGCGTGCCATCCAAGTGCACGAAACACAGCGCGTCATCACCGCCGCGCAGCACGTCGCGATACTCGCGCTTGAGTGCCGAACAGCCGATCACCACGGTCTCTCGATTATCGCGCCCTTCCCGCACCAGTTCGGATAAACGCGTCAACCAGCCGGCACGATCATCGTCATTGAGCGGTTCCCCACGCGACATCTTGGCCACGCTGGTCGCCGAATGATAAGCGTCACCATCGATGAAACGCCCGTCGATTGCCTCGGCCAAGCGTTCACCGACCGACGTTTTACCACAGCCCGACACGCCCATGACGATGATCCGCTGCGGATTGCTCGTCGACTCGTTCATATCCACTTTTCCTCGTTTCTCTATTCGCCTTTCGGAGCATTGTTGTCCATGGAATGTTACCGGTAACATTCATTTTCCTAAATTCGACGCCAAGGCACAACGCGACCATCGCCGCATCCCCGTTGCCGGTCGCGCCTCCAATAGAGGTTTCGCACACATGGATCACGCCACCACCCTGCTCCTTTCCGCACTGGGCGGCATCATATTGCTGTTGTACCTGGTCATGCGCCTTCGCCTGCATGCCTTCGTCGCCTTGCTGACAGTCAGCCTGATCGTAGGCCTCACTACGGGCATGGACCTCGAGGCCATTCTGCAGTCCGTGGAAGACGGCATGGGCGGCACACTCGGTTTCGTTGCTACCGTCGTCGGCCTGGGCGCGATGTTCGGCAAGATGCTGGAAGTCTCCGGCGGGGTCGATCGCCTGGCCAGCACGTTGCTCAATCGTTTCGGAGAAAACCGCTCGCAATGGGCCATGGGCGTCACCGGTTTTCTGGTGGCGATCCCTGTTTTCCTGGATGTCGCCTTCATCATTCTGGTGCCGCTGATCTACGCCCTGACCCGCCGGACCGGGCATTCGCTACTCTACTATGGTGTCCCGCTCCTTGCCGGGCTTGCAGTCACTCATTCGTTTATTCCCCCGACGCCGGGACCGATCGCCGTCGCGGATCTGATCGGTGCTGATCTAGGCTATGTCATCCTTTTCGGGGCCATGGCGGGGCTGCCGGCCATGATCATCGCAGGCCCCCTCTTCGGGCGCTATATTGCCAAGCATATCGACGTGGGCATTCCAGACTACATGGAGCTGCCTAAAGACGAGATCGACAGCACCGGGCTGCCGAGCTTCAAGCTGATCCTCGCCATCATTCTGCTGCCGCTGGTCCTGATCGTGCTCAACACCGTCTCCGGTGCGGTGCTGGCAGACGATAATCCAATCGTTACCACCCTGGCGTTCGTGGGTCATCCCTTCGTGGCGCTGACGCTGGCGACACTACTGTCGTTCGTGTTCTTGGGGACGCGGCGTGGCATGAGCCGTGAGAATGTCATGGAAGTCGCCACCAAGGCACTCGAACCAGCCGGTATCATCATCCTCGTCACCGGTGCCGGCGGCGTCTTCAAGCAGATGCTTATAGACTCCGGTGTCGGCGATGTCATGGGCCAGATGATGGCCGATAGCGCCCTGCCGCCGATTCTGCTCGCCTTCTTGATCTCCACCGCTGTGCGCGTGGTACAGGGCTCCGCCACCGTGGCGATGATTACTGCCGCCGGCCTGATGGCGCCCTTGATCTCGACCCTGGGCCTGGAAGGACCGGTGCTTGGCTTGATCGTGATCGCCATCGCTTCCGGCGCCACGGTGCTCAGTCACGTCAACGATTCCGGGTTCTGGCTGGTCAACCGTTACTTCGGCCTGACCGAGACGCAGACCCTGAAAAGCTGGACGGTGATGGAGACATTGATCGGGCTGGTGGGGCTGGTGGTCGCACTGATTATCGGTCTATTCGTGTAATGCCACGCCACACACGCAACGCATAAAAACGCAGAGGGGGCCATCACGGCCCCCTCTGCGTCTTGATACTACTGTTTTTTATATCTTCCCGTCGCGTTCATCTCGATCACGGCCACGCCTTATAGCTTATACAGCTTGACCGCATCCTCGATGGCTTCCAGTCGACGCTGAGCCAGTGCATTCCCCAACTCCTTGCCGCGATAGCCTTCGTCGAGCAACATGCGCGGTTCGATCTCGATCGCTTTTTGCCAAGCAAGAGCAACATACTCGGCCAGCGTCGGTGCCTCCAGTGCCAGATAACGCTGCAACGGCTCGACACGTTCGGACCGCCGCCAGGCATCGATAGCATCGAACCAGGCCAGCACGTCGGCGCCCTCTAGTCCACGGGCTTCATCGGTATGCCGCAGTGCTCGGGTACGCGCTACCTGGCGAGACAGATCGCGCCACGCATTGGGCACGCGCAGACGCTCGCACAACGCCTCGCGCGCCTCGTCAGTCAGTGTTTCGAGCAAGCGCGCCCAACGCCACCGTGCCGGTTCGGCATCGGCGGGCAGTCTCGCCATGGCCGCTTCGCCACGCGCGAGCATGCTTGGGGCATTCAGTTCGGGCATCCACACGGCCAGGGCCCCGCACTCTTGCAGCGCCGTGAAATAGGCAATGGGGCGTGGCTCAGCCAGCGCCTTGACGGTCTCCTGCCAGACACGCTCGGCGACGAGGTGAGCGATTTCGCCGCTGTCGCATAGTCGACGCATCAGCTGCTTCGTATCGTCGGCGATGACGAAGCCCAACCCCCTGTAGCGCGCCCAGAAGCGTGCCGTGCGCAGCACACGCAAGGGATCTTCGACGAACGCCTCGGAGACATGACGCAGCACGCGCGCGTCGAGATCCTTCGCCCCCTGAAAAGGATCGACCAGATGCCCCTCAGTGTCTTCCGCCATGGCATTGATGGTCAGATCCCGGCGTGCCAGGTCTTCCTCGAGGGTCACCTCAGGGCTGGCGTGAATCACGAACCCGGTATAGCCGTGGCCCTGCTTGCGTTCGGTACGCGCCAAGGCGTATTCCTCGTGAGTCACCGGGTGCAGGAAGACCGGAAAATCGCGCCCCACCGGAATGAATCCCCGCGCAGTGAGCGCTTCCGGCATAGCGCCAACCACCACCCAGTCTTCATCGGTGACTGGCCAGCCAAGACGCGCATCGCGCACCGCTCCGCCGACCCGGTAGACGGCGAAACCTTCGAGCACATCGCGAGGCGCGTTCATGAGCTCAGCTCTCGACCCGCTCGGGATGACGCGCGGCCCAATCGGTGAAGCCACCATCCAGGCTATAGACATCGCTAAAGCCCTGAGCCGCCAGCCAGGTAGCTGCCTGCTGGCTGGAATGGCCGTGATAGCAGACAACCACCATGGGGCGTTCACGCGGCGCCCGCTCGAACAATTCCGCCACGCTGGCGTTGTCGAGGTGGTGGCTGCCGGGAATATGTCCCTGTGAATAACTCAACGGGTCTCGGATATCGACCAGCGTCAGCTCACGGGCGCTTTCGAGCCACTCGGCCAACGTAGTCGGGGCAAGGTGGGTAAAACTCGTCTCGTGGGACATGAGAATGCTCCTTGGCAGATCAGTATCAATGCCGCAGATGGGCCGGTTCGACGTAGCGTTCACCGCTTTCCAGATCGACCGCGGTCAGCTCACTGCCCCACACACAGCCGGTATCCAGCGCCAGGGCACGCACACAGGCGTCGGGAGTCTTGCCCTGAAGCGCCGCCCAGTGGCCGAAGACGATACGCGGATCATCCTTGCGCGGGTAAGTGAACCAGGGTGCGAAGTCGGCGGGCGCGCTGTCCAACCCTTCCTTAGCATCGAAGTCGAGCGTCCCGTCGGCGGCGATGAAACGCATGCGCGTGAAGGTATTGACGATAACCCGCAAACGCTCGATGCCACGCAGGTCCTCCGACCAACGCGCCGGCGAATTGCCGTACATCGACGCCAGGAAATCGCCCACCGCATCGCCACGCAGCACCGCCTCGACCTCGGCAGCGTAGTCGCTCGCCTGTTTCAGCGACCAATGCGGCGGCAGTCCCGCATGCACCATGACAGCATCGAGCGCAGCGTCATGCACCAGCAGCGGCTGGCGACGCAGCCAATCTAGCAGCTCGTCGCGGTCATCGGCTTCGAGAATCGGTTGCAGCGTGTCAAAACGCTTGAGCGGCGCGTCGGCCCAGGCCGCCGCCAGCAAATGAAAATCGTGGTTGCCCAGTACCACCCGGGCACTGTCGCCCAGCGCCTTTACGGCGCGTAGACAGTCAAGTGACCCCGGGCCGCGGTTGACCAGGTCGCCCACCAGCCACAGGCGGTCGCGCTGCGGATCGAAAGCGATCCGCTCGAGCAGCGCCGCGAACTCTGCATGGCAGCCCTGCAAGTCGCCGATGGCATATGTCGACATATTCTCTCCCGGCCGGTGACGATAGTCAGTGTATCTGGTTAGGCCCCGCAAGACGGAAGGCCGCGATGGGGACCTCGAAGGCGCGCTGCTCGTTCGTGTCGAGGCAGGTGTAGCTACCTTCCATGACGCCCACCGGGCCATCGAGCACCGCGCGGCTGGTATAACGAAAGCGCTGACCGGGGCCGATCAACGGCTGCTGCCCTACGACCCCCTTGCCACGCACTTCCTGCACCTTGCCGCTGCTCTGGGTGATCTGCCAGTGGCGCGCCAGCAGCTGGATCGTACGCATCGAACGGTTATGCACGGTAATCGTATAGCTGAAGACATAACGCTGTTCGGCAGGCGCGGATTCACCTGCCTGGTAGGCGGGCTCGACCTCTACCTGGACATCGGCAGTCACTTCACTCATGGCGTCGCTCCCACGACATGATTGGCAATACGCACCAGCTCTGCGACGCTCAGCGTCTGCGGACGGCGTCCCGCATCGATTTCCAATGTATCCCAGGCTGCGTCATCGAGACGCCCCTTGAAGTTGTTGCGCAGCGTCTTGCGGCGCTGGCCGAAGGCCTCGCGCACGATCTCGCCAAACAGCGCTTCGTCATGCGCGACATGCGGTGGCTCAGCGTGTGGTACCAGACGCACGATCGCCGATTCCACCTTGGGTCTCGGCGCAAAGGCCTCCGGCGGAACCACGAACAAATTGTCTACCCGGCAATAATACTGTGCCATGACCGATAGGCGCCCCCATGCCGAGCTACCCGGTGTCGCCGCCAGACGCTCGACGACCTCTCTTTGCAGCATGAAATGCATGTCGGCGATGGCGCCACGCGTCGCCAACAGATGGAAGATCAGCGGCGTGGAGATGTTGTAAGGCAGGTTGCCAATGACACGTAGCGGCTTGCCAGGCGTCTCCCCTTCCGCCACGAGAGCGGAAAAGTCGAACTTGAGCGCGTCGCCTTCGTGGATGACGAACGCCGGATAATTGAAGAACTGCACACGCAGCCCCGGAATCAGGTCACGATCCAGCTCGATGACTTCCAGCGCGCCGGTGGCATCCAGCAACGGTTCCGTCAACGCCCCTTGCCCGGGGCCGATCTCGATCAAGCGCTGATCGGAGCGCGGCGCGATAGCATCCACGATGCGTTGGATGGCGCCAGGATCGCGTAAGAAGTTCTGGCCGAAGCGTTTACGAGCCTGGTGGACCGGAGGGCGATGGGACATGGACGTGGCGTATTCCTTGGGGCAATCGGGCATTCATTCAGAGCGACATGGCCGGCCGCTACGGGCCATCCTGGCGGCAACGTCGAGCGCCACCCGCAAGCTACCGGCGTCGGCCTGGCCACTCGCGGCCAAGTCGAGCGCCGTACCATGATCGACTGAGGTGCGAATCAGCGGCAGCCCCAGCGTCACGTTGGCGGCTTCGCCGAAACCGGCGTATTTCAGTACCGGCAAGCCTTGGTCGTGATACATGGCAAGCACGGCATCGGCATGCTTCAAATGATGCGGCGTAAACAACGTATCGGCGGGCAAGGGACCGGTGAGATCCAGCCCCTCGCGGCGTAGCTCGGCCAGCGCCGGCGCGATGATATCACGCTCTTCGACACCCAAGTGGCCGTCCTCGCCGGCATGCGGATTGAGACCGCAAACCAGAATACGCGGCCGCGCAATGCCGAAGTGGCGGCGTAGATCCGCATCCAGAATCGTTGTCACGCGACGTAAACTCTCGGCATCGATGGCATCGGCCACCGCGCGCAGAGGGAGATGCGTCGTCGCCAGCGCCACGCGCAAGGGCGGCTCGGTGCGTTCGGTGGCCAGCAGCATCACCACCTCCTCGACACCACAGCCATCGCGAAGATATTCGGTGTGACCGGTAAAGCCGGGATAGCCGCCCTCGATGATCGCGCCCTTGTGCAAGGGGGCGGTGACCATGGCATCGGCATGGCCATCACGACAAGCCGCGATAGCGACATCCAGCGTTTCAAGCACATAGACGGCGTTGGCGGGGTCGAGCCGACCGGCCTCGGTGGGAGCTCGTAGTCGCACCGGCCATACCGGCAAGACACCGTCACGCGGCGCAGGTACCGGCATACCATCAGCCAACGGGACGATACGCACCGCCAGCGCCAGCCGCGCGGCGCGCTCGGCCAGCAATTCGGGATCGCCGATGGCGACGAGGCGCGTCTCGTGATCCTGCCAGGCCGCCGCCAGCGTCAGCGTCAAGTCCGGGCCGATCCCCGCCGGCTCGCCGGTGGTCAATGCCAGCACCGGAGAAGACGTCATCACTGCTGACCGTCTTCCAGGCGGTTATCGATATACGCGCCGGAGCGGATTTCTTGCGTCCAGGCCTCGAGTTCGTCGTTAACCTTGCGCTGGAACAGGGTCTGACGGACCTGTTCGCGCTGAGCATCACGGGTCACGTCCTTCTGACGACGATCTTCGAGCTCGATCACATGGTAACCGAAGCGCGAACGCACCGGCTGAGACAACTCGCCGACATCCATGCCGTTCACGGCATCCTCGAACGCCGGCACCATCTGGCCGGGACGCACCCAGCCCAATTCGCCGCCATCGAGGGCGCTGCCGTCATCATCGCTATACTGCTGCGCCAGCTCGGCAAAGCTCTCGCCCCCCGCGATCCGTTGACGAATGTCCTTGGCCAATGCCTCGGCCTGCTCGTCGTTACGATTCGGGTTGGTACCGACCAGGATATGACGCACCTGGTTCTCGGTGACCACCATCTGTTGTTCGCCCTGGCTGCCCTGGCTGCCCTGGCTGCCCTGGCCAGCCTGCTGTTCGAGCTGGCGATCCACTTCGCGATCGGTAATGTTGACGCGACTGGCCACCTGGCTCTGTTGTACTTGGCGCAGCAGCATTTCGCGGCGTACTTGTTCGCGTACCGCCGCCAACGACATGCCGTCTTGCTCGAGCGATTTGGCGAACTCCTCCAGCGTCATGTCATTTTTCTTGGCGATATCGCGCACGGCAGCATTGAGCTGCGTATCGTCGATGCTCACATTGGCGCGGTCGGCCATCTGCAGCTGGATCTGCTCGACGATCATGCGGTCGAGCACCTGGCGACGCAGGTCTTCCTTGTCCGGTACGGGCACATTGCGACTGGCCATCTGCTTGCTCACCTGGGTGACACGATCCTCGAGCTGGCTCTGCATGATCGCATCCTTGTTGACGACCGCCACGATGCGGTCCAGCGGCTGGGGCTGTGCCAGCGCCACCAGTGGCGTCAACGCCATCAGCAGCATGAAGCCCAGGGAGGCGAACGATCTCAAGCGCATGGAGTCCTCTCTACGTTACTGTCTTGTCGCCGGCGCGTGCCTCAACCGGCGGTGAATAGATGCCAATGTGGTTTAGAAGCTCGTCGCCCGATAACCGGGGATGGCTTCTTCGAAGTAACTATCGGCTTCTTGGCCAACGCCACCCAAGCCCTTGAACACGAAGCGCAGGAACAGTCCGCGATCCGTGTAGTCGTCCTCGATGGTATTGGCAGTGTCATTGTCTTCGACCCACTCGCGCCAGACGAGTTGTACGGCGGAGCAACAATCGTTGAACTGGACGCCCGCCAATTGCTCCAGGGCGCGATCGTTGGTGTTGTCATACAAGAAACGACCGATCAGATCCAGACTCGAGGTCGCCTTGTAAGCGAACGAGACATCGTAATCCTCGCGATTGTAGCCCAGACGATCTTCTTCATCGTCCTGCGGCTGGAACCCTTCGAGTTGCCAGTTGTAGCCAAGATTCAATACGTGGCCGGCAGGATCCTGATACTGCAGATACGCCGAGGCCTTCTCGGTCATGCTGCGATCGGGGTCATAGAACCAGGAATAGCGGCTACGCCAGCGCTCGGTCATCTGCCACTCCAACTCAGTGATCACCGGCGAGCGATCCCGCGTGGCGTTGTACCAGTCCTGATAATTGCGCTCACGATCCGGCAAGGTATCGGGGTCGCCGTTCATGTCGATGTTGCGATTGGAGAAATAGCTGCTCTGCCCCACCGACAGCGACAAACGCTCGCGCCCAGTCGCGTCTTCCAAAAAGCGAGTAGAGAAACCGTAGGACAATTTGTTGACGTCGCCCAGGCGGTCAGCGCCGGAAAAACGGTAAGGCGACCACAGTTGTCCCCAGGAAACAGCTCGCTCGCTGGTGTCGAAGTCAGGGAAGTCGCTCTGATCACGCTCCGGCACATAGGCGTAGTAGAGCCGGGGCTCCAAAGTCTGGCGCCAATCGGTGCCGAACAACGTGGTGTCGCGCTCGAAGATCAGCCCTGAATCCATCGACAGCACCGGCGCCACCAGGGAAGGATCTTCGTCACGGTCGGTCTGCCGGTTGCCGTAATCGAGTTGGTAGCTCGACTGCCAGAGCTGCGCACGCGGCTCGAGAAAGCCCCAACTGGGTTCGGCACGCCATCCCAGCGCCGGCGTCAGGTGCACGCGCGAGCCATTGGCGGCTTCGCGCTCTTTAATTTTGTGCCGATTGCCGGTTTCCTCATCCGTCCAGCGCCCTTGACTATCGACACCGTGGAGGTTGCGCCAGAAGTAGGTCGCGTTGGAATTCCACTCCTGATAGAAGCCGTTGTCCTGGCTCCAGCGGGCATCGGCGCTCAGGCTGGGCAGCCGATAGAACGGCTTGTCGTCCTCATCGAGCGGGTAGTCGAGCTTTTGATACCCTTGAGCACGCGCATCGAGGTGCCAGGTATCGCCGCGATAGGTCATGCGCGCCAAACGATCCAAGTGATCGGTGTCCTGCTCGGCGAAATTACGCCCGAAATCATCGAAGTAACGCCCGTCGCTTGCCGCACCATACGCCAGTTGATAGTCCAGCTGCGACGAGAAGCGTCCCGCATGCTGATAATCGATGTACCAACGCGCTTCGTCTTCGAAGGCGTCATCGGGATCGTTAGGGTTGTCGCTTGCGCCACCCCGATCGCTGGCCAGGTAGGCGCCTTCGACCGTTCCCTGATCGCTACCGAACAAGTAACGGAACTCACCGCCCAGCATGGCGCCATGCTCGCTCATCCAGCGCGGTGACAAGGTGGCATCGTAATTGGGCGCCAAGTTGAGGTAGTAGGGCTGGGTATAGTCGAGCCCATC
This sequence comes from Chromohalobacter sp. 296-RDG, assembly GCF_029889885.1. GTDB lineage: Bacteria > Pseudomonadota > Gammaproteobacteria > Pseudomonadales > Halomonadaceae > Chromohalobacter. The sequence goes on from NZ_JARANY010000016.1 coordinate 51,466, forward strand.
GCTCGAAAAACCGAGCGTCGGCCATAGAAAGCCGCTCTGCCGACGGTCATCGATGGGAAAGCGCACCCATGGCCAGTAGAATACCGGCACGTTGCCCATCTCCAGGCGTGCATTGGTCGCGGTACCGAAGCCCTCTTCACGATCCAGAGTCACGTCGCTACCCACCATGCGCCACAGGCGGCTGCCTGGCTCACAGGTGGTGAAGCTGGCATCGTCGAGACGATAACGACCATCGGCCAGGCGTTGCAGCTCGACGGCGTCGCCACGCAAGCGCTGATCGTGGACGACATAGTGCGCATCGTCGATTTGTGCGGCGTCACTATCCAGCGCCATGCTGGCATCGCCGCCGCGCACCAGCAGTCCTGGATTGCGAACTGCCGTCGGCCCCTCGGCGAAGGCACGATCGCGCTCGGCGTTGACACGCACGCGCGGCGCTTCGAGCTGAGTATCGCCACGCCGCAGCGCCACCTCGCCGGACAGCATGGTGCCGCCATCGTCGCCATAGGCCGCGTCAGCGGAATCGGTACGGATCTGCCGCGGTGTCTCGCCGGCAGGCAGCTGATAGCCCGGCTCGACGTAACGTCCGCTACACAACGCGCCTTGCGGCGCGCTATCGCCCCAAGGCTGCCAGTCCAGCTGCTGCGCAGGCAGGGGAGCAGGAGGCGCTGCGTGGGCAGCAGCGGTCATCAAGCCTGAGAGGGCAGTCCAGAAGAATCGCTTGCCCATGGTCCTCTGTGTCCTTGCCGAGTGGAATCGGTATTATACAGCCCCTGTCGCGTGCGTCTGCCTCGCGAAGACACACCAAGCGCAGCCACGCAGACATATCACGCGGCGCCATGAGCGTCGGCGATGCGCGACGAATGAAGGACGCGCCAGGGAATCGACGCCCAGCATGCGGCGGCGAACCAGGCCCGTCAACACGCAACCCACGAGGAGCCCGCATGAACGAGCGCGCGGAGACCCTTCAACGCTGGATCGCCCGGCAACACGATCTGCCCTTCGACGCCTGCCCGCTGGAGGACGTCGCCGGTGATGCCAGCTTCCGCCATTATTACCGTTTCCGCCTGCCCGATGGGACCCAGCGCGTAATGATGGATGCCCCGCCCGAGCACGAGAACAGCCAAACGTTCGTGGATATCGCCCGTGCCTGGCGCGCGGCCCGGCTACCGGTGCCTGCCCTGTATGGCGTCGACCTCGAGGCCGGCTTCGTCGAGCTCGAGGATCTGGGCGACGACGTCATGCATCACCACTTGGGAAACGATGCCGATGCCCATGCTTGGTTCGAACGTGCCCTGCATCTGCTGGAATGCCTGCAGCGCCAGGCGCCCTGCGACGACCTGCCCGAGTACGACCGCACCCTGCTGGCGCGTGAACTGAACCTGTTCCCCGACTGGTGTCTCACGGAGCTGCTCGATCTTCCCGTACCGCCCAGTTGGCCCGCCCTGCACGAGTCACTCATCGACAACGCCCTCGCTCAGCCCCGGGTCGCCGTCCACCGCGACTTCGATGCCATGAACCTGATGTTTCACGAAGACGCACTGTGGCTCATCGACTTCCAGGACGCCGTCAAGGGACCGATCAGCTACGACCTGGTATCGCTACTACGCGGGCGCTATCGCCTATGGCCACAGGCGCGCATGGCCGACTTCATCGAGAGCTTCCACCAACGGGCGCTGGAGGATGGACGCCTGCCGCCCATCGACGCCGACATCTTTCATCGCCAGGTCGAGGCCATGGGCGTGCAGCGTTCACTCAAGGTGCTGGGGATTTTCTGTCGCCTGACGCTTCGTGATGCCAAACCGCACTATCTGGAACGCCTGCCGCACTTCCTGGCGCATTTGCGACAAGGGCTTAAGGCGCTCCCCGCGCACGCTGAATTCCTCAGCTGGGTGGATACCACCTTCACCCCTGCGCTGTGCCGCGAACTCGACCGCCGGGGCATCGCTCATTCCCTGGAGGAGTGCATTTCATGAAGGCCATGATCCTCGCTGCCGGCCTGGGGACACGGATGCGTCCCCTCACCGATCGTTGCCCCAAGCCACTGCTGCCAGTCGCCGGAAAACCGTTGATCGTGCACCACCTGGAGCGTCTAGCGGCGACGGGCATCACCGATATCGTGATCAATGTCAGCTACCGCGCCGAGCAGATCGTCGAGGCACTCGGCGACGGCCGACGCTTCGGCGTATCGCTCACCTTCAGTCACGAGACGACGCCCCTCGAGACGGCAGGCGGCATTCGCCACGCACTGCCCTTGCTGGAAGACGCGCCCTTTCTACTCATCAACGGCGACGTCTGGAGCGATGTCGCGCTGGAGGCGTTGCCCGAACTGAGGGACGACCTTGCCCATCTAGTGCTGGTCGATAACCCCGACCACCACACCCAAGGTGACTTCGCCCTCGACGACACGGGACGCGTACGGCTCGAAGGCACGCCCCGACTGACCTACGCGGGACTGGCGATACTCGCCCCCTCGCTCGTCGCCTCACTGCCTGACGATGCCCCCGCCAAGCTGGCGCCCCTGCTCCGTGAGGCGATCACAACGGGACGTGTCGGCGGCACTCATCATCGCGGCAGCTGGGTGGATATTGGCACTCCCGAGCGCCTCGAGGCGCTGGACGCCCACCTGCGCGACATTTGAGATCGGCCACGGACATCCCCATATTGAAAGAACGCCCTGTACGGCGACAGGCGACACGGATACGCCTCTCCCGTTACCATGCAACATTTCCAAGCCACGCCCCAGGCGCGCGGCACACGCAGACAGATAAGGAACCCCAGCCCATGAAAGCCAGCATCAAGTGGACCGACGGTCGCCAGTTCATCGCCGAGGCCGGCAGCGGCCATAGCGTGGTGCTCGATGGCAATCCCGAGCACGGCGGCCGCAACACCGGTGCACGCCCCATGGAAATGATGCTCATGGGCCTGGGCGGCTGCACCTCATTCGATGTCATGCAGATTCTCGACAAGTCCCGCGCGCCGGTGACCGACTGCGTGGCAAGCGTCGAGGCCGAACGTGCCGAGGGCACCCCAGCAGTATTCACCAAGATTCACGTGCATTTCACGGTGACCGGCCACGGCCTCAAGGAGGCCCAGGTCAAGCGCGCGGTGGAGCTCTCCGCCGACAAGTACTGCAGCGCGTCCATCATGCTCGCGCGCGGCGGCGTCGAGATGACGCACTCCTACGAGATCGCCGACGTTGAGGCATGAAGCGCCCTGTGCAGCTCGTGCATGGCGAAGTGGTGAGCATGGCGGCGTGGAAGATTTTGCAATCGACAGATGCGCCGGTCACGGTGGATGTGCATAATACGCGCCTTCCTGTATACGCATCTGCTCGGGTTCCGGCGCCTGTTCGTCGGGTTCAGTACCAACCTGCCAATTGGGAGGCTCGGACGTGACCGATAATCTCCGACTCCACGGGTTCAACAACCTGACCAGCTCGCTGAGTTTCAATATCTATGACATCTGCTATGCCAAGACGGAAGACCAGCGCAAGGCTTACATCGATTACATCGACGAGCTTTACAACGCCGAACGCCTGACGCAGATCCTCAAGGATGTCACCAATATCATCGGTGCTAGCGTGCTCAATATCTCGCGCCAGGATTACGAGCCGCACGGTGCCAGCGTGACCATTCTCATCGCCGAACATGAACTCGATGAGCACGATCCCGAGCATATCGAGCCGGGCCCGGGGCCGTTGCCCGAAACTGTACTCGGGCACCTCGACAAGAGCCATGTCACGGTGCATACCTATCCGGAATCGCATCCAGACAACGGCATCAGCACCTTTCGCCTGGACATCGACGTCTCCACCTGCGGCATGATCAGTCCCCTCAAGGCGCTGAACTACCTCATCCACAGTTTCGATTCAGACATCGTGACCACGGATTATCGAGTGCGCGGTTTCACGCGCGACGTCGACGGCCGCAAGTTGTTCATCGACCACGACATCACCTCCATTCAGGACTACCTGGCGGAAGACACCAAGCGCGCTTATCAGATGGTCGACGTCAACGTCTATCAGGAAAACATGTTCCACACCAAGATGTTGCTGAAGGACTTCGAGCTCGACAATTATCTGTTCGGCAGCACGCGTCGCGACCTGACCTTCGAGGAAGCCCGCGATATCGAGGACCGGCTACGCAAGGAGATGCTGGAAATCTTCTACTCCCGCAACCTCGACTGATCCGCTGCGGGACGGTGGAGCCGTAAGCTCGAAGCTTGAAGAAAAAGCGACCCCCACTTCGGCTAGATCGAGGTGGGGGTTCTGCTTTTGGAGTTACTTTCAGTTTCCGGCTTCCAGCTCGTCTCGCAGGGGCGCTTACAGCGTATAGACGGACTTGGTCATCACCTGCGACATCACCCTCATGCCCAGCTTGAAAGGGGCCGGGAAACGTGAGCCGCCCGCCTCCAGCGCCCAACGTTCGTGATGCGCTTCGTCGGTGCGCATCTGCTCGAGCACTGCCCGCGAGCGCCTGTCGCCATACGGCAGCTTGTGCATATGATCGTCGAGGTGCCGGCCGACCTGTTCTTCGGTGGCGGCGACGAAGCCCAAGCTAATGTTATCGCCCAGCTTGCCGGCCAACGCGCCCATACCGAAAGACGCCGCATAGAACGCCGGATTGAGATAGCTTGTCCGGCCATCGAGCTCGCACAAGCGTTCATCACACCAGGCAAGGTGATCGATTTCCTCGGCCGCCGCCTGCTCCATTTGATCACGTGTCTCGTGCAGCTTGGCGGTTGCCCCCTGCCCCTGATAGAGCGCCTGGGCGCACACCTCGCCGGTATGATTGATACGCATCAGCCCCGCAGCATGGCGACGCTCGGCGTCGGTCATTTCGGCGTCCTGCGTGCCCACGGCGGGGTTGGCGCGTGAGGCACCGGCGGCGTGCGGCACTAGCGTGCGCAGGATGGTATCGAACTGCTGGATCAAGTTATCGGTGCGGGAAAGCTGGCGGGACATGTAGGAGTCTCCATGCAACGAAGCGGAGTATAAAAAGCGCGACCATCGTGAAACCGGGCCACTCGAGGAGCGAGTGGCCCGGCAGCATCAATGCGTCCATCGCTGGGAGAAACGCGCAATATGCTGGCGCGTTACGGTCAGCCCGCTGGCCAAGTGAAGCGACGACCGCCCATCAAATGCATATGCACATGATAGACCGACTGGCCGCCATGGTCATTGCAATTCATCACTACGCGATAACCGTCCTCGGCAAAACCGAGATCCTGCGCCAGACGTGCGGCGGTATGCTGTAGCCGCCCGATCAACGCCAGATCGCTCTCTTCGATGTCGTTGAGCGTAGCGATGTGCTTCTTGGGGATGATCAACACATGCGTGGGCGCCTGGGGATTGATGTCGTTGAACGCCACCACATGATCGTCCTCGTAGACGATATCGGGCTCGATATCGCGATTCACCATCTTGCAGAACAGACAATCCATGACCCTTCCTCTTCGCGTCGATGTAAAAATAGCCGTCCGGGCCTCGCTTGCAAAATACTCAACGAAAGCGGCGCTGATCCAATAACTGCGTCACCAACGGCGCCAGGATCAAATCCATGGCTAGCGACATGCGCGCGCCCGGCACGACCAGAGTATGCGGACGTGTCATGAAAGAGTCGCGAATCATGGTCAGTAGATACGGAAAATCCACCGAATGCGGGTCGCGAAAGCGAATCACCACCATGGACTCGGCATCGGTGGGAATATCCTGCACCTCGAAGGGGTTGGACGTATCCACCGTCGGCACACGCTGAAAGTTGATGTGACTACGCGAGAACTGCGGCTGAATATAACGCACATAATCGTGCATGCGTCCCAGAATGGTATCGATCACCGACTCTTGGGAATGGCCACGCAGATTGGTGTCGCGATGAATCTTCTGGATCCACTCGAGATTCATCGTCGGCGCGACCCCGACCAGCAGATCGACATGCTTGGCGATATCGTATTCATGCGTCACCAGCCCACCATGCAGGCCTTCGTAGAATAAGAGGTCAGTGCCACCAGGCACTGGCTCCCACTCGGTGAACGTGCCCACCTGATACCCAGCCTCGATATACTGCTTGTCTTCGGCATGGATGTAATGACGATGCATGCCCATGCCCAGATCGCCGTATTCCTGAAACAGGCCCTCGAGGCGATCGAGCAGATTGGCATCCACCGCAAAATGCGAAAGTTCGGATTTGCGGCTGGGCTCCTCCTCGAAGATGCGCGCCAGCTCATCGCGCGTGTAGCGATGAAAGGCATCACCGTCGACAAACGCCGCGTGAATGTCCTCACGCGCGAACATGCGCTCGAACGTCCGCTTGACGGTCGTGGTGCCGGCCCCTGAGGAACCGGTCACCGCAATGATCGGATATTCACGCGACATGACGCATCTCTCTGGCTCGCGTAATTCTCGACACACGGCACATACTCACCGCGCGCTCGACACTGCTCGATCGTACAGCTTCCATGTCGCGTTACCCTGCTCGTCGCTTATCGTTGGTAGAGCGGCATGCCGAACGTCTCATGCGCCGGCGTCGCGCTCCCGGGCCACCGCACGATGGGCGATGTCACGGCGGTACAACGCCTCTTGCCAGTCGATCGACGCCACGCCTTCGTAGGCATGCTCGCGCGCCACCGTGACGCGTGCCCCCAGGGCCGTCACACATAGCACGCGGCCACCGCTGGTCACGACCCGACCATCGTCGCGCAAGGCGGTGCCGGCGTGAAACACCTTGCAGCCCACGGCCTCGGCGCCGTCCAGCCCTTCAATGACATCGCCCTTGCGGTAGGCGTCGGGATAACCGCCGGCCGCCATGACCACACCCACCGCCGCGCGCGTGTCCCAATCGCATTGCTGAGCCACGAGCTGCCCTTGTGTCGCCGCCAGGCACAGCGCCACTAGATCCGACTTCAAGCGCAGCAGAATGGGTTGGGTTTCCGGGTCGCCGAAGCGGCAGTTGTATTCGATCACCTTGGGCGCACCTTGCGGCGAGATCATCAACCCAGCGTACAGGAAGCCGGTATAGGGGCGCCCTTCGGCTGCCATGCCGCGCACGGTGGGTAGAACGATCTCATCCATGATGCGCTGCTCGACCGCCGGAGTCACCACAGGCGCCGGCGAATAGGCGCCCATGCCTCCCGTGTTGGGGCCAGTATCGCCATCGCCGGCACGCTTATGGTCCTGGCTGGTGGCCATGGGCAACACGTGCTCACCATCCACCATGACGATGAAGCTGGCTTCCTCGCCTTGTAGAAACTCTTCGACCACCACCCGAGCACCGGCATCGCCGAAGGCATTGCCAGCGAGAATGTCGCGCACCGCCGTGTCCGCCTCCTCCAGCGTCATGGCTACGATCACCCCTTTGCCGGCGGCGAGACCATCGGCTTTGATGACGATCGGCGCCCCCTGTTCGCGGACGTAGGACAGTGCCGGTTCGATATCGGTGAAGGTGGCATAGGCGGCAGTGGGAATCGCATGTCGGGCCAGAAAGTCCTTGGCGAACGCCTTGGAGCCCTCCAACTGAGCAGCAGCCTGAGTGGGGCCGAAGACAGCCAACCCCGCCGCTTGAAAACGGTCAACGACACCTTCGACCAGCGGCGCTTCTGGACCAACGATGGTCAGCTCCACGCCATTGTCGCGGGCGAAATTCTCCAGCCCCGGCAGGTCGGTGGCGGCGATATCCACGTTGGTGAGTTTCGACTCGCGCGCCGTGCCGGCGTTACCCGGCGCCACGAAGACGGCATCGACCCGTGGGGATTGAGCCGCCTTCCAGGCGAGTGCGTGCTCGCGGCCACCGCCGCCGATGATCAAAACCTTCATCTGGATAAGACCTTATGGAGCTATGACGAAAAAGATCGAACTATTATGGCAGAAAGCGTGCGCCACGACAGAGCAAGGTGTCAGCGTTCCGGCATATCGCCGTTCCGCATCTGAATTTCGCGTATCACACCGTCTTCAATGAGACTTTCAAGTCATTGTGCACCGACATTGAAGCAGCGCAAGCCACCCACGACAGCAAGCGGGCATGGTAGTAGACTAAGCGCGCCATTCGCGGAGCTTCCATGAACCTCATCCTCTTCGACGACAACGACCGCCTCGATGCCCAACGCATGCACCTGAGCGATCCCGTACGCCTACGCCACCTGCGCGACATACATCGCGCCGTGCCCGGCGACGAGCTGAGTGTGGGTCTGGTGGGCGGCGCGCTGGGGCATGGGCGGCTACAATCGCTGGATGACACGGGCGCCACCTTCACGGTGACCCTGGATCGCGAGCCCCCTGCGCCGCTGCCGGTTCACCTGCTGCTGGCGCTGCCGCGTCCACGCATGCTGGCCCGCACGCTCGAGCATGTCACCACGCTCGGGGTGAAACAGCTTACCCTGCTGCATACTCGACGCGTCGAAAAAAGCTACTGGCAGTCGCCGGAACTGACCCCCGAGAAGATCCGCCATCATCTCATCCTCGGACTCGAGCAAGCACGCGACACGCATCTGCCATGTGTGACATTCGAGCCACGTTTCAAACCCTTCGTCGAGGATCGACTGCCCACGCAGTTGAGTGGGCATCGCGCGTTGATCGCGCATCCCGGTATGACCACTATCTGCCCGCGCAGCCTCGATGAACCCGTCACGTTGGCCATCGGCCCCGAAGGCGGCTTCGTGCCTTACGAAGTCGAGCGGTTCGAGGCCCTCGGCTTCGAAGGCGTGCATCTAGGGGAGCGCATCCTGCGCGTCGAAACCGCCGTGACCGCACTGCTTGCGCGGCTTTTCTAACGCCGCTCTGCCCAACACGCCAGTACGACACCCTCGCACCACTCTTCCTAGTGGCCAACGCGACAAGCCACGGCGCGTTCACCGCTTTTCGGTGTCGCGCAGCCTGTCGAGCAAGGCATGCGTAGGGAAGCCATCCGGCGTCATGCCGTGGCTACGCTGGAATTCGCGTAAACCGCCCCGCGTATTGGGGCCCACAATGCCATCAGGCGCTCCGCCGGTGGAAAAGCCCAGCGCGTTGAGTCGACGCTGCATTTCCTTGATCTGAGTGCGCGACAGCGGTTCGAGATCGCGCGGCCAGTCGCCCTGAATACCGTCACCACCTGCAATACGTTCTGCCAGCATCGCGACAGCCAAGGCGTAACTGGTAGAGGCGTTATAGCGCATGATGACTCGAAAGTTGAAGCCCACCATAAACGCTGGGCCGCGTGCGCCCGCCGGGGCAATCACCGAGGCTTCGTCGAACGACGGCCACGCATCACCGCGTGCACGCACGCCTTGCGAGCGCCATTCATCGCTGGAGTGACGCACCGAGAGCTCGCTCTGAGCGTAATCGAAGTCATCGGGCAGCGTGACTTCCACCCCCCAAGGTTGCCCGGCTCGCCAACCGGCTTGCTCGAGGTAATAGGCGGTCGAGGCCATAACGTCGTCCACGCTACCCCAAATATCACGCCGGTCATCCCCATCGGCGTCAACGGCATAAGAGAGGAAACTCGACGGCAAGAATTGCGTGTGCCCCATGGCACCCGCCCACGAGCCACGCATGTGCTCGCGGTCGATATCGCCGTTTTGCAGAATCTTCAAGGCCGCAAGCAATTCGCGACGGGCGAAGTCCTGGCGCCGTCCTTCGAACCCCAGCGTGGCCAGCGCATCGATGGTCGAAAAGTGGCCAAAGTAGCTGCCATAGTTGCTTTCCACGCCCCAAATCGCCGTCAATATCTCGGCCGGCACCGCGTAGCGATTCTCCGCATGCATCGCGGCATCGCGGTGGTTGTCGAGTTTCGCACGCCCCTGGCGGACGCGCTGATCGGAGACCGCCGTGTCCAGATACGCCCATACAGGCCGGGAGAACTCCGGTTGCGAACGGTCGAGCTCAACGATGCGCGGCTGAAAGCGGACATCGTCGAAGGCCGCCGCCAGCGTCACGGCGTCAATCCCCTGCTTCGCCGCATACGCTCGATAGTCCTCCACCCAGGCAGTGAAATCCCGGGGCGACGCTTTTTCGTCGCCCGAGGCCTTAGCTACGCCGGCACTGGGAACCTTCTTCGGCGCGCTATCGACCCGGGCCGAAGAGGCCGTCGTATCGCTGGTCGCCGTACCTTGGCATCCCGCCAGGAAAAGCCCCAATACGAGACTGCAAATGGGTCGTTTCATATATCGATCCTTGTCAATGACGACGCTGAGGCCAAACGCGGGCCGAACCCGGCCGACAGGCACGGCTGTCGGAGACGATCATGCTACCTAGGCGACGCCGCCGCCACCAGAGTCCCTATGCTCTGAAAAACATGCACCGCTGCATCTTTCGCCGTCCAGGCTATGGCGAGGCCAGGAAGGGACATGGTACATTCGATCAACCATCCCGTTTTGGCGCCCGACGCAGCAAATCATCAATCAATAAAAGCCGCTGTCCACACAGCTTCGCGCCGAAGCGTTCCGAAGGAGGAGAGACACCATGACAGGACACTCCCTGCCCGGCTGCCTGCCGCTGCGCATGCCCTGCCATTACGGTGCCCATCGTCTGTCACTCATGCCAACCGGCGATGCAACCGACCGCACCCCTGCCTGGATGCTGGCACCCCGAGGTATTAGACGCCCTTATCTGACGGACCCTCCCGTCGTGCGCGACTGACGTTCGCGCTGCCGCCGTCTATACGCGTATCCGAACCTCCGCCCGGAAGGTCGCGGGTACCCTCAAACGTTAAACGACAAGAGCAAGTTGCATGTCATTGCTACTGATCGTGCTGTTGCCGCTGCTCGGCAGTCTTCTGCCATTGCTGAGTTCGAACCAGCGACGCCATCGATGCGCCTTGTTGACCGCCGCGATGCCATTCATTGCACTGCTGGTCACATTACGCGAGACGCCCGGCGTGCTCGTCGGCGAGGTTCCACGCATGGCCTTCTCATGGGTGCCAGCCTTGGGCCTGGATCTCGCCTTCCGCCTCGATGGCCTCTCACTATTGTTCGTGCTGCTGATCCTGGGAATCGGACTGCTGATCATCCTCTATGCGCGTCACTATTTGTCCGCAGCGGACAACATGCCGCGCTTCTATGCGTATTTGATGCTCTTCATGACCTCGATGCTGGGCATCGTGATGGCCGACAACCTTATCCTGCTATGGATGTTCTGGGAGTTGACCAGTCTGTCGTCATTCTTGCTGATAGGCTTCTGGAGCCATCAGTCAGCCGCACGCAAGGGCGCTCGCATGGCGCTGGCCGTCACCGGCATGGGAGGGCTGGCACTGCTTGCTGGCTTTATTCTGATCGGCCAGATCGTCGGCAGCTTCGACATGCAGACAGTGCTCGACAGCCGCGATGTCATCCTCGCGGATCCACGTTATCTGCCAGCGCTGCTGTTGGTTCTGCTTGGCGCGTTCACCAAGTCGGCGCAGTTTCCGTTCCAGTTCTGGCTTCCCCAGGCCATGGCCGCGCCGACGCCGGTGTCGGCCTTCCTGCACTCGGCGACCATGGTCAAGGCCGGGGTATTCCTGCTGGCCCGCATGCATCCGGCGCTGGCCGGATCGCAAGAGTGGCTGTACCTGGTCAGTCTGACCGGGTTGGTGACCATGCTGTTCGGCGCCTATTTCGCGCTGATCAAGCTCGACCTCAAGACGATTCTGGCGTATTCGACGGTCAGCCATCTGGGGCTGATTACCATGCTGTTCGGCCTCAACAGCCAGATGGCAGTGGTCGCCGGCCTTTTCCATATTCTCAATCACGCGACTTTCAAAGCGGCACTGTTCATGACCGCTGGCATCGTCGACCATGAGTGCGGCACGCGGGATATTCGCAAGCTCAAGGGCTTGTGGCGCTATATGCCGATGACCACGGTGCTGGCCACCATCACCGCGGCCTCTATGGCCGGTTTTCCCTTGCTCAATGGCTTTCTCTCCAAGGAGATGATGCTTGCCGAGACGCTTGAGACGCCGCTTCTCGGCGGCCTGGCGTGGCTGATCCCCGCTTTGGCCACTATCGGGAGCATCCTGGCCGCCGCCTATTCGCTACGCTACGTGCGCAATACTTTCTTCGGCGGTAATAGGCCGCGCGAGCTGGAAAAGACGCCACACGAAGCACCGTTTCCCTTGCGCCTGCCCGTTCTGGTACTGGCGATCATGTGCATCATCATCGGGCTTTTCCCCGCCTTCACCGCCACGGGGCTATTGACGGCCGCCGCCGATGCGTCCTTGACGATACCCGCCCCCGAGCTTCACCTCAGCATCTGGCACGGTTTCAATCTGCCCTTGCTGATGAGCGCGATCGCCCTGACCGGCGGTCTCATAGTGTATGTGCTGCGCCAGCATCTGTTCACCTTCCACCGCCAATTCCCGGCGCGCGACTCGCTGGCAATCTTCGAGGGCGCCGTTCAGCGCCTGGTGGGCTTCACTCAGTGGGCCATCGATACCCTCGAAAACGGTTCGCTGCAGCGCTACATGCTGTGGGTGGTGATCAGCGCCCTGGTCGTGTCTGGCATGAGCTTGATGGGAATCGAGGCCTTGAAAGGCGAGTTGGGCGTTCAGGAGGCCGATCCCTTACTCATCGTCGGTGCCGTAATCACCTGCTTCGCCGGACTGGCGACGGCTTTCTTGCATCGCCGCCGCCTGATTTCACTGATCATGCTCTCGGTGGTCGGGTTGATGGCATCGCTGATCTTCGCGCGCTTCTCGGCCCCCGACCTGGCATTGACTCAGTTGGCGGTCGAGGTGGTTACGGTGATTCTCTTGATGCTGGCGCTATTCTTCCTGCCGCAGAAAACGCCCAAAGAGTCGAGTGCATCGCGTATCGTACGCGATGTCCTGCTGGCAGCGGGCTTCGGCGGCGTGGTAGCGAGTCTCAACTATGCCCTGCTGACACGCCCCTTGAACTCGATTTCCGACTATTTCCTCGAGCACAGCGTGTCCGGCGGCGGCGGGCATAACGTGGTCAATGTGATTCTGGTCGACTTCCGTGGGTTCGATACTCTGGGCGAAATCACAGTGCTATGCATCGCAGGGATCGGCATTTACAAGCTACTCAATCGCTTGCGCCTGTTCATGCCCTCCAGCGATAGCGAAGGACGCCCTTGGTCACCAGATCGCTATCCGATGATCCTGGCCTCGGTTTCCCAGTCGCTGCTGCCCATGGCCTTTCTGGTCTCGGTCTTCATCTTCCTGCGCGGCCACAACGCGCCGGGCGGTGGCTTCATCGCGGGGCTGGTGACGGCGGTGGCGCTGATCTTGATGTATATCGCCCATGGGGTCGAATGGGCCCAGCAACGCTTGTCGTTCCAGTATCAGCCAATCGCCGTCGCCGGTGTCGCCATCGCCGCGCTGACCGGTGTCGGCAGCTGGATCTTCGGGTATCCGTTCCTGACCTCGGCCTTCGGCCACTTCCACATCCCGCTGATCGGTGACGTGGAGCTGGCCACGGCCATGCTGTTCGATCTCGGTGTCTATCTTACCGTGGTCGGTGCCACGCTGATGATCCTTGCCAATCTGGGCAAGGTGACCACCTCGCACCGCCCCTCCAAGCAGAAGGAGAAAGCGTGATGGAAGCGCTATTCGCGACCACCACGGGGATCTTGGCCGCCAGCGGACTGTACCTGGCGCTACGCGGACGCACCTTTCCCGTGGTCGTCGGCCTGACGTTATTGTCCTATGCCGTCAACCTGTTCTTGTTCTCCACCGGAGGACTGACTACCGACGGTGCGGCCGTGATCAGCGATAGCGCCGGTCATTATGCCGATCCGCTACCGCAGGCATTGGTGCTTACCGCCATCGTCATCGGCTTCGCCATGACCGCCTTCTCGGTAATCCTCGCCATGCGCGTGCGCGGTGACGTGGGCAGCGATCACGTCAACGGCAACCGTGTCGACGAACCGCGGGAGGACAAATCCTGATGCAGCACTTGATCATTCTGCCGGTTCTGTTGCCGCTGCTCACTGGAGTGGCATTACTGATCCATCGCGGCGGCGCGCTAACCTTACGCCGCACAGCCAACGTGATCTCCACGATCGCACTGGTAGTAGTGGGGATCTTGCTGGTCATCGAAAGCACCGACGATACCATTCGCTATTACGCCCTGGGCGACTGGCAACCGCCATTCGGCATCATTCTAGTACTCGACCGTCTGTCCGCTCTGATGGTGATGCTTACGTCGCTACTGGCGCTGGGCAGCTTGCTCTATGCCTGCGCCGGTGATGACGAGCAAGGCTCGAACTTTCACGGATTGTTCCAGCTGCAACTTATG
>NZ_JARANY010000160.1 GCF_029889885.1 Chromohalobacter sp. 296-RDG
GGGTTATCAGGCACTGCTCGAACTGCAGCGCGAGCTCAATTCCATGGCCGCCGATGCCGACGACGAAGGCACCGCTTCGCAGATGAGCGACTACATCCGCGAGCAGGAAAAAACCGTGTGGATGCTCAGCGCCTACCTGGGCTGATTCGCGCTACGTCATTCCGTTCAAGACACCGCCCGGCCTTGTGCCGGGCGGTGTCGTTAGGACTCCCCACGTGTCTCGTCGCTGGAAGAGCTATCTTCAGCGTCGGGCTCGTCGTCCGCCATGTCGTCGAGTTCTTCGGCGTCCACCTGCTCGGTCAGATGCGTCGGCAGGTCGCGCTTCATGCGCACGCCAAGACGCTTGAGCATCAGCGCCTGGCTGACCAGGCTCCCCTGCCCCGTTGAAAGGCGCCCCATCGCTTGCCGGTAGCTACTGTCGGCGCGCTCCAGATGGCGGCCGACGTCCTCGAGGCTATCCACGAAGCCACGAAACTTGTCGAGCAACTTGCCCGCCCGGGCGGCGATGACCCGGGCGTTATCGTTCTGGCGCTCCAGCGTCCAGAGACTGGCCACGGTTCTCAAGCTCGCCAGCAGCGTGGTCGGCGTGACCACCACGATGTCGCGCGAGAAGGCGTCCTGGAAGAGTGTTTCATCGTGCTGGAAGGCCACCGCAAACGCCGGCTCGACGGGCATGAACAGGAACACGAAATCCGGCGAATTGAGCCCCGGCAAGCGCGAATAGTCACGCCCGGAGAGCGCGTCGATATGCGTGCGTACCGCCTGAACATGCGCCTTCAATGCCTGTGCGCGTGTCGCGTCATCCTCGGCGTTGACGTAGCGCACGTAAGCGTTGAGCGAGACCTTAGCATCGACGATCAGGTGGCGATTGTCGGGCAAGTAGATGACCGCGTCGGGGCGCTGACGCCCCGACTCGCCCTCCACCGAGACCTCGCGCTTGTATTCGATATCACGGCGCAGCCCCGAGCGCTCGAGCACCGATTCGAGTATCACCTCGCCCCAATCGCCCTGCATCTTCTTGTCGCCCTTGAGCGCCCGCGTCAGGTTGGCGGCTTCCTCGGTGATCTGGCGATTCAGCGTGGACAGATGCTCGATCTGCGTCTTGAGGGTCGAGCGCTCGCGCAGCGACTG
Source organism: Chromohalobacter sp. 296-RDG (assembly GCF_029889885.1). Lineage (GTDB taxonomy): Bacteria > Pseudomonadota > Gammaproteobacteria > Pseudomonadales > Halomonadaceae > Chromohalobacter. The sequence goes on from NZ_JARANY010000160.1 coordinate 1,132, forward strand.
GCCATGGATTTCCTCCAGGCGCGCCCGGAAGTCGCCGACCTGCTCGCGAAACGGCGCCAGCATGGCCTCGAGATTCTCGCGACTCTGGGTATTGAACGTTTGCTGGCGTTCCTCGAAGATCCGACCCGCCAACGCCTCGAAGTCCTTGGTGAGACGTGTCCGCGCCTCCTCGAGCAGGGCGAGCTTCTCGGCATGATGGGAGCGCTCCTGTTCGAGCTGCGTTTCCAGGCGACCGTACCGTTCGCGTAGCGCCGCGAGTTGCTCCTGGCGGTCGTCTAGATCGCGTTCGCGTTGCCCCAACAGGCGCTGGGTCTCGAGGCTCTGCTCGCGTACGGCGTCCAGTTGGGCATCGCTCTGAGCCAGCTCGCGCTCCAACCGAGCACGTGTTTCCTCGGTTTCGGCATAGTGACGCTGGGCACGCTCGGCCTCGTGCTCGGCCGTTTCGCGACGCGTGCGTTCACGTCGCCATGCCACACCGAGCGTCAGCGCGGCGAGCGCCAGGACAGCCGCAAGGGGGAGGAGATAAGCGACAGGGAACGTGCTGGACATGGGCGTGATACCGGCAATGGAAAACTTTCGATTGAAGCGTTCAGTGAAAACTCTCGACTAGATACTCGATTAAACACTTCGCGCGCCACCTTCCCCCACTCCGCCGCATGACGCAAGCGGCCCGGGGCTTGAAGTCCCGCATTGATGGCCCAAACTCAATCAGTGAAGCCGCCTGATACCGGACTAGGATCGCCCGGTGGTGGCTGTTGTCATCCATGAAGCATCACGACCAGGAGGTCACGATGAGTCAATCGCAGTCAGGTAAACGTGTCGCCATCCTCGCCACCGACGGTTTCGAGGAATCCGAACTTTCCGCAC
>NZ_JARANY010000161.1 GCF_029889885.1 Chromohalobacter sp. 296-RDG
CAGAGAAACGATGTTAAGGCGAGTACATCACTCGACGTGTAGACGCGAGATCAGTGCCTCGCGCTGGCGCAGGGCGAGCACCGCGTCGTGCCCCATCTCGCGGGCCACGCGGGACAGCAACAACTCGACGAGCATGAACAGGCTACTCATGGGGTTGAAGAAGAAAGCACCCTCGGCCGGCGCAAGCAATGTGGACGCGGCCAACGTCGCCAGCTGCGAGCTGGAATGATTCGTCAACGCCAGCAGCGAGGCGCCCTGCTCCACCGCCAGCCGGCAGTAGTCGGTGCTCATCCGCGACTCGGGCCGAAAGGCGATACCGATCACCAGATCGTCCTCGCCCAGCCGCAATGCTTGCTCGACACTGACGCCAGCGTTCCCTGAGACCAGGTGCACACCGTCGCGCAGATAATCGAGGTAATACGCCAGGTAATGCGCAGCCCCGAAGCTGGCGCGCAGGCCGATGACGTGAATTCGTCGTGCTTTCTGGATATTGGTTGCCGCATCGGACAATTGCGTCGTGTCTAGCGCCTCCACGGTGGCCGAGAGATTCTGCATCTCCTGCTGCCATAGCGCGCGGTCGTCGGCCAGCACGTCGCCCTCGGCCCGGGGCGTCTCGCCGAAATCCAGCAGGCGCTGGGCACGTGTGGAATAGAAGGCGCTATCGCTGAGATCTTCACGGAAAAGCGCCTGTAGCGCCTTGAACCCCTCCAGGCCGAGGGCGTGTGACAACCGTGTCAGCCGTGAAGGATTCACGCTGTGGTGCTGCGCCAATTGCGAGATACTCGACAGGCTCACCGCCTCGGGCTGGGCCAATAGAGCCTCGAGTAATGCAAGCCCCTTGGCGGAAAGCTTCAGATCGGCGGCGTCGCCGCGTCGAGCACGCAGCGCCAGCAGTTGCAGATCGGCGTAGCGACGAGGTGGCCAATCAGCATTGTCGGCAGACATGGCAGGCTCCTGGAGTGATGTTACTTCCAGATTAGATGCCACTCCCCGAATTTGCAAATTACTTTGCAAAAAGGGAAATAAATTATCTTATAGATGCCAATATCTCGATTCCGGGTATCAACGCCAGCATGCCAACTGACGAAGATGCGCGTCACGCGCCTGCCCCGCCGCCACCGGCGTCAGCCATACCTCGGTGCCCGGCTGGCATTGCGCCAAGCGCGCGCAGGCCAGCGGCGTCAATGCGCCAAGGCGTGGATAGCCGCCGATTGTCTGACGATCGTTGAGCAGCACGATAGGCTGGCCATCGGCGGGCACCTGGACGGCGCCCAACGGAATTCCCTCGGAGACCATCCCCTCCCCCAGGTAACGCAGTTCGGGACCCGTCAGGCGCACCCCCATACGATCGGCACGCTGATCGATGGTCCAAGCAGTATTAAAGGCCTCGAATACGCTGGCACCGCTGAAATCGGCGATCTGCGCGCCGCCTACCAGCGCCAACGTCACGCACTCTCCATCTCCAGATAACGTGCCCACGCCCGAGGGCAGCGTGCGTTCGCGTCCCGCGTCATCCCCCGCCCATGTCAGGCAATCGCCTTCGTTCAGCACGCGCCCCTGGCCATCGAGCCCGCCCAGACTTTCGCGCATCGTGCTGGCCACGCTGCCCAGCACCGGTGTGGCATCGAGTCCGCCGGGAAAGGCCAGATAAGCGCGCAGGCCAGCCCGAGGACTCTCGAACGCCAGCCGCTGCCCGGCAGCGATAGTGACACAATTTCCTGGCGCCAATGGCGCATCGTCGAGGGTCGCGCCCAGGTCAGCCCCCGTCAGGGCCAGCGTCGTCGAGACCTCGGCGTACAGGATCAAGCCACCCATGGTAATTTCCACACCGGGGGCTTGCGGCGCGTTACCCAGCAGCCAATTGGCCCATCCCAACGACACCCAGTCGGCGGCACCGCCCTGAGTCACGCCGAGATGGCGTACCCCGAAGCGTCCACCATC
>NZ_JARANY010000162.1 GCF_029889885.1 Chromohalobacter sp. 296-RDG
ACCGCTGCATGACGCCATCTATGCGGTGATGACACCTGTCAGCGATTTCATCTGGTCGTATATTCTCGTTTATCTCTTGTTGGGCGCGGGGGTGTTGTTCACCGTGCTGACGCGCGGCATGCAATTTCGCCTGTTCGGGCACATGGCACGCGTGACCTTCAACAGCCGGGGCGCGGGCGAGGGCGTCAGCGGGTTTCAGGCGTTTGCCACGTCGCTGGCGGCGCGCGTGGGGACTGGCAACCTGGCCGGCGTGGCCATCGCCTTGTGGGTCGGCGGCCCGGGCGCGATCTTCTGGATGTGGATCACCGCGCTGGTCGGGTTTGCCACCTCGTTCGTCGAGTCGACTCTGGCGCAGACCTACAAGAAGCGCCATGAGGACGGCGTGTATCGCGGCGGTCCTGCCTACTATATCGAGCGCACGTTGGGCTGGCGCTGGATGAGCCTGGTGTTCGCCTTCTTCCTGTTGGTGGCCTATGGCTTGGCCTTCAACGGCGCCCAGGCGAATACCATCGCCCAGGGCATGAACCAGGCCTTCGGCATGCCCAACTGGGTCACCGGGTTGATTCTGGTCGGTGTCGTGGCCGTGGTCATCTATGGCGGGCTCAAGTCCATCGCGCGCACGGCGGAGAAGATCGTGCCGATCATGGCCATTGCCTACTTGCTGGTGGCGCTGGTGGTGCTGGCGCTCAACATTACTGCGGTGCCGGAGATGCTGGCGCTGATCGTCAAGAGTGCCTTCGGCTATGGGCCCGCAGTGGGCGGTGCGGCCGGCTATGCCATCAAGACGGCGATGGAGAACGGTATCAAGCGTGGCCTGTTTTCCAACGAGGCGGGCATGGGCTCGGCGCCCAACGCGGCGGCCCAGGCCAACGTCAAGCATCCTGCCGCGCAGGGCCTAGTGCAGTCGTTCGGCGTGTTCATCGATACCCTGGTCATCTGCAGCTGCACGGCGGTGGTGATCCTGCTTTCTGGCGTCTACGAGAAGTTGATGGCCAATTCGCCGGGACAAGATATCGTCGGTATCCAGCTTACCCAGGACGCGATGGCAGATCACTTCGGTGGCTTCGGTGAGATCTTCATCGCCGTGGCGATTCTGCTGTTCGCCTTCACCTCGATCATCGCTAACTTCTCGTTCGCCACAGTCAACATCGAGTACATGTTCAAGCGCCATGCCAAGGGCGCGGTACAAGCGTTGCGCCTGGCCGTGCTGGCCATGGTGATGATCGGCTCGGTGTCGCAACTGACCTTCGTATGGGACTTCGCCGATCTCTCCATGGGCCTGATGGCGACTACCAACCTGATCGCGATCCTGATCCTGGCACCGATCGCCATGCGTGTGCTCAAGGACTACGAGCGCCAGCGTCGCGAAGGCGTCAAGGAACCGCGCTTCGATCCCAAGATCCTCAAGCGACCCGAACAAGTGGATGACGACGTATGGCCGCCCAAGGATTCTTGAGCACGGCATTTGGCGTTATAATGGCGGTCTCTCCCCAGCTAACGTGAGAGGCCGTCATGCACATACAGCTCAACGGCGATCAGCGCGAGCTCGCGTCCCGGCTGACGATCAGTGAGTTGATCGAGCAGCTCGCATTGACCGGGCGCCGCATCGCCGTCGAAGTCAACGAGGAAATCGTGCCGCGCAGCCAGCATGCCGAGATCCGCCTGTCCCCGGGTGATCGTGTGGAAATCGTGCATGCCATCGGCGGCGGCTGATGTTACTCGCCCGTCGACGCGCGGGGCCGCATAGCGGCCCGGGTGTGTCGGCGGCTCCCTTTACGCCAGGAGGTTCGTCATGTCCGCTGATCAGCGCCAGGACATTCCATTGACCGTCGCCGGTCGCGTCTTCTCCTCACGCTTGCTGGTGGGCACCGGCAAATACCGTGATTTCGACGAGACCGCCGCAGCCG
>NZ_JARANY010000163.1 GCF_029889885.1 Chromohalobacter sp. 296-RDG
CCCTGGCGGCCATTTACGATCAGCTTCCCCCGACCCTGAATCTGGAAAATGCCGACGAGGATCTAAGCGACTTGGACTTCGTCTCGGGCGAGGCACGCGAGCACCGCAGCCAGCACGTACTGTGCAACGGCTTCGGCTTTGGCGGGGTGAATGCCGCACTGATCGTCAGCAAGGTGTAGACACTGTCTGAAAAGTACTGCGCTCCGACAAGCCACCACCACCACTTCGGCGCAGCGGTGGTGGCTGGAAACCGCTAGCTGTGGCAGAGAGAAAGCCCAGCCCGTGTAACGACTAGGGCGTGTCTCCTACCTTACCTTTTTGCGCTGGCCAGGGCGGCCCCGAAGCACATGAAGGTCGCACCACCGATGCGATTGACGACGCGCGCCCCCGTTGGCGAGCGGAACCACCCCTTCGCCTGTTGGCCGAAGAACGCATACAGGCAATGAATCACTATCACCAGCGTACTGTACGTCAGCACCAGCAGCGTGAACTGTGCGGTGAAGTTCCACTGTGGATTGATGAACTGGGGAAAGACCGAGAGAAAGAAAAACACGGCCTTGGGGTTGGTCAGTTGTATTGTAAGCCCTTCGAGAAAGCGGCGGCGAAAGCCTAGCGATTGCGTGGGCCGTTCAGCGAACGTAAGCGACGGAGAGCGCCAAAGACGGATCCCCAGATAGAACAGATAAGCGGCGCCGAGGAGTTTCAACGCCGTAAAGGCAACCGCCGAGGTCGCCAATATCACACCGACACTCGAGGCGGAGATGCTCGCAACGAGCAGAGTGCCAAAGGCAATACCGAATATTCCGCCGAGACTCCCCATGAAGCCATACCGCAGCGCGTTGCTTAGGGTCATTACGACACCCGGCCCTGGGCTAAGCACTGTCAGCGTTGCCATTATCAGGAACAGCCAGTACAGGTCCATCTCAAATCCTCGCTAGACACTGCTCTCGCAATACTTCGCCAGTCGGAGAGGGTTGGACGCCCACGTAGAGCGCCGTTGGCGTCCCGTTGACCGCCTTGTTAGGGCCCTTGAATCGGGCTAGCATAATCGTATTACCACTCGCGGAGGCACCATGAATACGGAAACATTAGACCACCTACGCTCCCAGATTTCGACGCTCTCCGAGTCGGAACGTGCAGCGCTGGCTCGCGAGCTGATAATGAGCCTGGACGGTCCCCGTGACGACTCTGTCGAGCAAGCCTGGAACGATGAAATCGTTCGCCGTGCTTCCAGGGTCAAAAGCGGAGAAGCGACACTTATCAACCGTGAAGAATTCCGATCCAAGATGCGGGCGAGATTAGGCCAGTAATAGTGAGAACGGTACGGATACTGGAAGATGCCTCGCAGGAAGCGATAGAGGCTGCAGCATGGTACGAATATGAGCAGCCTGGACTCGGAACCAAGTTTTTTGCTGCCGTTGACGCCGCCATCGACGTTATTGAAGAAAACCTTATCCCGCTAGCACCTCTGCCCGAAGAAGCCGGCAATATCCGTGCAAAACGATTGATCCTGAAACGCTTCCCGTACGACATAGTTGTGATTGAGTTGCCAGAAGAAACAGTCGTAATCGCCGTCGCCCACCACTCTCGCAAGCCTGGCTATTGGTTGGAACGAGATAAGCTCTAACCTGACTTTCCAACACGGCACGCCTACAAAAATGCCGCTTCCCGGGGAAGCGGCAAAGGTTGAGTCGGACGCGACTCAGTTTCGTGGATGGCGGTTACTGACTACAGCCCTCTCTCAATACAGCCCCATGGGGTCGTCGCTGTAGGAGACCAGTACGCATTTCACCTGCTGGTAGTGATCGAGCATCAGTTTGTGGGTCTCGCGGCCGATGCCGGACTTCTTGTAGCCCCCAAAGGCGGCG
>NZ_JARANY010000164.1 GCF_029889885.1 Chromohalobacter sp. 296-RDG
CGTTCGGCGGTCTCGGGCAGCCCGGCGAGGGCTTCGGGGACGAGCTGGACACCTAGCCCCATGCCCAGCGACACGGCGATGGTCATGATCGTCTTGCGGGTCATCGTCTGGTCGCTGAGGATGCGGATGCCGGAGACGGCGATCAGGCCGAACATCAAGGTCGTCGCGGCGCCGAGCACGGGACGTGGAATAAACTGCAGCAGAGTGCCGAGCGCAGGGATGAGCCCCAGCAACAGCAGGATGACCGCGACGTAGCGCCCCACATGGCGGCTGGCTACGCCGGTCAATTGCACGACGCCGGTATTCTGGCTGAAGGTTGTGTTCGGGAACGTATTGAACAGTGCCGCGATCAAGGAGTTGACGCCATCGGCCAGCACGCCGCCGCGTATCCGGCGTTGATAGACCTGGCCGCTGACGGGTTCGCCCGAGGCGCGTGACGTGCCAGTGAGATCGCCTACGGTCTCGATGGCGGTGACCAGGAAGATGAACGCCACGGGGACGAAGGCCGTCCAGTCGAAGCCGATACCGAAGCGCAGCGGTTGCGGCAGGGCGAACCATTCGAGTGTCTCCGGACCACCTTCGAACTGACCGGTGAACGCGGCCACGAGACAGCCGATGACGAGCCCGAAAAAGACCGAGCCGATGCGCAGCCAGATGTGTCGGGACATCTGACAAGCCAATACGACGACGATCACCAGCGCCGCCAGACCCAGGTTGGAGAGGCTGCCGAAGTCCTCGGTGCCGACCCCGCCGGCCATGTCGGTGACGCCGACCTTGACCAGCGAGAGGCCGATCAAGGTCACGACCACGCCGGTCACGGTGGGCGTGATGATGCGCTTGAGGCGGTGCAGCATGCCGCCGAGTGCGATTTCGATGAAACTGCCCACGGCACAGACGCCGAGTAACGTCGCGATGACGGCTTCGTCGTTGGCGCCGCCGGCACGCGCGGTTTCGCCGGCGGCAATCAACGCGGCCACGAACGAGAAACTCGTCCCCTGAACACTCAAGAGCCCCGATCCGAGCGGCCCGAGGCGCTGGGATTGCACCCATGTCGCCACGCCCGAGACGAACAGCGCCATGCTGATCAAATACGACATGTACTGACCGAGCCCCAGGGCGCTGCCTACGATCAGGCTGGGCGCGATGATCCCCACGAAGCTGGCGAGTACGTGTTGCACGGCGGCGAGCAGTGAGGCCAGGGGCCCGGGGCGATCCTCGAGTCGGTAGAGGGGTTGATCGACTGACATGGCTTGGCTCCTTGTGCCCGAACATGCGGCGGGCTTTATGTATACAAAATCATGCTGCAATGCATAAGCAATAGGAGTGCCAAGTGTGGGATATTGCCAGGCTCGCCGCATGCATGGGCGCTGGCAAGGGGTGGCGCCTCATGATGAGGCAGGCGTGCGCTCCATTGGTGCTCCGTGGCAATCATGTGCATCACGTTGGTGCACTAGGTCGCCATCGGCCCAAGTGGCGTACACGCAACGGTCATCTCCCAGCATCATCAGCGCGAAGAGCCGTTCGCCCAGCGTCTCGGCGACCTGAGCACGGTGCGCCATAATAGGTGTAGCGGCAAGATCCAGCACCACCAGGTCGGCTTCGTATCCGGCGTGCACGCGCCCGATACAGTGATCGAGGTGCAGTGCCCGTGCGTTGCCCAGCGTGAGCCGATACAGCCCCTGCCAAGCGGTCAGGGGTTGGCCAAGCAAGGCACCGACCTGATAGGCGCCTTGCAGCGTCGTCAGGCCGCATAGCCCGGTGCCGGCGCCCACGTCACTGGCCAGCGAGGTGATGACGCCGGCGTTACGGGTGGCGAGGCGATCGAAAAGCCCGCTGCCCAGAAACAGGTTGGACGTCGG
>NZ_JARANY010000165.1 GCF_029889885.1 Chromohalobacter sp. 296-RDG
TTAACGTTTTCCTATCAATTCTTAGTTGTTGATTGCGAACTTCAAGGGCATCAAAAGCAGCTATGCTCTCACCTAAGATAAACCCTGAAACGTTAGTTGAATTCTCACGACTGTACTTTGTTCCAGCCATTACATTTCGATGAATAAATCCCTGGTCGAAGATATATAGATTGGATTCTTTAGTTGGCTGGGAGTCCCATTCAGAACTTCTGAACTTAACGGCTTGCTGCCTATCGGAGAACTTTAGCTCAATTTGTGGATTGATAGCGTCTGGCTCTTGACCTTGAACTACTGATTTTCTATCAAGGACTAACTGAGGGTCATTGAGTGATAGTGAGTAAAGAATGTCGCAAAGAGTGCTCTTACCATTTCTATTTTCACCATAGATTACACTCACGCGACCAAGGAGTAAGCCACCAGCAAGTGCTCGACTGTAGTTACCGACGTTTTCTATTTTTTGAATTCTTTCTAACACTGCAACTTCCTTTTACTGAAATATTGGCTCTTCGTCACATCATGTGGCCTCTTCCCTAGCTGTCGGGTCCCGGCTGCATAACAAGGTTGAACCAGCATGCCACTTTTGCCTGCATGTCTGCTCAGGGTCGATAGCCGCCTCATTATTCTCGCCTGTGAGACTGCTTTGCGAAGGTAGCTTCTTAGTCATACGTGACGGCCATGGCACACATCGCCTGTAGAGCCCCGTCCAGGCCGAGCATGCGTGCGGCGAACTCGCTGCAAAGAAGAATCCCCTGGCAGATATTCATCGTATTTTTAGACCTACTTATTCTCAGCCAGGCCAGCCAACTCGCCCATAGAGGCTGGCGGCGCATCAAGTATTGATGCGAATAGCAGCAGGAGATTGATACAGCACTTATACGCTGAAACAGCCAAGCTCCCCACATCCTTCATATCCTGCGGCTTGATCAACTCCTTTTCGTAGCGCAGGTAGTCGCTAATCAGTAGCCAGGCGTAGCCGACGATGCCCAGTACACGTCGCGCCGTGCACGAGCAGCAGGAAATCGCTACCAAGGCACGACAGCAGGTCGTCAGGCGCTCTTGGATGCCGGCTCCAGTGCTTGCCTGGCTGCGTCGTGGACACATTCGAAGAGCAAGCTGGCATTACTCATCCCCAAGCATAGTAGCGTCCATAACACTTGGATTGACATTACCTGAGAGAGGTATTGCTGTCATGCCTTAATTAGGCGATGTTGCCCCAAAGCAGTAATGTCCACTTCGTCACATTCTAGAAATCCCCTTTTGGCTACAGAGAGGGAAAGATGGCGAAAGAGCAGATCACATATGGAGGGAGCGAGGGGTGTGAGTCCTTCACGCAACGGGGAGTTCTGTGACGGCGAGTCACGATATAAAGCCGGTGCTGCCCTTTTAGGCAGCACCGGCTATTCACGTCATCATTATTTTTGGAAGCTGGCTGTTAATGGTTAAACATGCTTGACCACTACAGATACCAGCTCACTCAGCAAACCTGTAGCCTTGGGTTGTGGTTTACAGAACCCTAAACCCCCTCCACCTCGATTCCATGCCTCGCGAGCCAGCCTTTGCGCTGCTCATAGTCCGGCATGGCGCGTTCCAGGCGGCGCCAGAAGGCCGGAGTGTGGTGGGGCTCGTGCAGGTGGACGAGCTCGTGAACGATCACGTACTCGGCAATGTGGCGCGGCAATAAAATGGTCTTCCAATGGAAGTAGAGCTGATGGCCCTTGCCGCAGGAGCCCCAGCGGTAACCGAGGTCCTGGACTTTCACGCCAGCGGGTTCCAGTCCCATACGACGGGCATGCGCCTTGACCTGGTGGTGAGCCAGTCGCTAGCACGGGTGCTGTACCAGCGGAT
>NZ_JARANY010000166.1 GCF_029889885.1 Chromohalobacter sp. 296-RDG
CATCAGTTGTCGAGTGGCGAGATGGTATTGGGGTTGCAGATAAAGCTCGAAGAACGGGGCTTCCTGCTCCATGGCATCGGCCAGCGTCTCCGCCAGGAAACGCCGCCGCTCGGCGGTCTTGAGCATCTCAGGTTTGAATAGCTGCGGTTCCGTCCCGGCACTGGCCAGTACCTGATCGGCGGCATCTTGCGCGGCTTGCAACAGCGCCACGGGTGTCTTGCCATGCTCAGGCGATACGGCAACCCCGATACGTGGCTCGACCCGATATGGCACGCCATGAACCTCGATGGGCGCGTAGAGCATTTCCTGATAACGCGCGGCCATGGCGCTGGGATCGTGTGCACCGGATGCCATGACCACGAAGACGTCTTCCGAGAGCCGCGCCGGATAACACACGCCGCCGCACGTATCGCGCAGCCGCTCGGCAATGCTCTGTGCCGCTAGATCGGCGTATTGGACCCCAAACTGGGCGCGCAGGTAACGCAAGGCATCGAACGTCAAGTAATAAAGCGAGACGGCGTAGACGTCGTCCATGAAGCGTTGCAGGTGCCGTTCAAGGAGCACGCGCCCCGGCAGATCGGTCACACGGTCGTTGCGCAGGGCCTGACGCTTCAAACGTTGCTTGCGTTTGCGCCACCGCGCCAGCCAGATGGCGAGGCCCGCCATGACCAGTGCAGCCAACGCCAGGGCGCAGGCCTTCCAGATCCATTGACGCTGGGAAACGACCGCGTCGGGCACCACGAGCATGGCGCTGGACGCGGTCGCAGACGGTACTAGAACGTCCTCCTCGACCACTCCTGCCCCATCCAGCGGCAGGATAGCCAACACAAGGAGATACCATAGCCAAGGCCCGGCCTTGTTGATGCCCTTCATCATACGTGCGGCCTCCTGCCGTCGAGATGAGGCCCGTCATCCTTTACCCCGAGTTACCCCTTAGCGTAGACGTCGGTGATGTCTCTGCTGCTCTTCAGTCGATGCTGGAGGGCTTCACCTAGATCCCGGCACGAATCTTGGGTGTCGTGGTGGCCTTTTTATGCAGATTGATGTCCATGCCCATGCTCCTGAATGAACTGCTTAAGAAGCCCTCTTACCGCCAGAAGAAGATAACTTTCACATCTCATTCGATCATTAGGGAATCTATACATAAGAGATATCCGAAATAAAAGATAAATTTCCCTTACATCTTTTTTCTTCTTATCCGTAAACCTATTGACATAAAGACGAATATAAGTCTCTGTTTTTTATACAAATATTCAAAAAAATAACGTATAAACGTACCCCAATCCCCCACCCTATACGAAATAAAGAAGGCCATTTTCTCTTACTTAACGAGAAATCAATATACAAAATTGACTATTAGTTAAATTATAAAATATTCTATATAAACCACGCTTTTCATTCGAATTTCGTACTATCATTTCGCTGTTTAGCATCTTAGGGATCTCACCCTTTCAGGCTTTGCAATTCCGATCATCACCTTGATCTTACAGGTTGAGTCAGAGATGACTTACCAATAAAGCTGCAAAAAAACCAAGGGGAAGTATGTATGGCAGCGTATGAGACATCGTTATCGACTAGCCTCAATGCCATGCGGGCTGCCGAGATATGGCTGCATGAGCGGTCAGGCGATAGCCCATCGATCCGTGAACTGGCCAATTATCTGGGGTATTCAGAAGCGCAGATACGCCGTAACTTCAACCGCTTCTTCGGCGTCTCGCCCGGCCGTTATCGCGACTCACTGCGGCTGGAACGCGCGGCCTTGCTGCTATGCCGAACGCCAATGCAGGTACTCGATATCGCCATCAGTTGTGGCTATCGCAGCC
>NZ_JARANY010000167.1 GCF_029889885.1 Chromohalobacter sp. 296-RDG
GATCACCTGGGGCGGGGCGGCGTATCTGGCCTGGCTGGGCGTGAAGGCGTTGCGTGCTGGTCGGGGCGGCACCCTGGAGACAGGCCGCGTGGCGAGCCGGCCTGGGGTGGCCGCGCGAGACGGTGTGCTGGTGGCGTTGGCCAACCCCAAGCTGATTCTCTTCTTCGTGGCCCTGTTGAGCCAGTTCGTAAGCGCCGACATGGGAGCGGGGGCCAAGACGACGATCGTGGCGACCGCGTCACTGATCGATGCCGGCTGGTACGTGTTAGTGGCGCTGGCGCTCTCGCATTCGAGGGTTTTGCCCTGGCTTCAAGCGCGTGGGCACTGGATCAACCGGGCGACGGGCGTCGTGCTGTTGGGCCTGGCGCTGCGCATCGTCATTGGTTGAGGGGAGCGTGACCAACCGCTCTCAGGACGCGATTCGCTCGAGGATGGCGTCCAGCGGTGCGTGTGACGGTAAGACGCCGAACAGCGGTGAGGTCTCCTCGCCGAGGCGCGCCGCACAGAAGGTCTCGCCGATGGCAGTGGGCGCATGACGCAACAGCAGCGCGGCCTGCAGGCATTGCGCGAGGCGCTGGGTTAGCCAGCGCGCCTGCGCTTCCAGCACGTCCGGCGTGGCCTTGAGGCGTCGCTCGAGGGCCTCAAACGCCCGGTCAAAATCGGGGTGAGCGCCGCGCGCCAAGGCGAGCTCCTGGCGCAGGGCGGCGATGCTTTCCGGGTGTCGGGTCATTACGCGCATCACGTCCAGGCACATGACATTGCCCGAACCTTCCCAGATCGAATTCACTGGCGCCTCGCGGTAAAGCCGCGCCAGCGGCGCCTCCTCGACGTAACCGATGCCGCCGAGACACTCCATGGCCTCGGCCATGAACGCCGGGCCACGCTTGTTGTGCCAGAACTTGGCCAGCGTAGGCAGCAGGCGCGCAAGGGCGTGCTCATGTGAGTCCCGGGCGGTACCATCGAAGGCGCGTGCGGTGCGCAGGCATAAGGCCAGGCTGGCCTCGGTTTCCAGAGCCAGGTCGGCGATCACGCGGCGCATCAAGGGCTGCTCGGCGAGGCGTTTGCCGAACGCTTCGCGCCCCTGGACGTGGCGCCAGGCCTCGAGCGTTGCCTGGCGCATCATGCTGGCAGGCGCAGTGGCGGCATCGAGCCGAGTCTGCTGGACCATCTCGAGAATGGTGGCGACGCCGCGCCCCGGTTCGCCGATGGGGTGTGCCCAGGCATCGACATACTCGATTTCCGCCGAGGCGTTGGCGCGGTTGCCGCACTTGTCCTTGAGGCGCTGAAGCTGAATGCCGTTGCGCTCGCTGTCGGGGCGAAAGCGTGGCACCAGGAAACAGCCGAGGCCGGCATCGTCTTGGGCCAGGGTAAGGAAAGCATCCGACATCGGCGCGCTGCAGAACCACTTGTGGCCGGTGAGATGCGCGCTGCCATCCGGCTGGCGTGTCGCCTGAGTGGTGTTGCGGCGCACGTCGCTGCCGCCTTGCTTCTCGGTCATCGCCATACCGAAGGTCGCCGCACGCTTGTCATCGGCGGGCAGGGCGCGGGGGTCGTAATCGTTTGCCAGCAGGCGTGGTCCCCATGTCTCGAGCACGGTTCTGTCGTGGCGTAGCACTGGATAGGCGGCGTGGGTCATGGTGATCGGGCAGCAGAACCCTGGCTCGACCTGGGTCAAGAGATAAAGCGCGGCGACATGCGCCTGGTGGCCGCCTTTACCTTCCTGTTCCCAGGCCACGGCCTGCCAGCCGCCATCGCAGGCGAGATGCATC
>NZ_JARANY010000168.1 GCF_029889885.1 Chromohalobacter sp. 296-RDG
GATCACCTTGGGCGGGGCGGCGTATCTGGCCTGGCTGGGCGTGAAGGCGTTGCGTGCTGGTCGGGGCGGCACCCTGGAGACAGGCCGCGTGGCGAGCCGGCCTGGGGTGGCAGCGCGAGACGGCGTGCTGGTGGCGTTGGCCAATCCCAAGCTGATTCTCTTCTTCGTCGCCTTGTTGAGCCAGTTCGTAAGCGCCGACATGGGCGTGGGGGCCAAGACGACGATCGTGGCGACCGCGACATTGATCGATGCCGGTTGGTACGTGCTGGTGGCACTGGCGCTCTCGCATTCAGCGGTTTTGCCCTGGCTTCAGGCACGTGCGCACTGGATCAACCGTATAACGGGCGTCTTGCTGCTGGGCCTGGCGCTGCGCATCGTCATTGGTTGATAGGAGCCTGCGCGCCCACTCTCAGGGCGCGATTCGCGCCAGGATGGCGTCCAGCGGCGCATGTGACGGCAAGACGCCGAACAGCGGTGAGGTCTCCTCGCCGACGCGAGCCGCACAGAAGGTCTCGCCGATGGCAGTGGGCGCATGACGCAACAGCAGCGCGGCCTGCAGGCATTGCGCGAGGCGTTGGGTTAGCCAGCGCGCCTGCGCTTCCAGCACGTCCGGCGTGGCCTTGAGTCGTCGCTCGAGGGCGTCAAACGCTCGGTCAAAATCGGGGTGTGCGCCGCGTGCCCAGGCGAGCTCCTGGCGCAGAGCAGCAATGCTTTCCGGGTGGCGGGCCATCACGCGCATCACGTCCAGGCACATGACATTGCCCGAACCTTCCCAGATCGAATTCACCGGCGCCTCGCGGTAAAGCCGCGCCAGCGGTGCCTCCTCGACGTAGCCGATACCACCGAGACACTCCATGGCTTCGGCCATGAACGCTGGGCCACGCTTGTTGTGCCAGAACTTGGCCAGCGCGGGGAGCAGGCGCGCCAGGGCGCGTTCGTGGTCGTCGTGGGCAGCGCCGTCGAAGGCGCGTGCGGTGCGCATGCACAGGGCCAAGCTGGCTTCGGTTTCCAGCGCTAAGTCGGCGATCACGCGCTGCATCAACGGCTGGTCGGCGAGGCGTTTACCGAACGCTTCGCGCCCCTGGACGTGGCGCCAGGCCTCGAGCGTTGCCTGGCGCATCATGCCGGCGGGAGCGGTGGCGGCATCGAGTCGGGTCTGCTGAACCATCTCGAGAATGGTGGCGACGCCGCGCCCCGGCTCGCCGATGGGGTGTGCCCAGGCGTCGATATACTCGATTTCCGCCGAGGCGTTGGCGCGGTTGCCGCACTTGTCCTTGAGGCGTTGCAGCTGGATGCCGTTGCGCTCGCCATCGGGGCGAAAGCGCGGCACCAGGAAACAGCCGAGGCCGGCATCGTCTTGTGCGAGGGTCAGGAAGGCATCCGACATCGGCGCGCTGCAGAACCACTTGTGGCCGATGAGACGCGCGCTGCCATCCGACTGGGGTGTCGCCTGGGTGGTGTTGCGGCGCACGTCGCTGCCGCCTTGTTTCTCGGTCATCGCCATGCCGAAGGTCGCCGCGCGCTTGTCATCGGCGGGCAGGGTGCGGGGGTCGTAATCGTTTGCCAGCAGGCGCGGTCCCCATTCGCGAAGTACGGCTGTGTCGTGGCGTAGCACTGGATAGGCGGCGTGGGTCATGGTGATCGGGCAGCAGAACCCCGGCTCGACCTGGGTCAAGAGATAAAGCGCGGCGACATGCGCCTGGTGGCCGCCTTTACCTTCCTGTTCCCAGGCCACGGCCTGCCAGCCGCCATCGCAGGCGAGATGCATC
>NZ_JARANY010000169.1 GCF_029889885.1 Chromohalobacter sp. 296-RDG
CTGTTGGTGATGGTGGTGAACCCCTTGAAGGCCAGGATCCCAAGCGCGGTAGCCCCCAGGAACCCGGAGACCTCGGGTGCCGGCGCCTCGGCCGTTGCCCGGATACCGATGGTGTCGGCCACCAGCACGCCCACCACGCCGAACAGGATGATGCCTCCGATCTTGATGACCCCCAGCACCGACGCCACGCCCTGGATCAGCTTGTTGGCGGAGAGATTGATGAGGAAGGCGGCGATCAGCAGGCCGACACCCAGCGCCGGCACCAGCAGCGACCGGTTACCACCATCGAACAGCTCCAGGGTATAGGAGCCGAAGGTTCTCGCCAGGAAGCTCTGGGCGATCACCATGGAAAAATACATCAGCAGCGCATGGAAGGCAGTGGGCAGCGTGGGCCCGTAGGCCTTGTGAAGGTACATGCCGATGCCACCAGCCGAAGGATAGGCATTGGACATCTTGACGTAGGAGTAGGCGCTGAAGCCGACGATCATGGCCGCCGAGAGGAAGGCCAGGGGAAACAGCTCGCCGGTCATCTCGGCCATCTGTCCGGTCAGCGCGAAGATTCCGGCACCGATCATTACCCCGGTTCCCAGGGCGATGGCTCCGACAAGGCTAAGGCTGTTCTTCTGGTACTGGGGCGATCTGTCCATGCATCTCCTTGCGTGTCGGCCTTGGTGATGGGGAAGCGATCTGCTGGGCGCGGTTGGCCATCGGCAATGTGATCACTCCTCATCCTAGAGCCCTTGTGTAACCCAAGGGTCAATCGGCACCCCTCGCCATCATCAAGGTCAATGACAGCTCCAGGGCTTCTGCTTGGCATTGTCCTTCACGTTCTGGTCGATGAAGCGGTAATAGTCCTCCTTGATCCGGTTCCAGCGTCCGGCGCCGATGTCTACGCCATGGCGTGCCAGTACCACCTCGATATCATCGATACACAATCGCTTGGCATCGTAGGCAAGGTGGAGTTTGCGATGTTCCGGGTCGTAGGACACGCGGTCGAGGCCACGCAGCGCGTCGATCTCGGTTACCGCCGCCGCGATATGCCCTGATGCACCGGGTGTTAGCTTCAGCGAGCGAGTGACCAGTGACGCTTGTGAAACGCCGGGGCGGTGATCGTGATGTGACATGCTCCACCTCCGTTCTCTACTAGCCGTGGTTCAGTTATCGTCGTCTTTGTCGTGACGGCCACCGTGGTGGCGGTGCAGGAAGAGATGCATCAGGGGGCAGGCGAGCAGCAGCAGCGGCAACGCCTGATAGAGGTGCAATCGATGGCCGGTCACCAGCAGGTAGCCGCCCACCGCGAGGATGCCCGCCAGCGGTAGCCAGACCATCATCAGGCGGTGTTGTGCTCTCTTCTCCATGGTGGCCTCCCAGTGGCTTGAGGTGTGAGGGGAATCGCATTGAGGTCACGTCGAGGGTCGGCTCGTTCTGGCCACTGCATCGAGCGGGTCTCGGCACCGAGCTGCGAGCAGCAGGAGCAGGCCAGTCACCACCATCGGCAGGGACAGCAGCTGCCCCATGGTGAGCCAGTCGAAGGCGACGAAACCCAGCTGGGGGTCGGGCAGGCGCACGAACTCGACCGCGAAGCGAAAGGTGCCGTAGAGCACCAGGAAGAGCCCCGAGACGATGCCGCGTCGGCGCGGTCGGGTGGAGACCCACCACAGCACGACGAACAGCACCACACCCTCCAGGGCAAACTCGTAGAGCGCCGACGGGTGGCGGGGCGCCGAGCCCAACCCCATCATGGACGGGAAGACCAT
>NZ_JARANY010000017.1 GCF_029889885.1 Chromohalobacter sp. 296-RDG
CTCGGGCAAGTACATTGATCGCATGTCGGATCACTGCTCTCAGTGTCGCTATGATCCAAAACAAAGCGTAGGCGACGATGCCTGCCCGCTCAACGCCTTGTACTGGCGCTTTCTGGAACGCCATGCCGACCAGCTTGCTGATAATCCTCGCATGCGCGTCATCTACGGCACGCTCAACAAAATGCCGGCTGAGAAGCGTCGGGCATTGCGCGAACGGGCGGAGACTTTTCTCGATACGCTGACGTGGACGTCACCCTATGGGCAAGGGCAGCATGCAAAAGACTATGGGGAGTGAGGCTTCAAGCGAGGGAAATGCCCGGTGCCTTCGCACCCAGGCCCCGGCTTCTCGCCGGGCTATAAATTCAGCATTGCGGTGGGTGAATGGAGCGCTGGACGCACGTTGGATGAATCATGCGTGGGACGTCAAAATACCAACGGCACGCGCGAAGTCAGCGGAGACTGATAATGAGTGTCACGACCGATCACCTCGTCATGGGCCACCCACTGTACGAGATAGGCGCGATGGATTCCTGCCTGATTGAGCTCGGCATAGACATCGTCCAGGGCACGAAACAGCATCGGTTTGCCACGCCGCATCAGCGGGTAGCACTGGCCTTCGATGTCCTCCATCTCGACGCGGTACAGACGACTGCCTGCGTGGCTTATGACGCGAATCTCGAAGTTATGCTCCGCATCCATGAAGTGTTTGAGCTCTTTGATTTCCATAACGTTCTCCCTGAGAAAATAAAACTCGAAAAGACATACGCCACTTAGCGCAGCGCACGTCCATCTTGCCTTGTTCAGATGACAGAAATGTTGCAATAAGTATGACGAAGACAGTGATCAACGTCTCGTCGAAGAGCGTGCCATCCGTCTAAACCTTGACTGAAAAGAGGAAAAATACACTCATTGAGACGTATCGCCGCGCAAGAAGTTCCACCACTGGCACACTTGGCGAGGGAAATACATAAAGGAAGGAAAGGATATGAAACGCTCAAACAATGAGACGGGGTCCGACCCGACAACCCCTCTCGCCAGGAGCCGGCATACCGGCCCCTGCGTTCACTCAACGTGATGTATCAAGAATCACGCTGGTACGTGGATGGATCGATAGCCACCCCGAGCGAGTTACGATCGACCCAGTTGCCCGCACGGGTTTCCTTGTAGCGAAACACCACTAGATCACCGATCGCGACAGGCAGTTCGGCATCCTCAGTCTGATAGCTGTATGTTTCACCATCGACGACCAGAGAATAACGGTAGAGATCGGGCATCCCCAACCATTCCTTGAACGGCCCTTCACGCTCGACGCTTTCCAGTTTACCGCGCCCCTCGAGCTTAGGGGTACGTTTCTTGCCACGTTGAAATCCGCTCGCCATCTCCCCTCCTGTTCACTTGCGAGCCGGCATTATAAGGCAACACCGGCATGTTTGCCTGGCCATCATCACTCGTCCATATGCTGACCGTAGCTGTCGGGAGCGAGATCCTCAAAACGTGTGTACTTGCCGATGAAGGCCATGTGCACGGTCCCGATCGGGCCGTTACGTTGCTTGCCGATAATCAGTTCAGCCAGGCCGTGATTGTCGGGGTTGTCAGGATTATAGACTTCATCACGATAGACGAAGGCGATGACGTCGGCATCCTGCTCGATAGCCCCCGACTCGCGAAGATCCGACATCACCGGCCGCTTGTTGGGCCGCTGCTCGAGCGAGCGGTTGAGCTGCGACAACGCGACGACCGGGCAGTTGAACTCCTTGGCCAAGGCCTTGAGCGAGCGCGAGATTTCGGAAATCTCGCCGGTACGGTTCTCGGAAAAACCGGGGATCTGCATGAGCTGCAAATAGTCGATCATGATCATGCCGATGTTACCGTGCTCGCGCGCCAGACGCCGAGTGCGTGAGCGCATCTCATTGGGTGAAAGTCCTGCCGTATCGTCAATGAAGAGTTGCTTGTCCTTGAGCAAGTTGACCGCCGAGGTCAGGCGCGGCCAGTCTTCGTCTTCCAGTTGCCCGGTGCGCACACGCGTCTGATCGATACGCCCCAACGAGGACAGCATGCGCAGCATCAAGGCATCGGCGGGCATTTCCATGGAAAACACCATGATAGGCTTGTCACTGGAGATGACCGCATGCTCGACCACATTCATGGCGAATGTCGTCTTACCCATGGAAGGGCGTCCGGCGATGATAATAAGATCCGACGGTTGCAGCCCCGACGTCATCTCGTCCAGATCCCGGAAGCCGGAGGAAAGCCCCGTCATCTCGCCCTGCATGTTGAAAAGCTCGTCGATACGATCGACGGCCTTGCTGAGCAGGTCGCTCATACCGATCGCCCCACCGGTCTTGGGACGGTCCTCACTGATCTGAAATACCAGGCGCTCGGCTTCATTGACCAGCTCGTCAGAGGGCCGGCCCTGCGGAGCAAAGGCGCCTTCAGCGATCTGATTGGCTGCCTGGATCAACTTGCGCAAGGTGGCACGCTCGCGCACGATATCGGTGTACGCACGAATGTTACTCGCCGATGGCGTGTTGCGCGCCAACTCGGCCAAGTAAGCCAGTCCGCCCACGCCTTCCAACTGATCGCGGTTTTCCAGCGCCTCCGAGAGCGTGACCACATCGAGCGGATGCCCTGCTTCGGCGAGCTGCGCCATCGCATTGAAGGTCAGACGATGTTCGTAGCGATAGAAATCGTCAGCGGTCAGACGCTCGGAAACCGTATCCCAGGCGCTATTGTCCAGCATCAGCCCGCCGAGCACTGATTGCTCAGCTTCCAGCGAGTGTGGCGGCACCTTGAGAGCCGCAGTTTCCTGGTCGTGCTCGACGTATTCGCTCATGCTCGTTTCCTGACCGGTCGATATCGAAGGTCGGTGAAGTGCAGACGGTCACCGTTTCGGCCACCCCCATGATGCCGTGATGGCTATACCTTTGCACCTCATGGCCCCTGTCTCACGTACCCCAAGCCCGTGGGTCATGGCACAAAAAGGGCGCGAAGGTTAACCTTCGCGCCCCATACCGGCATGTCACTTGGCGGTAATCGCTTACTCGGCCACGATCACGATGCGCACGCTGGTAGCGACTTCCGAGTGCAGTTGCAGCGTAATGTCGTACTCACCAGTCCGGCGAATCGGGCCTTCTGGCATACGCACTTCGCGCTTGACCACATCAAGGCCTGCCTGCGTCAGTGCGTCAGCCAGATCACGCGGGCCGATAGAGCCGAAAAGCTTGCCTTCATCACCCGCCTTGGCGACCAACGACAGCTCGATTTCAGCCAGCTGTTCAGCGCGTGCTTCGGCTTCGGACTTACGCTCTGCGGCTTGCGCTTCGAGCTCGGCACGTTGCGCTTCAAAAGCGGCAACGTTTTCTTTGGTGGCCGGCACGGCCAAACCGTAAGGCACCAAGTAGTTGCGACCATAACCGGCCTTGACGGCGACTTGGTCACCCAAGTTACCCAGCTTGCCAATCTTATCGAGCAGAATGATATCCATCTCGTTAACCTCTCATCAGTGGTTGCCGGCCAAACGTGCGCGGAAATCCGCGAAAGTATCGACAACGGCCAGCAACAGCACAACCAGAATCGTGGGCC
The DNA here is from genome assembly GCF_029889885.1 of Chromohalobacter sp. 296-RDG. GTDB lineage: Bacteria > Pseudomonadota > Gammaproteobacteria > Pseudomonadales > Halomonadaceae > Chromohalobacter. The sequence goes on from NZ_JARANY010000017.1 coordinate 3,583, forward strand.
AAGTCGTCAGCAGCAATGCATAAAAGCCGACCAACCAGAACCCGCTCATCCCCTTCAATCCAATCCAACCATGCACCAGCGCAATGCCTGCCACGAGCAAGGGTATCCACGCCAGCATCGTCGCCATCGGCATGGATACCAGCACGCCCAATACACCAACGCCTACCAGCAGCAAAAGCTCCTTGGTGTTCAAGCGCAGCGCATGGAACTCGTTGCGAAAGCCGCCGGGGTTATACAACCCGGCTTGCCAGCTACGCGCTAGTGCCAAACAAGCGACTGCCGCAAGCAGTACCACTAGCCCTGTCACGCCGCCAATCAACATGCCCGCCAACTGTTCGCTGGGCACACCCTGGGCACTCATCTCGGTGAGCATGGCATCGACGTCCGCCGAATTCTGGCGCACCTGTTCGAGCAGCGGTCCCGCCCCACCCGGAGGAAGGAAAATGCCGGACTGGACCAGCACCACACAGACCAGCATGCCGGCAATCAGGGTCTCCCCCCAACGCATCCGAGCGCGTAGTATGGTCGCCATCAGCGTCACCAGCAAAACGCTGGCAAGCGGAACGGCATCCCCCTGCACCCACCACCAGCCGGCTGGCAGCGCGGCGGTAATCAAGACGGGCAGGCCAGGGCCCAGACCGCGACGTAACGTTACCAGCGCGGCGACGGCGGCACTCAGCCAGAACAACCAGGGAATCAACGCCGCAATCAACGTGACCATCGCCGCCTGCGGAGTACCACGCATTACCCAACGGGCCAGTGCCTGCATCGCGCCAGTCGCCTTGTTTTACTGGTGACTGTCGGTATAAGGCAGCAGCGCCAGATAACGAGCGCGCTTGATGGCCGTGGACAGCTGACGCTGATAACGAGCCTTGGTGCCGGTAATGCGGCTGGGGACAATCTTACCGGTTTCAGTGATATAGGACTTGAGGGTATCAAGATCCTTGTAATCGATGTACTTCACGCCTTCGGCGGTGAAGCGGCAAAACTTACGGCGACGGAAAAAGCGTGCCATGGTTTATCCTCCAGAGGTACGAATCAGTTGGCTTCAGCTTCGGCGTCGGCATCAGCGTTCGTTTCGGAACGCTCAACGTTCGGACGCTCGTTTTTCTCTTCACGACGACGCGTCTTTTCTTCAGCCGGCTTCATCATCGGAGACGCTTCGGTGACCGCCTCTTTGCAACGCACCACCAGGCTACGGATGATGGCATCGTTGAAGCGGAAGATATTCTCGATTTCGTCGAGAGTTTCGCCGCTGCACTCGATGTTCATCAGTACATAGTGGGCCTTGTGGATCTTGTTGATCGGGTAGGCCAGATGACGACGCCCCCAATCTTCCAGACGATGCACAGTGCCGCCGTTTTCGGTAACGAGCCCGGTATAGCGCTCGACCATGGCCGGCACCTGCTCGCTCTGATCCGGGTGGACCATGAACACGATTTCGTAATGACGCATGATAGCTCCTTACGGTTTGACAGCTTCCACGAGGCCCGTCATGCACAAGTACCTATACAAGGCTGCAGGACCGCGAGAAGCAAGGAGAGAAAATCTCTATGTTTCCAGACACGCAAAACGATGCCCGGAAAGCCGACCAATTGTAGTGATCACCCCGCGTGCATGCAACTTGTCTCGCCCAACCAGGCATCAAGCGTCATGGCGTTGGCGCACGGCTTCGAACAGACACACGCCTGTGGCAACCGAGACATTGAGACTGGAAACACTACCCGCCATGGGCAGTTTGGCGAGCAGATCGCAGCCCTCGCGCGTCAGCCGGCGCATGCCTTTGCTTTCGGCGCCCATGACAATGGCCACCGGCCCTACCAAGTCGATCTCGTAAAGGTCCTGCGCCGACTCGCCCGCCGTACCGACGATCCATACCCCGTGCGTCTTGAGGCGCGCCATCGCCCGCGACAAGTTGGTGACCTGATAGACAGGCGTGACATCGGCAGCGCCGCAGGCCACCTTGCGCACCGTGGTGTTGAGGGGCGCGGCCTTGTCCTTGGGTACGATGACACCGTGCGCACCTGCCGCGTCGGCGCTGCGCAGGCAGGCACCGAAGTTATGTGGATCGGTCACCCCATCGAGGATCAACAATAACGGCAGAGACGGCTGCTGCCAGGCACCGAGGCGAAACCAAAGCGCTTCCTCGCTCTCGGCCTGCAGCGGTGGCGCGAAGGCGATCACTCCTTGATGCACGGCACCCTTGGCCACTCCATCGAGCGTTTCGCGGGCGACGCCGACGCACTTGATGCCAGCCTGACGGGCGCTCTCCAGAAGGCTTTCAAGGCGTGCCTCGGCACGCCCTTCCTGCAACCAGAGCTCTCGTGGCGGCTGGCCTCGCTCGAACAATGCCCGCACGGCGTGCACACCATACACGGCGTCCAAGCCTTCGGGTGTCGCGACACGCGCCCGGGAAGGTTTAGCTTTCATGATGCTCTACTACCCGCTCTATGGCGCCTATTCAACGCTTGTCACCTTTGCCGCCGCCCTTGCCGCCTCGCGAACGCCGACGCGGCTTGTTGCCGTCACGCTCCTTCTTCGTCGCGTTGCCGGCTTGCCCTTCGCCCTGCTTGCCGCGTGCCGATGCACCATCGCTAGGGGATTTCTTGCGCCGAGCGGGGTTCTGCGGACGCGGTTTCTCGTCGGCCAGTTCGAAGTCGATCTTGCGATCGTCCAGGTCGACGCGCGCCACCTGCACGGTGACCCCATCGCCCAGTCGGTAGGACATGCCGCTACGCTCACCCTTGAGACGGTGTTTCTCGGCCTCGTAATGATAATAATCGGACGGCAGCGAGGTCACGTGGACCAGACCCTCGACATAGACGTCGTCGAGACGCACGAAAACGCCGAACTGCGTTACCGAGGCGATGGTGCCCTCGAAAACCTCACCCAGCTTGTCCGACATGAACTCGCACTTCAGCCAGTCCTCCACGTCACGCGTGGCATCGTCGGCACGACGCTCGGTCATCGAGCAATGCTCACCGAGCTCGAGCATTTGCTCGAAACTATACGGTGCCCATTGGCTGGGCGGCTCTACCGGCGCGCCTTCAGCACGCAGCACCGTATTGGTCTGCCGCGGACCGCGAATCACCGAGCGAATGGCGCGATGCACGAGCAGATCCGGGTAGCGACGAATCGGCGAAGTGAAGTGCGCATAGGCAGGATACGCCAGACCGAAGTGACCATCGTTCTGTGGCGAATAAACCGCACGACTCATCGAACGCAGCATCACCGTCTGGATGACGTCGGCGTCGGAACGACCCTTGATCGCCTCGGCAAGGTCACGGTAGTCCTGCGGCGTGGGATCGTCACCCCCGCCCAGAGACAGCCCCAACTCGTTGAGGAACAGACGCAACTTGTCCAGGCGTTCCGGCGAGGGCTTCTCGTGAATGCGATACAGCGCCGGCAGATCATGCTTGTCGAGAAAGCGCGCCGTCGCCACATTAGCGGCCAGCATGCACTCTTCGATGATCTTGTGCGCATCGTTGCGCGAGCGCGGCACGATTTTCTCGATCTTGCGCTGATCGTTGAAGACGATGGCCGTCTCGGTCGTCTCGAAATCGATGGCGCCGCGTTCCTCGCGGGCTTGCCTCAGGATCGTGTAGAGACTCTTGAGATTCTTGAGCGATGGCACGAGATCGCGATACTGCTCGCGCAGAGCATCCCCTTCGGGGCCTTCGTCATCGAGAATCGAGGAGACTTTGTTGTAGGTCAGGCGCGCATGGGATTGGAAGACCGCTTCGTAGAAACGGTAACGGCTGATCGCACCGTTCGGTGAAATGTTCATCTCGCAGACCAGCGCCAGACGGTCGACCTCGGGATTGAGCGAGCACAGCCCGTTCGAGAGCAACTCCGGCAGCATCGGCACGACCTGGCCGGGGAAGTAGACCGAGGTGCCGCGCGTCAACGCCTCCTGATCCAGCGCGCTACCCGGACGCACGTAGTGCGACACGTCGGCGATGGCCACCAAGAGTTTCCAACCCCCGGACTTGGTCTTCCAGGCACAGACGGCATCGTCGAAGTCCTTGGCGGACTCGTCGTCGATGGTCACCAGCGGCACATCGCGCAAGTCGATGCGGTGCTGCTTGTCGGCCTCGTCCACGGACGTGGACATGTCGGCGATCTCGGCATGCACTTCGGGCGGAAATTCGGCAGGAATCTCGTAACTGCGGATGGCGATGTCGATTTCCATCCCGGGATCCATGCGTTCGCCGAGCACTTCCGTGACTTCGCCCACCGGCTGCACGCGGGTCGCCGGCTGCTGGGTGATACGAGCCGAGACGATCTGTCCGTCACGCGCGCCGCCGCTGACGCTATGCGGGATGATGACTTCCTGAGCGATACGCGATTTCTCGGGAATCAGCACGCCGAATTCGGCGGTATTCTGACGGTAGATGCCCACCAGCGACTGCGTGTTGCGGGCGATGACTTCAACGATGGTCGCTTCGTCACGCCCGCGCCGATCACGACCGCTGACACGCACCAGCACCTGATCGCCGTCGAAGACACGCCGCATTTGACGTGGCGGCATCACCAGGTCGGGCTTCTTGCCATCTTCTCGGATCAAGAAGCCCATGCCATCACGGTGGCCCTGGACCTTCCCCTTGATGAGGTCGAGCTTGTCGATCAACGCGTAGGCGCCACGTCGATTGCGTAGTATCTGGCCTTCACGCTCCATCGCAGCAAGCCGCCGACGCACGCCTTCCAGGCGCTCTTCATCATCCACCGCCAGCATACTACTGAGGTCTTCGGGTGTGATGGGCTTACCGTATTCTTCCAGGCGGGCGAACAAGTATTCGCGGCTGGGGACCGGATTATCGTATTTACTCGCTTCACGTTCCGCATGCGGATCGTCACTGAGCTTCCAATGATTCATGGTAATGACTTCCTTACAGGCGAAGTGGCAAGTAAACGTGGTGCGCCAATGGCGTTGTTATAAAATTCAATCATGCCGCCAGTATAGCGGGCACAGCCAGTCGACCCAACCATGACGACTACCTGCCTGCCAAGAAACAAGGCATGATGCATGGCGAAGTGGCTTGCATTCGCACTCAAAATGGGTATTATACATCGCGCCTTGCCCAGGTGGCGGAATTGGTAGACGCGCTAGCTTCAGGTGCTAGTGTCCGTATGGACGTGGAGGTTCAAGTCCTCTCCTGGGCACCATCGATCTTTCACGAGATCGACGCAAGGCAACGCCCGGATGGCGGAATTGGTAGACGCGCTAGCTTCAGGTGCTAGTGTCCGTATGGACGTGGAGGTTCAAGTCCTCTTCCGGGCACCATCAGAAACATCAGTAAAGTGCATGACGCGCCCAGGTGGCGGAATTGGTAGACGCGCTAGCTTCAGGTGCTAGTGTCCGTATGGACGTGGAGGTTCAAGTCCTCTCCTAGGCACCACCGTGCATGCTGATTTATAATGTTTCAAAGTCCCCGCTCTCTAGAACCCCCTTTCTGTAACTCCCTATTCTCCTATTGGTAACGCCCGGGTCGCCGCGCGACACGCTGCAATCCCCACCCGTCTGTCTCGATATTCGCTTCCAAGGACGTTTCGACACCTTCCGGCAAGCGTGGGAAAAAATCGAGCCGCGTTCTCGCTTCGAGCTCATCGATACTGACCAGAAAACGGTCGAGCGGCTCGTCGCCACGCACCGTCTGCGGAATCAGGAACGCCAGCGCCCGCGGATGCTCACCAGGCACCACGATGATCTTGTAAAACGCCGACGGCACTTGGGTGAAGCCCACCCGATGCATGAAGCGCTCATCGAAGACCGGACCGGTGACCACTCGGAGTTGCTCGAAGCGCGGTAGGAAATCGTCCATCACGACCTCTTCGAGACGTTGCCACACACGCCGGTTCAAATCGGGGCGCTGCGGCGTGATATTGGTCATCTGGAAGGTATCGAGCTGGGCCGCACGCCCGTATACGCGGGCAATGGCGTAGTTGGGAGCCAGGTGGCCGCGGTCGTAGCCGCTGTGCGTGTACTGATCCGAAGTGACCGGCCACAACGAGCGCCAGTCCTGCGCAAAGCCATGCGGGCGATCACCGATCGGCGCATCAGGCGTTTCATGAAGCGAATAACTGACCCATAGGGGGCTGACCCGAATATCCGACCACCCCACCAGAAAGGCGTCACTACGCAGTACCCGGTTAAATCCTTGCCAACTGGTGGTCTGCCACGCGGGCACACCCATCCAGCTAAGCTGGTCGCGGACCTCGCGCTCCTGCCAATACCACAGGCCGGACCCCACCACGGCAAAAACCAGAGAAATGCCCGCGCCACGCACCAAGCGCCGAAACTGATAGGAAATAACGGCGATCATGCCGGCGACGTGTCCTTGTCCTGCGAAAACGAAAACGTGAAGTGAGCGATTACCCTAGACGATGAGGACGCCGCTACCAACCTAACGAGAACATGGTCTCGAGATCGTGACGCGAATGCACCTGCATGGCGTTGAGTGTCTCCGTTTCACGAATGCCCTCGACCTCCATCAGGCGCTCGGTCACGAGCTGCGCCAGCGACTCGAAGTCGCGCGTACGGGCAATGGACACCAGGTCATAACGGCCACAGGTGGAAAACACCTCGCTGATCCCCTCCAGCTCGGCCAACCGCTGGGCGACCGCATTGATCTGGCCCTTTTCCACATCGATCAAAATCACCGCACTTTGCATGACACTCTCCTACACTGCCTACTGCACTCGGGGCGTCGCACCCGCCTAGGCCGGCACGCTCAAGACGCACCGGCACGACACTTCGCCGACGGCGCGAAGGCCAGTATATCAGCCCTGCGCACCGCGGCTAGCGACGCGTTTCAGTCACCGCCTGGCGCATCACCGGGGAGCGGCCACTGATACCGGGGAGCGGCCACTGATAGCGGCGATATCCGCGTTCATCGTGAATGGCACTGATGGTAAGCATCTCATCACGATCGCCCTCGACGAATTCCTGGTTGCCGGAACTGACGATGGTCCGTGAGCCACCAGGGCCATGCTGAAACACCGGCTCGGAAATGTCCTTGGTGAGGTTCGAAACCTTCTCGCCACGCTCCATGTCGGTGATCGAGCGCCGGTTGACTGCTTCCTCCACCGAGCGCTTGATATGACTGCGATAGCGCTGCAGGAAACGCTGCCGGTTCACAGTGATCTTGTTCTTGGCATTGGCGCGTCGATCAATGAAATAGCGCATGTCGCTCACCTCGTCACCAATATTTGTCGATAGATTCGGCGCCCCTCGTAGCTCGTAGCCCGTAGTATTTCCTTTCAACGAAGCGCCACGACCCTGGACATGAGAGCCCATAAACGGCCATTGGTTCGTTGAAATCCAAAAAAGGCGGGCCAGGCGAGAGTACATCGATACCCTCGCCCTGGCGTCTCGATCAGGCAGCCGACAAGACGTCGCGCGCATCGTCGAGCAAGCGATCGAGCAGTGCTTGGGTGGTGTTCCAGGCACAGACGAAGCGCGCACCGCCCGCGCCGATGAAGGTGTAAAACGTCCAGCCGCGCTGGCGCAGGGTCTCTAGTACCGCGACGGGCAACGTCACGAAAACACTGTTGGCCTGGGCGGGAAACATCAACTCAGCTCCCGGCAAGGCAGCGAAGCCTTCCGCAAGATAACGTGCCATGCCATTGGCATGCTCGGCGTTACGCAACCAGGCGCCGCTTTCCAGCAATCCCAGCCAAGGTGCCGTAATGAAGCGCATTTTGGAGGACAGTTGCCCCGCTTGCTTGCAACGGTAACCGAAATCCTCCGCCAGGGCGTGATTGAAGAAGACCACCGCCTCGCCCATCGGCAAGCCATTCTTGGTCCCCGAGAAGCACAACGCATCGACACCGGCCTGCCAGGTGAGCTCCGCCGGCCTGGCCTCGAGCGACGCACAGGCATTGGCGAAGCGCGCCCCATCCATGTGCACGTGCAGACCATGTTTATCCGCCATGGCACGAATCGCCATCAGCTCATCGCGGGTATACACGGTGCCCACCTCGGTGGCCTGGGTCAGCGAAATCGTGCGCGGCTTGGGGTAGTGGATGTCACTACGCTGCGTTACCAGCGACTCGATCCCCTCGGGCGTCAACTTCCCATCCGCACCCGAGCATGTCAGCAGTTTGGCGCCGTTGGAGAAAAACTCCGGGCCGCCGCATTCGTCGGTTTCGATATGCGCCAGTTCGTGGCAAATGACGCTATGAAAGCTCTGTCCCATCGAGGCGAGTGTCAGCGAGTTGGCAGCGGTACCGTTGAAGACGAAAAACACGTCGCAGTCATAGTCGAAGAAACGACGAAAGCGGTCGGCGGCTTTCTGAGTCCAGGCATCGTTGCCATAGGCGAGATCATCGCTTTCGTTGGCACGCAACATATAGTCGAGCGCCTCGGGGCAGATGCCGGAGGTATTGTCGCTGGCCAGAAAACGCGGCGTACAGTCGGATTCCATGCCTTGTTGTCCTCATAGGTGGCGAGAAGGAAGGACGCTTGAAACGCAACGCCAGGCGTCGGGTGCCAACGTCTGCCGTTAACCTGCAAAAAATTGCGTCTCGATCCAGTCTACTCATCGCCGCCTCTCATCGGAAGCCCGCCAGCATGCGCCTTCTTATACACGCGCTTTTTTAGAGGGGGAGTTACAAAACGGGCGAGCGAAGTCAAGACAAGGCAAAATCGGGCGAAAAAACGGAGTTTACACGGGGTAAATGAGTATTTTGACCGGGCTCGCGTACGAGGCCGATTTTAACGCCGGATTGTCGAGCGCAGTCCTTTTGAAAACACCCTCTTATAAACGTGCCGCCAGACGAGTGCCCTGATCGATGGCCCGCTTGGCATCGAGCTCCGCCGCCGCCTGCGCCCCGCCGATGACGTGCACTTCACAGCCGGCCGCCGTCAGCGGCGCTTCGAGATCCGTCACCGATACCTGGCCGGCACACACCACGACCGTCTCCACCTCGAGGCATTCCCGGTGACCATCACGCACGATATGCAGCCCCGCAGCATCGATGCCGAGATACTCGCAGCCGCTGAGCATGCGCACCCTACGCTGGCGCAGGGCGGCACGATGCACCCAGCCGGTGGTCGTGCCCAGCTCCTTGCCGGGCTTGCTGGTCTTGCGCTGGAGCAGCGTCACCTCGCGGGGCACCCTCGGCGCTTGCGGTGTCACGAGACCACCCCGTGCCGCCAACGACAAGTCGACGCCCCACTCGGCACACCACGCCTCGCGATCCAACGCGGGATGCTCGGCATGGGTCAAGAGTTCCGCAACATCGAAGCCGATCCCGCCGGCGCCGATGATCGCCACGCGCTCGCCGACACACTCGGGGTGCATGATCGCCGTGGGATAGTCCACCACGCGCGGATCCTCGCTACCAGGCAGCGACAACGCCCGCGGCGCGACGCCCGAAGCCAGCACCACGACATCGAAGGCCCGCAAGCGTTGTGCCTCGGCCGATGTATTCAGGCACACCGTCACATCCAGCGCCTCGAGCATGCTGCGGTAATAGCGCAGCGTCTCGCGAAATTCTTCCTTGCCAGGGATACGCTGCGCGTAGCGAAATTGACCGCCGATCTCGGCCTCGCGTTCGAAAAGCGTGACGCGATGACCGCACTGCGCCGCCGACACGGCAGCCGCCAGCCCCGCCGGCCCGGCCCCGACCACCGCGATGTCACGCGGCGTCGCTGCGGGTGCGAGCGTCAATTCGGTCTCGTGACAGGCGCGTGGATTGACCAGGCACGAGGTCAACTTGCCCTGGAAGGTGTGGTCCAGACAGGCCTGGTTGCAGGCAATACAGGTATTGATGAACGCCTCACGCCCCTCGCGCGCCTTGGCCACCCACTCGGGGTCGGCAAGAAAGGGGCGCGCCATCGAGACCATGTCGGCGTGCCCTTCGGCCAGCACACGCTCGGCCACCTCGGGCATATTGATGCGATTAGTGGCAATCAACGGCACCTTGAGCACCTCCCGCAGGCGCCGCGTGACCTCGGTAAAGGCCGCTCGCGGCACGCTGGTGACGATGGTCGGCACGCGCGCCTCGTGCCAGCCGATCCCGGTATTGATCAGGTTGGCGCCCGCCGCCTCGATCGCGCGCCCCAGGGCTACGACTTCGTCATGGCTGCTGCCGTCCTCGACCAGGTCGATCATCGACAGGCGAAAGATGATCAAAAAATCATCGCCCAGTGCCCGACGAATGCGCTGCACGATCTCCACCGCGAAGCGCATGCGCTTCTCGAATTCGCCGCCCCACTCGTCGTCGCGGTGGTTGGTACGCCGACACAGGAACTGATTGATCAGGTAGCCTTCCGACCCCATGACCTCGACGCCGTCGTAGCCCGCCTCGCAAGCCATTTGAGCGCAATTGACATAGGCCTCGATCTGCTCCGTCACCTCATCGCCGCTCAACGCCCGGGGCGTGTAAGGGTTGATCGGTGCCTTGAGCGCCGAGGGCGCTACCAGGGCAGGCGAATAGGCATAACGTCCGGCGTGCAGGATCTGCATGCAGATATGGCTGCCTTCGGCATGTACTGCCTGGGTCACCTGCCGGTGCGCCTCGACCTCGTCCGGCTCGGTCAATTTGGCGGCGCCTTCGAACACAGCACCCTCGGGAATCGGAGCGATGCCGCCGGTGACAATCAACGAGATACCCGCGCGTGCCCGTTCGGCATAGAACGCCGCCAGACGCGCGAAGCCTTCGGGGGCTTCTTCCAGATTGGTGTGCATCGAGCCCATCAGAATGCGGTTATCGAGCGTCACGGGCCCCACGGTCAGCGGGCGAAAGAGATGCGGATACTGAGTCACGGCGCGTCCTCGCTTGCACACGGTTTGAAACCACCATACATTTTCAAACAACTGTATGAACAGTGTAGCGAAGGCGTTCCGGGAGGCAATCCCGACCAAGGGCGCAGGCATGACTACCTTCTCACGCTAGACAAGCGAGACCCGAATGAACTACCAGACCTCTCGACATCGCATTCCCATCGCCACCGGCGGAGAGCTGAACCTCACCCACTTCCAGCCGGAACGCATCGACGGCCTGCCCATCCTGTGCTGGCATGGCGCCATCGAGTCGGGGCGCATTTTTCACAGCCGTAGCGGCAAGGGGCTCGCGCCCTGGCTCGCCCGACAGGGCCACGAGGTCATGGTGATCGATCAACGCGGTCGCGGCAGCGCCTCGCCGCGTCCGGCACGCGGTGTATCGTTCTCGCAGCGCGAGGTCATCATCGATGAAGTCGCCGCCGCACTGGCCACCTGCCTGAATCTGAGCGGGCAATCGCGCTGCCATATCATGGCGCATTCCTGGGGCGGCGTCTTGATCGCCGCGCACCTGGCGCGCGTCCCCGGCAGTCGCGAGCGTATCGCCAGCCAGATCTATTTCGGAACCAAGCGTCGAGTCCGGGTCCAGAATCCCAGCAAGAGGCTCTATATCGACCTGATCTGGAAAGGGCTCGCACCGCTGGCACGTCGTGCGTGCGGTTATCTGCCGGCTCGCGCGTTACGCTGGGGCAGTGACGACGAATACGCCGCCAGCCACGCCGACAGCGTCGCCTGGGTGCGCGAGACAGCGTGGCGGGACCCCGAGGATGGCTTCGATTACGCCGCCGCCCTGGCACAGGCAGAATTGCCCCCCACGCTGCATCTGGCCGGACAGCGCGACCAGGCACTGGGACACCCCCGAGATGTCGCACGCTTCGTCGAGGAATGCGGCCCGCATCGGCATGCATTACGCGTACTGGGACGCCAGAACGGTCAAGCGCGAGATTACGGTCATCTGGACATGCTGACGCACCCCGACGCCACAGAAGACGTCTACCCGCAGGCACTTGCCTGGTGCCAGGCACATCAGGGCGACACGGTCTCGATCGAGGAAGACGTTGAGAGCGCAGCGCGACAGGCGCATCTGCGCATTAAAAAGGAAGGCCCAAACGACAAAACCCCAAGTCAATGACTCAGGGTTGGCCGATGGCGATCGTGGCGGACCGGACGGGACTCGAACCCGCGACCTCCGGCGTGACAGGCCGGCATTCTAACCAACTGAACTACCGGTCCGCATTGTCCGATTTGACTCGGATTGGTGGGTGATACAGGACTCGAACCTGTGACCCCCAGCATGTGAGGCTGGTGCTCTAACCAGCTGAGCTAACCACCCGGATCGCATACTACTTGATACTGCGTGTTACTACTTCATGCCTCATCGTCAATGACGCGTCGGCGAGGAAATCGTGGCGGACCGGACGGGACTCGAACCCGCGACCTCCGGCGTGACAGGCCGGCATTCTAACCAACTGAACTACCGGTCCGCTGAATACAACGCTAACCACACATTGTCGAATTTCCTATGAAGAATTGGCGGACCGGACGGGACTCGAACCCGCGACCTCCGGCGTGACAGGCCGGCATTCTAACCAACTGAACTACCGGTCCGCTGCATTCCTCTTTTCACGTGCTCCCCATCACTCGAAATGCATTTCGCGTAATGGTGGGTGGTACTGGGCTCGAACCAGTGACCCCCAGCTTGTAAGGCTGGTGCTCTTCCAACTGAGCTAACCACCCCTGGTCACGTGGCGCTGCATTCTACAGAGAGACTGTGGAAAGTCAACCGATTACATTCATCTGGTTCATTCACTTGCCTGCATGGCAGCGGCCACGACACGTGCCGCTTCCTCGATCAACGCTGCCTGATCATGCCCGGCTCGCCGTCGCGGTTGCCAATCATGATCGCCATCGTCGAGAAAATGCACGTGCGCCACCTCGGGCAAAGCATATTCGCGAACTTCACGGTCACCCCCGAACGGGTCTCGCGTACCCTGCAACACCCAGGTGGGACAGGTCAGATCCGGCCAATGCGCCAGTCGCGTGCGCTCGGGCTTGCCGGATGGATGAAACGGATAGCCGAACAGTGCCAGGCCCGCCGCTTGATCGTGCGCCGCCAGCAGACTCGCCACGCGTCCGCCCATCGACTTGCCGCCTAGCCACAGCGACGATGGTGTATCGTCGGCGAGCGATTTCAACGTGTCGCGCCATACGGCCAGCTCATCGACCAGGCTCTCGACACGCGGCGGCGGGCGCCGACGATTTTCATGCCATACCCGCTGCATGTAGGCGAAATCGAAGGCCCAGACCTGTACGCCATGCAGCGCCAGTGACTCACGCAGGCGCTGCATGAAGGACGAGGTCTGCCCTGCCCCGGCGCCGTGGGTCAGCAACAAGCGCCCCACACGCGGCATGCCACGCACTTCCAGCGGGCCAAGGTCGTCCAGATAAAAATACTGCGCCGCGACGCCGGGCGAGACGCCGCTGTCGTGCAGTGACGTCAGTGAGCGTGGCGTCGAGGCATAGGCATGCTCGAAGCTCATATCAGCCGTGCCTCATTGGGAGGCGGAGTGCGTCACGCCTCACGGCTCAGCACGTCGAGTGTCTCGATACGTTTGCTCTGGAACTCGCGTTGCTTGTCTTCCAGCCCTTCGAAATCGAAGAGGTTTCGGTCGGCCAACTGCGACGGCGCCACATTGGTGATCGACTTGAACATCGTCTCCAGGCGCCCGGGGTGTTTCTCTTCCCACTCAGTGAGCATTTCCTTGACCACCTGGCGCTGGAGATTGGGCTGCGAGCCGCACAGATCGCAGGGAATGATCGGAAACTCGCGCCACTCGGCGTACTCGGCGATATCGGCCTCACGGCAATACGCCAAGGGCCGGATGACGACATTCTTATTATCGTCGGAGAGTAGCTTGGGGGGCATGGACTTGAGCGTGCCACCGAAGAACATGTTGAGGAACAACGTCTCCAGCATGTCCTCGCGGTGATGGCCAAGCGCGACCTTGTTGGCACCGATTTCCTCGGCGAATCCATAGAGGGTGCCACGCCGCAGCCGCGAACAGAGCGCGCAGGTAGTCTTGCCTTCCGGGGTTTTCTCTTTGACTATTGAATAGGTATCACGCTCGACGATGTGGTAAGGAACACCCAAGTCATCCAGGTATTTGGGCAAAACGTGCTCGGGAAATCCCGGTTGTTTCTGGTCGAGGTTGACTGCCACCAGCTCGAACGAAACCGGCGCGTTACGCTGCAGGTTCATGAGGATATCCAGCATGGTGTAAGAATCCTTGCCACCGGAGAGGCATACCATGACCTTGTCGCCGTCACGGATCATGCCGTAATCGACGATAGCGTTTCCCACCTGGCGCCGCAGGCGTTTTTGCAACTTATTGAATGCCAGTTTGTCTTGGCCGGTGAGTGCTTGCATGACGATAGCGCTTTGACCTGCCGTGGTAAGTGAATCCTTCCATGTTATCACCGCAGTCCATCACGACGAAGTCTCGAACCTGGCCGCTCAGGCACTGATCGCACGTCCATGACACAACCGCAGATACATCAGCGCCGTGGTCACGGCATCCCCCAACGCCGTATGGCGCCCCATGACCGGCACGCCCAAGGCCTCGCTCATGGCCTCGAAACGCACATCCGGCTCGATATCCAGCTGCACGCGACGGCGTTCACGCGCATACAATCGGCACACATCCAGCGTTCGATTGGGGAGGTCGAACCCCGTACGCGGGCGCAAGTGGCGATTGATGACCGCCACGTCGTAGTCGATACACCAGCCAACCAACGGGCGATTGCCGATGAAGTCGAGCAGACGGTCGAGTGCATCGCCCAATGCCTCGCCGCCCCACAAGTCGACACCGCGCAAACCATGAATGCGGATGGAGTCGCCCGACAAGCTCTCCGGCCGCTGCAGGCGCAGGTCCAACGACTCGCTGGTCAGGACACGTCCATCGCGCACTTTGACCGCCGCCAGCGCCACTAACTCCGCGCGCCGCGGATCAAGATCGGTCGTCTCGCAGTCCAGGGCAATGACCTCGCTGCCGCAATACGGCTCGAAGCGCCAGGCGTGATGCCCGCCCAGTTGGCGTCGTCGATCACCGGCACGGCGTAATGCTTTTATCATCGCAACCTCCGTATACCTCTGACGATAGCCCGAGTGGCTTGACTCAGCCATTCGTGGCGCTTGCCTGACGAGCACCTCAATACTCGAGATGAAAACGCTGCGACAAGCGTTGCTTGAATTCCTTGACCGTATGCAACGCCTCGCGCAGCAAGTCACGCTCGAAGCCGCTGAGACGCTGAACGACAACGCGATTGGCCTCCTGCGACGTGTCGCTCTCCTCCAGATTTTCCAACTGCTGACGCAGGCGCAGCTCGGAAAACAGTGCCATGGCTTCGCCCAGGTCGTCGGCGAAAGGCCGGTCGAGGCGACCGTCGTCGACCAAGGCATCGAGACGCGCAAACGTCGAAGTGGCCGCGACACGCCGCTCTAGTGCCAGAGTGCGCACACCATGCACGATGGGGAAAAGCCCACCTTTCTTGATCTCGATGCCATGCTCCGGACGCTTGAGCGTGCCGAACAGGGTCAGCGGCGTGGAGTAACGCAACACCCCCCGAGCGAAGTACGACAGTAACAACTCATCGTGGGAACCGCGCGCGAACAGGTGCTCACGCAAGCCCTCGAGCAAGCTCGCGTTGCCGGCGATGGCATGGGCGTCAAGCATGATGGCGAGATTCATCAACGCATTCGGATCGCGGCTCGAGGTCCAACGGGCAATTTTGCCGCGCCATGCCGACTCGCTCGCCACCCACTGCGGATTGGAAACCATGATGTTGCCCGGACAAGGCGGATAGCCAAGCCTGCCCAGCGTGTCGGTCAAGCTGCCCATGGCCGCTTCGATACCCGGCCAATCGCTGCCATCGGCCAGAATCAGCGCATTGTCCTGATCGGTCTTGAGGATCTGCTCGCCGCGTCCTTCGCTACCCATGACCAGTAGGCACGATTGCTCCCGTTGCGTTTCGGGCATCAGGAAACGAAACGCCTTGTGGATGATGCGCCCGTTGAGCGCCGCCATAAGCTCCATGGCGAAACGCAGCTTTATCCCTTGCGCCATCAGCGCCTGGATCAGTTGTGGCAGTCGTGCGCTGGCACGCGCCAAGGTATCGATATCCTCGGCTTGCTCGATTTGCAGACTGACGACATGGGCACGGCTCGAAAAATAGCCCAGCACATCGGTCAACTCGACGACACCCACCGCCTGCGCGCCCTCCATGACCACGACACGCGCCACTTCGTGACGCGTCATGCTGACCAGTGCGGTAAAGAGATAGTCGTCGGCATGCGAGGTGATCAGCGTAAAATGCGCGATGCCACCCACCTCGGAGGAATGTGGCAAGCCTTGCTGAACCAGCGCATCGAGAAGGTCGGTCTTGGTCACCATACCGCAACGCCCGGCATGACTGACCAACAAGCTGTCGGCATGACGCTCGCGCAAATGCGTGACGGCCTCGGCAATCGTGGTATGCCCTTCGACCACGACGGGTTCGCGCATGCATTCCGCCACCCGTGCCAGCATGAAGCGTGCCATGCTCATGCCACCCTCCGCCCGCCGCTGAAGCACATGGCGCGCCTTTTCGGCCAGGTGCTGGCGGAAGTACTTATCGAAGGCAGGATAGGCAGCGCAAATGTCTTCGAAAAGCCGGCGGGGCAGCAAGTAACACAGACTTTCTTGCTCAGCCTGAAACCTATAACGACTCGTACCGTTGAGGATGCTGATCGCCCCGAACAGATCACTCGCCGTGTAGTGGCCGATACGCCGCTCCCCCTCGCTCGCGTTGAGGTCGAGCTCCGCCACTTCGCCCTTGTGAATCAGGAATACATGCTCACCGGGTTGTCCGGCATCGAGTATAATCTCGCTCTCATTGAAATAGGCGAGATCGACTCCGTCCCGAACGCGTTGACGCCCTGTTTCATCGAGCAAGCTGAAAGGTGGTTGCGAGAGGTTAATATCGACCATGGTAGTACCCTCGTCCTGTGCCGACCCTGGCGCGACTTGGTGTCATCATTACCGCTTCATGTTCCTTATACTTTTCGGTAACACGGCCGAAAGATGCTTACTATATTACGTAATCAAGAGTAGCAAAGCTGAATTTTATTACGACACATAGACTATCGTTCTACGCTGAGACCGCATCCCCAAAAAGCCATTGACTTACGCCCCACAAGACTCGCTTACGCCTTTTTTATAAGCCTGCTAAAAAGTCTTGCCCCCTTCACAACACCATGAAAAAAATGATGATTCAAAAAATGACTCTTTAAACTAAGGGCTCGATACCAAAGTATGGGGTTCTTTTTTCCACGTCATTAGCCACTATCATCAGCATGACTATTCAAGGCAATCGCAGATAATTAACACAACGACGGACAGCACTGCCATGGTCGATAAAAGTCTAGCGCCACTATCGTATCAATGACGCCACTCTACAGAGTGTTCTATAACTTAGACTGCTTTGAAGCGTCTCAAAAACTTTCATCACAACGTCCACATATCCCCACCAGTGGAGAGCGATACCATGGCAGATGACAAATCCAATGCCGAAGCTTACTGGAAAGCCAACGTGCGACTAATCACCGGCTGCCTGATCGTCTGGGCATTCGTTTCTTACGGCTGCGCGATCCTCTTCCGGCCGTTGCTGGCCAGCATTCCCATCGGCGGGACCGACCTGGGATTCTGGTTCGCCCAGCAAGGCTCCATCCTGACCTTCGTCGCCCTGATCTTTTTCTACGGCTGGCGAATGAACAAGATCGACAAAAAATTTGGCCTGGAGGAGTAAGCCATCATGAGCCAATTCGTCATCAATTTGCTGTTCGTTGGCGCATCCTTTGCGCTCTATATCGGTATCGCAATCTGGTCGCGAGCCGGGTCGACCAAGGACTTTTATGTCGCTGGCGGGGGCGTGCATCCTGTTCCCAACGGCATGGCAACCGCCGCCGACTGGATGTCCGCCGCCTCGTTCATTTCCATGGCCGGACTGATTTCCTCAGGCGGCTATGCCAACTCTACCTTTCTCATGGGCTGGACCGGCGGCTTCGTCATCCTGGCCATGCTCTTGGCGCCGTACTTGCGCAAGTTCGGGAAATTCACGGTACCTGACTTTATCGGCGACCGTTTCTATAGCCGCACTGCGCGCGTCATCGCGGTAGTCTGTCTGATCGTCGCCTCAGTGACATACGTCATCGGTCAGATGACCGGGGCTGGGGTAGCATTCTCACGCTTTCTCGAGGTCAGCAGCACTGCCGGCATCTGGATCGCGGCGGCCATCGTCTTCCTGTACGCGGTCTTCGGAGGCATGAAGGGCATCACCTACACCCAGGTGGCGCAATACATCGTGCTCATTGTCGCCTACACGATTCCGGCAGTGTTCATCGCCATGCAGCTAACCGGCAACCCGATACCGATGTTCGGCCTGTTCAGTACGCACAGCGAATCCGGGGTGCCACTGCTCGAAAAGCTCGATGAGGTCATCAACGCACTGGGCTTCCAGGACTACACCGCCGACGTCGACAACAAGCTCAACATGGTGCTGTTCACCCTATCGCTGATGATCGGCACTGCAGGCCTACCGCACGTCATTATCCGTTTCTTCACGGTGCCCAAGGTCGCCGATGCTCGCTGGTCCGCTGGCTGGGCGCTAGTGTTCATCGCACTGCTTTACCTCACGGCCCCCGCCGTGGCATCCATGGCGCGCCTCAACCTGATGACCACCGTCTACCCTGAGATGGCCGGCCAGGTCGAGAACTACGACGCCGCCGCCGACAACGCACTGCAATACGAGGACCGTCCCGGTTGGTTCCGCACCTGGGAGGAAACCGGCCTCATCAATTTCGAGGACAAGAACGACGACGGCCGTATTCAATCCTACAACGATAGCAATGAAGACTTCGCCGATACGGCACAGGAACGTGGCTGGGAAGGCAATGAGCTGACGGTCAACAACGATATCCTGGTACTGGCCAACCCGGAGATCGCCAACCTGCCACCTTGGGTCATCGGCTTGATTGCCGCCGGGGGTATCGCCGCCGCGCTCTCCACGGCAGCCGGGCTGTTGCTGGCGATTTCATCGGCCATCAGTCATGACCTGATCAAGAACACGATCAACCCCCGCATCAGCGAGAAAGGCGAAATGCTCGCGGCCCGCATCTCGATGGCCGGTGCCATCCTGGTGGCGACCTACCTGGGCCTCAATCCTCCGGGCTTCGCCGCACAGACCGTGGCCCTGGCCTTCGGCATTGCCGGCGCCTCGCTGTTCCCGGTGTTGATGATGGGCATCTTCTCTACCCGAATGAACAGCGCCGGGGCTGTCTGCGGCATGCTGGCAGGCCTCCTCAGCACGCTGCTGTACATCTTCACTTACTTGGGCTGGCTGTTCATTCCTGGTACCAACATGCTGGCCAATACGCCGGAGAACTGGATGCTCGGTATCTCACCGCTCTCATTCGGAGCTGTGGGGGCGATCATCAACTTCGTAGTAGCCTTCGCTGTCTCCCGGGTCACCAAGGCACCGCCGCAGGAGATCCAGGACTTGGTACAGAGCGTTCGTTATCCGAAAGGCGCTGGCGCCGCGCTCGACCACTAAGCCATAATGACGCGGCCTGGCACGCTAGGCCGCAGCCAACCCTCTCACTCGGGCTTCCTCAGGGAAGCCCGAACGCTTTCAGGAAAGACGCCCATGATATGGCACTTGATAGCAGCGCTTTTCGCCGGACTCGGCACCGCCGGTATCGGCCTGGTGCTGCGTTTCATCAGCGCTAAGCGTCTGCCGCGGTGGATCGTTCCGGCACTGGGTGGCCTCGGCATGCTTGGCTACCAAATGTATTACGAGTACAGCTGGCTGTCGTTCAAGCAGCAGCAACTACCCGACTCGGCTGAAGTCGTCGATGCCGAGTACGGCGCGATGCTATGGCGTCCCTGGACCTATTTGTACCCCATGCCCGTTGCCTTCGAAGTCATCGACCGCGACCATCTGCGCGTCGTCGAGGCCGACGGGGAGCGCATGGTCGAGTTCTTTCTCTACCGTTTCGAAAAACAGGTCGCGGATCGCGTGACCCATCAAGCCTACCTGATGAACTGCGGCGAACGGGAATGGGCACCGCTGGTCGGCGATGAGCGCCAACCGGACGCCTCCGCGCTGCACGACATTGGCGCCGACACCCCGCTTTATCAGGCCCTGTGTGAAACATCCTGAGCATATGGACGACTGACGCGCGCCAGCGGATTACCCTAGAATGGCGGCAGACATAGGAGAGAGAGCATGTTTGCTGGCTGGCTACTGATCGTCGTATCGCTGATCTACATTGCCGTATTGTTTGCCATCGCTTGGCGTGGCGATAGCCAGGCCAAGCGCCATGGACCGGGCAAACGGCGTCCCATCGTCTACAGTCTCGCGCTGGCGGTCTACTGTACGTCGTGGACATTCTATGGCGCCGTCGGTGAGGCCGCTACGTCGGGCTGGTCGTTCGCCAGCATCTTTGTCGGCCCGATTCTGACCTTCCTGCTGTTCTGGCCCGTGTTGGCCAAGATGATCCGTGTCGCCAAGCGCCAGAACGTGACCTCGATCGCCGACTTCATCGCCTCGCGCTATGGCAAGACCCAGTCACTGGCGGCGTTCGCCAGCCTGGTGGCCTTGATCGGCACGCTACCCTACATCGCCTTGCAGCTGAAGGCCGTGGCCTCGGCGTTCACCGTATTGACCGACAGCGCCGACCTGACTCGTGCCCCTGTATTCGGCGATACAGCCTTCTATATCGCGGCTTTCATGGCGCTGTTCGCCATCCTCTTCGGAACGCGACATACCGATGCCACCGAGCATCACGAGGGGCTGATTCACGCCATCGCCTTCGAATCGGTGGTCAAACTGCTGGCGTTTCTGGTCCTCGGCGCCTACGTCACCTGGGGCATGTTCAACGGCCTCGGCGATCTGTTCGGCCGTGCCGATACCTATCTAGAATTGCAGCGCCAGTTGACCGAGCAGGATTTCGGCCACGGCTTCTGGGCACAGACGCTGCTGGCAATGCTGGCCATCTTCTGCCTGCCGCGCCAGTTCCACCTCGCCGTGGTGGAAAACACCCATGCGGACGATGCCAAGCGTGCCCGCTGGCTGTTCCCGCTATATCTAGCCGCCATCGGACTCTTCGTGCTACCTATCGCAGCGGCGGGCTTGACGATATTTCCCGATGGCGACGTCAACCCCGACACCTTCATGCTTGCGCTGCCCATGGCCGGCGGCAGCGAATGGCTAGGTCTACTCACCTTCATCGGCGGGCTCTCAGCAGCCACCGGCATGGTCATCATGGCCGCCATGACGGTGTCGATCATGATCTCCAACGAGATCATCATCCCGCTGCTGTTCCGCCTACGCTGGTTCGTCACCGAAGGCGACTACGCCAAGCTGGTGCTACGTGCGCGACGCGCGACCATCGTCGTCATTCTGCTGCTGGCCTATATCTTTTATCGCCTGATCGCCGAATACAGCACCCTGGCTTCGACAGGCATGTTGTCGTTCGCCGCAGCCGCCCAGTTCGCGCCTGCCTTGCTGGGTGGGCTTTACTGGAAGCGTGGCAACCGCCTCGGTGTCATTGCCGGCATGAACGTCGGTTTCGCGGTGTGGGCCTACACGCTGTTGCTACCATCGCTGGTGCAGGCCGAATTACTGCCGATGACCTGGCTGACCAGCGGCCCCTTGGGGCTCGACTGGCTGGCACCGACGCACCTGTTCGGTCTCAACGTCGGTGACAGCTTCACCCACGGCGTCATGTTGTCCTTGGGACTCAACCTGTTCTGCTACATCTTTGTCTCGCAGATCACCCCGCAGCGCGTCGTCGAGCGCATCCAGGCATCATTATTCGTCGATAGCGTCGAAACTCGCCAGACCTCGGTCAACCGTCCGTGGACCGGTGCCACTACGGTTGGCGATCTCAAGGTTCTCTGCGAGCGCTTCCTGGGCACCAGCCAGGTACAGCGCGCCTTCGAGGACTATTCACGCCGTGGTGGCCAGTCCGTGGACGACAATACCCGCGCCTCGATCGACGTCATCCAGTTCACCGAACGGCTATTGTCGTCGGTACTCGGGGCGTCCTCGGCACGCATCGTGGTCAATTCGGCGTTGCAGGGACGCGGTATCGGTATTTCCGATGTCATCTCGATCGTCGACGAAGCCTCGCAGGTACTGGAGTTCAACCGCGCCCTGCTGCAAGCGACCATCGAGAACATCAACCAGGGCATCAGCGTGATCGATCAGAACGCGCGCCTGGTGGTATGGAACCAACGTTATCTGGAACTGTTTCGCTTCCCTGACAGTTTGATCCGAGTCAACGCGCCGTTCGACAAGATCCTGCGCTACAACGCGCATAACGGTGAATACGGCCCCGGCGACCCCGAGGAGCACGTCGAGCTCTTGATGGACAATATCCGCCAGGGGCAACCGCACCGCTACGTGCGTTACCGCCAGGATGGTACTGTGCTCGAGGTCCAGGGCAACCCCATGCCAGGCGGTGGATTCGTCTACACCTATCAGGACATTACCCAGCAAAAGCGCACCGAAGAGGCGCTGATCCGCTCCGAAAACAACATTCGCATCTACACCGACAATGTGCCGGCGCTGATCGCCTATTTCGACAAGGAATGCCGCTACCTCTTTACCAACCGCGCCTATGAAGCGGCGATGGGCATTGACCGCAACGAAGCGATCGGCGAACGCTTCGACCACGTCATGCCCGCCCAGGTCATCCGCGAGCGTTCGCCGTGGATGCATCGTGTTCTGGCCGGCGAGCGGGTGAGCTTCGAAATCTCACAGGACGACGGCGACGGCGGCGTGCGTTACATGCTGGTGACCTACACGCCGCACTTTGGCGAAGGCGAGAATGTACTCGGGTTCTTCGCCCTCTATCAGGACATCACCGAGCGCCGTCTGGCCGAAATCGCTCTGCGCGAGACCAACGAAAATCTCGAGGAACGCGTCCGCGAGCGGACCCAGGCACTGTCCGAGGCCAATGCGGCCCTGCGTCAGGAAAACCACGTGCGCGCCGAGGCCGAGTCGGCGCTGCGCCAAGCCAAGCAGGTCGCCGAGGAGGCCAACGCCTCGAAAACACGTTTTCTGGCTGCCGCCAGCCATGATCTGCTCCAACCGCTCAACGCCGCGCGTCTATTCACCTCGGCACTGGGGCAGCAGGTCGAAACCGACGAGCTGCGCCATACCATTGATCATATCGACAATTCGCTACAGGCCGCCGAGGAGCTTTTGAGCACGTTGCTCGACATCTCCAAGCTTGATGCCGGCGCCCTGACACCCCGCCGCACACAGTTCCCATTGACCGACATCCTGCGCCCGCTGCGCGCCGAGTTCGAAGTCATGGCGACGGATCGTGGGCTCGATCTGGATGTCGTCGCCACCGGGACCTGGGTGGACAGCGACGCCCAGATGTTGCGACGCATCGTGCAGAATTTCCTCTCCAACGCGCTGCGCTATACACAGCAAGGGCGTGTGCTGCTGGGTTGCCGGCGCAAGGGCGAAAAACTGAGCATCGAGGTCTGGGATACCGGTCCGGGAATTCCCGAGGCCAAGCAGGCGGAAATCTTCCAGGAATTTCGTCGCCTCGATCAGGCCTCGCGTCACAAGGAGGGCGAGAAAGGCCTGGGACTCGGGCTGTCCATCGCCGACCGCATGAGCCGAGTGCTTGAGCATCCCATCAAGATTCGCTCGTGGGAAAATGTCGGCACCGTGTTCTCGGTGTCGGTGCCACGGGTCGAGGAACGCCAGCAGGAAAAAAGCGCCGAGGATACGCCCACGCGGCGTCCCGGCAACAAACTCGCAGGCGCCAGAATCCTGTGTATCGACAACGAGACACTGATCCTCGAGGGCATGAAGGCGATGCTCGATGGCTGGGAGTGCGAAGTCTTCACCGCCACGTCCATCGGCGGCGCCAAGTCGGTGTTACGCCATCTGGACAGCGATCCCGAGGCCATTCTCGCCGACTACCATCTAGATAACGAGGTCACCGGATTGATGACTCTGGAAGCCCTCGAGAAACTCTGCGATGGGCCCGTCCCGGGTATCGTGATCACCGCCGACCAGACCGACGAGGTCGCCGAGGAGATTCGTCGCAATGGCTATCAGTTACTGCTCAAGCCGGTGCGCCCGGCCGCCTTGCGGGCGCTTTTGACACGCACCCTGCAAGCCAACCGCGCCGCTCGCCAGGACCGCTAGCGTGGGAGACAGACGACACCCGGAAGCAATTAATAGTCAAAATCAATCGCCTCTCGGGACAACGACTATTGGTCAAGCCAAGGCCTCTAAGTTAACCTTTAGACATTCGATTAACCATGGTTAAATTAGGGTCGCTACCATGCTGAGTACAATTTCCGACAGTGCGATCCGCGAGCAAGCGGCCTCGACGCTCAATGGCAAGGCCCGACGCTGGGGATGGACAGCCTTTTTCGGCCCTGCGCTGATCGCCGCGGTGGCCTATATCGACCCCGGCAACTTCGCCACCAACATCGAAGCGGGATCGCGCTACGGCTATACCCTACTGTGGGGGGTACTCGTCGCCAACCTGATGGCCATGCTGATCCAGACCCTCTCGGCACGCCTGGGGCTCGCCACCGGGCGCAACTTGCCCCAGGTGATTCGCGCACGCTATCCACGCCCCGTGGTCTGGTGCTATTGGATACAAGCAGAGGTCGTGGCCATCGCCACCGATCTCGCCGAATTTCTCGGCGCGGCATTAGCCTTCAATCTGTTGTTCGGGCTATCGCTGATGGAAGGCGCGTTGCTCACCGGAGCGATCACCTACCTGGCACTGCATCTCTACCGCTACGGTTTCCGCCTCATGGAGATCGTCATCGGCGCCATGATCCTGGCCGTGGCGGGCGGCTTCATCCTCGAGCTGGTGCTCAGCCGACCGGAAACGACACCGCTACTCGAAGGTTTGCTGATTCCCGGCTTTCCAGATAGCTATTCGCTCTACCTGGCGGCGGGTATACTCGGCGCCACGGTCATGCCGCATGTCATCTATCTGCATTCGGCCCTGTCGCAGCAACGCATCCAAGTGAAGGACGATGCCCACCGCTTACGCTTGATGCGTTACTATCGCCTCGATGTCATCATCGGCATGGCTATCGCCGGTGTGATCAACCTCAGCATGCTGGCCATGGCAGCGGCAGTCTTTCATGCCAACGGCCGGTTGGATGTCGCCACCATCAGTGATAGCTATCAATTGCTGGCACCGATGCTGGGGCAGGTCACTGCGAGTCATGTCTTCGGTGCCGCCTTGTTGCTCGCCGGGCTGTCGTCGTCCATCGTCGGCACGCTGTCTGGGCAAGTCATCATGCAGGGCTTCGTGAACTTCACGATCCCTCTTTGGCTGCGCCGCCTGGTGACCATGTTGCCGGCGCTGGTGATCATCATGCTCGGCGTGTCCGAGCAGAAGGCCTTGGTCGCCAGTCAGGTGATTCTCAGCTTCGGGATTCCGTTTGCACTCATCCCACTGCTTTTCTTCACCGCCAATCGCCGTATCATGGGCAACCTGGTCAATCACAAATCGGTAACCGTGGTGGGCGGTATCGTGTGCACGTTAATCGTCGCCCTTAATGCGTACGTGCTATTTTCTACGTTCACGGGACACTGAAAGCAGGGGTTGCATGAAGTCTCAGCCCAAGCACGAATATTTCAAACGCGTTCGGCAGGATCATCAGACCGAGCTGGTCGAGGATTATGTCGAGGAAATCGCGCACCTGCATACGCAGCTGGGCGAAGCTCGTGCCAGCGATCTGGCCGAGTGCTTCGGCGTCAGTGCGGCGGCAGTGTCAAAAGTCATCGCACGTTTGAAACGCGACGGCCTTGCCGTCGCGCGCCCCTACCGCGGGATCTTCCTGACCGACGAGGGGGATGCCCTCGCCAAGCGCGTCATGGCACGCCACCGGGTAGTACTCGATGCCTTGCGGGCGCTCGGTGTGCCCGAGGAAGTCGCACGTGCCGACTCCGAGGGCATCGAGCATCACTGCAGTGAAGAAACCGTCAACGCCATGCGCGATTTCCTGGACCGCCAGTCGCCTTCATGAGCCGCCTGACACGGCCCTGGGAGTGCGTACTGATACGCAGATAGCCCCCGTACGAAGAAGCCGCTCCCATGCTACTGGGAACGGCTTCTTGTCTCTCACATGGCCTCGTCTCGTATGCTGTCGCCAAGGGCAGCCTAGGACTCGACCTTGGGCGGCTCGACCTCGAGTTTCTGTGCAGCGATGACCGCCTGCGTGCGCGAATGCACCCCCAGTTTGCGGAGTATCGCCGTGACGTGCGCCTTGATGGTCGCCTCCGACACGTTGAGCTCATAGGCGATCTGCTTGTTGAGCAGGCCTTCGTTCAACATGTTGAGTACCCGGAACTGCTGGGGCGTCAGTGAGGCGATGGCTTCGGCGAAACGTGCTTCCTCTTCGTTCGATTCGCCGAGAATTTCAGCCATCTCTTCTGGCAACCAGACCTCTCCCTCGAGCACCTGGCGGATCGCCTCGGCGATAACATCCAGCGACGAGGACTTGGGAATGAAACCCGATGCGCCATAGTCGATGGCACGACGCACGACGGGCGGCTCCTCGCTACCCGAAATGACGACCACGGGCACCTCGGGCGACTGACCGCGCAGTTGGATCAGTCCCGAAAAGCCATGTGCGCCCGGCATGTGCAAGTCAAGCAAGATAAGATCGGCATCGGGATGGCGCATTACCATGTCGGAAGTCGCCTCCATGGTATCGGCTTCGACGATCTCCGCCTGTGGCGCTACTTGGCGCAACGCCTGGTTGAGCGCGGCACGAAATAGCGGGTGGTCATCGGCGACGATGAATTTCTGGGCAAAAGCCATTGTGTCTCCTCCGGATCCCCCATGGAGCGAACGGTCGTGCCGCGATTGTCTTCGGCAAGCATCAGGTTCACGTCTTGTTTTCAACATGTTACCCCATGCTGTAGACAATACCCAAGCCTTGCGTCGACGCACCCCCGAACGTTCCTGGTGGCACGAAAAAGCCGGCCATCGGCCGGCGAAAGTCGGGCGGGCACCCGAGGCGAGCTGGCGTGCCGCCCCATGTCGAACGAACCGACGCCGGATACCCACCCCAACACGTGTCAACGATTGGCGCGATGCTCGATCAACTCATCGACCACGCTCGGGTCAGCCAACGTACTGGTGTCGCCCAAGCCCTCGCACTCGTTGGCGGCGATCTTACGCAAGATACGCCGCATGATCTTGCCGGAACGGGTCTTCGGCAGCCCCGGCGCCCACTGAATGACATCCGGCGTCGCTATAGGCCCGATATCCTTGCGCACCCATTGCGTCAATTCCTTGCGTAGCTCCTCACTGGGTTCGACGTCGTCACCCAGGGTCACGTAAATGTAGATGCCCTGTCCCTTGATGTCGTGGGGATACCCAACCACAGCGGCTTCGGCAACAGCGCTATGTGCCACCAGCGAGGATTCGATCTCGGCGGTGCCCATGCGATGTCCGGAGACGTTGAGCACGTCGTCGATGCGGCCAGTGATCCAGTAGTAGCCATCTTCGTCACGGCGGCAGCCATCGCCGGTGAAGTAGACGCCTTCGTAAGGAGAGAAGTACGTCTGCACGAAGCGTTCGTGATCGTTCCAGATGGTACGTGCCTGACCAGGCCAGGAATCGAGGAGCACTAGATTGCCCGAAGTGGCGCCTTCGAGCACGTTGCCATCATTGTCGAGCAACGCCGGGCGCACGCCGAAAAACGGCCGCGTGGCGGAGCCCGGTTTGAGATCAGTCGCCCCTGGCAACGGTGTGATCATGATGCCACCGGTCTCGGTCTGCCACCAGGTGTCGACGATCGGGCAGCGCGAATTGCCGATCACACTGTGAAACCAGCTCCAGGCCTGGGGATTGATCGGCTCGCCCACCGACCCCAGTACACGCAGACTGTCACGCCGGCTAGAGTCCATGATGTTCTCGCCATGCGCCATCAACGCGCGGATGGCAGTCGGCGAAGTGTAGAGGATCGATACCTGGTGCTTGTCGATGATCTCGCCGAGACGCCCATGCGAAGGATAGCTTGGCACGCCTTCGAACATCAGCGTGGTCGCGCCGTTGGCCAGCGGACCATAGACGATGTAGCTATGTCCGGTGACCCAGCCCACATCGGCGCTGCACCAGTACACCTCACCCTCATGGTAGTCGAATACGTAGCGATGCGTCAGCGCCGCATAGAGCAGATAGCCACCGGTGGTGTGCTTGAGCCCCTTGGGACGTCCGGTAGAGCCGGAAGTATAGAGAATGAACAGCGCATCCTCGGCGTTCATGTTCTCCGCCGGGCATTCGCTGGACTGGCGCTCGACCCACTCGTGGTACCAGACGTCACGGTCGTCATGCCATTCGATCTCCCCGCCGGTGCGGCGCACGACCAGCACCTTGTCGACGATATCGGTACCGTCGCGAGTCATCGCGGCGTCGACGTTATCCTTGAGCGGCACATGCTTGCCACCACGTACCGACTCGTCGGCGGTGATGACCACCCGCGACTGGGCATCGACCACGCGCTGAGCCAGAGCATCCGGCGAGAAACCGCCGAATACGACCGAGTGGATAGCCCCGATACGCGCACACGCCAGCATGGCCACCGACGCCTCGGGGATCATCGGCATGTAGAGCGTGACGGTGTCACCCTTGGTGACTCCCATCTCCTTGAGGGCGTTGCTCAAGCGGCACACCTCGGCATGCAGCTCGCGGTAGGTAATGGTCTTGTCCTGCCCCGGGTCGTCGCCTTCCCAGATGATCGCTGGTTGATCGCCACGGGTCTCAAGATGGCGATCGAGACAATTGTAGGCAGCGTTGAGCTCGCCATCCTCGAACCAGCGAATATCCACGTTGGAAGAAGCGAATGAAGTATTCTTGATCTTGGTCGGCGCCTTGAACCAATCCAGAGACTCGGCCTGTTCCGCCCAGAAGCCTTCGGGATCGTCGACGGAGCGCTGATAAAGGCTCAGATACGTCTCGTTATCCGCCCAGGCATTGGCGGCGAAATCCTCCGCCACCGGGTAGACTTTCTGCTGTTCGGTCATGGCTTCCTCGCAAAGGTCGAGAAATGGATAATCGGTCACACGCTTGCCAATGTGACCGTCCAAGAATGTGTTACCAGCATATACCCCTAGCCCCCCTGGCTCCCTATTAGACCTTGGTATTACCATTTTTTCTTTTTAATTCATTGAGTTACATCATTTTTTAGCAACGAAGTGCAAGCGCTGTCGACAATGTCGGCAATGATAGTTCGTGCCTCGCTGTGCCAGCGAATGACGCCGTGCGGAAAAATGATGCTCAGTGACACAACCACAACGGTAGCAATACGGCGCGGGACTGGCACGCGTGACATCGAAGCGATGCGTGGTACGTGGTGGCAAACCGTAGAGCTTGCGCATGACGGTACGCCATTCGTGACCGTGCGGACGCGCTGGCGGCCCCTCGAGATGGAAGACCAGCCAATGCGCCATCTCATGCGGCACCACATCCACCATGAACGCCTGGCGGTTCTCGCGCAGCAGGACCGGATTGAAACGTAGACCACCGCGCGAGAAGTGCGCCTGACCGGCGCCCTTGCCACGCAGATCCAGCCACACGCCGGGGCGCGGCAGAGAAGGATGAACATCGAGGGCAACGCGCCAAGCCGCCTCGACACGCGCATATAGCGCCTCGTGCAGGGCCGGCTCGTCGAGCGACACTAACCAATCGTTATCGGGAGAGGGCAAGGTGACAGACATCATGGGATGCTAGAATGCCGCGCAACGCGACAGGCGTCCACCACTCACCGACAGCTCCCTGCAAGAGGCCCATCATGTCCGAGACGTCGCCCCCCATGCCACTGCTCGACGACGCAGCGCTCGAGACCCTCGACGATTTCCTGGCATCCGACCAGGTCGATCCCGAAGCGCTCGACTTGATCGGCACGCACGGCTTCCTCATCGCTCTCGCGATCGCGCCGATCGAGACACCGGCCACGACCTGGGTCGCCGAGCTTTACCATGGCGAACCGCAGTTCACCGACGCCGCGCAACGCGAGCAGATTCTCGGCCTCTGCGAGACACTCAAGCAAAACGCCATCGAAGCCCTCGAGCACGGCCATCTGCCCGAACTGCCGTTCGATCTCGAGCTCGGCGACATCGCCCCGGAGGAAACGCCCATCGGCGATTGGTGCGCGGGCTTCATGGAAGGCGTATTCCTTAATGAAGTCGCCTGGTTTGAACACGACGAAACTCGGGTCGCCGAACTGCTGCTGCCCTTCATGGCGTTGTCGGGATTGTTCGATGACGAACCCGACATGCACGAGCTGATCGCTGACAGCACTCGCGCCGAGGCACTCGTCAAGCAGCTACCCGAGCTGATTCTGGATCTCTATCTGCACTACCGCGTCCCCGAGGAAAAGCCCAAGCCCACGCCGCGCAAGAAGAAACCCGCCGGACGGCCAGGCAGCAAGGGACGCGGCTAAGCACACGTTCAGCGCAATCGCGTCATCCATCCGTTGAGGGTGCCGAAAATCCATTCACGACCGCGCTGAGTCCATGGACGCTGACGCCACTGATCCCAATGGATTTCCTCGCTGGCAGCGAAGTTGCGCTCGAACAGGGCCGCCACGTCGCGGGCGAAACCGGCGTCCTCGACTTCCTGGTTGGCCTCCAGATTCCACTGCAGACTCCAGTGGTCGAAATTGCACGAGCCGATCGATGCCCAATCGTCGACCAGCACGAACTTGGCGTGAATGAAGGTCGGCTGAAACTCGTAGATGCGCACCCCGGCCCGCAACAGTCGCGCGTAGAAACGCTGCCCAGCATAGCGAATACCCGGATGGTCATGGCGCGATCCCGGAAGCAACAGGCGCACGTCGAGCCCCAGACGCGCGGCACGGATCAGGCGTCGGCGCAGACTGAAGGTCGGCACGAAGTAGGGTGTGCACAGCCACAACCGCCGCTCGGCAGTGGCAATACGCTGATGCAGCGAATGCCGGATCGCCTGGTAACGATGCCCACGCCCACTGATCATTCGCCCGCGCATGTCCTCCGTGAGTGGTGCGATGTGGCGCGGGGACGGCCAGTACCGCAGCGCTGCCTTGCGGCGTGTCAAGGGCGACTCCCAGAGCTGCGCGAACAGTCTGGTCCAATCCGCGACGACCGGTCCCTCGATACGTACGGCGACTTCATACCATGCCTCGATGAAGGAATCGACGGCGCCGAAACCACCAGTAAAAGCCAGTTGCTCGTCGACGATCAGCAGCTTGCGATGATCGCGCGACAGATTTTTGCCCAGTTGATGCCAGGCCAGCGGATTGAAGAAGCGCAACGTCACGCCTGCTTCGCGCAAGCGCTCGCGGTCCGCATGCGCGAGCTTCATCGAACCGTAGCCATCGAGCAGTACCAGCACCGTGATACCCCGCCCAGCCGCCGTGCACAAGGCATCGATCACCCGCGTGGCGAGCGTGCCCGATTCCATCAGATAGAGTTCGAGATAAAGCGTAGTGCGCGCTTCATCGATGGCTGAGAACAAGGCGGGAAGAAAACGCTTGCCTTCCGGCAATAAGGTGAAACGGTTGCCTACCTGCCAACGTCCGCGCATGGTGTCTCCTTGATTCGCCGCCTGCGCAGCGGCTTGGTCATGCGTATTGACGCACGTTTGCAACGTCGCTTAAAAGCGCCAGCCTTGGGCCTACCCCGCCTGGACCTGGCTAGCTATACTGCTTTATCGCGTTCCTTCAAGGCTAATGGATGGCTGTTCTACGCACGCTCCTCGCTCCCTTGCACGCCCTGTGCCGCACCCTGCTCGACCACTGGCTCGACTACCGTCATGTCGAAGCGCAGCAGCTCGCGCTCGATGCCACGCGGCCAACGATCTACGTGCTCCCGCACCCCGCCTTTTCGGACAGACTGGCACTCGAACTGATAACACACCGCGAGGGCCTGCCCAGTGCCCGAGGCAGTGTCGCGCTCGGCGAGACGTACCTTCACGCTTGTATCGCCCTGCCCCGGCTCAGTCGCGGGCTGACGCAGATACACGGACGACGCTCTCTGCATCTCGACACCTTGCTGGCAGAGCTAGCCGACGCACCCGATCGAGATATCCAGCTCGTGCCGGTAAGCATGTTCTGGGGGCGTGCCCCAGGCAAGGACTTCGGCTTCTGGAAATTGCTCGCAGCGGATAGCTGGCAGTGGAGCGGACGCCTGCGCCGACTCTTGTCGATGGCGATCAATGGCAAGCATGTGCAGGTACATATCGGCGCACCGTTGCAACTACGCACGTTGGTCGAGACACGTTCGCTACCGGTCGCCCAGCGCAAGACGGCACGCGTACTACGCGTTCACTTTCGTCGTGTACGCGCTCGCGTGCTGGGTCCCGATCTTTCGCATCGCAATACGCTGATCCGCGGCGTGGTCGACAGTCCACAAGTGCGCCAGGCGATCGCCGATGCGGCCACCGCCCGCGGCACAAGCCCCGCGCGTGAAACCCGCCGCGCGTTGCGCTATGGCCGCGAGATTGCTTCCAACACCTCGTACCCCGTGCTGCGTTTCCTCTACCAGCTGCTACGCCGGCTCTGGAATCGCCTCTACAACGGCGTCACCGTGAACGGACTCGATGACGTCAAGGCACTGGCCGGCGATCATGAATTGATCTATGTGCCCTGTCATCGCAGCCATATCGACTACCTGCTGTTGTCCTACGTACTATTTCGCGAAGGATTGATGCCGCCGCACATCGCGGCGGGCCGCAACCTCGACATGCCGGTGATCGGCGCTTTGCTACGTCGTGGCGGGGCTTTCTTCCTGCGCCGCAGCTTTCGTGACAACCGCCTCTACGCGGCGGTGTTCAACGAATACGTGCATCGCCTGATCTCGCGTGGGCACCCACTGGAGTACTTCATCGAAGGCGGACGCTCGCGCACCGGGCGCATGCTGGCACCGCGCCCAGGCATGCTGGCCATGACCCTACGCTCCTTCGCCCGCGACCCCCGCCGCGAGGTCGCCTTCGTGCCGGTCTATGTCGGCTACGAGAAAGTGCTGGAAAGCGGCAGCTACCTCAAGGAATTGCGCGGCGGGCACAAGAGGAAGGAATCGCCCTTCGATCTGTTGCGCATCGTGCGTCGTCTACGCCAGTCGTACGGGCATGTCACGGTCAATGTCGGCGAACCGCTCATGCTCAGCGGCTTTCTCGACCGCCAGGTCCCCGATTGGCGGGACAACCGCCGTCAAACGCGCCCCGACTGGATTAATCAGGCCGTGCCCGCGCTGGGGTCTATCCTGGCCCAACGCGTCAACGCCGCAGCGGCTATCACGCCGGTCTCGCTGGTCGCTCTGGGACTGCTGGCCAATTCGCACCACGCCATCGAGGCCGACCTGCTCGAGCGTCATATGCGCTTGCTGGTGGACCTGAGACGGCATCTCCCGGGCGGTGAACGTATCACCCTGCCCGCGGGCGAACCTCGGGACTGGATTTCCCACACCGCTCAATTGGCATTCATCGAGTGCCGCCAACAGGCACTCGGCGAACTCGTACTCGCCACGCCGGAGCAAGCCACTTTATTGACCTGGTATCGCAATAACGTCTTGCATCTATTCATCGACATGGCGCTGGTCGCCTTCGCGTATCGGCATAACACCCGTTTTAATACGCAAGAGTTGCTCACGCTGCTGGGCCCCGCCTGGCCGGTGCTCGCACATGAATTCCACCTGCCCTTTGAAGCCTTCGCGCCACGCCTGGAACGCGCTCTGGCAGCGCTGGCATCGGAGGATCTGCTGATCGAGACCGATCACGCCTGGGAGCGCCCGGCGGGGCATCTGGCCAGCAGCGAACACCTGCGCCTGCTGGGGCGGCTGGTACAACCGACCCTGGAGCGCGGTTATCTGCTGCTGGCCGTACTGCTGCGCGAGGGAAGCGGCACCCTGACCCGCGAGGCATTGGAGGAACAAAGCCGTCAGTTGGCTGAACGTCTCACCCTGCTCTCCGGGCTCAACGCGCCGGAGTTCTTCGACAAACGTCTCTTCAGCGGCTTGCTCGACACCCTCGAGGCACAGGGCTGGTTATGGCAGGAAAACGACACGCTGTGCTATGACAGCTCGCTCGAAAGCGCTCAGCGTCGCGGGCAGGCGCTCTTTGATCCCAGCCTGCGCCACCGCCTGACCCAACTGGTACATCGCCAGCCATCGTAGTATCGGGCGTTAGATGATGACGGTCACGCGGGTTTCAGGCTGCGATGCACATAGAGATCATAGCGGCTGGTCTTGCCCTCGAGAACGTGATCGGGCGCGGGGCCCTCAAGTGGCAGCGCGCGGCGTGGGCGCTTGACCACCACCCGGTGCGTAGCGACCTGCAGAGCGGCTTCCAGCAGACGTGGCGCGTCATCATCGCCACCGGCCAGTTCGCGGAAAACGCGCATCTCCTTCTTGACCAGCGCACTCTTGTCGCGGTGTGGAAACATAGGGTCGAGATGTACCACCTGCGGCGCGACGTCGTGATGCGCCACCAGGGGCGCCAGCTCACGCGCAGCATCGCCATTCGCCACTCGCATGCGCGCCACGATCTCGGCGGCCTCATCATCCGCTTGGGCACGCCGCACGCCATCTTCGAGCAGGGCGTAAATCGCTGCCACGCGCTCGATCAGCAACACCTGGGCGCCGAGGCTCGCCAGCACGAAGGCATCACGCCCCAGCCCCGCCGTGGCATCGACGATGCTCGGTGTCACGCCGTGCGCCAGTCCGCATGCCTTGGCGATCAGTTGCCCACGCCCGCCGCCAAAG
The DNA here is from genome assembly GCF_029889885.1 of Chromohalobacter sp. 296-RDG. Lineage (GTDB taxonomy): Bacteria > Pseudomonadota > Gammaproteobacteria > Pseudomonadales > Halomonadaceae > Chromohalobacter. The sequence continues at coordinate 38,214 of NZ_JARANY010000017.1, forward strand.
CGGCGTCGGTGCGCGACTTTGCCAGCGGCGAAATCGACTCGAATCGGCGCGCCATAGCGACGCGTGTCGCCCGACAGCGCTAGGCCCTCATCGCTCATGACCAAGTACAAGGCAGTGTCGGCATCTGCCTCGGGCTGCCAGGGCAGCCCGAGCCGCGCAGCCAGCGCACGTACCGGCTCACCGATGGCCGTGACCCGTTCACTCATGCCACCCACACCAGCAGCACGACGCCCAGAATCAGGCGGTAGATGACGAACGGCAGCATGCCGATGCGATCCAACGCGGCCAGGAACAACTTGATACACAGCCACGCCGCGACGAACGACATCAGCGTCCCCGCGATGATCGTGCCCCAGGCCACACCCTCGCCCGCTTCGACAAGCTCGATGCCCTTGAGCGAACCGGCGGCGAGAATCAACGGGATCGACAGCAAGAACGAGAAACGCGCGGCGGCCTGGCGGGTGAAGCCCAGCAGTAAGGCCGCCGTGATCGTGATGCCCGAGCGCGACGTCCCGGGAATCAATGCCAAGGCCTGGGCGAGCCCGATGATCAGCGCATTGCGCAGCGACATCGCGGTCAACGCATGCTGGCGACTACCGCGTACATCCGCCCACCACAGCAGCAGCCCGAAAACCAGGGTGGTGATGGCGATCACCAGCGAGGCGCGAAGATATGACGCGATGACACTTTCCAGCAGAAAACCGATGATGACGGCCGGCAGGGTGCCGATAATCACCGCCCAGCCCAGGCGGCTTTCCGGCGTCGCTGGTGCACCGCGACACTGCGCCACCCAATCACGCACGATTCGAGTCACTTCACGATGAAAGACCAGCACCACCGCGGCTAACGAGCCGACATGTACAGCAACATCGAAGGCCAATCCCTGATCGGGCCAACCCAGCAACTGCGACGGGAGAATCAGGTGAGCGGATGACGAAATGGGCAGGAATTCGGTAAGGCCTTGAATGATGGCCAGCGCAACGACGTGCAACCAATCCATGAAGTGTCCTTGAAGCAACGAAAAACATGACGCTGCGTACGAGCGTGCGAGCACGCCATTATTATTCTCGAGAGCTTAAGAAACGCTTAGCCGCGCTGCCATGCCACCTCATTGCGCAGATACACCGGAACCGCCACGTCGGGCGACGGGCGTTCGCCCGACTGCCAAGCCCGCACGGCCAGATGGATCATATCCTCGGCAGCTGGCTGCGGTTCACTCAGGCACTGGCCAAGCGCCGACTGCACTTCCACGGTCATACGCTCGCGTAAGGTCCAGCCCGAGCCGATGCCGACCCAATCGATATCGTGGGAAGCGACAGGCAGGCGCACCCGCTCCGGTGCCAACACGGCTTCCTCCATAAGCGGCTCGAGTACGCCATCGTGACAGCGATAGGCCGCGGCATAGATCTCATCCATGCGGGCGTCCATTGCCGCCACCACATAGCGCGCATAGAGACGCCGATGGGCAGCAAGCGCCAAGGCTTCCAAGGTGGAGACGCTGATCAAGGGGCACTCGAGCGCGAAAGCCAGCCCCTGCGCCGTCCCGGCAGCGATGCGCAAACCGGTAAACGAGCCCGGCCCACGACCGTATGCCAACGCATCAAGATCGGAGAGCCCTACGCCCGCCTCGGCCAGCACGTCATCGACCATCGGCATCAGGAGTTGGGTGTGCTGACGCGGGGCATCACGATAACGGGAGATGACATGGCCATCGCGCCACAGGGCGCAGGAACAGGCGCTAGTAGAGGCATCCAAGGCCAACAGAGTGGGCATCAGCGATCATCGAGCAACGGGTGAGCCCGCACTATAAACGTGCCATCGGTCATTGGCAAAACGCCCGGCACACTACTCGACGCAATGTTTGACGCAGGTCGTCATTGCGCGGCGCCAGGGACGCCGCGCGGCAGGAACGGAGGCTTATCCCTCGAGCGCCGTCAGCACCTGCTGGCGGATCGACGCGACGCTGCCAGTACCTTCCACACGGTGGTAGGATGGCGCGCTTTGCGGGTCTTGCTGGGCCCATTCGCGGTAATACTTCACCAGCGGCTCGGTCTGTTCATGGTAAACGGACAAGCGGTTGCGCACGGTCGATTCCTGATCGTCGTCGCGCAGCACGATCGCTTCACCCGTCACGTCATCCTTGCCCTCTTCCTTGGGCGGTTGATACTCGACGTGATAGACACGCCCAGAGCCCGGATGCACCCGGCGACCCGCAAGGCGCTTGACGATTTCTTCGTCATCCACGGCGACTTCCAGCACATGGTCGAGCTTGACGTTAGCATCTTTCATGGCATCGGCTTGGGGAATCGTGCGTGGGAAACCATCGAACAGGAAGCCGTTGGCGCAATCAGGCTGGGCGATACGCTCCTTGACCAGCGAGATGATGATGTCGTCAGACACCAGACCGCCGCTGTTCATGATCTCCTTGACCCTGAGCCCCAGTTCACTTTCCTCCTTGACCGCCGTACGCAACATGTCGCCGGTGGAGATCTGCGGAATGTCAAAATATTCGCAGATGAATTGGGCCTGGGTGCCCTTGCCTGCGCCCGGGGCGCCCAACAAGATCAAACGCATCGATAGTGCTCCTTGAACGAGTCATCACATGTTCGTTATTAGCCATGGCATGCTCCATGAAGCACACGCCATCGCCTTGGGAATGGCCCATGACGATACCTGCACGGCTCAAGCGGCACAAGCACGCCCGCCCCGGGCTCGGCCTGCTCCAATCGCCATAATTCGTCTTTTTTCATAGAGTTGCCTGAAGCGTTGCACTTTCGTAGCGCGCCTGACAGCGGCTTTATTTGTCGCGACATAAAAAAGCGGCCCCCTTAGGAGGCCGCTTCTATCACGTCACCTATGTGCCTGGATCACATCAACAGGCGACGAATATCGCTCAGCGCCTGGGCCAGGAAGGCCGTGAAGCGAGCCGCGTCGGCACCGTTGACCGCCCGGTGGTCGTAGGACAGCGACAGCGGCATCATCAGCCGCGGCGCGAACTCGGCGCCGTCCCATACGGGTTTCGTCTGTGCCTTGGAAATGCCGAGGATGGCGACTTCCGGTGCATTGACGATGGGCGTGAAGGCGGTACCGCCGATGGAGCCCAAGCTGGAGATGGTGAAGCAGCCACCGGTCATCTCTTCGCGCTTGAGCTTCTTCGACTGTGCCTTGCCGGCCAGTTCGACCGATTCCTTGGCAAGATCGATCAGCGATTTCTGGTCGGCGTTGCGGATCACCGGGACCATCAGGCCGTCCGGCGTGTCCACGGCAATGCCGATGTGCACGTAGTGCTTCTGTACCAGCGTTTCGCCGTCGCTCTTCAGGCTGACGTTGAACTGCGGGAATTTCTGCAAGGCGTAGGCACAGGCCTTGATCATGAACGGCAGCGGCGTGAGCTTGGCGTCCTGCTTGGCAGCCTCGTCCTTCATCGACTTGCGGAAGGCTTCAAGCTCGGTGATGTCCGCCTCGTCGAACTGCGTGACGTGCGGCACGTTGAGCCAACTGCGGTGCAGGTTGGCCGCGCCGGCTTTCATCAGGCGGCCCATGGGCTTTTCCTCGACCTCACCGAACTGGCTGAAGTCGATATCCGGCACCGCTGGGATGCCCGCACCGCCACTCGGCGCAGCAGTGCTTCCGGCCCTGCTGGAACGCTGCTGAAGGGCGGTCTTGACATAGCCTTGCACGTCTTCCTTCAGCACGCGACGCTTGGGCCCGGTGGGCGTCACCTGAGCCAGATCGACGCCCAGTTCGCGGGCCAGCATGCGCACCGCCGGACCGGCATGCACATGCGCGCCAGCGGTCTTTTCCTCGCCTTGCTTGTGACGCGCCTCGGGGCTCGGTTCACCCGTGGGCTGCTTGGTAGACGGCGTCGACTTGGAAGCACTAGCTTTTTGCTGACCGGAGTCGGCCTTCTGATCCGCCTTGCCAGCGTCGGACTTCTTGCCGGCATCGGCTTTCTTGGCCGGCTTCTTGGCGCCGGCTACGTCGATATAGCCGATCAAGTCGCCCTCGGAGACGCTATCGCCTTCCTTGACCGAGACCTCGACCACCTTGCCCTTGTAGGGGCTGGGCACGTCCATGGAGGCCTTGTCGGATTCCAGCGTGATCAGTGTGTCTTCCTCGCTGATCTCATCACCTTCGCTGATCGCCAGCTCGATGACCGGCACGTTTTCGCTGCCGCCGATATCGGGGACGCGGAGTTCCTTGCGGCCACCCTCGTCACCATTTTCTTGTGTCTCGTCGTCGGCGTCTTGATCCTCGGCACCCGCGTCTGACTCGGCACTGCCGGAATCGTCTTCCGCCGGCGCTTCGTCAGTAGCGGCGTCGTCACCTTCATCGACGATCTCCATGCTGCCGATCAGGTCACCCTCGGAGACGCTGTCGCCCTCCTTGACCGCCAGCGAGACGAGCTTGCCGCTGTAGGGGCTCGGCACGTCCATGGAGGCCTTGTCGGATTCCAGCGTAATCAGCGAGTCTTCAGCGTTGACGTCGTCGCCTTCGCTGACCGGCACCTCGATGATCTCGACACCTTCGCCACCGCCGATGTCCGGTACCTTCACTTCAACGGTGCGCTTGCCGCCACCGGAAGATTGCTTCTTCGGCGCCGCCTTCTCAGGCTCGGCTTCGTTCTGAGACTTGGTATCGTCCTGAGACTTGGCATCGTCCTGAGAGGACTCGTCGGCATCGCTATCGCTCTGCCCGTCGCCACCACCTTCGGCTTCGAGCTCGAGGATATCGTCACCTTCGGAGACGCTATCGCCTTCCTTGACCAACATCTTGACGACCTTGCCGCCCTTGGGCGCCGGGACGTCCATGCTGGCCTTGTCGGACTCCAGCGTGATCATGGCGTCCTCGGCGACGATGACATCGCCTTCGGACACCGCCACCTCGATGATCTCGACGCCGTCACTACCGCCGATATCGGGAACTTTGATGATTTCGCTACTCAAGGTCGCGCTCCTTTCCAATCTGGCAGTCTGGTCGTCCCGGCAACACATCGCACCCGGGCAATACGACCAGACCAGGCAATCTGGCCATGGCCGCCACCACATCTAACCGGTGGCGGCACCTTGATGGGACACTTCAGCCCATGACATCAACGGGGTTCAAGACACCAGCGGGCTGGGCTTGGTGGGGTCGATGTCGTATTTCTTCATGGCATCATTGACGACCTTGGCGTCGATCTCACCGCGGTTGGCCAGCGCACGCAGCGCCTGAATGGTCACGTAGTAGCGGTCGACCTCGAAGAAACGACGCAGCGCGTCACGCGTGTCGGAACGCCCGAAACCATCGGTGCCCAGCACATGGAAGTCGCTCGGCACCCAGGCACGAATCTGATCGGCGTAGAGCTTCATGTAGTCGGTCGAGGCGATAACCGGCCCCTCGACATCTTTCAGCTGCTGTGACACCCACGGCTTCTCACGCTTCTCATCGTAGTCGAGGAACTGCAACCGGTCGTATTCGAGCGCTTCACGACGCAGCTCGTTGAAGCTGGTCACACTCCACACATCGGCGACGACGTCGTGCTCGTTCGCCAGCATCTCGGCGGCGGCTTCGACCTCGCGCAGAATCGTCCCGCTGCCCATGAGCTGAGCGCGTGGCTGCTTCTTGCGGCCGTCCTTCTTGCCTTCCTGAAGCAGATACATGCCGCGAACGATGCCCTCTTCGCTGCCCTTCGGCATTTCCGGATGCGGGTAGTTCTCGTTCATCACGGTCAGATAGTAGAAGCAGTTTTCCTTGTCCTGGAACATGCGCTTCAGACCATCCTGCATGATCACCGCGACCTCGTGGCCATAGCACGGGTCATAGGCACGGCACGACGGCACGGCCGACATCAGGATATGGCTGTGGCCGTCCTGATGCTGCAGGCCCTCGCCGTTGATAGTCGTGCGTCCGGCAGTACCGCCAATCATGAAGCCGCGCGCCTGCAGATCACCGGCGGCCCAGATCAGGTCACCGACACGCTGATAACCGAACATCGAGTAATAGACGTAGAACGGAATCAACGGCAGGTGGTGGTTGGAATAAGCCGTCGCTGCTGCAATCCAGGCGGAAATGGAACCGGCTTCGGTGATGCCTTCCTCGAGGATCTGACCCTTCTGGTCCTCGCGGTAGTACATGATCTGGCCGGCATCCGTGGGCTCATACTTCTGTCCTTCGGCGGCGTAGATACCCAACTGGCGGAACATGCCTTCCATCCCGAAGGTACGCGCTTCGTCGGGAATGATCGGTACCACGCGCGAGCCCAGTTGCTTGTTCTTGACCAGGCCGTTGAGCACACGCACGAAGGACATGGTGCTGGACACTTCGCGGTCGCCAGAGCCCTTGAGCTGGCTGGCGAACATCTTGTCGTCGAGCCCGGGAATCTCGAGTGCCTCGAAGTCGTTCTTGCGCGCCGGCAAGAAGCCGCCGAGCTTCTCGCGCTGGAGATGCAGATACTTCATCTCCGGGCTATCGTCGTCAGGCTTATAGTAAGGGATGTCACCGCTTTCGATCTGCTCGTCAGAAATCGGCACGCCGAAACGATCGCGAAACGCCTTGAGGGCTTCGTTATCCATCGACTTGATCTGGTGCGCTTCCATGTCAGCTTCGCCGCTGCCGCCGCCCATACCATAGCCCTTGACGGTGTGCGCCAGGATCACGGTAGGACGATTGCCGGCATTGTTGACCGCTTCATGATAGGCCGCGTAGATCTTCTGCGGATCGTGACCGCCACGATTGAGACGGAAGATCTGCTCGTCGGAGTAGTCCTTGACCATCTCCGCCGTTTCATCGTATTTACCGAAGAACTGATCGCGAGTGTACTTGCCACCCTGAGCCTTGTAGTTCTGGTACTCGCCGTCGACCGCCTCGTCCATGCGCTTTTGCAGCATGCCCTTGGTGTCCTGTTCGAACAGCGGGTCCCACTGACCACCCCAGACGACCTTGATCACGTTCCAACCGGCACCGCGGAAGACCCCTTCGAGCTCGTCGATGACGCGCGAATTGCCGCGTACCGGCCCATCGAGACGCTGCAGGTTGCAGTTGATGACGAAGATCAGATTATTGAGCTTCTCGCGGCTGGCCAGATGCAGCGCGCCCAGCGATTCCGGCTCGTCGCACTCGCCGTCGCCGAGGAAGGCCCAGACCTTGCGGTCCTGCATGTCCTCGAGCTCACGCGAATGCAGGTACTGCATCACGTGGGCCTGGTAGATCGCCTGGATCGGCCCCAGTCCCATGGAGACCGTGGGGAACTGCCAGTAATCCGGCATCAGATACGGGTGCGGGTAGGACGGCAGGGCCTCGCCGTCGACTTCCTGACGGAAGTTATCCATCTGCTCCTGCGTCAGACGGCCTTCCAGGAACGAGCGCGCATAGATACCCGGCGTGACGTGCCCCTGGATATACAGCAGGTCGCCCTTGTGGTCACCGTTATCGGCACGGAAGAAGTGGTTGAAACCGACTTCATAAAGCGTGGCACTGGACTGATAACTGGCGATATGACCGCCCAGGCCCTTGTGCTTCTTGTTGGCACGCAACACCTGCACCATCGCGTTCCAACGAATCGCCGAACGAATCTTGCGCTCGATGAACATATCGCCGGGCATCTTGGCTTCACGATGCACCGGGATGGTATTGCGATGCGGCGTGGTCCCGGAAAAGGGGGGTGAAGAGCCATCGCGACGCAGACGATCCGCCAAGCGGCTCATGATGTAACGAGCGCGCTCTTCGCCCTCATGCTCGATGACCGAGGCCAAGGAATCCAGCCATTCCGTGGTTTCGATCGGATCGAGATCGTTTTTTGCCTCCAGACTCATAGACGTCTCTCCGAATGAAGATTGTATGTCGGTCATGGCCCGTCGCGATGGGGCCTGTGGCGCTCTTCAGTGCGGGCGCGACCTTCTTTGGGTCGTGTCTCCGAGAAAACTTTCTGTAATTTCCTTACAGCGGGGCGTGCAAGACGCACGAATTCAGGTCACGACGATACCGCAAACGCTGTCTGCTGCCAATTCGATAGGCCGCAAGCGACCTGCAAAAGACATATTGCCCATGCCCGCTAAAGACTTATTGCCCATGTCCGCTTAGGCCATCCCGCAGGAATTCGACAAAGGTTTACACGAGGTAGTGAATTTACACGCATGCGGTACTTCAGGACGCCGTGCCCACTACCTCCTCGAGACAACGGTGAAAATAGACCCAGTCAAAGGCCGGGCCAGGATCGGTCTTGCGCAACGGCGCGATACGCGCATGGCTGGTGATCCGCTCGCCACTCAAGGCAGGATATTGCGCTCGCAAGGCACTGAACACACGCACCAGGCAGCGATACTGCGCGTCACGATAAGCATGAATGTCATCGCCCTCCAACTCGATACCGATACTGAAGTCGTTGAGTTCACGACGTTCACGCTGGCCATCCCACCAGCGCGAGCGACCGGCATGCCAGGCGCACCGGTCGAACCCCACGAACTGCACCGCCTCGCCGTCGCGACGAATCAGCACATGCGCCGAGACCCGCAAGGTGTGAATCGTACCAAAGTAAGGATGCGCGGCGGGATCGAGACGATTGGTAAACAAACGCTCGATGGCATCGCCACCGAAGTGTCCCGGCGGCAGGCTGATGGCATGCAGCACCAATGCCGACACCTCCCCTTCGGGGCGCACGTTCTGATTGGGCGAGACAACATGTCGCGCCGTCGTGAGCCAGTGATTGTCGACCCGCATGCCTGCTCCTATCTTGTCGGGGCGTATTTCCCTAGAAGTACGCCTCGAAACGTACTTCTCGGGACGTACTTGTCGGAATCCGCCCGGATGGCCAGCATACCCCTGACCGAATCGCCGTGATCCCGATATAATGTTCCTATTGTCGCATATCAAAGAAAGGCGCCTGACATGCAATATCGCGAAGCTCTCGCGGAGGATATCCGCACCAGTGCTGCCCGCCTGCTGGCCGAGGACGTCGGCCCCGGCGACATCACTGCACAGCTGATTCCCGCCAAGCAGTGGGCCTGGGCACGCGTCGCGGCCCGCGAGGACGCGGTGCTGTGCGGGATGGCCTGGGTCGACGAGCTTTATCGGCGTCTCGACCCAAGCGTCAAGCTACATTGGCATGCCGCCGATGGCGATGCCCTGGCGCCCGAGGAGACATTTCTCGAACTGGAAGGCCCTGCGCGCAGCCTGCTGACCGGAGAGCGAGCAGCCCTCAACCTGCTGCAGACACTCTCAGGTACGGCGACGCGCACACGCGATTACAGGGCGTGGGTCGCCGACACCGGTGTGGCACTGCTGGATACGCGCAAGACCCTGCCCGGCCTGCGCCTGGCGCAGAAATACGCCATCACCTGCGGTGGCGGCCATAACCACCGCCTCGGGCTACACGACGCCTTTTTGATCAAGGAAAACCATATCGCCGCCTGTGGCGATATTGCCAAAGCCGTCACCGCCGCGCGCCGCATCGCCAGCGACCTGCCGGTGGAAGTAGAAGTAGAAACGCTCGACGAGCTCGACGCCGCACTCTCCGCCGGCGCAGACACCATCATGCTCGACAACTTCGATCTCGAGACGCTGCGCGAGGCAGTCGCACGTACGGCTGGACGCAGCCGCCTGGAAGCCTCCGGCAATGTCAGCGAGGCCACCCTGCGTGATATCGCCGAAACCGGGGTCGACTGCATCTCCATCGGCGCGCTGACCAAGGACGTCAAAGCCGTCGACCTATCGATGCGCGTCGTGCGTACCGAAATGCTTTGACGGTCCTCATACGGCCGTTGATTGACCTGGCGGGCTCAGCGACCGAACGTCAGCATCCGCTCCAGGGGCTTGAGGGCCCGCTGGCGCAGCCCCGCCTCGATGTGAATCTCGCCACCGCCTTCACTAAGAGCGCGTTCGAGGCGATCCAGGTCATTCATCGCCATCCACGGGCAGTGCGCGCAACTCTGGCAGGTCGCGCCGTTGCCCGCCGTAGGCGCCTCGAAAAGCGTTTTGTCCGGGACCGCCTGCTGCATCTTGTAGAAGATGCCGCGGTCGGTGGCCACGATCAGGCGCTGTTGGTCGAGTTCGCGTGCAGCCTTGATCAGCTGCGAGGTCGAGCCCACTACGTCGGCCAGCTCGATCACCCCCATCGGCGACTCCGGATGCACCAGCAAGGCGGCGTCGGGGTAAACCTTCTTGAGATCCCGCACACCCTGGGCCTTGAACTCCTCGTGCACGATGCAGGCGCCATCCCAAAGCAGCATGTCGGCGCCGGTACGCTCGCGGATATAACGTCCCAGGTGCTTGTCCGGCGCCCACAGGATCTTTTCGCCGCAGGCCTGGAGATGCTCGATGACCTCGACCGCGATCGACGAGGTCACTACCCAATCCGCGCGCGCCTTGACCGCCGCCGAGGTATTGGCATAGACCACGACCGTACGGTCGGGATGCGCATCGCAGAACGCCGCGAACTCATCCGCCGGACAGCCGTCATCCAGCGAGCAGGTCGCTTCCAGCGTGGGCATCAGCACTGTTTTCTCGGGGGACAGGATCTTGGCGGTCTCACCCATGAAGCGGACGCCCGCCACCACCAGGGTCGTGGCCGAGTGCCGAGCGCCGAAGCGCGCCATCTCCAAGGAATCGGCCACACAGCCGCCGCTTTCCTCGGCCAACTGCTGAATGGCATCGTCGGTGTAGTAATGCGCCACCAGGGTGGCATTACGCTCGCGCAGCAAACGCTTTATCGTGTCGGTCTGCGCACGTGCCTGTGCACTCGGCGCGACCGGAGAATACGCCCGGACCAACGGCGACGCCGCTTCGGGCGCTTTCGGTGTCATGATCGTCATCGTGTCTACCACTGTGACTGGCAGGGGCTCCCCCTGCATAACGAGAAGCGTCGCGCCGCGATCTCTTCGCGGACACAGCGCACCCGACTTCATGATACTGCCCGTCGATGCCGGCTTGCCAGCCTTGTGCTCGCACGCATGTCATCATCGTCGCAGACGCCCAGAACGCAAAAACCCCGCCTCATGCGAGGCGGGGTTGAATGCTGGTGGGTCGTGTAGGATTCGAACCTACGACCAATTGGTTAAAAGCCAACTGCTCTACCACTGAGCTAACGACCCATAACTTGCCCGTTCAGACAGTTGTCGGCGGCAATGGTGGGTCGTGTAGGATTCGAACCTACGACCAATTGGTTAAAAGCCAACTGCTCTACCACTGAGCTAACGACCCGCCGCCGGGTCTTCGAAACGTACCTTGCACCACGCCATTCAAGGACGCTTGCCAATGGTGGGTCGTGTAGGATTCGAACCTACGACCAATTGGTTAAAAGCCAACTGCTCTACCACTGAGCTAACGACCCGTCTCGATAGGGCGCACATAGTACTGATAATACTCGACATTGACAAGATTTTTTTGCTGAAAAGCCGCTCACCGCGAGCGCCGCGAGCTCTTCGGCTTGCGCATGGCATTGACCGGGCGACGCTTGTTCTTGTCGCGGCTCCAGCGATTCTTCTCGTCGGGTGTCAACGCGGGTACCTTGCGCGCCGACAGACCTGCCAATTGCGCCAGGTCGTCTACTTCTTCCTGGGACAGCTCGACCCACTCCCCCGCCTTGGCGCGTTTATCGAGAAAGATATTGCCGTAACGAACGCGTTTAAGGCGGCTCACCGTGAGCTCTTGCGACTCCCAGAGACGCCGCACCTCGCGATTGCGCCCCTCGAGAATCACCACGTGGAACCACGTATTGATGCCTTCGCCGCCGAACTCCTGAACATCGGTGAAACGCGCCGGACCATCTTCAAGCATCACTCCCTCGGTCATGGCGGTCACGTTCTCCGGACGAACGCCGCCCATCACGCGTACCGCGTATTCACGCTCGACCTGCGTGGAGGGATGCATCAAGCGGTTCGCGAGTTCGCCGTCAGTGGTAAATAACAACAAACCGCTGGTATTGATATCCAGGCGACCGATGGCGATCCAACGCTCTCCCTTGAGGCGCGGCAAACGATCGAAGACAGTCCGCCGTCCTTCGGGATCGCGGCGCGTGCACAACTCGCCCTCAGGCTTGTTGTACATGATGACGCGCCGCGGCACTTCCTCGGCATCGCGCAGATTGACGGGGCGCTCGTCGAGGGTGACCCGGTCACGCGTCTCGATGCGATCGCCCAGTGTCGCGACCTGACCATTGACCTTGACGCGGCCATCGCTGATGGCGGTTTCCATCTCACGGCGCGAGCCGAAGCCCGCACGGGCCAGTACCTTCTGCAATTTTTCGGTAGGCGTGTTCATGAATCGAACGTTGTCTCGTCTGTTGAATGTTCCGCGTCCGCCGCGTCCAAAGCGTTGTCGTCACCCTCGGTAGACGACGCCCCGGCTTCCTCTTCCCGTCGGCGGGCGCGTTCAGCCAGGCGAGCTTCGAGCTCAGCGAAGCTCACTCCCGACCGCTCGGACGCCGTCCCGGCGTGCTGATCGTCGGCCGTCCCGGCCGTCGTCGTATCTGTCGTCTCTATCGCGTCTGACTCGGTCTCGGATGGCGACGTTGCCTGCGACGCCCCCTCTACCGGTGACGTATTCTCGACGTTATCGGCGTGACTGTCACGCGCCGATGGATGATCCGCCTCATCCTGACCCAGCGTTTCCTTATCGTGCCCGAGAGCCTCCTCAAAACGCGTCTCGAATTCCTTGAGTTCGTGCATCGGCGGCAAGGCATCGAGGGTCTTGAGGCCGAAGTCGTCGAGAAAGGCACGCGTAGTGGCATAGACCGAGGGCCGCCCCGGCACGTCACGCTGTCCCACGACGCGGATCCATCCCCGCTCGGTCAAGGTGCGCATGATCGAACTGCTCACCGAGACCCCGCGTACCTCCTCGATATCGCCACGGGTGACGGGTTGACGATAGGCGATCAGCGCCAAGGTCTCCAGCAGCGCACGCGAATAGCGTTGCGGCTTTTCATCCCACAGTCGCGATATCCACGGAGAAAAATGGGCACGAATACGCACTTGAAACCCAGATGCGGTCTCGATGAGTTCCAGAGCGCTATGCTCGAGGCGTTCGCCCAGGCGCGCCAAGGCATCGCGCAGCTCACCGCGCGATGGGCGCTCACGCTCGTAGAACAGACTCTCCAGGCGTTCGGCGGTCAGCGGTGCGCCAGCGGCCAGCAACGCCGCTTCGCAGACTTCGTCGAGAGACGTCGGCGCCTCGTTCATCAGGGGTCCTCTTCGGCATCGGCGAAGGCGCTTTCTCCGCCATCGCCATCATCCGTCGCAGCGGTGTCGTCGACCGCCTCGGCCACTAGCCGGGCTCGCACATGAATCGGCGACAGCGACGCGTTCTGCGCGATCTCGATCATCGCCTCCTTGGCCAGCTCGAGAATCGCCATGAAGGTCACCACCACGCCCGCACGCCCTTCCTCAAGCGTGAACAACGCCTCAAACGGGGTATAACGTTGGCCGTCCAACTGCTCCATGACACGTAACATGCGCTCGCGGGTGGATAGCACCTCGCGGCTGATCTGGTGAGACTGCTGAAACTCGGCCCGCTTGAGCAATCCCGACAGGGCGTGCAGAAGCTCATCCAGCTCGACCTTGGGATGAACCACTCGGGTCTCGAGCGTGGGCAGCGCAGCCTGCGCCGCTACCCAATCGCGCCCTTCGCGCGGCAATTCACCCAGCCCCTCGGCGGCCAGCTTCAACTGCTCGTACTCCTGCAGGCGGCGGATAAGCTCGGCGCGCGGATCTTCGGCATCCTCGTCCTCGCCCTTGGGCGGACGCGGCAACAACGTGCGCGACTTGATCTCCGCCAGCATCGCCGCCATCAGCAAATACTCGCCGGCCAGATCGATCTCCAACGCACGCATCAGCTCGACGTATTCGATGTACTGATGCGTGATGGCCGCTACGTCGATGCCCAGGATGTCGAGGTTCTGACGCCGAATCAGGTACAGCAATAAATCCAGCGGCCCTTCGAAGGTTTCGAGAAAGACGCGCAACGCCTCGGGCGGAATGTAGAGATCTTCCGGCAGCTCGGTGATGGGCTGATCGTGCAGGCGCGCCAACACCGCTGCTTGGGACGCGGCCAAGGTGGTATCGGCACTGACAGGCTCGGCGGTATCACTCACGCGTAACGCTCTCCTCGACTGCGCCTCACGGCGCGACCTTCGACAAACACGCAGTGTAGCAAGGCCACCGGGAGGCGAACACGCCCGCGGCACGCAAGACGTGCCAGTGGACCGTCAGGCGCCCTGGGTCGTTCGCGCAAAGCGCCGATAGGTAAAGTCGGCATCCCCTGCGGCATCGAGCACCGCCAAGGTCTGGACCTCGTCGTGATAAGGCGATTTTTCGCACACTGGGTCCATCTGCGCCGCATCGCCGGTAAGCATCAGCGCCTGACAACGGCAGCCGCCCCAATCGATTTCCTTGCGCTCGCAGCTCTGGCACGTTTCGGGCATCCAGTCGGTACCGCGATAGGCGTTGAAGGCAGGGCTGTCGTACCAGATTTCTCTCAGCCCATGATCCGCAACATTCCAGAACTCCAGATGCGGGATCGTTTCCGCCGCATGGCACGGCAGCACTTTACCCGATGGCGTCACATTAAGTGACTGGCGTCCCCAGCCATTCATGCAGGGCTTAGGAAACCGCGCATGGTAATCCGGCACCACGGCGTCGATGACGAGACGTCCTTGCAGGCGCTCACGCGCCGCCTCGACGCGTTCGACGGCCGCCATGACCTGCTCGCGACTTGGCATCAAAGCCGCGCGATTGACGAGCGCCCAGCCATAATACTGGGCGTGGGCAATCTCAAGGCGTCGCGCGCCGAGCTCTAGCGCCAGCTCGACGAAGTCATCGATCTGATGCAGGTTGGCTCGATGAATCACCGCGTTAAGCGTCAACGGCAGCCCGATATCCGTCACCTCGGCGGCGAAGGCGCGCTTGCGTGCATGCGCGCCGGCCATGTTGGCGATATGATCCGTTACCTCAGGCGTGGCGCCTTGTACCGACAATTGCACGTGGTCCAGGCCCGCATCCGCCAGCGTCTCCAACCGGGCACGGTTGATGTTGACGCCCGCAGTAATCAAATTGGAATACAAGCCCGCGTCCGCGCAGGCCTGTACCAATTCAGGTAAGTCCGGGCGCAGGGCCGGCTCGCCTCCCGAAAGATGAACCTGCAATACGCCAAGTTCAGCCGCATCGGCAAAGACCCGCTGCCAGGTCGCGGTATCAAGCTCTTGGCGGCGGCGCTCCAGCGCCACCGGGTTGGAGCAATACGGACACTGCAGCGGACAGCGATGTGTCAACTCCGCCAGCATGCCCATGGGCGGCTGGGGAACCTCGGGCGACGCCATTACATAACCTCCAGCACACGCTTTTCGACCAGCCCCGCGAACATGCTCGTCACGTCCTCGGCAATACGCTCGCGCGGCGCTTGATAAGTGTCGCACAGCCTATCGATGATCGTGCCGACACTACGCTCGCCGTCCACTTCGCTGACCACCGTTTGCGCGATACCATCGAGCTGGAAGACGCGCTCAGGGGCCAACAGTACCCAACCGCCCCGCTGTTTGTCTTCTCGTAGCCTGACACCACGCGGCAGGCGCACGATATCGCTTTCCTGAATCGCTGTCATAACATCTTCTTCGTATCTCTATCGGTCACCGGCCGTGTCGCCCCATGCGCCGGGGGGCACGTGACCGGGGGCGACATAGGCATGATGAAGGGCATCCAATTGAGTCCACAGCACATTGCACTTGAAGATCAACGCATCGAGCACCGCCTGCTGCTGGTCGAGTCGCCGCGCGTGGCGCTTGACGTAATCGAGCGCCATATCAGCATCCCGCGGGGCCTGGCTCAGGCGCGGCTCGAAATAGGCCAGGGTCTCGGCGGAGACAAAATCGTAGTGCTCGAGCATGCCGCTGACGCGCTGACCGATCACCTTCGGGGAAAACAACTCGGTCAGTGAAGACGCGATGGCTTCCAGCACACTGCGCTCGCGCACGAAATGGAGGTAGGCATCCACCGCGAAACGCGTGGCCGGCAATATGTGCCGCGTCGAGACGACCATGTCGCGGTCGAGGCCTAGCCCATCGGTGAGCATCAACCAGCGGGCGATACCGCCTTCACCTTCGGCTTCGCCATCATGATCCACCAGACGCGAGCGCCATTCGCGGCGCAGCGCCGGATCGTCAAGGCGCGCGATCAGCGATGCATCCTTGTGCGGGATCATGGCTTGGTAGTAATAGCGATTGAGCGCCCAGGCCTGCACCTGACGGCGATCAAGCTCGCCGTTCTGCAACATCAACTGAAAGGGATGCCGGTGGTGGTAACGCTGCTCACCAATGCTGCGCAGACGAGCTTCCAGGGCCTCTGCGCTCAATGGTTCTCGCAGCGGCGCGTCGATATCGTTCATCAGCACTCCAGTTCCATGCCGTCATGGGCGATTTCCCATCCCATCCGCGCCGCTTCCCGGCGCTCGGGTGAGTCATCGATCAATACCGGATTGGTATTGTTGATATGCAGGAAGACACGCCGGCCAAGCGAGGTCGACGACAATGTCGCCATACTACCCGTTTCGCCGGACATCGCCATGTGCCCCATGCGCTGCCCTGTCTTGTGGCCGACCCCAGCGCGGATCATCTCGTCGTCACGCCACAAGGTGCCATCGAACAGCAGTACATCGGCCCCTTCGAGACGCGCCGCCAACGCGGGCGTCATCGCCGCGCAGCCGGGAATGTAATACGTACGACGACCTGCGGCGCGAAACTCGATGCCCACGGTCGCTTCGCCCTCGGCGCCAATGTCTACCTGATCACCTTCCAGGTACAACGCCGTCTTGCCCGGCACCGCAAACATGCGTGCCTCCAGCCCTTCGGCAAGCATCAGAGGCTGCTCCAACGCCACCGACACACGCTCGACGTAATCCGGATTGAGCACATTGAAAATCGGACTGTCACGCAACACGGCCTGGATTTCCGCCGTGGCATACAACCGGTAGGGAGAGCTTTCACGCAGACTCAACAAGCCGCCGACATGATCCACATCGGCATTGGTCAGCAGGATCGACGCAATGGGCGTGTGGCGACTTCCCTGTTGGGGAAAGAGCGCCGGCGTCCGGCGTATCTGTGTCAGCACCTCGGGCGCGCAATTGATCAAGGCCCACGAGCGACCATCGGCACTGACGGCAATGGAGGATTGTGTTCGCGATGTGACGCGTGGATCGCCCGACCACGCCAACCGACATACTTCACAGCGGCAATTCCATTGGGGCAGACCGCCACCGGCGGCCGCCCCGAGTACACGAATATACAAAGCCGCCTCAGAATTCGGCGGGCATGTAATCGTTGATTTCCAGCGCGATGCAGATCTCTTTGACTGTCGGAGTGGTCCAAGTCATGTCATTTCTCCACTAGTGAGTTTGCCCTTTCATCATAACCCCTTGATAGCACTATCGCATTAGCAACTACCAAGAATGCGTATATTGAGGGCGCATCATCCATCGGCCTTGCGATAGCGTCCTTTATAGTCGAAGAGCTTGTCGCGGATCTGCCAGTAACGACCGACCTTGCGTCCCACGACGAAGTCCGGAGCCTTGAGCCGCTGCTCGTCGGCGATGACCTCATCCGCCGAGCGTGGCTGCCAGTCGCTGCCCGGCGCGCGCAGGTGGTAACGCAAGAACGCCAGCGTGAAGGCGCGACGCTGCTCGGGTGTCTCCAGTGCGAACCATTCGTCGAGCGTAGCACCGTCCTCATCATGATAGGTCACCTTCAAGCGCGGCATCCCCCGCCCGTTGAGCACCGCTTGCAGCTGCATGCCCGACACGCGCAGCACCTTGGCTTCCTTTAGTCGCAGGGCTGCCTTGAGCTTGTCATCGGGATCGACCATGCGCTCACCGCATTGATGGCAAGCCCGCGCGGCGATGTCGTTTTCCGCGCCGCACTGATCGCATACCTTGAAGCGAAAGCGAAACGCGCATTGCTCCATCACCGATGCGTCAGGGGGTGATTCTGAGTCGTTCGCGCGGGGGCGGGCGCGATGAGAAGAAACCAGACCTTGGCAGCGGCGGCCGTGATGCTCGATGACCAGATCGCCATCGCGCTTGCCCCAGAACAGGTTGGCATGACCACACTCAGGGCATTCCACCTGGACCGGTTCAGCGTCTGAATCCGGGCGCGGTTCGCCGACTTCCGGCGCGTATAGATCCCAGGGGTTGCCAGCGTAATCGAGGATCAGACAGTCTTCCTTGCCAGGGGACAAGCGCAACCCACGCCCGACGATCTGCTGATACAGACTGACGGATTCCGTGGGCCGCAGGATGGCGATCAAATCCACGTGTGGCGCGTCGAATCCGGTCGTGAGCACCGCCACGTTGACGAGATACTTAATTTCGCGCGCCTTGAAGGACGCAAGCAAGCGCTCGCGTTCCTTCGTGGGCGTCGAGCCGACGATCAACGCCGCCTGCTCGGCCGGTAGGTAACCGACGATTTCCTCGGCATGAGCCACAGTGGCCGCGAAGATCATCACGCCACACCGCTCGCGCGCCTGCTCGACAACCTCGGCGATGATACCCGGCGTCGCCCGATGCCCCTGAACGACGCGATTCAACTCGGCTTCCTCGAAGCCGCCATCGCGTCCTGGTACCAGGCGCGAGAAATCGTAACGGGTCTGCCGACCATCCTCGGCATAGAGCGCCGCATCCACGCGCTTGGGCGCGACCAGGTAGCCCTGCTTGACCATCAGCCGCAGCGGCTGCTCAAACACACAATCCTGAAAGAAACTCTCGGCGTCACCACGCACCATGCCATGATGATGGCGGTGATAGATGAAGCCTTGCCCTAGGCGATACGGCGTCGCGGTCAGCCCCAGCACCTTGAGACGCGGATTGTGCTTGCGCAGATGCGCGATCACGCGATGATAGCTCGACGACGCCTTGCTGTGGCGGGCATCGTCGCTGGCTGGCGGAGGAATGCGGTGGCATTCGTCGATGACCAGCAGGGTGAACGCGCCCCACTCGTCGTGCGCCTCGAAACGCGCCAGGCTATTGACCACGGACTGCACCGAGCCGAAGACCACCTGACGTTCGCTCTCTTTACGCCCTAAGCCAGCACTGAATAAATCCGCCTCCAGACCGTAAGCCAGGTACTTGGCATGGTTCTGCTCGACCAGCTCGCGCACGTGGGCCAGCACCAGTACCCGCCCTCGCGCCAGACGCGCCAGCTCGGCAATCACCAGTGACTTGCCACTACCGGTCGGCAGCACCACCACGGCCGGATCGTCGCTCCCGCGAAAGTGCTCGACAACCCGGGACACGGCCTGTTGCTGGTAAGGACGAAGCGAGGGCGCGCTCATGGCAGACTTCCAATCGAATCAAAAGGCGCATCCTACCACCGGCGACAAGATCGGCCAGATGGCAAAACAGACCTTGATCTCGCTCCTCCGCGCCCCGACCTCATTAAAAAGGCGCGGATGACAACGATCACCCCGTATCGTATTAACGTTTCCAGCCAGGAGGCCCCATGCAAGCACCAAGCAGTCCCGATTGTCCTGAATGCGGTAGTCGCGCCAAGCGCTTCCCTCCCGGTCGCGAGGGCCAATATCATGTCTTTTGTAAAAAATGCGACCATGATTTCGGGCGTTATGACCGCCTCGTCGCCGACTACCGTCATCTTCTCGACGACCTGGAAGCCCATCTCGGAACCTCGGACAACGCGCCACGAGACATCTGAGACTGTTATCGGCACTCTTCACTGACATCCGTTATTCGGAGATCCTTCATGTCCTCGACTCAATCCCATTTCGTGGTGCTTGCCGAATTCCATCTCAAGGAAGGCCAGATCCCCGCGTTTCTCGCCTTGGCGCACAACGACGCCAACGAATCCCTGGCCAACGAGGAAGGCTGCCTGGCCTTCGACGTGCTCACGCCGGAAGGCAGCGACAATGTCGTCGTACTGCACGAAGTCTATCGCGACCGCGACGCCTTCGAACATCACATGCAGATGCCCCACTACGCGCCCTTCAAGGAAGGCAGCGCGCCGCTACTCGATGGCGAGCCAAACGTGCGCTTCTTCTACACGGCCATCCGTCCCGAATGAGCGATGATTTCAGTTGAGGCGTCACGCAAGACCGCAGCGCCGATGTTTACTCGGGCTGCGGTCTTGTCGCTATTTTGGCGGAGCATCAACTCAATTCATTCAATACCGCCTGGGTTATCTCATGTGTCGTTGAAGCACCACCCACATCCCGGGAATGGACACCGGAGCGCGTCAAGCGCTCGATAGCCGCCATCAGTCGCTCGGCGGCCGTGGTTTCTCCCAAGTGCTCGAGCATCATGACTGCCGTCCAAAAGGCGCCCACGGGGTTGGCGATGCCTTGGCCAGCGATATCGAAGGCCGAGCCGTGGATCGGCTCGAACATGGAGGGAAAGCGGCGCTCGGGATTCAGGTTCGCGGTCGGTGCAATCCCCAGGCTTCCCGTCAGCGCCGCCGCCAGGTCGGAAATGATATCGGCGTGCAGGTTGGTCGCCACCACGGTATCCAGCGTGTCCGGCTTGAGCACCATGCGCGTGGTCACGGCATCGACGAGCTCACGGTCGATCTTGACGTCGGGGTAATCCTCGGCCACCTCAAAGAACACCTCATCCCACAGCACCATACCGTGCCGCTGAGCATTGGATTTGGTCACCAGGGTCAACATCTTGCGCGGCCGACTTCGGGCCATCTCGAAGGCAAAGCGATGGATGCGCTCCACCCCCTTGCGCGAGAAGATCGACACCTCGGTGCCGATTTCTTCCGGCAGGCCGCGATGTACCCGTCCTCCATTACCGGAATACTCGCCTTCGCTGTTCTCGCGGATGATCACCCAGTCGATCTTGTCGGCGTCCTGCAACCGGCTACCGATCCCCGACAATAACCGAGCGGGACGCACGTTGGCATACTGATCGAATCCCTGGCAGATCGCTAGACGCAAATCCCACAACGAGACATGGTCCGGCACACGCTGACTGCCCACCGCGCCGAAATAGATGGCATCGAAAGTGGCCAGTTCTTCCAGGCCACCCTCGGGAAGATAGCGGCCATGCTCCAGATAATAGTCGGAGCTCCACGGGAAATCGCTAAAGGCGAAGCTCAACTCGCCGCTTTTCTCCGCCAGGGCCTGCAGGACCTGCTTGCCCGCCTCGATGACCTCGACGCCGATGCCGTCTCCAGGAATCACGGCGATCTTGTGATGACGCATGGTGAATATCCTCTGCTGCAATTGACCCAAGACTTATAGATGGGTGTGGAAGACCTTCATCAACTCGGCCTTGTCCTCGAAACCAATGCCCGGCATGGCCGGCATGGCCACATAGCCGTTCTCGACCGGCGTGGAATCGGCGAAACCGCCGAAGGGCGCAAAGACTCGAGGATAGGATTCGTTGCCACCCAACTTGAGGCCGGCAGCGATATTGAGGGCAAACTGATGCCCTCCGTGGGGAATGCATTGACGAGTCGACCAGCCGCGAATATGCAACTCGTCCAGCATGCGCAGGTATTCCACTAGTCCATACGACAGCACCGGATCCATCTGCAGAATGTCGCGATCGGGACGCATCCCTCCATGGCGCAGCAGGTTGCGTACATCCTGATGAGAGAACAGGTTCTCCCCCGTCGCGGTCGGACCGGCATAGTGTTCGCATAGCTGGCGCTGCAGGGCGTAGTCGAGCGGGTCGCCGGCCTCCTCGTACCAGCGCACCCCATAGGGGGCCAAGCCATCGGCGAAGTCCAGCGTATTCTGCAGGTCGAAGCGGCCATTGGCATCCACCGCCAGACGCGACGCGTCCCCCACCACCTCGAGCGCCGCCTCGACACGTGCCAAATCCTCTTTCAGCGGCACACCGCCGATTTTCATTTTGGTGGCCACGTAGCCCATGTCCAGGTAATCGCGCATCTCCTCCTGAAGCCCCTGGATTTCCTTGCCAGGATGGTAATAACCGCCAGCAGCGTAGACTGAGACACCGCTATCCAACTCGCCATCACCGAAGCGTTCGGCCAATAGCTGCGCCAGCGGCTTGTTCTCGACCTTGGCCACGATGTCCCAGATCGCCATGTCGATGATGCCCACCGCTACCGAGCGCTCGCCGTGACCGCCCGGTTTCTCGTTGGCCATAAGCGTCGCCCAGACCTTGAATGGATCAAGGTTGTGGCCACTGTCATCGAGCAATGACGCGGGGTCCGCCTCCTCCAGGCGGGGCAGGAAACGCTCTCTCAGCAAGCCACTCTGGGCATAGCGCCCGTTCGAATTGAAGCCATACCCCACGACCTGCCGGCCATCGACCTTGGTGTCGGTGTAGATTGCCAGGATGGACACATCCATCTTGGCGAATGAAATGTAGGCATTGGCGATATCGGACGCGATCGAGACCCGCGCTTCCTTGATGTCGGTGATTCGCATGTTCTCTCCTTGTCTTGAGGCCACCATTGTTCTTGAGTGATTACGACCAGATACCGGACGGTAGCCTGACGCTCAGGACTTCCGTAAAGGCCAGATAGAAAGCCCCGATCAGCACCGCAACGATCGGTGCCCATTGGGCCAGGCGACGCACGGGTACCGGCCCCTCGATATGCGCCAGGTACCAGGTCAGGCCGAAGAAAACGATGGCCGTCGCCACCAAGAAACCCAGCACACCAATCGCGTACCACCAGGCAAACAACACGACGATCATGATCACCAGACGTCGTGGATCACCTTCGATTTCCACCTGACGCGCCGCCGGTTTGATAAACGCCTTGACGATCAGCGCCAGTGACAACGCGACCATGATCACCAGGATGGCGCGGGGAAAGATGATGCTCAGCCGGCCCATGCCCTCACGCGGAAACCACAGGATGGCGGCGAACAGTAAGCCAAAGAGTCCCGCGGCGAAATCGGTATTGAGACGCAGGGTCATGATGGCTTCTCCTCGTCCGGATCGACCTTGGCCATGCGCCCGCTACGCTCCAGCCAACCCGGCAACAAGGTGGTCGCGACACTCAACGCCACCAGACAGGCCAGCACGATCGATAGCGGGTTGGCGAACAGCCGCAGCCAGGGTACCGGATCGACAACGGCCGTCAGCATTGTCTGCACATAGCCTTTCTCGGCGATGACGCCCAAGATCATGCCCAAGACGATGGGCGCCGCCTGGATGCCGATCAGGCGCAGGAAATACCCCACCGAGCCCAACAGCAGCATGATGAAGACGTCGGTCATACTGTTGCGCAGCGCATAGGTCCCCAGGATAGTGACCATGGCGATGCTCGGCAGCAGGAAGTAGAACGGCGTCTTGACCACGACACGATGAATCAACCGACCACCCAGCAGGCCGACCGGCAGCAGGAACATGGACGCAAACCCCATCGAGAGGATGAAGCCATTGGTCAGCACCCCGGTTTCGGTGAACAGATCCAGCCCCGGGCGCAGGCCATGCATGAGCAGCACGCCAAGGATGATGGCATCCGGTGGCGCACCGGGAATGCCCAGAGTCAGCAACGGCACCATACTGCCGGCCACCATGACATTGTTGCTCGACTCCGAGGCGATCACGCCATCGACGTTGCCCTTACCGAACGACGATGGATCCTTGGAGAAACGGCGGGCCTCGTTATAGGCCACTAGGCTAGTGACGTTGCCCCCTGCGCCCGGAATGATGGCGATGAGCTGGCCGATGATGCAGGAACGGATTAGATTGACGGGCTTGCCGAAGATATGCCGACCCATGCGCATAATGGCCGAGCCCGCACCGCCCTGAAGCTTGCCGCTTTCCGGCAAGGCGCCTCGCCCCTGGGCCGCCATCGAGATCAGTTCGGGGATCACGAACAGGCCGATCAGAGCGACGATCAATTCGATTCCACCCTGTAGCGCCGGTATACCGAAGATGAAGCGGGTTTCGCCACCGATCGGCGAGACGCCGACGGTGCTCAACAGCATGCCGATACACCCCCCAAGCAACCCCTTGAGCAGCGACCCGCTCGATAGGCTGGCCACCAGGGTCAGGCCCAGCAGCGCCACCCAGAACATCTCGGCCGGTCCGAACACCACGGCAAGCCTCGCTAGGGGCGGCGCCAGCAAGAGCAGGAACGTCACCCCAATGATGCCGCCGACCACCGAGGCAATGGTCGCAGCAGCCAGGGCTTCGTAGGCACGCCCTTGTCGCGCCATGGGATAGCCGTCGAACGTCGTGGCGATGGACGACGGCGTTCCAGGAGTATTGATCAGAATGGCAGTAAAGGCGCCGCCATAGATGGCGCCCATATAAACTGCTCCCAGCGCTATCAGGCCTTGCAAGGGCGACATCGTGAAGGTGAACGGCAACAACACCGCCAACGCCATGGTCGCCGTCAACCCTGGCAAGGCGCCGATGAATAACCCCGCCGTCACCCCGCACAGAATGGTCACGAGCCCTTTGAGCGTCAGGATCGAGAATAAAGCTTCCAGTAACATGTCCATGAGCCAACTCCACTAAGTGCAGGATGGGTCGCTTCAGATGAACGGCCAGCACCCACCCCTGCGACCATGAGGATCGCAGAGGCGGGTGACGCATCACGTCGCTTTATTGGTTGGCTTTGGCTTCTTCGAGGATCGGCTGATAGGCCGTCTTGAGTTGCTGTATGACCTCATCCACTTCGCCATCGGTGATGTCGGTCATGACGAAGCCGAGTGGCTCCTGCTTTTCGGCGATGCGCTCATTGGTTTCGGCGAACGCCTCTTCCAGCGTATTGACGATCTCATCCGGCGTCCCTTTGGGGACTGCGACGCCGCGATAGGCACCGCCGACGATGTCGTAACCCAGTTCCTTGAAGGTCGGCACGTCCGGTAGCGCGGGCACCCGTTCTTCCGAGGCCACGGCCAAGACACGTGCGTTGTCCTGCATCTGCACACCAAGCATCGAATAGTTGAAGATGCCCGACACGTGCCCGCCCTGTATCGCCGCTGGCAACGGCCCCGTGCCGGTGAAAGGAATGTAAGTCACATCGATATCCGCTTCACGCTCCAGACGCAAGGCGCCCAGGTGGTTGGCACTGAACGTCCCACTTCCGCCCAGCGTTACCGCCTGGGGATTTTCCTTGGCGTACTGGACCAATTCATCGAGCGTCTCGAACTGGCTATCCTTGGGGACGATCAAGGCATTGGGCGTGGTATGGAAAAAGGTCACGATCTTCCAGTTATCAGTCTCGTAACCGGCATCCTCACGCATGATGGGCTGGGCGATGATGTGTGGAATATTGACGCCAATCATCTCGTAACCCGTGGGCTCGGCATTATTCTGGAACTCGCTCCAGCCGACGGCACCACCACCACCTGGGCGGTGATTGACGTTGACATCGACCCCCAGGATTTCTTCCAGGTGAGGCTCCTGGAAGCGTGCGGTGACGTCGGACTCACCCCCCGGATCGAACGGAATCGTATAAGTAATGGGTTGTTCGGGATACTCGGCGAAGGCGACCCCGGGCATGCCCAAGGCAGCCATCAGGGTTAGCGAGCCTACCCAGCGTGTCGTGGCGAGTGTCATTGGCGTACTCCTTGGTCTTCTTGTGGTCTGACGACGTTCTCCGCTCGATTGTTCTTGTCACCGTCATGGCGGAGCGAATGAAACGTCATACGCATTTCGTGTCGGGGGAAATGCATACCGCACCTTTGAAGCTAGCCAACTTGTAAAATCTGTCCACTCACAAAAGGTAGACCTTAGTCGGGTAAAGCAGGTAAAACACGTCCCCACACAAAAAACCCAACTAAATATAATTTAAAAACAATATCTTACGTACAATACGCTCTTGTGAAAAAAGCAAGCGCACACCGGTCGAGTTGTTTTAAATGAACATGTGGATCTTGCTAACCCTCGAACACGCGAAGGCGTGAGTTACCGATGTGCTCACGCATCCGCTGGCAGGCCAGCTCGGCATCGCCTGCTCTAATGGCCTCGAAGATTCGCACATGCTCTTCCTGAACTTCCGGCAAGTGCTGCCCAGGACGGCGTAGACCAAGATTGCGCGCCAGGTTCTGGCCGAAATTGATCTGTGCCTTGAGCGACAGGAGGGTATCGGTGAAAAATCGATTGTTGGTGGCATTGGCAACCGCGAGATGAAAGCCGAAGTCCGCATCCACCCCGAGTTCACCCACTTGGATACACATTTCCAAGCGCTGTAGCGCCTTCTCGATCTCCTTGAGCGCCGACGTCGAGGCATATTGAGTGGCCGCACGTGCCGACTCCCCCTCGAGCGCCGCTCGAAACTCGAAACAACGCTGCATGTCCGCCAGACTGTCCAGTGGGGCAAAGTCCAGCATGGCACGGTCTGGGCGGCGCATGACGTAACTACCCGCCCCCCGCTGCGACCTCACCAAGCCGTCTTCCCTGAGCCGTGATAACGCCTGACGCACGATGGGCCGAGAGACTTGGTTCATTTCGGCCAGTTTGGCCTCGGAAGGTAGCCGATGACCTTCGTCGTACTCCCCCTGAAGAATACGCTCGACGATAACGCCATAGACCTTGTCACTGAGCCTCGCAGGACGCGCGCGCGAGTCCGCGACCTCCGTGTGATAAAAGCCTCCGCGCCGTTCGGAGTTAGAATCATGTGTCATTGACGGGGCCCATGGAGAAGACATACCCGCTCAACCTAACGCATTTCGAGGCGCCTGTGGATCATGCAAGGCCCCCACAGGCGCCATCGCTGATCACGCCTGCCCGAACATCAATCCATCCACGCGCGCGCATTGCGGAAAAGGCGCATCCAGGCGCCATCTTCCTGCCATTCGGCGGGACACCAGGAGTTGGTCACCGC
>NZ_JARANY010000170.1 GCF_029889885.1 Chromohalobacter sp. 296-RDG
TGACGCCAGCTTCGATCTCGTCGTCTCCAATCTGGCGATCCAATGGTGCCCGGACATTGACCGGGTACTTAACGAAATCCGCCGGGTCCTGAGGCCGGGAGGACGTGCGCTGATCAATACCCTGGCGCCGGGCACGCTGGCCGAGGTCGGCCACGCCTGGACGCGACCCGTCGCCCTGCTCGACTTCTACGACGCCGCCCGGCATCGCCGAGCTGCCCATGGCGCCGGCTTCCGTCGCGTCGAGGTCACAGCTCGTACCGAGCGCTTCCATTATCCCGACCTCGCGGCCGTGATGGCTTCCATCAAGGGCGTCGGTGCCCAGGTAGCACGCAACGGTGCTCGGCTCTCGCGCGCCGACGTGGCCCGCGCCGCCCGACGCTTCGAGACGCTTCGCACCGAGGCCGGCCTACCCGTCTCTTATCACCTTCTAACGCTCGATCTGGAACGCTGAAATGACCGCCTACTTCGTCACCGGCACCGACACCGACGCTGGCAAGACCCTCATCGCCAGCGGCCTGCTGGCCCTGGCCCGCCGCCGCGGCCTGACCACTCTCGGGCTCAAGCCCGTGGCCTCCGGCTGCGAGCCCACCGCCGACGGGCTGCGCAACATCGACGCCCTGACCCTCCAGGCCCAGAGCATGCCGCCCACGCCCTACGTCACCATCAATCCCTGCACCTATGAACCAGCTATCGCACCGCATCTGGCCGCCCGCCGGGCCGGCGAGGCACCGACTCTCGATGTTCTGGCCGCGCACGTCGCCGAACCGCTGGCCGAGAAGCGCGACCTGACGCTGATCGAGGGCGCCGGCGGCTGGCGTGTGCCGCTCAATGACACCGAGGACCTCACCGGCCTGGCGGTGCGACTCGATCTACCGGTAATCCTGGTGGTGGGTCTCGAGCTCGGCTGCCTGAACCACGCCCGGCTCACGGCCGAGGCGATTCGCGCCGACGGCCTGCCACTGGTCGGCTGGGTGGGCAATCTGATCGATTCCGACTTCGCTACTGACGCGGCCTGCTACCGCGACAACCTGGCAACCCTAGAGCGCAGCCTGGAGGCGCCCTGCCTAGGGATCGTGCCGCGCCTGACCGCCGATACGCCGGCGGCACGAGCAGCATCCGCCGCCGATCACCTGGCACTGCCCGGCAACGAGTGAATATCGGCAGCGTCAGTGGACAACCACTCCATCGACACGCGATTCATATACAAGGAAACACGATGACATCCCCGATCTGGCATCCCTATGCCCATCTCAAGTCCCAGGCGCCGTCACCCAAGGTGGTCGGCGGCGAGGGACCGCGCTTCACTCTGGAGACCGGCGAGTCCTTGCTGGATGCCACCTGTTCCTGGTGGTGCATGATCCACGGCTATCGTCATCGGCGACTGGTCGAGGCCATCCAGCGCCAGGCCGACGAGCTGTGCCACGTGATGCTGGGCGGGCTGACCCACGAGCCCGCCGACCGCCTGGCTCGCGAGCTGGTGCGCGTCACCCCCGAAGGGTTGAACCACGTGTTTTTCTCCGACAGCGGCTCGGTGGGCATGGAAGTGGCCATGAAGATGGCGGTGCAGTATCACTACCTGCGCGGCAAGCCGGCCAAGCACCGCATGCTGACGCTGATGAAGGCCTACCACGGCGATACCGCCGGCTGCATGGCGGTATGCGATCCCGAGGAAGGCATGCATTCGCTGTTCGCGGGCTTCCTGCCGCAGCATTACTTCGCTCCGGCGCCCACG
>NZ_JARANY010000171.1 GCF_029889885.1 Chromohalobacter sp. 296-RDG
ATTGGTATCGGTTATCTAGCAGCAGGGCTGAACACGCTGGGAACGCATTATGCGCGGCTGGAAACGCTGGGTACTGTCAGCCCTGAAAGGCTCTGGCGTGGCGGCCTCTCCATCGCTATCGGGATCATGTTGTTTGCCAGTTCCGTCGGTATCGGCCGCCTCTGGTTGCGGCTTCGGGCGTTATGATGCCGAGTCGAGGACGGCGGAAGCGGCCGTCCTGTATTTCCTGGAAGCTCATATTTCCTAGAGGCTCATATTCACTAGGTGCTCACCAACCGCGCTCGACTGGTGCCATTACCCAACGGTTCGACCTGGATCTGCACCGGGATGCGTTCGTGCATTTCCTGTACATGCGAGATCACGCCGACGCGGCGCCCTAGCGCTTGCAGGCCGTCGAGGGCGTCCATGGCGAGCGCCAGGGATTGCGGGTCGAGGCTGCCGAAGCCTTCGTCGATGAACAGTGATTCGATGACGAGTTCGCCGGAAGCCATTGAAGCGAGCCCCAACGCCAGCGCCAGCGAGACGAGGAAGGTTTCGCCACCGGAAAGCGAATGCACCGAGCGGTGCTCGTCGCCCATGTCGCGGTCCTCCACCAGCAGGCCCAGCTCGCTGCCGCCACGAATCAGCTTGTAACGGCGGCTAAGCCCCGTCAGGTGCGCGTTGGCGTGCTCCAGCAGTTGCTCCAGATTGTAAGCCTGCGCGATGCGTCGGAAGACCTTGCCGTCGGCGGAGCCGATCAACTCACTGATGCAGCCCCAGCGACGGTACTCGGTGCGCGCGGCATCGAGTTCGGCTTGTCCCTCGCGCTGGCGCTGACGCTTGCGGTCGTCGTCGCGCAGTGTGTGCAGGGCATCATCGCGCTGCGTTTGGGCGGCGTCGAGCCGGGGCGCCAAAGCGTCACGCGCGGTTTCTAACGCCTCTCGGCGCTGGTCGATCCGGGCGTCGACCGTCTCGCTCAAGAGGGTGTCTGCGTTAGCGTCGTGCTCGGTCAACGCCTGCTCGCGGCGATGATCGATGAGGGCCTGGCGGCGCTCGGCGAGGGCGGCAGCGGTCTGCTGACGGGCCTGCTCGGCCTGGGTCAATTCCCGTTCTCGACGATCGGCGGCGTCGTCGGTTTCGGCCAGTAGTCGCTGCAGGGTGGCGTCGTCCAGATCGGGATGCGCTTGGCGCCAGGCATGCAGCTCACGAGTGAGGGTGTCGATTTCCTGCTTGAGCCTGGCGAGTTGCTCGGCCTCGTAGTGCGATTGCTGGGCGAGCCGCTGGGTTTCCCGTTCACTGTCATGGCATTGGGCAAGCGCCGTATCCAGGGCCTGGCGCGCGGCGGCCTGATGCGTATCGAGCTGCTGCTGCCAGGCATCCGGCGACGCATGCTCGCCGAGCAGGTCCTTGAGCCGGGCGGCGATGTCGTCGCGCTCACGGCGTAGCTGAGGCAGACGCTCATCGAGTTCTTCGAGTTCCTTGTCGAGACTGGTGCGCTGGGCATCGAGCTGGGCAAGCGTTAGCTCGCTTTGGCGCAATGCCTCGTCGAGCGGTGCCAGTTCGGCCTCGGCGTGAGCAAGGGCCTGAAGCGTCTTTTCATGTTGCGCGCGCTGGGCGTCGCTTGTCTGGCGTTGCTCGGTCAGCCAGGCATCACGCCGGTCATGATCGATGGTAGCTAGCTCGGTGTATAGCGGATGTTCGTCGAGTGCCTGGTGCGCCTCTTGGTGGCGCTTATCGGCATCCGCAGCGTCC
>NZ_JARANY010000172.1 GCF_029889885.1 Chromohalobacter sp. 296-RDG
ATTAAGGAGTAATTCAGGAAATGGCATGCTCTATTTGCGGATCAGGCAGTCACACAGCAAAGAATTGCCCGAGGCCACAGCGGTGTTCACATTGTGGCGGAGCAGGTCATAACGTTCAGACTTGCCCTGATGCAAGGCGTTGTAGTGTTTGCGGCAGCTACCAGCATGATAAGCGCAACTGTCCAGACAGATAGCATTAACTCCACATTTAAAGGAGACACTATGGGGTTCTGGCGAAAGACAGGTGAAATTGGAGGCAAGGTCGCCAAAGAAACGACCACCTTTATATTCAAAACCTTAAAAGAGAAAGCAAATAAAATCAACGAGATAAAAAATGAATACAGAACAATGTCGTATGATGAGCTTTTAAAAATAGAAGAAAAAGACAACTCCAAAAATTCACTTAAGGAAAAAACCGCAGCACAGCAAGTTTTAAAAGAAAGACATGACAATAACTACCGAGACTCGTATTGAAGATATTAAAAATACCCGTATCAACCTGAGCAACATAGAAAAATGAAGCTGTCCAAGCGCTCGGAGATATAGATGGTCATCTGAGACACCGTCAGGCTCCAACTCTGCACGGAACGTGTCCAGCGCTCCGGTGCCTTGAGTATACCGGCCTAGAGCGATTGGCACCGCAGGACGCCCTGTCACTTCTGGGATAATGACGCAAGGCATTGAGCAGTACACATACGAGTGTCTTACAATCCCCGCTTTAGTGTTTGAGTATGAATTTCAAAATATTCCTAAAGGCTTGCCTCCCACTGCCGATAAAAAGCTCGTAGCGAATGCATCAAGCGGTGCATTCACCCCTGCTACGTACCGTTCTTGTCCTTGGGCAAGGCTTGGGGCCGGCGCTGCCGGCCCATTTTTATGGAAAGCGCTTACGAAAAACCGTTTGCGATGAAGGGCAGCTAAAACCATCGGGAACGAGCTCCCTCCTGCCAAAATCGCTGCCCACTCAATCGGTCAGTGCCTGTCGTCGACACGCCATGCTTGCACTTCGGCCACTGTCAGCCCGGTGGCTTCGACTAACCGCCGCCCTAGCGCTTGATAACGGCTTACTGCCACTCAATTTTGAGATCTTTATGCGACTGTGCGCAGTCGCGCAGATAGAGATTAATGAGGCTCTGATACGGAAGGTCTTTTTCCTCGGCAAGGTTCTTGAAATACGCAATGGTGTCTTCATCAAGCCGGATCGTAACTTGCTTCTTGAGTTTCTTAGCGTATGGATTGGCGGTTTCAATGACCAAGTGCGACACGTAACCCATCAGGTACTGTGTTGCCATGACTTACTGCTAGGGCCATCTCACTGCTGAAGATCGAGCCGCTATCATGATGATGCGAGCCACTCACTTGAGCTGTGCACCCAGTACTGTATCGCGAGAGCTCGCCCACCACACGATTGACTCCTTCAAAGGCTTCGATGCCAGTCTGGCGGGCTACCGGGCCCGCTTGACGCGTCATCGATCTCGCCAGCGTCCCAAGCTGCACCCTGACGGGGAGCTCCTCAAGATGATGGTCCACCTGCTGCGCAAGTACTGGCCACCAGAGCAGACAACCCGCACACATGAAGCGCATGTCGCCCAACGATTCATGTCGGCAGGTCTGAGGCCATCTACAACGCACTCTATGTGATCACCCGCGGCAGCCTCAAGAAGGAGTTTATCGCCTGCTTGCGGTAGAGCTACGGCAAGCGCCGGTCACGCAA
>NZ_JARANY010000173.1 GCF_029889885.1 Chromohalobacter sp. 296-RDG
ATTGGTATCGGTTATCTAGCAGCAGGGCTGAACACGCTGGGAACGCATTATGCGCGGCTGGAAACGCTGGGTACTGTCAGCCCTGAAAGGCTCTGGCGTGGCGGCCTCTCCGTCTCTATCGGGATCATGTTGTTTGCCAGTTCCGTCGGTATCGGCCGCCTCTGGTTGCGGTTTCGGGCCTTATGATGCTGAGCCAAGGACGGCGGAGGCGGCCGTCCTGTATTTCCTAGAGGCTCATATTCCCTAGGTGCTCACCAACCGCGTTCGACTGGTGCCATTACCCAACGGTTCGACCTGAATCTGCACCGGGATGCGTTCGTGCATTTCCTGTACATGTGAGATCACGCCGACGCGGCGCCCTAGCGCTTGCAGGCCGTCGAGGGCATCCATGGCGAGTGCCAGGGATTGCGGGTCGAGGCTGCCGAAGCCTTCGTCGATGAACAGCGATTCGATGACGAGTTCGCCGGAGGCCATGGAGGCGAGTCCCAGGGCCAGCGCCAGCGAGACGAGGAAGGTTTCGCCACCGGAAAGCGAATGCACCGAGCGGTGCTCGTCTCCCATGTCGCGGTCCTCCACCAGCAGGCCCAACTCGCTGCCGCCGCGGATCAGCTTGTAACGGCGACTCAGCCCCGTCAGGTGCGCGTTGGCGTGCTCCAGCAGTTGCTCTAGATTGTAAGCCTGCGCGATGCGTCGGAAGACCTTGCCGTCGGCGGAGCCGATCAGCTCGCTGATGCGGCCCCAGCGACGGTACTCGGCGCGCGCGGCATCGAGTTCGGCTTGTCCCTCGCGTTGGCGCTGACGCTTGCGATCGTCGTCACGCAGGGTGTGCAGGGCGTCATCGCGCTGCGTTTGGGCGGCGTCGAGCTGGGGCGCCAAAGCGTTACGCGCGGTGTCTAACGCCTCTCGGCGCTGTTCGATCCGTGCGTCGACCGTCTCGCTCAAGAGAGCGTCTGCGTTGGCGTCGTGCTCGGTCAACGCCTGCTCGCGGCGATGATCGATGAGGGCCTGGCGGCGCTCAGTGAGGGCGGCAGCGGTCTGCTGGCGGGTCTGCTCAGCCTGGGTCAATTCCCGTTCTCGACGATCGGCGGCGTCGTCGGTTTCGGCCAGTAGTCGCTGCAGAGTGGCGTCGTCCAGGTCGGGATGCGCTTGGCGCCAGGCATCCAGCTCACGAGTGAGGGTGTCGATTTCCTGCTTGAGCCTGGCGAGTTGCTCGGTCTCGTAGTGCGACTGCTGGGCGAGCCGCTGGGTTTCCCGCTCACTGTCATGGCATTGGGCAAGCGCCGTATCCAGGGCCTGGCGCGCGGCGCTCTGATGCGTATCGAGCTGCTGCTGCCAGGCATCCGGCGAGGCGTGTTCGCCGAGCAGGGTCTTGAGCCGGGCGGCGATATCGTCGCGCTCGCGGCGTAGCGGAGGCAGGCGCGCGTCGAGTTCTTCGAGTTCCTTGTCGAGGCGGGTGCGCTGGGCGTCGAATTGCGCCAGTGTCAGCTCGCTTTGGCGCAATGCCTCGTCGAGCGGTGCCAACTCGGCCTCGGCGTGGGCAAGGGCCTGAAGCGTCTTTTCATGTTGCGCGCGCTGGGCGTCGCTTGTCTGGCGTTGCTCGGTTAGCCAGGCATCACGCCGGTCATGATCGATGGTAGCTAGCTCGGTGTATAGCGGATGTTCGTCGAGTGCCTGGTGCGCCTCTTGGTGGCGCTTATCGGCATCCGCAGCGTCC
>NZ_JARANY010000174.1 GCF_029889885.1 Chromohalobacter sp. 296-RDG
GCCAAGTCGCTGCCACATGTTTCATCGCGTTGCTGATCGGGCTGCCTTGGCTTGCCTGGCTGTCGTCGTCCACGATCCTGGCGATGATCGACGCCTTCTACCGGGCCGGTGCTTTGGTGTTCGGGGGTGGGCATGTGGTGCTCCCGCTGCTGGAGAGCGAGGTCGTCCAGTCAGGCTGGGTGACACCCGATAGCTTCCTCGCGGGCTACGGCGCCGCCCAGGCGATTCCAGGACCGCTATTCACCTTCGCAGCGTATCTTGGCGCCGAGATAGGGACGTTGTCCGTGCCGCTGCTCGGCGCGGCATTGGCGCTCATCATGATCTTCTTGCCGGGTCTATTATTGCTGGTGGCCGTGCTGCCTTACTGGAATAGCTTCAGGCGTCTGGAACGTGCGCAGTCATTGATGCGAGGCGCGAATGCCGCGGTGGTGGGCATCCTGGGCGCTGCACTCTACCAACCGGTCTGGACCAGTGTGGTTGTCGGCTCTTCCGAGTTTGCCCTGGCATTGACGGGCTTTCTGCTGCTGAGCGTATGGAAGCTCCCGGCCTGGGCGGTCGTGGTAATCCTGGCGGCCGGGGGCGTCGTCATCACGCTGTAGGGGGTGTGAGATCGGCGCGAGCCGCCAGGGCTGTCGGCTCGCGTATCGTTCGCGGTGGGCTAGGCTTACGCTTCGTGACTCGCCTTGTCACGGCGCGGATCGCGGCCCAGCGGGTGCGGTTCGCCGCGTTGCTTGGCAAGCTCGATCTGGCGTTGACGCTCGCGGGCACTGTTGCGGGTCTTTTCCGGCAGGTTATCCCAGCAGTGTGGGCAGCTTACGCCGGGTTCGTATTTCGCGGAGGCCATGTCGTCCTTGGAGATCGGCCGGCGACAGGCGTGGCACTGTTCGAAATCGCCCTCGGCGAGATCGTGGCGTACGGTCACGCGATTGTCGAACACGAAGCATTCCCCCTGCCAGCGTGACTGTTCTTCGGGGACCTTTTCCAGATAGCTCAGAATTCCGCCCTTGAGGTGATACACCTCCTCGAAGCCCTCGTTGAGCATGAAGCTCGAGGCCTTCTCGCAGCGGATACCGCCGGTGCAGAACATTGCCACCTTCTTGTGCTTGGCGGGGTCGTAATGCGCTTTGACGTAATCCGGAAACTCGCGGAACGTCTTGGTCTGCGGGTCGATGGCGCCCTCGAACGAGCCGATTTCCACTTCGTAATCGTTGCGCGTGTCGATGACCAGCACTTCCGGGTCGGCGATGACATCGTTCCAGTCTTCGGGCTCGACATAGGTACCGGCCTGCTGGTCAGGGACGACGCCCTCCACGCCCATGGTCACGATCTCGCGCTTGAGCTTGACCTTGGTGCGATAGAACGGATGCGCATCGCAGTAGGACTCCTTGTGGTCGACCGCAGCCAGACGTGGGTCGGCCCGCAGCCACGCCAGCAAGGCGTCGATGCCCTCGCGGGTGCCGGAGACGGTACCGTTGATGCCTTCCTGGGCGAGTAGCAGCGTGCCTTTGACGTCGTGGGCGCGCATCGTTTCGAACAAAGGCTCGCGCAGGGCCTCGTAGTCGTCGAGAGTGACGAACTGATAAAGCGCCGCGACCACGATGGCCGGCGCGTCGTGCGGTTGGGTCATGTCTATCTCCTGGTAATCGTCCCCGTAAAGGACGGACCGGGTGAATCGTTGGCGAGTGCCAAGGGAG
>NZ_JARANY010000175.1 GCF_029889885.1 Chromohalobacter sp. 296-RDG
CACTAGGAAAGTACTGCCGTATCAGGCCATTCGTGTTCTCGTTGGTCCCACGCTGCCCGGAGCAGTACGGATCACAGAAGTACGTTGCCGCCGTCACCGCCTTGGACACGGCTTCGTGGTCGGCGAATTCCGAGCCATTGTCCAGCGTGATGGTCCGGACAGCGCCCCGGCGAGGCTTCAACAGACGGATCATGGCCGCTCTCGTCAGCTCCGCCGAGATCTTGGGCAGTCGTGCCGCCAGCAGATAGCCACTGCGACGCTCGACCAGCGTGACCAGGCCCGACTGCTTGTGCCCCTGGATTACGGTGTCGCCCTCCCAGTGGCCGATGAAGCGCCGGTCATCAGCCTCAGCCGGGCGGTGCTCGATGCCTACCCGGTTAGGGATCTTGCCCAGCCCAGCGCTCTTGGCCTGAGCGCGGTGCTTGCTGCGGCGTTTGGGCTGGCGGAGATGCCGCCAGAGATCGCCACCCTGTGCCTTGTCATCCCAGATCAAGGAGTAGATCCACTGATGACTGACGCCTACGCCTGCCAGGGGCGTGATGAAGCCACTGATTTGCTGTGGGCTCCACTCCTCACGCAGCCGGCCAACAACAGCGGCAATCAGGCTTGGCAGGCGCTTGGTTCGTTTCCAGGCGGTACGACGCCGGCGATCACTGAAGGTCTGGGCCTGCTCAGGATCGTAGCCACCGGAGATGGCGTTGCGCCGCAGTTCACGGCTGATCGTGCTGCTGTGGAGACCCAGCTCCCTGCCGATCTGCCGCTGGCTCATGCCCACGTCATAGCGGGCGTGTATCTGGTATCGTTGGGTCTGGGTCAGCTGTCGGTATCCCATGCTCTGCTTCACTTTGGTCGGTAAAGCAGGGAGGGTACCGGCGCTGGCCCTCCTGCCTCTACCGTGTGGCCCAAAGTGCTGCGGTTATTCTATGAATCCAGGCCCCTCTACCTGGCGACACCGGAAAATACGACAGCACCGTCACCATCCTGATGCCCTGAGCGTTCGACCCTCGCACATAGGCCTAGTAAGCTCTCATTTGCCCCCGATATCCAGGAGGATCCTCTACCATGACGAGCGCCAGAATTCTGCAGCAAGGTACGATCCACTGCTTCACCGCTGGTCTGCGGGATGAGAAAGGTAAGCTGGTCAATGCCGAGGTGTCCGCGGTGCTCTTCGACGGCGAGCGGCTGATACTGGCCAGCGACAAGCCCATCCCCGGCGAGGCGCGCTCGGCGGTGTTTGCCGTGCCGATGACGCCCCAGGGGCCCGACGACAGTCGGCTCGAGTACTTCACCACCCCGCTGATCAAGCAGGCGGTCAAGTACGAGGACCTGGCCCTCACTGCCGATGGCCGCCACGTGCTGGCCACCACGGGGTTCGATCGTATCGACGCGGAGAGCCACGCCCTCAACGACTACAACCACCTGCTGATCTGGCCGCTGGGCGAGCCGGAGCGGGTGCAGGTGGTGGACCCGGACCCGCGGGATGGCGTGGAGGGCTCGCTGGAGCTGCGAAGCAAGCTCGATCATGCCATCGGCTTTCCCTACTACAAGATCGAGGGGCTCGCCGCCATCCCCGGGGAGCGGGGCGACGGCCTGCTGCTGTTCGGGGTGCGTGAGCAGGGGCGTGCCCACGATGACTTCGCCTATGTGAGCCGGGTCGTGGGGGCCCACTACGAGATCAGCGAGGGCGGCAAC
>NZ_JARANY010000176.1 GCF_029889885.1 Chromohalobacter sp. 296-RDG
ATGCTGATCAAGCATCTGACTGAACAGAATGGATTCTTGCCGCGAATTGTACTGCTTAGATGTGCATGTGG
The DNA here is from genome assembly GCF_029889885.1 of Chromohalobacter sp. 296-RDG. GTDB lineage: Bacteria > Pseudomonadota > Gammaproteobacteria > Pseudomonadales > Halomonadaceae > Chromohalobacter. The sequence goes on from NZ_JARANY010000176.1 coordinate 72, forward strand.
GTAGAGCCCCATATAGACATAAAAAAACCCCCGCCTCTTTGAACTGACCCCTGAAAATTGGACACCACTCCAATCGTAAGGGGTCTTTCCATGACCAGGTATTCGACGGCGTTCAAACTTCGGGTCGTTCGCTACCATGAGCAGCAAGACGATGGCACCCGCCAAACCGCTATACGTTTTGGGGTGGACCATGCGACGGTACGTCAGTGGTACGCAGCTTATCGGACACATGGGCATGCCGGCTTGGCCAAGCGCTATCGCTGCTATAGCGTCGACTTCAAACTGCAGGTACTGAGCTTCATAGCCCAGCAAGGGGTATCCGCTCGGCAAGCCAGTGCCATCTTCGACATCCCAGCAAAGTCGACGATACTGACTTGGCAGCGTCGCTATGAAGTTGGCGGCGTCGATGCCCTAATCTCACGTCCCCGAGGCTGCTCCATGTCTTCCTCCAAGAAACCGCCAAACGCCGACCATAAGCCTCCTGGCGAGATGACGTCCGAAGAGATGAAAGAGGAACTGGCGTATCTGCGAGCGGAGAACGCGTATTTAAAAAAGCTGAAGGCCTTGGCTCAATCAAAGTCATCAGCCGCCGAGAAAAAACGCTGATCATCCATGAGCTAAGGTCGACCCATGCACTCACACATCTGTTGCGTGCCTCTGGGCTGGCACGCAGTACGTTCTACTACCAGCGCAAGCTCTTGGGAGCTGGCGACCCGTATGCGCCCCTGAAAACGCGTATCCAGTCGCTCTATGATCACCACAAAGGACGCTATGGTTATCGCCGCATCACCGCTTTACTGCGGCAGGCAGGCGAGACGATCAACCACAAGACCGTCCAACGGTTGATGCAACAGATGGGCTTGAAGTCCCTCGTCCGCCCTAAACGGTATCGAGCTTATCGCGGCGCCGAGGGCTACGCTGCTCCCAATACGTTACAGCGTCGCTTTCAGGCTCAGCGGCCCAATCAGCGATGGGTCACGGACATTACCGAATTCAAGGTGAATGACCGGAAACTTTACCTATCACCGGTCATGGATCTTTATAACGGCGAAATCATCGCGTTCCAGACCGGGGCACGACCGCTATTCGGCCTAGTGAAGCGCATGTTGAGGCGTGCATTCGACCGACTGGGGCCAGGTGATCAGCCTCTATTGCATTCGGATCAGGGTTGGCATTACCGCCATCCCCGCTATCGCCGCTTAGTGGCCGAGAAGCGGATACTCCGTAGCATGTCGAGGAAAGGGAACTGCTTGGATAATGCCGCCATGGAGAGCTTTTTCGGCACGCTGAAAGCCGAGTACTTCCATCTCAACCACTTCGAAAGCATCGAGCAATTGCAGCAAGGCTTGGCTGACTACATCGACTACTACAATCATCACCGGATCAGGCAGAAACTAAAAGGCCTGAGCCCCGTGCAATACAGGGCTCAGGCCATAGCCACCGGTTAAGGGAACCAACCGTCCAACAATCGGGGGTCAGTTCATTCGAGGCGGGTGGCTTTTTATTGTGTCGGTGACGGGTAGGTTCAAGCGTCGGGCTGGTGTTGGTATCCGACCCTGTAACTGCGGACGATGAGCAAAAGGCTCATGCCGCC
>NZ_JARANY010000177.1 GCF_029889885.1 Chromohalobacter sp. 296-RDG
CGACTCGTCAAGAGACGTTTTGGTCTTGAACCAAGTTTGGTCCGCTTCTTTGTTCGCAAAGACAAGGACTATCAGACTTTCAACTGAAGAGTTTGATCATGGCTCAGATTGAACGCTGGCGGCAGGCCTAACACATGCAAGTCGAGCGGAAACGATCCTAGCTTGCTAGGAGGCGTCGAGCGGCGGACGGGTGAGTAACGCATAGGAATCTACCCAGTTGTGGGGGACAACCTGAGGAAACTCAGGCTAATACCGCATACGTCCTACGGGAGAAAGCGGGGGCTCTTCGGACCTCGCGCGATTGGATGAGCCTATGTCGGATTAGCTAGTTGGTGGGGTAATGGCCCCCCAAGGCGACGATCCGTAGCTGGTCTGAGAGGATGATCAGCCACACCGGGACTGAGACACGGCCCGGACTCCTACGGGAGGCAGCAGTGGGGAATATTGGACAATGGGCGCAAGCCTGATCCAGCCATGCCGCGTGTGTGAAGAAGGCTTTCGAGTTGTAAAGCACTTTCAGCGGGGAAGAAAGCGTGCCGGCCAATACCCGGTACGGACGACATCACCCGCAGAAGAAGCACCGGCTAACTCCGTGCCAGCAGCCGCGGTAATACGGAGGGTGCAAGCGTTAATCGGAATTACTGGGCGTAAAGGGCGCGTAGGCGGCGTGTCACGCCGGGTGTGAAAGCCCCGGGCTCAACCTGGGAATGGCATCCGGAACGGGCAGGCTAGAGTGCAGGAGAGGAAGGTAGAATTCCCGGTGTAGCGGTGAAATGCGTAGAGATCGGGAGGAATACCAGTGGCGAAGGCGGCCTTCTGGACTGACACTGACGCTGAGGTGCGAAAGCGTGGGTAGCAAACAGGATTAGATACCCTGGTAGTCCACGCCGTAAACGATGTCGACTAGCCGTTGGGTCCCTTGAGGACTTAGTGGCGCAGTTAACGCGATAAGTCGACCGCCTGGGGAGTACGGCCGCAAGGTTAAAACTCAAATGAATTGACGGGGGCCCGCACAAGCGGTGGAGCATGTGGTTTAATTCGATGCAACGCGAAGAACCTTACCTACCCTTGACATCCTGCGAACTGGGTAGAGATACCCGGGTGCCTTCGGGAGCGCAGAGACAGGTGCTGCATGGCTGTCGTCAGCTCGTGTTGTGAAATGTTGGGTTAAGTCCCGTAACGAGCGCAACCCTTATCCCTATTTGCCAGCGGTCCGGCCGGGAACTCTAGGGAGACTGCCGGTGACAAACCGGAGGAAGGTGGGGACGACGTCAAGTCATCATGGCCCTTACGGGTAGGGCTACACACGTGCTACAATGGCCGGTACAAAGGGTTGCGAAAGCGCGAGCTGAAGCCAATCCCGGAAAGTCGGTCTCAGTCCGGATCGGAGTCTGCAACTCGACTCCGCGAAGTCGGAATCGCTAGTAATCGTGCATCAGAATGGCACGGTGAATACGTTCCCGGGCCTTGTACACACCGCCCGTCACACCATGGAAGTGGACTGCACCAGAAGTGGTTAGCTTAACCTGCGGGAGAGCGATCACCACGGTGTGGTTCATGACTGGGGTGAAGTCGTAACAAGGTAGCCGTAGGGGAACCTGCGGCTGGATCACCTCCTTAAACGACCGCGCATCCCGTCCTGGGTAAGCGCTCACAATGAATT
>NZ_JARANY010000178.1 GCF_029889885.1 Chromohalobacter sp. 296-RDG
TCGTGTTGTATCTACCGCAGGCGATGAACTGACCAACACTCTCTTCGGCTACCACGCCAACGGCCGCTGGAGTATTCCAGCGGCCGTTGGCGTTCGGGTCAAAATAGCCTGAAAGACTTACAGCGGTTTGACGTTCGGCACGGGCGCGGCGGCGTCCTTGGCCAGCGGATTGCGCAACGGCAAGGCGAACGGCTTGGCGTCGATCTCGAAGACATCCCCCGGCTGGGCGCTGATACCGTCGCTGAAGCTCAGCGTCGCGGTGCCGAAAAAGTGCACATGGACATCACCCGGCCGACAGAACTGCGCGTACTTGAAATGATGTGCCTCGAGATTGGCGAGGCTGTGGCACATGTTGTCCTCGCCGGAGATGAACGGCTTTTCCCATAGCACGCCGCCATCGCGCCGGATGCGCGAGGTGCCCTGTACGTCGCGGGGCAATTCGTCGACGAGCAGTGTCGGTCCGAAGGAACAGGCACGTAGTTTGGAATGCGCCAGATACAGGTAGTTCTCACGCTCGGTGACGTGATCCGAGAACTCGTTGCCCAGCGCGTAGCCGATGCGACGCGGCGCACCGTCGTTGTCGATCAGGTACAAGCCGGCGACCTCCGGCTCCTCGCCGCCATCCAGCGCGAAATGCGGCATGTTCAGCGCCTCGCCCGGGGCCATGACGACGCCGCCGTCGCCCTTGTAGAACCACTCCGGCTGCACGCCGAAATCGCCCGCCGCGGGTTTGCCACCTTCCACCCCTTTGCGGAACATCTTCATCGAGTCGGTAAGCGGCTGCTCGCGCTTATCCGCCTCGTTCATCTGGCGGTGCATCTTGTCGCGCCCCTCGGCACTGCCGAGATGCGTCAGGCCGGTACCGGTCACCAACAAGTGCGCCGGATCGGGATGGTCGAGCGGCGCCAGCAGTTGCCCTTTATCGGACAGCGCCACAGCGTCAACACGTGCGTCTCCCGGCCACTCATCGATCAGCGCGGCCAACCCAACGCCACGCTCGAGTGCGATATGCGCCAGGGTCAGCACGCTTTCCGCGCCTTCCAGACGGCGAGCCTGCGTAGGGTCCTCGTCGATCGCCAGGACCATGCGATCTCCACTGTCGAGTCTGGCTTGTGCGAGTTGCATGTATTGGGCTCTCCTGAAGGCCGAGTCAATGGCATGGCGAGCGCAGTCATGATCGCCACGTTGCGCCCGCCATCGATAGTAATACAGTTTGCGTTGAAAAAAGAATCATCCCTTGGCGCGCCGGGTCTGCTTCCAGCGGTCGAACATCACCGCCAGCAGCAGGATCGCCCCACGCACGAGATATTGATAGAAGGTGGGCACGTTGAGGAGCCCCATGGCGTTCTGCACGCAGCCCATGATCAAAACGCCGACCAGCACGCCGGTGATCGAGGCGACGCCACCGGACAACGAGACGCCACCCAGCACACAGGCGGAAATGACCGCCAATTCGAGCCCCATCGAGGTGTTGGGGTCACCAAGTCCCATGCGTGAGGCCAGCAGTACCCCGGCGATACCCGCGACGACGCCCTGCAGGGCGAATACGGTAATCTTCAGACGCCGGACATTGACCCCAGCCAAGCTCGCCGCCTCGGCATTACCACCAGTCGCCAGGGTGTTGCGCCCGAAC
>NZ_JARANY010000179.1 GCF_029889885.1 Chromohalobacter sp. 296-RDG
TCAGCCACTTGCGCCACCCTTTCACCGCCGGCCACGAAGCCCGTCGCCGGCAGCGGATGCGTACTTTACGGATCCGCCGACGCGAACGCAAGGGGATGATTTAAAAATAGTCGCCCGGCATTCATGTGGCAACGTCTTCGACCACATAGGGGCGACTAACCTCGTTGAGCAAGTCGAGAATCGAGCGATAGGGAATCCCGGCATAGTCGTGCGCAAATTCAACCGGCTCTTGGAGCGTCAAACGCGTATCGAGGCGTTCCACCATACGTTGTGTACAGGGGATCGTATCGCACAGCACAGGGTAGCGGCCGTTCTCTAACGCGAGCAATAACTCGCGGTTGAGCTCGCGCTCCAACGTCTCAAGCGCCTCGAGCAGCTCTTTATAAAGCGCTTTCAGCGTGGATTCCAATTATCAGCCGGCGGACGCAGTGCATCGAACTCGGCGAGAGCATACCGGAGTTCGTCCAGGCCACGCACCTGAGTCGCCGTCATGCCCAACTCGCGGGCGGCATCGACGCACTCGGGGTTGTCGTCGAAGAAGCGCACCTGGCCAGGCACCACGTCGAGCGCGCGACAGACGAATTTGAAGGCCTCAGGATCAGGCTTGCGCGCGCCGATCTCATGCGAGGCAAACGCCTTTTCGAAGGGCACATCGATACGGTAGTCATCGATCAGCCGCCGCCAGTGAACGGGGTTGGTGTTGCTGAGTATAGCGCGACGGTAGACGGGACGAATTCGCTCGACCAGTGATATGGCACCCGCGTAGGGACCACGCATCCAGTCGTCGAACACTGCCAGGAACGCTGCCGGCGTCATGTCCAGCTCGAGTGCCTCGAGCGCCGCCCGGGCAAAGCGCATGCCTTCGTCTCCACCCGTTTCGAACGGCGTGATCGCTTCGAAGCCCATCCAGAAGCGCCGGGCCTGCTCGGTATCGAAACGTCCCTGAGTCAGCTCGGCGAGCCCGGATGTGCCACGCCAGTCGACTAGCACCCCACCAGCGTCGAATAGCAATACCGTTTCATCGGTCATTCGTCTCTCTCCGCTCCTGTCGGTCGCCCCTCAGCATGGCGCACGATCACCACCCGCTCAACCAGCGCCGCGGCTTGCACCAGACACCAGCGAATCCGCCCCAAGCTCGGCGATAGAGCGCGCTCCGGTGAGCGTCATCGCGACCCGAATCTCCTTCTCGAACAGCTCGAGCAGGTGGGTAACACCCACCTCACCGGCGGTAGCGAGTGCATAGACGAAGGCCCGCCCCAGCAACACGGTATCGGCACCCAAGGCGATCATGCGCACGACGTCCAGCCCATTACGCACACCAGAATCGGCCAGGACGGCCAGATCGCCTTTGACCGCGTCGGCGATGGCTGGCAAGGCACGCGCGGCAGAGGGCACACCATCGAGCTGACGGCCGCCATGGTTGGAAACGACGATGCCATCCGCGCCGAAGCGAACCGCATCGCGAGCGTCTTCGGGGTCGAGTATCCCCTTGATGATCATCGGGCCATCCCAGAACTCACGAATCCATTCCAGGTCCTTCCAGGAAATGGCGGGATCGAAGTTGTTGCCGAGCCAGGCGATATAATCCTCGAGCCCCGTCGGTTGGCCGCGATAGTCCGAGACGTTGCCC
>NZ_JARANY010000018.1 GCF_029889885.1 Chromohalobacter sp. 296-RDG
CTCTGGCAGTGGGTGACGATCTCTTTATCCGGTGTCAGGCCTTTCGCTTCGAGCTCGGCGATGAGTTCGGCGTAATCGCGCAGGCGCAGGTGGCGTTCGGGATCCATGGCGTCGGTCCATTCGAAATTGACGGCGCCGGGAATATGTCCCATTTGGGCGTTCTTGCCTTTTTCGCCGCGATATTCGTCCGGTGAGCGGGCGTCCCAGACCGCGAGTTCACGTTCATCCAGACGGTCGATGAGCTCTTCGCGGCGAATCTGAGCCTGGGGTTGATGAATGCTCGCCTGGTAATCGCTGGACGTGGGCGTGCTGGGTTCGCGCTCGACGCGTTGCCCGTCGGCGCGCCAGGCATGGATGCCGCCGTTGAGATAGGAATACCGGGTGTGGCCGATGAGTTCCAGCGTCCATAGCAGGCGCCCGGCCCAGCCGCCGCCTTCATCGTCGTAGGCGATGACGTGCGTGTCGCGGGTCAGGCCGAGTTCGGAAAACAGCGCGGAAAGCGTCTCTTCGTCGGGAATGTCGTTGGGCACCGTGCCGCTGCCGACGAGAAGGCGGCGATGATCGAGGAACACCGCGCCGGGTACGTGGCCTTCGCTGTAGCTTTCGGCCTTGAGCGGTATATCGACGATCAATAGTTCGGGGGCGCCGAGATGCTCGGCGAGCTGCTCGGGCTCGACGATCAGCGGCAGCAGGTTGTCTTCTGAACTCATGGTCTTCTCCCGCGTGAGGGTGCGCGTGAATGCTTGTCAGATCATGGCACAGGCAAGCGGCCTTATGCAGTCATGACGTGACGGGCATTTTTCAGACAAGTTTGGGGGATGAGCATGGGGGGCGGGATTGGCTATACTGCGCGACGTCTCATCCCAATCCAACCTGTGTGGAGAACGCGACGTGTTCGAACGACTTTTCGGCATCCGGGCCCAGGGGAGCACCCCGCGCACCGAGATCCTGGCGGGGATCGCGACCTTCCTGGCTTCGATGTACATCATCGTCGTCAATCCGACGGTGCTTAGCGATGCCGGCGTCCCCTTTTCCAGTGCCCTGACCGCCACCGTGCTGGTCAGTTTCTTCGGCAGTGTGATGATGGGGTTTTACGCCAAGAATCCGGTTCTGGTGGCGCCCGGCATGGGTATCAACGCGCTGTTCGCCTACACCATGGTGTTGGGGGCGGGCATGGAATGGCAGACTGCACTGGGTTGCGTGTTCTGGGCCGGGGTCATCTTCGCGTTGCTGGCGGCGTTCAATGCACGTCAGTTGGTGATTGATGCTATCCCGGCGCAATTGCGTTACGCCATTGCCTGCGGCATCGGGCTATTCATTACCACCATCGGCTTGGTCAATGCGCAGTTCATCGTGCCCAACCCGGCCACCGTGGTGGGCATGGCCTCGCTCGATCCGGTGCTTGTGACGTTTCTCATCGGCTTTGCGGTCACTGCCTGGCTGGTGGTGCGCAATGTGCCCGGCGCGCTGATTCTGGGGATCGTCTTCACCACGCTGGCCAGCGTGCCGATCGGCCGCTGGTGGGGCGACGGGAGCCGTTACTTTCCCGAGGATATGGCGTCGTCGACACTGGTCAACTTCAGCGGGGTCTTCGCCATGCCGGATTTAAGCGGTTTGATGGCGCTCGATCTATGGGGCTCGCTATCAGTGGCCTACTGGCCGTTCATTTTCGTGCTGCTGTTCACGACCTTCTTCGATGCGCTTTCAACCTTCATGGGAGTCTCCGAGGCGGGTGACTTGAAGGATGCCGATGGCAATCCGCGCAACATTCGTCGCTCGATGATCGTCGATGCCAGTGCCGCGTTGATCTCCGGGCCGCTGGGAACCAGCCCGGCCAATGCCTATGTAGAATCCGCCGCGGGGATCAGCCAGGGTGGCCGCACCGGGCTCGTCGCGGTGGTCGTGGCGGTGTTGTTCTTGCCGTTTCTGTTCCTCTCGCCGCTGCTGTCGTTGGTGCCGGCGATTGCCACGGCGCCGGCTCTGATTCTGGTCGGCGTGTTCATGATGGATCCCATTCGCAAGATCCATTGGCACCAGTTCGACGATGCGATTCCGGCCTTTGTCGCCATGGTATTGATTCCCTTCACCTATTCGATCACGCACGGGATCGCCTTCGGTTTTCTAACGTTCGTCATCGTCAAGTTGGCGGTGGGCAAGACCCAAGAGATCAAGCCCACCATGTGGGTATTGGCCGCGCTCTCGTTGCTGCTGCTGTTCGAAGGCTGAACGGGGCGTTCCGGCGTCCGTGCCGGCACTCGGGGGTGTCGTCAGCATGTTTCCGATGCCGTATGACGCTCCATACGCGCCAGGAAGGCATCCATGACGTGTGGTCGTGGAGAAGCGTGCACGTGTTTCATACTGCTAGAATCACGCCCGATTTTACCTGAGTGAGGAAAGCGCCATGCCATCTTTCGATATCGTCTCCGAGTTCGACAAGCACGAGGCCAGCAACGCCGTCGATCAAGCCAATCGCGAGATCCAGACCCGATTCGACTTTCGGGGCGTGACCGCGAGTTTCACTCTGGAGGGCGAGACGGTGACCCTCGAAGCCGAGGTGAATTTTCAACTCAAGCAGATGCTCGATGTGCTGCGCAACAAGCTCATTACCCGTGGTATTGATGCACGCTGCATGGACATCAAGGAATCTGTTGCCAGCGGCGTGCGTGCCCACCAGGACGTAGTGTTAAAGCAGGGGCTCGAACAGCCGGAATGCAAGGACATCGTCAAGCGTCTGAAGGAAGCCAAACTCAAGGTGCAGGCACAGATCCAGGGCGACAAGGTGCGTGTCACCAGCAAGAAGCGTGACGAACTGCAGCAGGCAATCGCCTTGTTGAAGAGCGATGCTGGCCCCGAGCTGGCCCTGCAGTACACGAATTTTCGCGATTGAAGAGGATTCGTCCTACTACCTTGATACGCATCATCCTTGTGGTCGGTTAGCGTTGCTACCCACGCCTGTGCGCTCGATCCTGTCGCTAAGACAACCGCGACAACACAATAAACGAGCGACAGGAGAACGAAGATGTTTGATCTGGGACGCGGCTTTCTTGCCACGGTCGAGCGGCGCCCACACGCCGTTGCTATCAGTGATGGCCAAACGCAAAAGACATACGCTCAGTGGTATGTGGACATCCAGAGCGTGGCGCGCCATCTCCGGCGGTTGGGGCTCGTCAAGGGCGACCGCCTGCTGGTGGCCATGCACAATTGCTGGCAGATGGCCACCTTGTACTGGGCATGCCAGTTCGCGGGCATCATCGCCACGCCGGTGAACTGGCGTTCCACGATGCTGGATATTCGTTACTATCTGAAGAACTCTGGTGCTGGCGCCATCGCCCATGACGATGCGACCGTCGAGGCAGTGCAGGCGTGCGCCGAGGCCCATCAAATACCGCGAATCGTGGTCGGCGATGTAACGCCCCCGGGGTCGATTGCCTTCGACTCACTGCTCGGATCGACCGGTGAGACGTTGCTGATGGCGACGCCCGACGATTACTCGATGATGCTCTACACTTCGGGTACCACTGGCAGGCCCAAGGGAGTGCCGCGTCGTCATCGTATCGAGCGGGCCGCGACGGCCGCATACGTGGCTCAGAACCTGTATCGCCATGATGAGACCATGCTGGGCGTGATGCCGCTCTATCACGCCACGGGGATACGCGCGCTACAGGCGATGGCCATGGTCGACGGGCGCTTCGTGTGCATACCCAAGTTCGAGCCGGAGGCGACGCTCGAGGCTATCGAGCGCGAGCGAGTCACTAGTCTCAACCTGGTGCCGACGCTCTATCACATGCTGCTCGAAGCACCGGGATTCGCCCCGCATCGGGTTGCCAGCATCGACAAGATCGGTTTCGCTGGTGCACCCATGAGTGCGGGATTGATTGAGCGCGTCGAGGCGGCCTTCCAGCCTAGTCTTTTCGTCAATCAGTATGGTTGCTCGGAACTCTATGCGTTGACCGTCGACCAGCATGCTAACCATAAGCCTGGTTCATCGGGACGTGCGGCGCTCAACCAACGGTTGCGGGTGGTCAAGGTCGGGGCCACGTCGCCGGAGATGTGGGTATCACCAGGCGCGGAAGGCGAAGTCATCGCCGACATGAGCGGGGACGAGGCATTCGATGGCTACTGGCAGTGCCCCGAGGCGGATGGAAAAGCCCTCAGGGACGGCTGGTATTTCACCGGGGACACCGGGTATTTCGATGCCGATGGGGACTTGTTCGTCACCGGTCGTGTCGACGACCTGATCAACTCCGGCGGTGAGAACATTAGCCCGCTGGAAATCGAGAATGTGCTTTCGCTACATCCGCAGGTCGAGGAAGTCGCGGTGGTGGGACTTCCCGACGATAAGTGGGGCCAGATAGTGACAGCGTTCATCAAGGCACGTAGCGCTGTCGATGAGCGGGAACTCGGGCGTTATTGTCTGGACGCAGGGCTGACGCGTTTCAAGTGTCCGCGCGGCTATCGTTTCATCGAAGAACTACCCAAGTCGCCGGTGGGTAAGGTCTTGCGTCGCATGCTGCGTGTATCGTCGACCGCGACGCCTGGTGTACAGAACGCACCGACCCGGGAGGCCAACGTCACCATAGGATAATGCCCAATGCGGCAGTGAGGGCGCGCGGCGCGTGACAGGGCGCTGATGAGACTGCGTCTTGGTCTTGGCCCCTTGCTTTGCGCTAGAATGAACGTACGTGTCCAGTCCTTGGCCATAATCGCCTCGATAGTAAGGGACGATTTCTCTGGATACGCTATTCGGGCTTCAATGAATGAGGTAGCGTCGGGTTTCGCCATGCCTGCCAGCGATCTAGCATGAAGTCCGGCGTTCCCCTCTATCATGGCAAGGTGGCGCGGCGCATGTACGATATACGCAAGCTATTGTTCATCTGCTTGGCTGGCGTCAGCTTCTCTCTGGGCGTGGTCGGTTTGTTCCTGCCGATCATGCCCACGACGTGTTTCATGCTGGTAGCGGTCTGGGCGGCCTCGAAAAGCTCGCCGCGTTTCGCCAACTGGATTCGTCGTCATCCGCGCTTTGGTCCCTCCATTCTCGCCTGGGAGCGCGAACGTGCCATTCCCCGCCACGCCAAGTGGATGGCATGCGCCATGCTGATTGTTTCGATGGGCGTGATCGCCTTCACGGTCGGCTCCCTCGTGCTGCGTGTGGCGTTGATCATTGGCCTGATGGGCATCGCGGTGTGGATTTTGACCCGCCCGACGCCGTCGCTGGGACGTTGCCCGGTGTTGTCGTCCTTCGAGGAATCTGCCCCCAGCCAGCGCCAGGAGTCTCGCTGAGCGCGCGATAGAGGCGCGGCGTTGCCGCACTTTTGAGCCGACTCCACCGGACGCCGTACAATGCTCGGCATGTGCCTCGTGCTTCAAGCGCGAGGCGATGTCTTGGGGCGAAGGCATGCCCCGATCTCAAGGAGCGTCGATCGATGTCCAAACCGCAAGCGACCCATCTCAAGGATTACCTGCCGCCCGCCTATCGGGTGACGCACACCGAGCTGAAATTCGACCTGGCCCCCTCGGCGACGACCGTAACGGCGCGCCTGCATGTCGAGCGCCACCCCGAGCGCGAGGCGGGGCTCCCGCTACGTTTCGCCGGTGACAAGCTGTCGTTGGTGCGTATCGCCGTGGATGGACAGGAGCTGGAAGCCGATGAGTACGAGGTCGATGATGAGGGGCTGACCATCACCAGCGTGCCTGAGCGCTTCCTGCTGGATACCGAGGTGTCGATCGACCCGGCCGCCAACACAGCACTTGAGGGTCTCTATGTGTCCAGCGGCATGTTCTGCACTCAGTGCGAACCACAAGGCTTTCGTCGCATTACCTTCTATCCCGACCGCCCGGATGTGATGGCGACGTTCTCCACCACGGTGGTGGGTGACAAGACCGATACGCCGGTGCTGCTCTCCAACGGCAATCCGGTGGAAAGCGGCGAGCTGCCGGAGGGACGGCATTTCGTGACCTGGGAAGACCCGCACCCCAAGCCGAGCTACCTGTTCGCGCTGGTGGCCGGGAAACTGGAAAAGGTCGAGGACCGCTTCACGACCATGAGCGGTCGCGATGTCACGCTGCAGATTTGGGTCGAGCCGGAGAATCTCGACAAGACCGCGCATGCCATGGCCTCGCTCAAGCGCGCCATGCAGTGGGATGAAGAGACCTACGGTCGTGAATACGATCTCGACCGCTTCATGATCGTGGCCGTCAACGACTTCAACATGGGTGCCATGGAGAACAAGGGGCTCAACATCTTCAACTCGGCGGCGGTGCTGACGCATCCACAAACCGCTACCGATGCGGCCTTCCAGAGCGTGGAGGGTATCGTCGCCCATGAGTATTTCCATAACTGGTCGGGCAACCGCGTGACCTGCCGCGACTGGTTCCAGCTCTCGCTGAAGGAAGGCTTCACCGTCTTCCGCGACCAGAGCTTTTCTGCCGACATCAATTCGGCGCCGGTCAAACGCATCGAGGACGTCTCCTTCTTCCGCACCGCGCAGTTCGCCGAAGATGCTGGCCCGACGGCACACCCCGTGCGTCCCGACCATTACATCGAGATCTCCAACTTCTATACCCTGACAGTTTACGAGAAGGGTGCCGAGATCGTGCGCATGCTGCGTCATCTCCTCGGTTGGGAGACGTTCCGTCAGGGGTCGGACCTGTACTTCGCGCGTTTCGACGGTCAGGCGGTCACCATCGAGGATTTCGTCGACTGCATGGCAGAAGTTTCGGGGTTCGATCTAAACCAGTTCATGTGCTGGTATTCCCAGGCGGGCACGCCGGAGATCGACGCTCATGGTGAATACGATTACGCCAAGTGCGAGTATCATCTGCGGCTCTCCCAGCGCACGCCGCCCACCCCCGGCCAGGCGGAGAAACAGCCGCTGCACATTCCGGTACGCATGGGGCTGGTAGGTACCAAGTCCGGGAACGACATGGCGTTGACCCTGGACGGTGAGTCGTTGGGTCATGAGACGGTGCTGCACCTGCGCGACACTGAACAGACGTATGTCTTCACCGGGATCGACGAGGCGCCGACGCCGTCACTGTTGCGTGGTTTCTCGGCGCCGGTCTATCTGCGCTATCCGTATTCGCGTGAGGAGCTGTCGTTCCTGCTCACCCATGACGCGGACGATTTCAACCGCTGGGATGCGGGGCAGCGGCTGACCATGCTGGCCCTCGACGACCTCATCGCGGCGCATCGCAACGGGGTTGAAAAGGTCATGGATACGCGCGTCATTGACGCGTATCGGCGCCTTTTGACCACTGAGACCGACGACAAGGCCGTGCTCGCCGAGATGCTGACGCTGCCTTCGGAGGCCTATATCGCCGAGCAGCAGCCGATGGTTGATGTGGATGCCATCCACGCCGCGCGCGTCTTCGTCAAGGAGTCGCTCGCCACGGCCTTGCGCGACGAATTCTTGGCCATTCATGAAGCTCATCGGAGCGATGAGCCCTACGCGCCGGAGCCGACTCAGATCGCGCGGCGTCGGGTGAAGAATGTGGCGCTCGAATACCTGATGAGTATCGAAGACGAAGAGGGCGTGGCGCTGGCCGAGGCGCAGGTCGACGCCGAAGACAACATGACCGATGTACGTGCCGCCTTGACGATGCTGGTGCACAGCTCGCGCAGCGATATCGCGGAACCGGCGCTCAAGGCGTTCGGTGAGAAGTGGGCGCACGATCCGCTGGTGATGAACCAGTGGTTCACCATTCAGGTCACGCGTCCGCAGGAGGATGTGCTGGAACGCGTCAAATACCTGATGGCGCATCCGCTGTTCTCGCTCAAGAATCCCAACAAGGTGCGCGCGCTGATTGGTGCCTTCGCGGCGCAGAACCGCATCAACTTCCACCGCCTCGACGGCGAGGGCTATCGCCTGCTGGCGGATGTGGTGATCGAGCTCAACAGCCTCAATCCCGAGATCGCCGCGCGCATCATTACGCCGCTGACGCGCTGGCAGCGTTTCGACGAGCAGCGCCAGGCGTTGATGAAGGCCGAACTCGAACGCATTCGTGCCGAGGAACTGTCGCCCAATGTCTACGAAATGATTGAGCGGGCGCTGGCCGAAGCCTGATAGCCGACTTTGCAGGAAAAAGTGACGGCAAAACGCCGCTGTCTGGGCAGCGGCGTTTTTGCGTGGGTGGGTGTCGTATGAGCCGTTGCAGCAAAGCGCCTCAGCGGATGAGCCAGCCGAGCACCAGCAAGCCGAGGAATAGCCATACGAGACCGCCGACGAAGCCACGCCGAAGAAGTGCGCGAATCCCCCTGTAAAGCATCCAAACGCCGATGATCAGCACTACCAGGTTGATGAGTGAGGGATCGACGCCCAATGAACGGGCGAGGCCGTCGAAAAAGCGGTCGATGGCTACCCACAACCCCGCGAATAGCGTAGAGAGAGCATCGATGATGGCGCGCAAGGCGTCACCGAGGAACTCGCCGAGCCAGTGGAAGAATCTATCGATCTGCATGTCACATCCTTTTTGTGAGCGTGCTTAGATGAGCGTAGCGCCCCATGTACTGTCGGCGCATGGCCGTGGACCGTCATTCTATGCGGCGAGGCGCCAGGATGGCAGGGGGCGCCTTAGGATGGGGTGGCCTTTATGCTTTTCTTCTTGCATGCTGAAGGTGTAGTGCGTGCGCTGTCGGTCGTGGGCGATGAAAGTTTGTTGCGCCCTAGCCGATAACTAGAGGGCGTAAAGCGCATTCATTCACTTGAAGGGAGGAGCTTCATGGATTCATCCGTGAACGCAGCCGTGGGAAATGCGATGGCGTTGCAACAGCATAACGCCGATCAGCAGGCGCAGGCGGGCCTGCTCAAGGAGTCGCTCAACAATCAGGCGTCACACGTGTCGCAACTGATGGAAGCGGTTTCCCCCCAGCAGTCTCTGGCGACGACCGGTACCGTGGGTACGCAGATCAATACCCACGCCTGAGCTCAGGAGTGACTGGTCAAGAATGCCGTGGCGCCAAGCGTCACGGCATTTTTTCATTGCAGCGAGAGCCCGTCGTTGATCTCACGCAGGCGCTGCATGGCGTGTTCTGTAGAGAATGGTGGCTCGCGAGGAGGATCGTAGACTTCGCCGCGAGTGCCGTTGACGATCAGGTCGATGGCATAGCAGGTGTCGTCGATCACGGCCCGGTACCCCCTGACCCGCTGAAAGTGGCTCATGCCGGCGTCGCCGAGCGTGAAGACCTGGAAGTCATGATCAGCGATACGTGCCGTGGACTGCGAATGGGCGTTGGGCGGCGGTGTCAGGCAGTTGGAGATCGCGTCAGCGTCGCGGCTCGCGCCCATTCGCCAGTGTGCGGCCGTGACCTCGTTGGACCCCGGCAGTGCCAGCGTGATCAGGCGCTCGCCAGATGCTTCATCCGCAATCTGCCAACTGCCGGTATCGAAGTAACCCGATTGTGGCGCGGTGATACGCTCGAGCGAGGCATCGGCGCGCAGTGTGACCGGGTAGGGTGCCAGCGTATAGTTCGTGGTGTCTTCGTTGGCTGGGGTAGACGGCGTTTCACGGGCCCCGGGCGTGCAAGCCGCAAGCGATATGGCGGCTCCGAGCGTGGCCATTATCGTGGTGGCGATGAATATCCGTTTCATGCGCGAATTTCCTTGTTTAATAGCTAACACTTATACCGTATCAGTCTATTGGTCGCCCTTGTAGCGTGACACGGTCTCCTTGGCGGCCTGTCGCAACAGGCTGATATCGATGCCCACGGCGATGAAATCGAACCCCCAGTCGGCATAGCGTCTGGCGTCCGCCTCGACGGGGGCCAGGATGCCGGCAGCTTTTCCGGCGGCGTGGGTGGCGTCCAGTGTGTGTCGAATCATCTCCTGGACCTCGGGATGATTGGGGCTGCCGATATGCCCGATGTCGGTGGATAGATCGAAGGGGCCGACGAACACGGCGTCGACGCCGGGGGTGGAGGCGATGGCGTCGGCATTGTCGACCCCGCTGCGAGACTCTACCTGCACGATCAGGCACAACTCTTCATGGGCCGTTGTCATGTAGTCTTCCACCTCGCCCCAGCGTGTGGCGCGCGTCAGGCCACCGCCCACGCCACGAAATCCCTGCGGCGGGTAGCGTGTGGCGGCGACCAACTGGGCTGCCTGCTCGGCGGTTTCGACCATGGGAATCATCAATGTCTGGGTGCCGATATCGAGCAGTTGCTTGATCAAGGCCGGATCATGGTTGACGGTGCGCACGACCGGGGCACAAGGATAGCCGGCAACGGCCTGCAATTGGGCGAGGATGGTGGGCACGGTGTTGGGTGCATGTTCGCCGTCGATCAACAGCCAATCGAACCCTGTGGTGGCCAGAATCTCCGTGGCGTAGCCCGTGGCGAAACCGGCCCAGCATCCATAGCGGATATCGCCTGTCAGTGACGCCTTGAAAGGGTTGCGCGGCAGTTGCATGGCATATGTCCTTTTCGATAGATGACTATTGCATGCAAAAAACGTAACAGTCTTTCGGCGAGTCCACCATTGCACCAGTGTCTAATGCTCGGTGTCAGTGTGACGCGTCCGTATGCGACGGGACTGGGCGGTGCTCGAGGACTCGGCGCAGGACGAAACTGGAGTGCGCGCCGGTGACGCCTTCGATACGCGTGATCTGATTGAGCAGCAGGTTTTGGTAGTCATCCATGTCGTGGACGACGACCTTGAGCTGATAGTCGGCCTCCTGGCCGGTGATCAGCAAGCATTCTTGCACTTGAGGCAGCGCCGCGACCTTGGCCTCGAAATTGGCGAAGCGCTCCGGTGTGTGGCGATCCATGGAGATGTGCAATAGCGCTGTGAGGCTATGGCCCAGCCGTTTGGCGTCCACCAGGGCACGATAGCCAGTGATCAGGCCACTGTCTTCCAGCGCTCGCATGCGCCGCAGGCAAGGTGAGGGCGACAGGCCGATACGCTCGGCCAGTTCCTGATTGTTGATACGTCCATGGCGCTGGAGGATATCGAGTATCTGACGATCGTAGCGGTCAAGTGTTACCTCGCCGACTGTTGCGTTCTCTTTTGGCATTAACGTTCTCTTTTTAGTTTGATATTGGAATTATATGCTAAAAATTACCTTTTTCGAGGCTGAGTTTGCAATCGCCTGCGGGGCGTGGCGGCGTAGACTGTGATTATTGCTACAAGCTCATTCATCTGCACAGGACTGTTGCCATGAGTTGTTTCGACCATCGCAAATATCGCCCGGCGCCGCGTGTGCCGGCCTTCGATCGTCAGTGGCCGGAGCGCGACCTAGTGGCGGCACCGACCTGGGTCAGCGAGGATCTGCGCGACGGCAACCAGGCGTTACTCGAGCCGATGAGCGTCGAACAGAAGCAGCGTCTGTGGCACCAGATCATCAAGGTCGGCATCAAGGAAGTCGTGGTCGGTTTTCCGTCGGCCAGTCAACCCGATTATGATTTCGTGCGCTGGCTGATCGAAGAAGATCAGATTCCCGACGATGTGACCATCGCGGTGTTGGTGCAGTGCCGCGAGCATTTGATCGAGCGAACCTTCGCATCGCTGGTCGGTGCCAAGCGCGCCATCGTGCATCTCTACAATTCCACCTCGACCGTGCAGCGTGAACGCGTGTTCGAGATGGGCCGCCAGGGCATCATCGACATCGCCGTACAAGGGGCGAGTTGGGTCAAGGCGCACGCCGCGCGCTATCCCGACGTCGATTGGCGCTTCGAATACACGCCCGAGAGCTTTTCCAGTACCGAGATCGATTTCTCGCTGGCGATCTGCGAAGCGGTGATGGACGTCTGGCAGCCGACGCCGGAGAAAAAGTGCATTCTCAACCTACCCACCACGGTCGAGGTGGGCGGACCGCATCATCACGCCGACCAGATCGAGTATTTCTGCCAGCATATCAGCCGCCGCGACAGCGTGATCATCTCGGTGCATACGCACAACGATCGCGGTGGCGCGGTGGCATCCGCCGAACTTGCCTTGCTGGCCGGCGCCGAGCGTGTCGAAGGCACGTTGCTGGGCAATGGCGAACGCACCGGCAACATGGATATCGTCACTTTGGGGATGAATCTGTACAGCCAGGGCATTGATCCCGAGCTCGATCTGTCGCGTCCCGACGAAATCATCGAGGTGGTGCAGGAATGCACGGGGATTCCCATGCACCCGCGTCATCCTTGGGTGGGGGAAATGGTCTATACCGCGTTTTCGGGCAGTCATCAGGATGCGATCCGCAAGTCGCTCAGAAAGCAGCAAGCGGACGAGCCGTGGCAGGTGGCGTACCTGCCGATCGATCCGCGCGACATCGGGCGTGATTATCAGGCGGTCATTCGTGTCAACAGCCAGTCCGGCAAGGGCGGCATGACGTTCCTGCTCGAACGCGATTACGGTATCAGCCTGCCGCGCTGGATGGCGCTGGAGCTGGCCCCGGCGGTGCAGGCAGTGAGCGAGACGGTAAGTGGCGAGTTATCCAGCCAGCGCATTCGCGAGGTGCTGACCGAGACCTTCTCCCGGCATGAACCGCTCTCGTTGACCGGATACCGGCTGGATCGTGACGCTGACGAATGCTTGACGGTGTCACTCAACGATGCCGGTCGTGCGGTGCGTTTGAGTGGCCAGGGCAACGGTGTCATTTCGTCGTTCATGACTGCCTGGCAAGCCCATACAGGGCAATCGGTGAGCGTCGTCGATTACAGCGAACACGCGCTGGGCGAGGGCAGCGACGCCGTGGCGATCGCCTTCGTGCAACTCAATGTGGCGGGGCAGCGCATCAGCGGCATGGCTGAGGACGGCGACACCGTCAGTGCCTCGCTCAAGGCGGTGTTGAGCGCGCTCAATCGCGCGGGGCATCAAGACACGATGTCGGAGTTAGCGGCCGAGGCGCAAGCCCCGGCCTAGCAGGGTAAGGAGTCGATGTGCTACGACCGTATGAATAGCAATGCGGTCGTAGCGTATCGCTTGATGCTTATTCTTTGGCGAGCCCGATGGCCTTCATGATCTTACCGAATTCGGCGTCGCTTTTCTGCATATAGTCGCCGAAGGCTTGCGCGTCCTTCCATTGCATCCCATAGCCTTGCTTGGTCATGAAGGTTTGATAGGTGTCACTTTCGTAGGCGGCGTGCAAGGCGGTTTCCAGCGTCTCGACGATGTCGGCGTCCATGCCTTGTGGCCCGATGACGCCGCGCCATGCGCCCGTGGTGAAATCGCTGTCTACCTGCGAGGCCACGGTGGGCACATCAGGGAAGCTTTCCAGAGGTTCCTCGGCCATCACGCCCAGGCTACGCACGCGGCCGGATTCGATCATCGAACGCGCTTCGGGGAGCGAGGTGGCGGCCATGTCGACGCCCCCGGAGGAGAGCTCCGTCATGGCTGGCGCGGCGCCTTGGCTGGGGATCCAGTTGACCTTGTCGGCGGGCATGTCGAGATCCATCAACAGTCCACCCAGCGCGACATGCCAGATACCCCCGAGTCCGGTACCGGAGGCATTGAAGTGGCCGTCGGGTTGCTCGCGGATCGCATCCATCAGTTCGCCCAGATCTTGGTAGTCGGCGTCTGCGGCGACGCTAATGCTGGCGGCGTCGAAGTTGATCTGCCCGATGGGAGTGAAATCTTCATAAGTGAGATCGGTCAGGCCTTGCCAATGCATCATGTTGATCTCGACTGTGCCTAGCCCGAGGGTGTAGCCATCGGGTTTAGCTCGTGCGATGGCGGTATGCCCCACGACGCCACTGCCGCCCGTGCGGTTGACCACATTGATGGTCTCGCCGAGCTCTTCCTCCAGAGCCTTGGCGATGATGCGCGCCGTGGCATCGGTCCCGCCGCCGGCGGCCCAGGGGACGATCAGCGTGATGGGTTTCTCAGGATAGTCGGCGAGCGCGGGGGTAGCGAGTCCCATGATCAGCGCTGCGGCAAGCCAATAGGGGGTGCGTGATGTGGCGTGTCCCATTGTTATTGTCCCTCGTCATGGATCCGGTACAAGCCGGGTGGATGGTATGAGCCACTTAAGCTTTAACAGGCATTCGGGCCCTTCGCTAATTCCGAAACCAGGCATGCCGATAAAAATTGGTTATCAAGAGAGCGTGTTGGGCTTTATTCGGTATCTCGTCCGTGAGAGCGCATAAAACGGCATAGACGAATGGACAAGATCGGCACGCGTGAGGGCGTACCGAATCAGGTATTTGCAAGATATTCCTTCAGGTGTCGCTGCGCACCTGTGCATGGCTAATGAGGGCAAAGATGAAAGTGCCACCAATCAGGTTGCCGGCTAGCGTCGGCAGGGCGAAGTGGAGGAGGTACTCAACCAGGCTGGCCTGGCCGGCGAACATCAAGTACATCACTTCCGTCGACCCCACGATGATGTGCGTGAAACCGCCTAGTGCGACGAGATAAGTGACGATCAGAATTACCCAGATCTTGGCGCTGCCAGCGGCGGGGAGCAACCAGACCATGGTGGCGATCATCCAGCCGGCGATGATGCCCTTGGCGAACATCTGGCTACCAGTGTTCTCCATGATGTGATGCCCCAGGCTGAGAAAGGCCTGATGTGTCTCGGCATCGAACACGGGCATGTAGAGGAGCGCGTACGCGGAAACCGCCACCCCTACGAGGTTACCGATGAGTACCACGCCCCATAGCCTCAATAGCTTGAGAAATTGCATGATGCGTGGCGTGCTCATGACCGGTAGCACTGCGGTGACGGTATTCTCGGTGAAGAGTTGCTGGCGTGCGAGGATGACGACCAGAAAGCCGATAGTGTAGCCGAACGACTCGACGAGATAGCCGATGTCGCTGTCCGGTAGGCGCGCGTGCAGCAGCCCCTTGGCAAGCATCGAGAAACTCATCGACAGGCCAGCGGCGATCGCCGACCAGAACAAGGCCGATGCGGCGCGTTTGAGCTCTGTCTCCCCTTCTTCCCGGATCGACTCATGGACGGCTGCCGCACGCGATGGCCTGGGACCGCCATTGAGGTGCAGGTCATATTCGTCGTCTTCCACCCGACTGGGTGGCGTGAGGTTGGACGGGTGGCTCACGCAGCGATCCTTCTATCGAAAAGTGGGAAATCGTCGTGGATCCTGTGGAATACAGTGGCAGACGCTATGCTGACACGATAGACGATAACGCTGGAGAAGGAAGAGGCGAATGTCGACGATCTCATGGACGATAGTGGTGCACCTGGGCATGGCCTGGCTGGCGGGGAGCCTGATCGGGTTGGAACGTACTTTCCATGGGCGCCCTGCGGGGTTTCGGACACATGCGCTGGTCTGCGTTGCGTCGGCATTGTTGATGATGGTGACGGTCTACCAGTGGCAGTGGCTAGGCAGCGATGTGCCCGAGGAAACGATCAGAACCGATCCCACGCGCATGGCGCAGGGCATCATGACTGGCATCGGCTTTCTGGGCGCCGGGGTGATCTTCAAGGAAGGACTGACAGTACGCGGACTGACGACGGCGGCCTCGATATGGATCACCTCTGCGCTGGGTATACTCTATGGCATTGGCTTCTGGATGCCGGGGTTGCTGGCGACGGGAGTGACCTTGCTGACGCTATCGTTGTTTCGTTTGGTCGAGGCGCGTATGCCGAGCCGTACCTTCGCGCGTTGCATTCTACGCTTCGATAGCCAGCGGATACTCGATGAGGCAGAGATCAATGCGCTAATGAAAGCGCACCGATGCCATATCGAAAGCCTCAGCTATCGCACGCGTGACGAAGGGCGCCAATTCGAATACCGCATGATGCTGCGGACGCACGACCGCCATTACCTGCCGTTATTGGCCACCGACTTGCGCAACCATGAGACGCTGTTGGAATTTCAGCTGTCGCCGACCGGTGATTGATGCAGCCCGCGACGGGGCCAGTCACAAGGGGCGATACGTTTACCAGGAAAGGCGTTTACCAGTTGGAAGGCAGCAATGCCCTGATGTCGTTGTCCATTGGTACTTCGAAGCTCGCGGCACCCAAGATCTGGCGGCCCGCGATGCGTACCAGACGGGCGTTGACGAACAGCTTGTTTTCGCCCTGCGCATAGGTGCCCAGCAATACGGCCTGGGCATCGTGGTTATCGCTCAAGCGCTGTACGTTGCGGGACAGAATCAGTTCCCCGGTATTCTGCTCGATGTACAGGCTGTCGCGCATCTTGACTTCGATGACATTCATGCCGCCCTGGACGAGACGCGAGGTAAAGGTCTCGGATAGCGTGCGCCCGAGAGTCGACGATTGATCGAGTTGGTCGATGTCGACGAACGTGGTGGCGATGATCGGTGCCTGGTTGCCGAGCTGCTCGCTGCTGGTGGCGAGTAATTTAGCAGCGGCGTCATCTACGCGCGTCAGCATGCTGGGCTCGGGGGCCGTTGCTTGACGGTTCTGAAGAAGGCTGCAACCGGAGAGAACCAGCAACAGTATGGCCATTGTCAGCAGGCGTAATGTGACGTACCTGGTGTGGCGTTGGTTGAATGACATGTCGAGCGCTCTCCTCACCAGTCGGATGATAGCGGTAATCCGGCGGAATCGCCGGTGTCGGACGCACCGTAATGATCGCTATCGCCCGCGTTGATGTAATACATGTTCGAGGACGAATAGCGCAGTGTGTCGTGCTGACTGACCTGGGTCGTGATGATGACTTCCTGCTGGCCGGTAGTGCTCCAGCTACCGCTGAACGTATCGGCCAAGGCAGCTGCAGGAATCAAGCCTAGAGCGGGTTCGGTCCAGTGATTGAAAGGAATGGTCGCCACGGCGATGCCAGCGGCCAATGTAGTCAAAGCACCCTGGGGAGGCCGCATGAAACCGCGGTCCTCGTGAGTGATCACCTGAACGTCGAAGCTGACATGGGCGGCGCCATCCGACTGGGTGCGAACGATGGCACCTTGCTCGACCAGTTCACTGGTCAGCAATGAACGAAACCCGCGGCTGAAGGCGGTCTCCTGTTCATGCTCCTCGACATAGAGCGGCTTGCCCCACAAATCACGCTTGGCGAGGATCTCGTCTGCCTCGTGTTCGGCAAGCACTTCCCAATGGTGTGCGGCCTGCATGCGTTGCTGCTCACTGATCGGATAGGTCGTGGCGATGGGGGCCTGCGAGGTATTGACCCCGAAGCAGCCGCCCAATAGGACGGCGCTTAGCACGACCCCCCAGGTGCGGAATGGCATGGCGTTTCCTGTGCGATGGATGATCGGCGGACACGAGGCATTGCATGGAGTTTTGCCCTGAAAGGAAATATCGGCGGGGTGGGCATGAGCTTTAGGCCTTTTTCTGAAGGTATCCATGCGTGTTGACTTTTCAGGCGACGTCCCAGCAGGAAAACACTCGCGTCATTGGCCAGTTGCATCTTTGCGTGTTCGGGGTAAGGTGGCGTTTTTTTGTCGCCGTGGAGGTATCATGTCGGGTGCCCGTTTGCTTCCCTTGCTGGTGGGCTGTGTGATGTTGTCGCCACTGGCGATCGATATTTACCTGCCGTCACTGACGGTCATGGCGCATGAGTTCGACGTTCGGTTCAGTCGACTCCAGTTCACCGTGACATTACTCTTGCTAAGCGTTGGTCTGGGGCAGGTGTTAGTCGGCCCGCTGACTGATCGTTTCGGACGTCGCCCGGTGCTGCTTTGCGGCACTGTGGTGTATATGGTGGGGGCACTGCTGGGCATGATGGCGACCAGTCTCGGGCCGCTTTACGTATCGCGTGTGCTGCAAGGCCTGGGGGCTTGCGCGAGCATGACGGTGGCCTTTGCCGCAGTGCGTGATTGCTTCACGGCCGAGCAAGGCGCGAAACTCTACAGTTATCTCAATGGAGCGCTGTGCATCATTCCTGCATTGGCACCAGTCATCGGCGGGAGCTTAGCGGTGACCTTCGGTTGGCGCAGCAATTTTGCGTTCATGTTCGTCTTCGCGGCGGTGCTGGGAGTGGTCGCCTTATGGCGTTTCACCGAGACACGGCCTCAGGACACGGTTCCCGAACGGCGACTTTATCATTGGGCCCGCTACCGACCGGTGCTGACGAGTGTTCGCTTTGTCTATTTCGCGGGGCTGGCCGGGGTGATCATGTCGGCAATCCTGGTGTATGTGTCGACCGCACCGGTCATACTGGTAGACCGGCTGGGACTTTCGGAACTGGCATTCAGCGGTTGGTTCGGCGCCAACGCTGTAGTCAATATTCTGGCGTTTTTCTTCGCACCCCGCCTCATTCACCGCCTCGGGCGCGTCGGGACCGTGCGTCTAGGGCTGGGGTTGATCATCGTCTCGGGCGTCTTGCAGGCGCTTATCGTTACGGCATTGCCGCTGTCGTCAGTCGGCTTCATGGGACCGGTAGGGGTGCTCTCCGTGGGCTTTTCACTGGCGTTGGGGGCAACCTCGAGCCTAGCGCTGGAGCCGTTTCGTGAGCGTGCCGGGACGGCGGCTGCTTTGCTGGGCGCCTTGCAGTTGGGCGGCGGTGCGTTGTTGGCTACGCTATTGCTGGCGATGCCGTTATCGCCGCAATGGGCCCTGGCATTGGTCGGCGTTGTGTTGGTGTCGCCCTTGCTGTGGCTTTCCTGGCGAGTGGCGCCGACGGCATGAGTTTGTAAATATACGCAAGGCAACGTGACGTGCCAGGCGGCAGACATCAAGGAGCAGCCATGTTCATCGTATCACTGGAGTATGTGGTCGATCCGGACACGGTCGAGCCATATCGAATGGCTCATATGGCATGGGTGCGGGAAGGCATCGAGCGTGGCGTGTTCATCGCGTCGGGGCGTAAATCGCCACCGAGTGGTGGCATCATTTTGGCCAGAGCGACGTCGCGGGAGCGTTTAACGGCCTGGCTTGATGAAGACCCATTTATCGTCGCCGGCGTGGCGCAATATCATGTCGAGGAATTTCTGCCGACGACGGTAGGCAATGGTTTCGAGGTGCTCAAGGGAATATGAGGCCTGTTGGTGCCATGTGTATAGAGCGAGACGAGAGGCCGGCGTGTCTCAGGGAACGAGGATGATAAAGCGATGAGTGAAACACTCCAGCCTGCCGCAAGCGATGGTGATGCATGGCTAATTCTCAATGGTAAATCCGCCCAGCTTCCGGAGATCCGAGAGGCGGTGGAGCGTGTGCGTGAAGAGGGTCACCCCCTGGCGGTGCGGGTGACCTGGGAAGTCGGTGATGGCGTGCGCTTGGCACGGGAAGCCAGCGAAGCGGGTATTAAACGTATCATCGCCGGCGGCGGCGATGGAACGGTCAACGAGGTCGTTGGCGGCTTGATGCAACTGACCCAAGCTGCAAGGCCGACCCTCGGCATCCTTCCGCTGGGCAGTGCCAACGATTTCGCACGTGGCCTGGAATTGCCATTGGCCCCTCTCGAGGCGTTGCGCGTGGCGTTGGAGGCCCGCCCCCACGATATAGACGTGGGCAGTCTGGGGGGGGATTATTTCATCAACCTTGCCTCGGGCGGCTTCGGCGCCCAGATCACCAATTCGACGCCGGCCCCCCTCAAGCGCCTTTTAGGGGGGGGCGCCTATTCGTTGATGGGCATGCTCAAGGCCTGGAATTACCAACCATACCAAGGCCGTTTGCGGCTCCCCGATGGAGAGCGCAACGTTCCCTTGTTCCTGCTCGCTCTGGGCAATGGCTCTCACGCGGGAGGCGGCCAGCAGTTGACTCCCCTGGCAAAGGTAGATGATGGCCTACTGGAACTGCTTATCGTGCGTCATTTCACCTCGCTCAGGGAGATGAAGCAGCTTATCGACGAGCTGGAAAACCTCCCCGAAAGCGGCGAGTTCGTCGAGTACTTGCAGGTGCCTTGGGTCGAATTCGCAAGTGAAGCGGCCCTGCCGCTGAATCTTGATGGCGAGCCTTGTTGCCACGCGCGCTTTCGCGCTGAGTTGATACCCGGAGCGCTTTCCTTGGCGGCGCCTTCGTCGTCTGCACTGTACTCATGTCAAAACGATGAGGGGTGAGGCGCGATGATCTGTCTTGCGTGCTCGTTTGCCCAGGGCCCTTCGAGATGCTTACGCTTGAAATTAATTAATGCGTAAGTGCCAAAAGCCAACGAGCTTAACGTGGTGCATAAGGTGAATGACAAGAGGATCGACATGGACCCATTTATGCAGGCAGCCATCGACGAGGCGCGCAAAGGATACGACGCGGGCGGGGTCCCCATCGGTTCTGTGCTTGTGCATCAGGGCGTTATCATCGGGCGTGGCCATAACCAACGCCAGCAGCGTGGCAGTGCCACTCTGCACGGTGAAATGGACGCCTTGGAAGATGCTGGCCGTTTGGCGGCGCATGTGTATCGTGAAGCGGTGCTTTATACCACACTGTCACCTTGTGTCATGTGTAGTGGCGCCATTTTGCTCCATGGCATCCCCGAGATCGTGATTGGCGAAAACTCGACTTTTCAAGGGGAGGAAACATTATTACGCCAACGTGGTGTCACGCTCACGGTATACGACAATCCGCAGTGCAAGGCGCTGATGGAACGGTTCATCGCCGAACGTCCCGAGATTTGGTACGAAGATATTGGCGAGCCCGGCACGTAGGGCTTGCCAACCCTGTACCATGAGGCCTGGATGGCCTCATGGGCTTTTAGGAAAGTGCCGGCCCCCGGCAAAATAAGCGACTCAAGGAGCGAAATGATGACGTATAAGCAATGGACGATGAGTGCGTTGGCATTGGTGATGTCACTTGGCCTGACGGCCTGCGATAGCGGTGACGATCCCGCTCAGGAGACTTCAGACAATAGCGAACAGGCGGCTGAAGAAACCCAGCAAGCCGCTGATGAGTCCGGCGATGAAATGGCCGAGATGAGCGACGAAGCCAGCAACGACATGGAAGAAATGGGAGACGAAGCCGCCGAAGGAACTTCCAACGCCATGGACGAAGCGGGCGAACAGGTCGACGAAGCGCAAGACGCCACCTCAGACGCTGCCGATGAGGCTGGCGATACAATGGATAATGCCGCCGACGAAACACAAGAGGCAGCCGACGAAGCAACCGACGAAGCGGCGGATGAAATGGATCAAGCCGCCGACGAAATGGATCAAGCGGCTGATGGTGACAATCAGTCCTGATATCGGCTCTGAGGGCGTTGGTAGGCGCCCACTATAGGGGCTAGCTATAACGTCTATGGAAATAAAAGAGCCCACCTAACGGTGGGCTCTCATGCGTTCGGAGCCTGCTATCGATCTCACGATCGCTGGGGTATCGGAATCAACCGACCACCTTGATGTTGGACGCCTGCAGGCCTTTCTTGCCCTGGGTGACCTCAAAGCTCACTTTTTGGCCATCTTGCAGCGTTTTGAAGCCTTCAGCCTGGATCTCGGAGAAGTGTGCGAACAGGTCATCGCCACCATCTTCTGGAGAGATGAAGCCATAGCCTTTGGTGTCGTTAAACCACTTGACAGTGCCAGTTGCCATTTTGAATTCCTTAACTGGCGAAGTAATGATGCGGGCCGACCCATGGGCGGCCATGGTACGTGGGTAAGACGAGGAGGGAATGCGCAAGGGACATCGAGAATTCGATTAACAGCTGACGACATTCGACTTGCCAACCTACGCAGCGGAAAATGCATTAGCCTAGGGTAGGCGTCAAGTTATTGCCGAGGGGCCTTTCCCGGTACCATGCACCGTCTATGCACAATAGATCGAAAATTCGGGGGGGCGTCCAGAGCGTCGGTATGTACGCCGTGGGTAAAGCATGGCGCCTTGATCGAAGGCATCATATTGCTGCCTGGAGTCTGTCTGACGAGCGTCGTCGCCTGGCATGCAAAATCGTCAACGACGCGGCGGGAACGTTGGCGCAGCCTGGGCGTCTGTCATGGTGATATCGCATCCTGGAGTTGGGGCGGATCACGCCAGTTCAATTTTGGAGGAGTTGTCACGTGTCCCATACCGCCGTCGCTGCGAACGATACGCATAGCAAGGTCGTGGGCTACCTGTTGTGGATATTTGGCTTTACCGGCTCGCACCGTTTTTACTACGGCAAGCCCATTACCGGCACGATTTGGTTTTTCACGTTAGGCCTGCTGGGCATCGGCTGGTTGGTCGACTTCTTCCTGATCCCGTTGATGGATCGTCAGGCGGACCTGCGTTTTCAGGCGGGACCCACCAGCTACACCCTTGCCTGGATATTGCTTACTTTCTTGGGCATCTTCGGTCTGCATCGCATGTACATGGGGAAATGGCTGACCGGGTTGTTGTATCTCGTCACCGGTGGGTTGTTCATGTTGGGTATCCTGTACGATTTCTGGACGCTCAATGACCAGATTTCGATGAAACATGCCAGGCGTGATCTGTTTGGCTGATAGTATGCGGTCTTCCACCGTGCAAGGCCATCATCGACAATCGCTCCCAAGGAGAAATCGCGCATGGAGTCGCGCATCAGTTTGACCCAGTTGCTGGAAACGCTTGACGAGACCAACGATGGCAAGACCATCCGCCTGCAGGATATCGTTGAGACGTTTCGTTCGCGGGGCTTCGGCCCCCTGATTACCTTGCCTGCATTGCTGGCATTCTTGCCCACTGGCGGTGTGCCCGGCGTGCCCACGCTATGTGCCGTGTTCATCGTCTTGATGGCGATGCAACAGTTGCTGGGGCGACAATCGCCTTGGTTGCCGAGGAAATTGCGTGAGCGGGGTATCAGCCATGACAAGCTGCACCGCACCGTCAAACGCGTTCGTCCCTGGACGCAACGTATCGATAAGCTGCTGGCACAGCGCCTGGACATATTGTTGCAACCGGCCGCGCGCCGCCTCGTCGCGGTGTTGGTCATCGTGCTTGCGATAGGCATGATTCCTCTGGAATTGCTCCCCTTTGCGGCGGCGATGCCGGCGCTGGCGATCACCGTCATCGGGCTGGGAATGACTGCGGACGATGGGCTGCTGCTGTTGATCGGTCTGTTATTGACCGTGGGCACGGCCGTATTTGCCTTCTGGGTCTGGTAGGCAGCGCGCCGCCTGGCGCGTCCGGTTCTATACTGCGTCTTTTCACGCTTCTACTCAGGAAACAGGTATGTTCTTCGACGCCCAGTTTTGGCCGTTTCTAGTGGCGATCACACTGCTGACGCTGACGCCGGGCGTGGACACGCTTCTGGTCATTCGTAACACCTCGCGCGGGGGCGTGCGCGATGGCATCTTGACCAGCGTTGCGATCTGCTCTGGCCTGTTCGTGCATGCCACCGTCTCGGCGCTCGGGATCTCGCTGATCCTGCTGCAATCGGCATGGGCCTTCAACGCGCTCAAGCTGCTCGGCGCGGGATATTTGATCTGGTTGGGGCTCAGGAGTCTGGTTAGCGCCCGCAGAGGTAGCGGTTTACCAGTAGCCGAAATGGGCGTATGCAAGGAGCGGGTCAGCACTTGGGTGTCATTGCGTGAAGGCTTTCTCTCCAATGTGCTCAATCCCAAGACTGTCGTGTTCTATATGGCGTTTCTGCCGCAGTTCATTGCGCCGGGTGATCCGGCGTTGGCCAAGTCATTGTGGCTTGCAAGCGTGCATTTCGTACTTGCCAATATATGGCAGATGGGCGTGGTACTGATGGTGGGAAGTGCCGCCAGATGGCTAGCCAAACGCTGGGTATCGCGCATGATGGAAGGGGCCACCGGCACTGTGCTGGTACTTTTCGGTGTCAAGCTGGCGCTGGCTCAGCGCCCCTGAGAAAGTCCGCAGGCCTTAGTGATGCGCCGACGCCCTGAGGAGCGTCGGCGCTTGCGTTTACGGGTTCTGGGCCAGCAACGTGGTGTCGTAAATGCCTTCACGTTCGGCCTGGGTCAGCAGTGCGACGCCTTGCGAATCGCCTTGTTTGGCGAGGCTCTCGAAGATGACGCGATACGTCAGCACGGCTTGCACGTAAGCGCGGGTTTCGTGGTATGGGATGCGCTCCACGAAGAGATCGAAATTACCGGAAGCCTCGCGCAGCCAACGGTCGACACTTCCGGGACCTGCGTTGTAAGCCGCAGCGGCGGCGAGGCGATTGCCTCGATAGCGCTCCATCATGTCGCGAATATAAGCGCTCCCCAGGCGAATATTGGTGGTCGGCTCGAAGAGCTCGCCGCGGCTTGGTGCATCGATGTCCAGGTTGCGACTGACATGCGATGCGGTGTCCGGCATGAGCTGCATGAGCCCGCGTGCGCCGACCGGCGAGACCGCTTGGCGATTGAATGCGCTCTCCCGCCGAGAAATCGCCATCAGCAGGTAGGGGTCGACGCCGTTGCGTTGGCCCCACTGATCGAAGTTCGCTTTGTACGCTGAAGGAAAACGCCACGCCAGGGCATCCCATTGCTGGGCCATGATTGCTCCATGCACGGCCAGGTCGTACCAGCCCCGCTCCAGCGCGTAGGCGTTGAGTGCGGCGGTATCGGATGCACTGGCCTGGTCGATGGCGTGGAACCATTCGCTACGTGCGAGCCCTGGCTCATCGATGCGCCGCAGAGCCTCGCTGCGCTGGACGCTGGGTCGCATGGCGGCCAGCTCGCTTTGCAGTGGCGTGACGTCGGGCATATTCATATTCAAGGCATAGGGCTGGCCGAGCTTGTCAGCGGCTGCGAAGGCAAAGAATCCGCGCTCCTGGGCGGCAAGTTGCCAAGCGGCTTGCGCGGACTCGGTGTCGCCACGCTGATTGAGTGCGCGGCCCAGCCAGTATTGCCAATGCGCCTTCTGGCGGGTGGCTTTCGGCATCGCATCGATCCAGTCGATGACCTCGCCCCAGTCCTGATCGGCCAGGGCATTGCGTACCCGCAATTCGAATAGGTCGCCATCCGCGAGACGGGGCAAGGCGTCGTCGGCCCAGCCAAGATTGTTATCGACGTCGCGTACCATCGAATAAAACGCCAGATCGTGCTCGATGGTATGGCGTTGCGTGTCGCTCAACGAGAGGTGGGGGGCGATCTTGCGCCAGGCCTCGAGCGCGGCCTCCGTGTCGGCGCGCGTGAAATTGTGCATGGCGGCCGTGAAGAGTGCGCCGCTGCCTTGCCCCTGGGGGCCGATATCGGTGGGGATTTCGGTAATTGCCGCATAGTTACTGCGCAGGCGCTCGAGTGCGTCGATACCCGTGTCCCAGTCGCCGTCGAGCTGGTCTGCCAGGTAGCCGACGAGGCGACTCTCGCCGCCTTGCCAGGCCAGCGTCAGCCGTGTCCAGATATCGCCCTCGTCAATATCGCCGCGTTCGCGCAAGGTGTCGAACAACCGGTCGCAGGCGCTAGGTTGCGAATGGCCAACCCGCCATAGTTCGCGTCCGCCTTGCGCGGCTTCTTGTGGTTGGCGATCAAGCAGGGCGGTGTAGTAATAGCATTGCCGGATGGTGCCCGAGGGCTTGCCATCGCTGATGGCCAGCAGATCGTCGAAGCGGCCGTCGCGGCCAAATGCGATCTGTGCCTGGCCGCGCATCCAGTCCGATAGGGGCGAGTCGGTATGGCGTGCGATGTAGCTTTCTACCTCCACCGCAGGGGCGCTCGACAGATGCGCCTTGAGGCGGTGATATTCTACGTAGCCGGCCAGCACATGATCGTCGATGGCGGCGTTATCGATGCGTGACCAGCGGTGATCGCGGGCGGCATCGAGTGCGTCTTTCATGGCGCGATCTGCGGCGTCTAGCGCCTGAGTGTCGGAGTGTGCCTGGGCGGCGGTGACTTGTAACGCAAGTCCTAGCGAAGCCACCGATAATAGCGTCAGCCAGCGTTGGCGAAGCCGCGATGCGAGCATCTTCCATGTCTCCTTGCTTGCCTGGCGGGATAATGATGTGATCATCCTCGCTCAGGGGACACGCCTTGGGTAGTGTTGTCGAATGGCGACACTCTGCATGATGACGCCAGCAGGCACGCAACGCCAAGGAGGCATGCCATGAAGTTCATGCGAGGATTGGCCCTATGGTCGCGGCTCAAACAGCGCAGCGGGGCATTGATGCGCATCGCCCGCGCGCTGCGTGTGTTCGTGCCCATGCTGGGCGACGTGACTGCCGGTCGTTATCGCCCGGTGCCCTGGGCAGCGTGCGGCTGGATGACGGCGGCGGTGGCCTACTTGATCCTGCCATTCGATATCATTCCCGATTTCCTGATGCTCATCGGAGTGATCGATGACGTCTTCATCGTCGGCTGGTTGCTGACCCGCGTCGACCATTCGCTTGCGCCTTACCGCCGCTGGAAAGGCATCGATCCGCCCGATACCACGTCCTGAGATTGTAGCCCTTGACCATGGAAAACTATGGCTGGGCCGCAAACGCTTGAAAAGTCTCGCGCGGCCCCCATATCGATGCGCATGACGACATCTGTCGTCGCATTTTTCACCGTTTAACATGCATCCGTTATGGCCACAGGGGAATTTCGACCATGACCACCGCCGCTCAAGCCGAAACAATGGGCTTCCAGACCGAAGTCAAACAGCTCTTGCAGTTGATGATTCACTCCCTGTATTCCAACCGGGAGATCTTCCTGCGCGAGTTGATTTCCAACGCTGCGGATGCCTGCGACAAGTTGCGCTACGAGGCGTTGGATGACGATACGCTGTACGGCAATGACAGCGAGTTGCGCGTCGAGATCGAGCACGATGCTGAAGCGGGCACCGTCACCGTGCGTGACAATGGCATCGGCATGAGCCGCGACGAGGTCATCCAGAACCTGGGGACTATCGCACGCAGCGGCACGGCGG
The DNA here is from genome assembly GCF_029889885.1 of Chromohalobacter sp. 296-RDG. Classification (GTDB taxonomy): domain Bacteria; phylum Pseudomonadota; class Gammaproteobacteria; order Pseudomonadales; family Halomonadaceae; genus Chromohalobacter. Next base: position 26,536 of record NZ_JARANY010000018.1, read on the forward strand.
AATTCCTCCAGCAGCTTTCCGGCGAAAAACAGAAAGATGCCAAGCTGATCGGTCAGTTCGGTGTGGGCTTCTATTCCGGTTTCATCGTCTCCGACGAAATCACCGTGCGCACGCGCCGAGTCGATCAGGAACAGGGCGTAGAATGGCATTCCCGTGGTGAAGGCGAGTTCGATATCGCGGATATCGACAAGCCCGCACGTGGCACCGAAATCGTGATGCACTTGAAGGAAGACGCCAAGGAATTCGCCGACGCCGAGCGTCTCAAGCATCTCGTACGCACTTACTCCGATCATATCGAAGTCCCGGTGCGCATGCCCAAGGTCGAGAAGGCCCACGATGAAGAAGGCAACGAGATCGAGGGGAGCGAAACCGTCACCTGGGAAACCGTCAACGAGGCGACGGCGCTGTGGGTGCGGCCCAAGGAAGAAATCAGCGATGACGAATACAAAGCTTTCTACAAGCACGTAGCACACGATTTCAGCGATCCGCTGATCTGGAGCCACAACAAGGTCGAAGGCACGCTCGAATACACCAGCTTGCTTTACGTGCCGGGTCGCGCGCCATTCGATCTCAATCAGCGCGAGGGCGTGCGTGGGCTCAAGCTGTATGCGCAGCGCGTGTTCATCATGGACGACGCCGAGCAGTTCCTGCCGCTTTATCTGCGTTTCATCAAGGGCGTGGTCGACTCCAAGGATCTGTCGCTCAACATCTCGCGTGAATTGCTGCAAAAAGATCCCCAGGTCGACAAGCTCAAGTCCGCGCTGACTAAACGCTCGCTGGACATGCTCAAGAAGCTGGCCAAAGATGATGACGTCTACCAGACGTTCTGGAATGCCTTTGGTAACGTGCTCAAGGAGGGGTTGGCGGAAGATACTGCCAACCGTGACAAGATCGCCGAGCTGTTGCGTTTCTCTTCCACGCATACCGACAGTGCGACTCAGGATCGGTCGCTGGCCGGTTACGTGGAACGCATGAAGGAAGGCCAGCAGAAGGTTTATTATCTGGTGGCCGATGGCTTCAATGCGGCAAGTCACAGCCCGCATTTGGAAATCTTCCGCAAGAAGGGCATCGAGGTACTATTGCTGCATGACCGTATCGATGAGTGGCTGATGAGCCATCTCACCGAGTACGACGGCAAGGCCCTGGTCGATGTCGCCAAGGGCGATCTCGATCTTGACGAGATGGCTGACGAGGAAGAGAAGAAAGCACAGGAAGAAACGGCCAAGGCCAAGGCGTCGCTGCTCGAGCGCGTCAAGACTGCGTTGGGCGACGAGGTGCAGGAAGTGCGCATCACCCATCGTCTGACCGACTCGCCGGCGTGTGTCGTACTTTCCGAACACGATATGGGCTATCAGATGCGCCGCCTCATGGAAGCGGCCGGACAGCCGTTGCCGGAAGTCAAGCCTATCCTCGAACTCAACCCCGAGCATGGGTTGGTGACACGCCTGGAAAGCGCCGACGACGCCGGGTTCGATGATCTCGCGCGGATCCTGCTCGATCAGGCGATCATCGCCGAGGGCGGACATCTCGAGGACCCCGCCACCTATGTCCAGCGTCTCAACAAGCTCCTGAGCAACTGAGTCGCGTTGACGTTCGCTTACCGGGCCGGCCGCATGGGCTGGCCCGTTTCATTTTGATGCCAGCAATATTGACTCAACATGGACGTTCGTTGTTGCTAGGCTGGCGCCGTCATGTTCAAGGAGTCGTCTCATGCCGATTCGGCACGACTTGTTCTTTTCTCGGCGGTGGCGTGGCGTTATCGCGGTGGTATTGCTGGGGGGGCTTGGCGTGACGGCGCCGCCACCCCTGGATGCCCACGCCGCGTCTCCCACGCGGGACGTGCGCACGCTCGAAAGCAACGTCGATACGCCGGCTCTCGATCCCGTCGAGGAGATGCCGGACCTGCGCGAATATGCGGCCGGTCCCGAGCGCAAGACAGCATTTCTCGAGCTGCTGGTGCCGCTGGTCGAAGCCGAAAACGCCAACATCCAGGCCCAGCGTGATTGGTTGCTCGACGCGCGTGAGCGCCGGGATTCGCTGAGTGATGCCGAGCGGTCGCATCTGCAACGATTGTGCGATAGCTACCAGATCGAATGCGGCACATCCAACACGTTCGAGTACCTTCTCTCGCGTGTCGATACTTTGCCGTTGGAAATGGTGGTCATCCAGGCCGTCGAAGAGTCGGGATGGGGAACGTCGCGCTTCGCACGCAAGGGCAACAACCTGTTCGGTTTGCGCTGCTTCGGTGATGGCTGTGGTCTGGCTCAAGAAGGAAGCCAGCGTCGCTATCAACACTTCGATAGCGTCCAGGCAAGTATCGGCGCGTACCTGCATAATTTGAACACGCACCGTGCTTATCTCGCGATGCGTCAAACGCGGGCTGCGCAGAAAGAACAAGGCGAGTCCGCCAGTGCCGAGTCCTTGATTCGCACACTGGACAGCTACTCGGTGCGTGATAATTACTTCGACGTGCTGTTGGCGCTGCTGCGCACCAATGCTGAATTGATTCGCGAACACAGCAGCGGCGACGCCGAAGATAGCCCGGCCTGAGGCGTTGCCTCCGCCGCGTTTCGACGCCGCCTTCGGGCGGCGTTTTTGGTCGCTCGGCACGCTTTTATCGGTCGTTGCCGGGCGTGTAAAGTAGCTCCATATGCCCCTTCGCGAGGTCGCCATGACACTCGATGCGCTGCGCTTCGACAATGCTTGGGCGCGTTTGCCCAATGACTTCTTTACCCGGGTCAGCCCCGCCGCCTGGAAAAACACGCGACTGGTGGATATCAGTCCGCGAGGTGCCCGTGCGCTAGGCTTCGACCCTGCGCTTTTCAACGACGACTCTCCATCACGAGAGACATTGCGCCAAGTCATGGGGGGTGAAACCGTCTTATCGGGAATGGACCCTCTGGCACAGAAATATACCGGCCATCAGTTCGGGGTCTATAACCCCGCCTTGGGCGATGGACGCGGACTGCTGCTGGGAGAGGTGGAGGCCGATGACGGCTTCTGGGACCTACATCTCAAGGGAGCCGGACAAACGCCGTATTCGCGCTTCGGTGATGGCCGCGCGGTGCTGCGTTCGACGATTCGTGAATATCTCGCCGGTGAGGCCATGGCGGGATTGGGTATTCCCACGACGTTGGCGCTGGCCCTGTCGATTAACGACGAGAAGGTCCAGCGTGAGCGGGTCGAGCCCGGCGCGACCCTGTTGCGCCTGGCGCCCAGTCATGTGCGCTTCGGGCACTTCGAATGGCTGTATCAGGCGCGTCGCACCGAGGACCTTCAGCGTCTCGTCGAGCATGTCATTACGCGTCACCGTCCAGCCTTGGCGGAATGTGAGGCACCGGCAGAGGCGCTGTTCGGCGATACGGTCGTGCGCACGGCACGCCTGATCGCTGCCTGGCAAGCGTATGGCTTCGTGCATGCAGTGATGAATACCGACAACATGTCGATTCTGGGATTGACGCTGGACTACGGGCCCTATGCCTTCATGGACCGTTATGATCCGACCTTGGTACCCAACCATACTGATACTTCTGGCCGTTACGGCTTCGATCAACAACCCGGGGTAGGGTTGTGGAATCTCTCGGTGCTGGGCCAGTCGCTGACGCCGTTGGCCGATCCAGAAGCGCTACGTACGCAGTTAGCGGAGTACGAACCGGCGCTACAACAGGAGTATGCGCGCTTGATGCGGGCACGCTTGGGGCTTGAGCACGTGCAAGATGGCGACGCCCAACTGGTTCAGGACTGGCTGACGCTGCTGGCCGACGCCGGTGCCGACTATCATCGCGCCTTTCGTGCCTTGGGTGAATGGGCCCTCGATGAGGGCGCGTGGCTGCATGAAGAGGTACCGGCGGATGGTCTGGCGGCCTGGCTGTCGCGTTATCAAAAGCGTCTCGAGGACGAATCACGCGATGCCGCGTCGCGCCGTGATGCCATGCAGGCGGTCAACCCTCTCTATGTGCCGCGCACGCACCTCATTCAGCAGGTCATCGAGGCGGCGGAAGCTGGCGATACAGCGCCGTTGTCCGAATTCCGTGCCTTGCTCGAAGATCCCTTTACGCCGCAGCCGGGCATGGAGCACTGGGCGGCCGCTCCGGCGCCGGAGGCCTCGGTCATCTGTCTTTCCTGCTCATCGTGACATCGTCAGACGCCGTATGACGGCGTCTCGCGATAGCCGTTGCTCGACCAACGCATGGGCTACGTGCGCTTCTCGAACGCCAGGGCGTCGAGGTGCTGAGCGTGGAGGAGCTGTGTCGTGATTGTTGAATGTCGTTATCGGAAAAGCGACGTTCGTGCTTTCGATATGCGCGAGTCTTAACTGAAGAAGAGTGCAAATAATGTATCGTTTATGATGTCTATAAGAGAATGAATAGGTCGTGTTTATAAAATAATTTCAAGCTAAAACAAGGAGTTGTGAGTAATCATGAAGCATAAGAGCTGTGTTATGCTTGTTATAACTCAATGATTATGATGGGAAATTTTGTTTTTCCTATTGATTTTCAAGATGTTTTTCTTTAAATAAATAAGATCTTTTATTCGAGATACATCGATGTTCCCGGTGTATGACGACGTTATTTGCATGGCCACGTTCCAATGTATCGACATGAACAAGATTCCATGAGGGAGAGTTCTATGCGACGAGCAAGGGGTCAAGGATGAACATTACCGAATATATGACAAGCGGTGCCTGGCAAGGTGCCATCCGACACGAAACAGGAGGTGCGGCATGAGAATTGGGGCTCCCAGGGAGCGTGCCCAGGGCGAGGCGCGCGTGGCGCTGACGCCGGAAAGTGCTCAGCACATCCAGAAACTCGGCCATGAATGCGTCGTCGAGTCGGGCGCCGGGCGGTCGGCTGGTTTTGACGACGATGCATATCGCGATGCGGGTGTCGAGGTCGTCGATGGCGGCACGGCGTTGTGGTCGACGGCCGATGTTGTCATCAAAGTACGCGAACCCGAAGAAGAAGAGGTCGGCTATCTACGCGAAGGGCAAACGCTGATCGCGTTTTTCTGGCCGGCTCAGAACGAGGACTTGCTCGAGCGTTGCAAGGCGACCGGCGCCACGGTTCTGGCCATGGACATGGTGCCGCGTATCTCGCGGGCGCAGAAGATGGATGCGCTTTCCAGCACCGCCAACATCGCCGGCTACCGTGCCGTGATCGAGGCCGGCAATCAGTTCGGGCGCTTCTTCGCCGGCCAGGTCACGGCGGCGGGCAAGGTGCCGCCGGCCAAGGTGCTGGTCGTAGGCGCGGGCGTCGCCGGGCTCTCGGCCATCGGCACCGCGACCAGCCTGGGCGCCGTGGTACGTGCCTTCGACGTACGCCCCGAAGTGGCCGAGCAGATCGAGTCGATGGGCGCCGAATTCCTGTTCCTCGACTTCGAGGACAGCCAGGATGGCTCGGGCTCTGGCGGTTATGCCGCCCCCTCCAGCCCCGAGTTTCGCGAGAAGCAGCTGGCGCTGTTCCGCGAGCAGGCGCCCGAGGTGGATATCGTTATCACCACTGCGCTGATCCCGGGCAAGCCGGCGCCCAAGCTGTGGCTCGAGGACATGGTCCAGGCCATGAAACCGGGGTCGGTGATCGTTGACTTGGCGGCCGAGAAGGGCGGTAACTGCGATCTCACCGTACCCGACGAACGTACCGTCACCGACAACGGCGTGGTCGTCGTCGGCTATACCGATTTCCCCTCGCGCATGGCGACGCAGGCATCGTTGCTCTACGCCACCAATATCCGCCACATGCTCACCGATCTGACGCCGGAAAAGGATGGCGTGATCGTTCACGACATGGAAGACGACGTGATTCGTGGCGTCACCGTGGCGCATCATGGCGAGATTACCTTTCCGCCCCCGCCGCCCAAGGTCAATGCCATCGGACAGTCGGCACCCAAGGAGAAGCCCAAGGAGCCCACTGCTGAAGAGAAGAAGGCTGCTGAGCATGCCAACTTCCTTTCTCAGACCAAGCGCCAAGTGGGCATGCTCGTAGCCGGTGGTGTGGTGATGGGCCTACTGGGCCTGGTGGCGCCGACGTCGTTCATGCAGCACTTCATTGTGTTCGTACTGGCCTGCTTCGTGGGTTTCCAGGTGATCTGGAATGTCAGTCACTCGCTTCATACGCCGCTGATGGCGGTGACCAACGCCATCTCGGGCATCATTATCCTCGGCGCGGTCCTGCAGATCGGGTCGGGCAGTTGGCTGGTAGGCGTGTTGGCCGGCATTTCGGTGCTGATTGCCACCATTAATATCGTGGGTGGTTTCCTGGTGACGCGCCGGATGCTCGCCATGTTCCAGAAATCCTAACGCGGCGGAGAAAAGACGATGTTGAGTCAAGGATTGGTGTCCGCCGCAGCGGTGGCGGCAAGTGTGTTGTTCATCCTCTCGCTGGGGGGACTGAGTAATCAGGAAAAGGCCAAGCGTGCCGTCTGGTATGGCATTGTCGGGATGGCCCTGGCGGTAGTCTTCACCATGTTCGGCCCCAATGTGGGCGGCTATTGGTGGATGATCCCGATGATGGTGATCGGCGCCGGGATCGGGGGCTACCTGGCCAAGAAGGTCGACATGACCGAGATGCCCCAGCTTGTGGCGGCATTGCATAGCTTCGTCGGTTTGGCGGCGGTGTTCATCGGCTTCAACGCTGACCTGGAACGTCGACGTGTCATGGCGGCGCAACTCGCTGGAGACGCCAGCGAGCGGTTTTCGGCCTTCGCAGCGCTGGTGGCTGAGAAGACACCGGCCGAGCTGACCTTTCTGCAGGTCGAGGTGGTGTTGGGAGTGTTCATCGGCGCGGTGACGTTTACCGGCTCGGTGATTGCCTTCGGCAAGCTGGCAGGCAAGGTGGACGGCAAGCCGCGTCAATTGCCGGGCGGCCATCTGCTCAATGCCGGGGCGGCGATCGCCTCGCTACTGCTGGCAATCGCCTACCTCAATGGTGCTGGCTTCTGGACGCTGCTGTTGTTGGCGCTGCTGGCATTCTTCATCGGCTATCACCTGATCATGGGCATCGGCGGCGCCGACATGCCGGTGGTAGTGTCGATGCTCAACAGCTATTCCGGCTGGGCAGCGGCGGCCATCGGCTTTACGCTCTCCAACGATCTGCTGATCGTCACTGGGGCGTTGGTGGGCTCCTCCGGTGCTATTCTCTCCTACATTATGTGCAAGGCGATGAATCGTAACTTCGTCAACGTGATTCTGGGCGGCTTCGGTGGCAGCAAGGGGCCGGCCGCAGAGATCGAAGGCGAGCAGGTGGCCATCGATACCGGTGGCGTGGCCAGTACGCTCAACGAGGCCGACAGCGTGATCATCGTACCCGGCTATGGTATGGCGGTGGCGCAGGCGCAGAACGCGGTCAGCGAACTGACGCGCAAGTTGCGCGCCGCCGGCAAGACCGTGCGTTTCGGTATTCATCCGGTTGCCGGACGTTTGCCGGGGCACATGAACGTGCTGCTGGCCGAGGCCAAGGTGCCGTACGATATCGTAATGGAGATGGACGAGATCAACGACGACTTCGCCGAGACCGACGCGGTGATCGTCATTGGTTCCAATGACATCGTCAACCCTGCCGCTGAGGAGGACCCCAACAGTCCCATCGCCGGCATGCCGGTGCTCAAGGTCTGGGAAGCCAAGAACGTCTTCGTCTGCAAGCGTGGCCAGGGGACGGGCTACTCGGGTATCGAGAACCCGCTGTTCGTCAAGGAAAACACGCGTATGCTGTATGGCGATGCCAAATCGAGCATCGATGCCTTGTTGCCGATGATCGATTGATCGGCCTGCTGTATGACAAGAGCAGAGCGAGTAGCGCGACGACACCGCCCACGGGCGGTGTCGTCGTTTGCAGGCAGATGACGATCGGGCGTGCGTGACACGTCAGGTTCGCTACAATGGCGTCATTTCGCAGGCCACCAGGAAACGTCCATGACCGACGAACGTCTTCAAGTCGCCGTGCTTGGCGGCGGCAGCTTTGGCACCGCTATCGCAAGCATTGCCGCCGACAATGGAGCCCGTGTGCGCCAGTGGTTGCGCGACCCGGCCTTGATCGAGCAGATCAACCGTGAGCATCGCAATCCACGCTACTTGCCAAATTACGCCATCAATCCTTCGGTGGTCGCTTCCGACGATATGCGTGCGGTACTACAGGATGCCGAGGTGATCTTCATCGCCATTCCCTCGAGCGCCTTTTCCGCCGTCGTTCGTCAGGCTCGGGCATGGCTCGAGCCTTCGCAAATTCTGGTCAGTACCACCAAGGGAATCCATGAGGAAGGCTTCAAACTGATGAGCCAGATCCTTGAGGAGGAGACCGGGTTCCCCCATATCGGCGTGCTTTCAGGGCCCAATCTCGCCTCCGAGATTGCCGACAAGCACCTTACGGCGACGGTCATCGCCAGCGACGATCCCTATACCCGGGCGCGGGTACAATCGGCACTCGGCTGCGATTATTTCCGCGTCTATGCCAGCAACGACCGCTATGGCGTCGAATTGGGCGGTGCGCTGAAAAACATCTATGCCATCGCCGCGGGGATGGCGGCGGCGCTTGGCATGGGAGAAAACACGCGCAGCATGCTGATGACCCGGGCGCTGGCGGAAATGAGCCGTTTCGCAGTGGCGTTGGGCGCCAATCCGATGACCTTCATCGGGCTGGCGGGCGTGGGAGATCTCATCGTGACCTGCTCGTCGAAGCTCTCGCGCAATTACCGCGTCGGGTTCGCGCTGGGCGAGAATAAAACGCTCGAGGAAGCCATAGAGTCGCTGGGTCAAGTGGCGGAAGGCGTCAATACAGTCAGTCTGGTACGTGCGAAAGCGCGCCGTGAAGATATTTACATGCCCCTGGCAGAAGGGCTTTACCAAGTGCTGTTCAACGGCGTGCCGGCGCGGCAGATGGCGCAAATGCTCATGCAGCAAGAGCAGAGCAGCGACGTTGAGTTCGTGCTGCCGCGACAGGATGTATCCGAGGCACGTCGGATGGAACCCGGCGCTGAGGAGACTTAATCGTGTCGAACCTGTATATCATGCGTCATGGCGAAGCCGTGCCAGGCATGCCGGATAGTGAACGTTCACTTACAAGCCAGGGCGAAGCGGAAGCGCGTGCCATGGGAACATGGCTGAACAAGGCGCTTGCCGGTGACATGCGTACGACACTGCGTATCGTCGCCAGTCCCTACCGACGTGCTCAACAGACTGCGCAGTGGATGGCGGATCCCTTGGGGCGCCCCGTCGAAACGCTGCCGATCATCACCCCGGATGATCCGCTGGAGCCGCTCATCGACTGGTTGCAGCGTGAAGTCGCGCACACGCCGTGCCTGCTGGTCAGCCACATGCCGTTGGTCGGCGCGCTGGTCGGGCGTCTGGTCGAAGGCGATATGCGTGCGTCTCAGCCCATGCCGACGGCCACCATCGCCATGCTGGAAGCCGACATCTGGGCGGCGGGGTGCGCGACGCTCAAACACTGGCAGTCACCTCATGAACTACTTGGCTAAAGGAGAAAATCGGATGAGCTATATCGTCATCAACCGTGTTTTCGTCAATTCGGGGTATGAAGCCGAATTCGAGCGTCGGTTTCAGCAACGTGCCAGCGAGGTCGACAAACAGCCGGGCTTCAAAGCCATGCGGGTATTGCGGCCTCAGGGCAACCAGGCCCCCTATCTCGTCGAGACGGAGTGGGAAGACCAGGATGCCTTCCGTGCCTGGGTGGGAAGTGATGACTTCAAAGAAGCTCACGCCAATCCCATGCCCGCCGAGGCCTTTTCCGAGGGTGGTGGGCTCGAGCAATTCGAGATTGTAGAAGGCACTCAGGTTTGAGTAGCGATGCAACCGATATACGATGTTGTTCAAATGATGGACGAGCTCAGAAAGGCAGTGAGGATGTATAGTAGATAAGGTCTTATTCCACAGATTCCTTGTGACAAGTTCTGACACGCACATAGGTACGTGGTTATCGAGATTGATTTGGATATGAAATTCTTTCATAGAACTTTGGTTTTATTGCATTAGTCGGAGATAAAACTCCGGCTAATGCGGTCCAAGATAACCATTAGTAATGATGGTCCCAGTGGTATCAGTCGTAAGAAACGATCTCTACCCAATTAGCATTCTTCCGGGTTGGTGCCTCATCGAGGCGGTTGATCTTCCCGCTTTTAGGGTCGATGCGATAAAGGCCTACGCTATCATCAAGCTGACCAGTGACGACCATGTAGTGTCCGGAGTCATCAATTTGGAATCCGCGAGGTTGAGTTTCCACCTTTTGGTTACGTAGATAAGTTAGTTTTCCGTTTTCAGGATTGGCTTTGAAAGTGCTGATAGTGCTACTGGTTCGTTCTGAAATATAGACATAGCGCCCGTCTGGTGTGATATGGATATCCGCTGACCATATGCGCGGCGTGTCATCTCCTTCCTTTATCGTCTCGCGCGCTACACCCTGTGTGAGATTAAGAGTATCCGGAATGCCCTGCTCGGTGAACTTTTTAGTCAATGTGCCTGTGCTGGCTTCGTAAGCGTAGGTAGTGACGGCGCCAGTAAATTCACCTAGAACATATACATAGTTATCATTCGGTGAAAAGATAAAGTGACGCGGTCCAGTATTTTCGGGCGTCTTAACTGTACTGGGATCGTTTGATACCAAATGTCCATTATCGGAATCAAAGCGGAATTGGGCGATCTGGTCATCCCCGAGATTTGAGGCGAAGGCATAATGATTATCCGGCGAAGCATGCATGGCGTGAGCATGATGTCCTGTTTTGACGGTCTGTTGAGAGTCTTGAACGATTCCGTTATCGTCGATTGGGCTGACACTGACGACATCGCTAGCATAGGAGGCGGAAAAGAGATAAGACCCACTCTGGCCTGTATCAATATTGGCCATGCTGGCGGGCAACGACCCGCTACCTTGCTGGGTCAGTTTTCCAGTTTCCTCATCAATACGGTAAGTTAAGGCTCGGTAGGGTTTGCTACGTATAGAAGCGTACAGGTGCCTCTGGTCAGGACTGATTGCCATTGGCATGACGGCATCACCAGCTTTAGTGGTTTCTAGCGGCTCCAGTGTGTCGGTAGTTCGGTTCAGCGTATAGCTTGTGATAACTGCGTCATCGGCATTGGATACGTAGACATAGGTTTCTGCCTGGGCAGCCAAGCTTACTCCGAAGATTGCAACGCTCGTAAGTAGAGTACTCGCCAATCTAGTTGTCTTTTGCATGGTTACCTTTTACTCGCTGGTTATTGAACTTATATATCATACATCATACAACTAAGAAGCTTAGTACGCTGCTATTACTCATCAATTAGACTATTGGCGTATGGTCATGTTTGGGCGCTTTGATGGTTTCTCGAAAGCTTGGGAATCGATCTACTAATGCTAGCCAGTTAGCGCTGGCTTGCTTTTCTCATGATGAGTGCTTTTTAACAGCCTGAGCGATATCGCTGCTGCGGTAGGGCGAGGACTGGTGCATCTCAACATCAACTGAATCACTCCAGCCACACGGCCGGGGATATTCAAGACAAGTATCGTCAATTCGTTGATGATCCAATGGGCGGTTTGATAAAGCTGGGCTGGTTAGGCTGCACGATGTCCAGGCGATAGACCATGCGTGTATTGCTGCCTCAGAGCAATCAGGCCTCTATCTCGTCGAGACGGAGTGGGAAGACCAGGATGCCTTCCGCGCCTGGGTGGAAAGCGATGGCTGCAAGCAAACCTACGCCAATCCCATGTGTGCCGAGGCTTTTTCGGAGGCGGTGGTCTCGAGCAATTCGAGATTGTAGAAGGCACCCAGGCCTAACCCCGTAATTGCCCGCTGCTACCTCCGTTCCCGGTAGCAGCGGTTGCATGCGCTGAGCCTCGTTGTTCCTTCTCACCGCTAACTCTTTATACCTTAGTTTTATCGACCATCGTTGATGTTGTGTGACAGAAAGCATGCCTCTATATTTTTTTCTTGTATGATGTATGACATAGTGCCTTTATGTCATTACGCTCAACAAGACAGATGCGAGGGAATGGCGGTGCATTTTTCCAAAGAAAAAACGGTAGAAGCAGTGGGTGATGGCCTGCTTTCTTTCCCAGTCACGGATTTCGATGCAGCAGGTCGATTCGATGAAAGTAGTTATCGTAAACGGCTTGAATGGTTCGTAAGCCATGATATCTCCGCCATCTTTGTGGCAGGAGGCACTGGTGAATTCTTCAATCTCTCTTTGGATGAGTTTCGTCACATCGTGCGTGTCGCGGTCGATGAAGTCGGCGGCAAGGTGCCAGTCATCGCGAGTGCCGGGTTGAGTGTAGAAAGTGGCAAAGCCTTTGCCAGCGCTGCGGAAGAGGCTGGTGCTGACGGCATCTTGCTGATGCCACCCTATCTGACTGAATGCCCACAAGAAGGGCTGGTCGAGTACGCTCGCCAGATCTGCGACAGCACGTCGGTCAATGTCATTTACTATAACCGTGGCAATGGTGTCCTCGAAGCGTCGGCGGTCCAACAGCTTGCCGATCAATGCCCTAACCTGGTTGGGTTGAAGGACGGCAAGGGCGATATGCAACTTCTCAACAAGATCGTCAAGACAGTAGGCGATCGCCTGATCTATGTTGGTGGCGTGCCGACGGCTGAAATATTCGCCGAGGCGTATCTATCCATCGGTGTCAATACCTACTCCTCCGCTGTATTCAATTTCGTGCCAGAGTTGGCGTTGAAGTTCTACCGCGCCTTACGTGCAGGCGATAGCGCCACGGTGAAAAAAATTACTCAAGAGTTTTTTATTCCTTTCGTCGATCTGCGTGATCGCAAGAAAGGTTATGCAGTCAGCCTTGTGAAGGCAGGAGCTGACATCATTGGTATGCCGGCGGGGGGTGTACGTAAACCGCTGACAATGCCTGATGAGGATGAGTTGGGCACGTTAAAAGTGCTTGTCGACAGGTCCAAGACGCTTTAAAGGACTGATGGAGACTACTTATGCCTAATTATGAGACTCCTAAGATAATTGACATGCGAGTCATTCCGGTCGCTGGTCGTGACAGCATGCTGCTCAATATTGGTGGGGCACATTCACCCTATTTCACACGCAATCTGCTCATCCTTAAGGATAGTGCCGGCCACACCGGTGTCGGTGAGGCGCCGGGCGGCGAGACGATCCAGCATTCGCTTGAGCAAGCACGTGAACTCGTCATTAACCAATCGATTGGCAATCTACGTTCAATGGTTGCGTCGTTGCAAAGTACTGGCCGCAGCGCTGACTTCGAGGATTTTGGGAAAGGTTCTTGGACTTTTGAACTACGTATCAATGCAGTCGCTGCGCTCGAAGCAGCGTTGCTCGACCTTATGGGCAAGCTTCTCAGCGTGCCAGTAGCGGAACTCTTGGGTAATGGCAAGCTGCGCGACAGTATCGATGTATTAGGCTATTTATTCTTCGTCGGTGATGGGCAGGACACACCGCTGGGCTACCGCCGAGGGACTGAAAGTGTTAGTCACGATTGGTATCGCCAGCGAGATAAAGCGGCGATGACTCCGCAGCGTATCGTTGAACAAGCTCAAGCTGCTCAAGATCGTTATGGCTTCGAGGATTTTAAGCTCAAGGGCGGAGTTCTGCCGGGCGAGAAGGAAATTGAAGCAGTCACCGCTCTTCATCACGCCTTTCCTAAGGCACGTACGACCATCGACCCGAATGGCGCTTGGTCGTTGAATGAGGCAACCCGACTCTGCAAGAACCTGCATGATGTTATTGCTTATGCTGAAGACCCTTGCGGCGCGGAACAGGGGTTTTCCGGCCGCGAAATTCTAGCTGAGTTTCGTCATGCCACTGGGCTGCCAGTGGCCACTAACATGGTGGCTACTAATTGGCGCGAGATGGCTCATGCGTTGATGCTGCGATCAGTGGATATTCCGTTAGCTGATCCACACTTTTGGACACTTTCCGGTGCAGTGCGTGTTTCCCAACTATGTCAGGATCATGGCATGACTTGGGGATCACATTCCAACAACCACTTCGATATCTCGCTGGCGATGTTCGCGCAGGTAGGTGCAGCTGCGGTAGGCCGTACGACAGCGCTTGATACTCACTGGATCTGGCAGGAAGGAGACACCCGCTTGACTCGCAATCCGCCACAGATCGTCGACGGCAGAGTTGCGGTTACTGATGCACCGGGTCTCGGTATCGAAATCGATATGGATCAGGTCGAACAGGCCAATGCACTCTACCGTAGCTTGCCGGCTGGGGGGCGTAATGACGCTACAGCGATGCAGTATTTGATTAATGATTGGAGCTTCGATCCGAAGCGTCCTGCTTTGGTACGCTAAAAATTAAAATTAGTTTAACGAATATATTAATTCATGATGAGGTTGGACCCTAAGTTTGATATTCCGCGAATTTTAATCTAGCTCTATTGTAAAATTGTCTTCGGTAATATCTCGTAGATACCAAGAGTTTGATGTTAGTTCGTGCAATAATGAAATGGAAGTGAAGGCGTACGATCCGAGCTGGCAAGGACAGTCTTCGAACTTCTAAAGCCGCTTAGAGAGCGGTATGACAACTATTTTGAATACGACAACAGCTAAAAAGGTAATAAACATGAAGATGCGCACGCTGGTTTGTTCAATTTCTCTGGCTTCTGCCACACTACTTGCAGCTACTACTGTTCAAGCAGAGGAGCTTCGAGTTCAGACTTCTTTCAACTCTGGTGACTACGCTTACCACTACCTTCAGGAAAACTGGGTACCTAAAGTTAAGGAAGTTACCGGAGGGGATGTAACGCTCAACTTGATGCCAACTGGGAGTGTCGTGCCCTACAAGGAAACCATGGATGCCGTAGCCATGGGGCTATTGGATGGTGATCTGACAGCACCGTCCTACTTTACTGGAAAAGATCCGGTCTTTGCGTTGATGGGGGATTTGATTGCCGGTTACGATAAGCCTTCTCAGTTTCTTGACTTCTGCAAGAATGGAGGCGGTGAGCATGTGCTTCAAAAGGCTATCGATGCCGAGGTTGGCAATAAAGTACATGTGGTCGGTTGTGGTCCATACAAGCGTGAGGCGCTAGTTGCTGCTGTGCCTATTCGTGGTGTCGATGATCTGGAAGGAGTGAAAATTCGCTCGCCGGAAGGTCTGGCAGCTGACGTCTTTAAGCGTGCTGGAGCAACGCCGGTTAATATTCCGTTCTCAGAAGTCTATACCTCGCTGCAGCAGGGCGTGGTGGATGCTGCCGATGCCTCCGCCTACGTCAATAACGATGCGTCTGGTCTCAATGACATCGCTAAATATCCGATCTATCCGGGCATCCACAGCATGTCTTCGCAGCAGTTTACACTGAACCAGAGTACTTGGGACTCGCTTAGCGAGAATGATCAGAAGGCACTACATAAGTGGTTTTATAACGCCTTTAATGATTTGGCTGATGCCGTCCATCAGAAGGATGAACAGCTTGTAGCGCGTGACAAGGCTGAGGGGGACATCACGGTTATCGATTGGCCTCAATCCGAACGTGACAAGTTTCGCGAGGTTGCACGAGACGCTTGGAAGGCTTACGCGCAAAAGAGCGAGCTAGCTCAAGAAGCACTTGATGCACATGTTACCTACATGAAGGAACATGGTTTGCTCAAGAACGCTTCCTCGCAAACGGACAATGATAAATCCGAAGACACACAAAGCTAAGCGTTTTTCCGCTTGGGGTCGCGATGCGGTGAGGTCGTGACCCTCTGATAATAACCGGAGTTTGCTATGCGATTACTCAGCCGGTTAGCTGCTGGCATGGATCGAGTCAGCGCCTTTATTGGGTATGCTTGTGCCGTACTTTTTTTTGCTTGCATAGCGCTGTCTGCCTTTGAAGTGGTTATGCGCTATATTTTTGATTCTCCTACCCAGTGGACCTTTGAAACTGTGATGGCAATGTGCGCCACGGGTTGGGTATTAACAAGTGGATACGTCACTCAACGTAAACGCCATATCGCCATCACCATGGTCGAGTTACTGGTGCCGACTCACGTCTGGCAAAAAATGGAACTGGTCTCTCTGGTTGTCGCGATTGCTGCCTTGGGATCCTTGGTTTATGCGACTTGGGAACCCGCCATGGTGGCCATACATGGCGCTGAGCGCAGTGGCAGTTCATTCAACCCACTTTTGCCAGCCTATCTCAAGCCGACGCTGGTGGTGGGGGCTGCGCTATATCTACTTCAGTTGTTGGCCAATGTAGTTCACTGGTTCGAAGATAGGGCTAGTGAGAAATCCGAAGCCCAGGGAGATCAAGAGTAATGGGTATCGAAGTCGTTACGCTGTTGATCGTCTTGGCACTATTGGCCTTGATGGCCTTCGGTATTCCGCTGGGAGTCACCACACTGTCGGTATCGGTGTGTACAGCGCTTCTGTATTTCGGCCCTAAAGGGCTATTTTTGGTCGCCTCCAATGTCTATCACGTATTGGAAAAATACGAGTTGGTCGCGGTGCCTTTCTTCGTGTTCATGGCCAACGTACTCGAACGTTCGGGGATCGCGCATGCCCTTTTCGACAGCATGTCGATCTTGGGCGGCCGCGCACGAGGCTCTGTAGCCGTACAGACCTGTATCGTAGCAGTCATTCTTGCTGCTATGAGTGGGATCATGGGTGGTGAAATAGTCATGCTTGGCTTGATCGCGCTACCCCAGATGCTGCGCTTGGGCTATGACCGCAACCTTTCGATCGGCATTATTTGCGCTGCTGGTGCCTTGGCTACGTTGATTCCACCCTCAGTGGTAATGATTGTTTACGGCCTCGCCGCTCAGGTATCAATCACCAAACTTTTCGCTGCCGGGGCAGTCCCGGGCATGATCTTAGCAACGATATACATAACTTATATTATCGTTCGGTGCAAGATGAATCCTGCAATGGCACCGATCAACGATATCCCTGAGACAGGCTTACCATTTCTTAAGCGACTCAAGTATCTCAAGGGAGCGATATTGCCTTTCTTGTTGATCGGCATGGTGCTCGGGATGATTTATTCAGGGGTTACTACAGTTACTGAAGCGGCAGCTATGGGCGCTGTCGGAGCCATGGTGATTTCCGTTATTCTGAAACAGTTTTCCTATCGAATGATCCGTGATGCTATGAGGCAAACTGCTCTAACCGTTGGGTCGATTATCTGGCTGGTATTAGGTGCGGTAAGTCTGGTTGGTATCTATAATTTAATCGGAGGGGTTAGTTTCCTGACGGAATTCCTGAAGGGGCTTGATATGCCTCCCCTGGCAGTCATCGCGGTCATGATGGCTATTGTTATGGTGCTAGGGACATTTCTTGAATGGATTGCGATCATTTTCATTACTGTGCCGATCTTCGCACCGGTAGTGGTGGGTCTAGGGTACGACCCGGTGTGGTTTGGGGTTTTGTTTGCCATGAATATTCAGATCTATTACTTATCACCGCCGTTTGGTCCAGCCTGTTTCTTTCTTAAGAGTGTGGCGCCCGAAGGGGTTGAGTTACAGCATATTTTTGTGGCTGTGTTGCCGTTTATCGCACTGCAAGTGATTGGCATGGTGCTGGTGCTTTTCTTTCCACAATTGGCTTTGTGGTTACCCAATCTCATGTTCAACTAAGTGAAAATAGGCGGGCATATGAAATATGACGATAATCAGGTTGATCGACAAGATAACGAAATAGCCGTCCACGAGTCTCCGGAAGAAGTCAGTGCGTTCAAGTTTGGCTACTGGCCAGAGGTTGTCGGGATTTTAATGACGCTATTTATTGTCTGGATGATTTTTCAGTAACTCTTCATGTCGGTATGAGTCTAAATGCCGGCATGGGACCATTTAGCTAGGAATTAGACATGCTCCAAATTGTGACTAACATGCGCATCGTCCCCGTGGCCGGCTACGATGGCTTCCTGCTCAACTTGAGCGGTGGCCACGCGCCTTGGTTCATCCGCTGTGTGGTGATTCTCGAAGACGATGCAGGCAATAAGGGTGTGGGAGAAATCCCCTCGAGCGCGGGTATTCTCAATGGGTTGGAGCAGTGCCGGGAGCTGGTCGAGAGATCGCGTGTCACTGATATCAAGAAGACACTGAGCCAAGCGAAACAGCTTTTGGCAAAGAACGGACGAGAAGAACGCGGTCGTC
This sequence comes from Chromohalobacter sp. 296-RDG, assembly GCF_029889885.1. Lineage (GTDB taxonomy): Bacteria > Pseudomonadota > Gammaproteobacteria > Pseudomonadales > Halomonadaceae > Chromohalobacter. Next base: position 44,575 of record NZ_JARANY010000018.1, read on the forward strand.
AGACGTTTGATCTGCGCGTGGCAGTGCATGTGCTCACGGGTATCGAATCCGCGCTATTCGACCTGTTGGGCCAGGCGTTGGGCATGCCGGTGGCGGATCTATTGGGGCAATACGGTCGTCAGCGCGACGAAGTCGAGGCATTGGGGTACCTGTTCCTGCTCGGCGATCCGGATAAGACCGACTTGCCTTATCCCAAGGCCGATAATCCGCAGGATGCTTGGGATGACGTGCGCCGCAAGGAGGCGCTGACACCTGAGGCCGTTGCCAATCTGGCCAAGGCCGCCTATGAGCGTTATGGCTTCAAGGACTTCAAGCTCAAGGGCGGCGTGCTGAGCGGTGAGCAAGAGGCCGATTGCATTCGCGCGTTACATGAGGCATTTCCCGAGGCACGGCTGACCCTCGATCCCAATGGCGCCTGGTCGCTCGACGAAGCGGTACGGGTGCTGGAGCCGGTCAAACATTTGTTGAGCTACGCTGAAGATCCCTGCGGTCAGGAGGGCGGTTTCTCCGGTCGCGAGACCATGGCGGAGTTCAAGAAGCGCACCGGCTTGCCTACCGCGACGAATATGATCGCCACTGATTTCAAACAGTTGCAGTATGCCGTGCAGCTCAATTCAGTTGATATCCCCCTTGCGGATTGCCATTTCTGGACCATGCAGGGCGCGGTGATGGTCGGCGAGCTGTGTAATGAGTGGGGCATGACCTGGGGCTCGCACAGCAACAATCATTTCGATATCTCGCTGGCGATGATGACGCATGTAGCGGCGGCCTGCCCGGGTGAGATCACGGCCATCGATACCCACTGGATCTGGCAGGACGGACAGCGTATTACCCAGAAACCGTTCCAGATTCGCGATGGGAAGCTCAAGGTGCCGTCTACTCCAGGACTCGGCATCGAACTGGACGAGGAGAAGTTGATGGAAGCTCATCAGCTTTACAAGAGCCTCGACGTGACACAGCGCAACGATGCCATGGCGATGCAGTATCTGATTCCGGGGTGGGAGTTCGATCCCAAGCGTCCGGCTCTAGTGCGCTGATACTTTCCGTGAAGCTTGATTTGAATGGTGCCTCTTTCGGCACTCTACGATAGGAGTAACTGTATGAATCTAGAAGGAAAGCAGGTAATCGGCCAGCAGCTCGTCCAAGGCAGCCGTGATCCGATCCAAGCGGTCAATCCGGCCACCAACGAGCGCCTCGACCCGGCCTATCCGGGCGGTACGCAAGTGGAAGTCGAACGTGCCTGCGAACTTGCCTGGAGCGCCTTCGATACCTATCGCGAGACCTCGCTCGAGGATCGCGCCAAGTTCCTCGAAACCGTCGCCGATGAGATCGAAGCGATCGGTGACGATCTGATCGAGCGCGCCGTGGCCGAGTCAGGGCTGCCCCAGGCGCGCATACAGGGTGAACGCGGCCGTACCTGCGGTCAGCTACGCATGTTCGCGCGCGTCGTGCGTGCCGGTGAATGGCTCGACGTCCGTGTCGACCCGGCACTGCCGGATCGTCAGCCGATGCCGCGTGTCGACCTGCGCCAACGCCACATCGCGCTCGGCCCAGTCGTCGTCTTCGGCGCCAGTAACTTCCCGCTGGCGTTTTCCGTCGCCGGTGGCGACACTGCTTCCGCTCTGGCAGCAGGCTGTCCGGTCATCGTCAAGGCGCATGCCGCACACCCGGGCACCAGCGAGATGGTTGGCCGCGCAATCCAGTCTGCAGTCAAGAAGTGCAGCCTGCCGGAAGGCGTATTCTCACTGATATTCGGTTCTGGCCGCGAGGTAGGTACTGCCTTGGTCACTGACTCGCGCGTCAAGGCAGCTGGCTTCACTGGTTCGCGCAGCGGTGGTCTGGCCTTGTGGAAAGCGGCTCAATCGCGCGATGAGCCGATTCCGTTCTATGCCGAGATGAGCTCGATCAATCCGGTCTTCCCTCTGCCGGCAGCGCTCAAGGCACGCGGCGAAGAGATGGGCAAGGCATTCGCAGGGTCGCTCAACATGGGCGCGGGCCAGTTTTGCACTAATCCGGGCCTGGTCATCGCGATCAAGGGGCCGGAACTCGATGCGTTCCTTTCTGCCGCGGGTGAGGCGGTCAAGGGCAGTGCGCCGCAAACCATGCTGACGCCGGGCATTCATGAAGCCTATGAGAACAGTGTCCGCGCGCTGGTAAGTAATGGCAAAGCAAGGGAAGTGGCACGCGGCGAGCAGGGCGAAGGTCCGAACCAGTGCCAAACTGGCTTGTTCGTGACCGCAGCGCAGGACTTCTTGAGCGACGAAGCGCTACAGGGTGAAGTGTTTGGTTCCACCTCGTTGGTCGTTGAATGTGCCGATGAGGCTGAACTTGCGAAAGTAGCCGAGCACCTGGAAGGCCAATTGACCGTGACGTTGCAAATGGATGACGCTGATCTCGATGCGGCGCGGCAGTTGTTGCCGGCGCTCGAGCGCAAGGCGGGTCGTATTCTGGTCAACGGTTGGCCGACCGGCGTTGAAGTGTGTGATGCGATGGTTCATGGCGGTCCGTTCCCGGCAACGTCGGATTCACGCACTACGTCCGTGGGGACGGCGGCGATCTATCGCTTCCTGCGTCCGGTCTCCTATCAGAACCTACCTGACGGCCTTCTGCCAGACGCGATGAAGCAGAGCAATCCGTTCAAGCTGAATCGCCTGGTCGACGGTAAACGCGAGAGTTGATGCCCGGCGTCGCTATCGACGCCCTTCGGGTACTCAAGGCCACTCTTCGGAGTGGCCTTTTTGCTTGCGTTCCACATGACCGTGTCCTTGGAGGATGGCGCTGACGCCGATCGTTGCTAGCGCGTACAATGCCGCTTCGACATAGGTTGGGGCTCGTTTCACCGGCTCCGCCGTCGCTTCATTCACGCCGTTTCCCGCGAGAACCCCGATTTTGCTCTCTACCGCCAACATAACCATGCAGTTCGGCGCCAAGCCGTTATTCGAAAATGTCTCCGTCAAGTTTGGAGAGGGCAACCGCTATGGTCTGATCGGTGCCAATGGTTGCGGCAAGTCTACCTTCATGAAAATTCTGGGTGGCGACCTGGAGCCTACCAACGGCAAGGTCATGAAGGACGCCACCACACGGCTCGGTAAGCTGAGTCAGGACCAGTTCGCGTTCGAGAACGAGCGTGTCATCGACACCGTGATCATGGGGAACACGGAACTTTGGGAGGTGACTGCCGAGCGCGAGCGTATCTATTCGCTGACTGAGATGTCCGAGGAAGATGGCATGAAAGTCGCCGATCTCGAGGTGCGCTACGCTGAACTCGAGGGATATACGGCAGAGGCGCGCGCGGGGGAGTTGCTGCTCGGCCTCGGTATCCCCCTTGCGCAGCATACCCAGCCGATGAGTGTGGTGGCGCCGGGCTGGAAATTGCGCGTACTGCTGGCACAGGCACTGTTCAGTGACCCCGACGTGCTGCTCCTCGATGAGCCGACCAACCACTTGGATATCAACACCATCCGGTGGCTGGAAGAGATTCTACGTTCACGTAGCTCGACCATGATCATCATTTCTCATGACCGCCATTTCTTGAATAGCGTCTGCACTCATATGGCGGACCTCGACTACGGTGAGCTGACGCTGTTTCCGGGGAACTATGATGAGTATATGACCGCGGCTACCCAAGCACGGGAGCGCTTGCATGCCGAGAACGCCAAGAAGAAGGCAGAGATCGCCGAGCTGCAGCAATTCATCAGCCGCTTCTCGGCCAATGCCTCCAAGGCCAAGCAGGCCACGTCGCGCCAACGCAAGATCGACAAGATTCAGTTTGATGAGGTCAAGCCGTCGTCACGCGTCAGCCCGTTCATTCGCTTCGAGCAGACCAGAAAGATACATCGAAATGCGTTGAACGCGGAGAAGCTCTCCAAGGCGTGGGGTGACAATGTGCTATTCGAACGCTTCGATTTGCAGGTCGAAGCCGGCGAGAGAGTCGCCATCATCGGACCCAACGGGATTGGTAAGACGACCCTGCTGAACTGTCTGGTGGGCACTATGACACCGGATTCGGGTGAGGTGAAATGGACCGATGCGGCAGAAGTTGGCTACTTCGCCCAGGATCACGCCGATGATTTCGAAGGCGGTGAGACGCTTTTCGAATGGATGCGGCAGTGGACCACGGAAGGTGAGCAGACCGTACGCGGAGCGCTGGGCCGGATGCTGTTCTCCAGCGATGACATCGGTAAGTCGGTCAAGGTGATCTCCGGGGGCGAACAGGGGCGGATGCTGTTCGGTAAGCTGGCGTTGCAGAAACCCAACGTGCTGGTGATGGATGAACCTACCAACCACCTTGACATGGAGTCGATAGAAGCGCTCAACCTGGCGCTGGAGAACTATCCCGGCACCTTGATCTTCGTCAGTCATGACCGCGAGTTTGTCGGTTCCTTGGCGACTCGCATCATTGAGATGAAGGACGACGGTATCGCCGACTTCAGCGGCAGTTATGATGACTATCTGCGCAGTCAGGATATCTACGCTTAACCGCAAAGGCTGTCCTTCTCTCCCCACCCCTCCCCCGCGACCAGCGGATACGACGGGCCTTAAAGGGTAGCTTTCGACCAACGCATGCCGCTTGCAGCATGCGTTGGTGCATCGTAACTGCCGATAGGGTATATCAACCCAGGTTTCCACGCTGCATTTCGTTATCTTAGCCTAATGTCTATACGCCATTCCAGTATGATGTATGACAACATGCGTTAAAGAACCTAGACTTATGGGGAGATGAAACATCTCAATGCCTAGCTTATCAGGGGAGGTAATTATTTAAATCGGGATGGCATTGATTTTTAATCGTTGATGGTTTTAAGCAATAAAGGAGTGCGCTAATTAATCAGTATGGTCAGTTGAAAATAACGCAACAATATGAACCATAAGGAGCAACGTCATGCAGACCAACAAAAGACTCAAGATGACAAGCCATGTAAAAGCAGCAGCGATGATCGGTATGCTGTTGAGTGTTTCTATTTCGGCGGCTGTACAAGCGGACAGCTGGCGTGGATGGAATGTCCACCCACCTAGCTACCCGAATGGTAAAGCCCTGGAAAGTTTTGCCAAGGAAGTCGCCGAGAAGACCGACGGTCGTGTCGAGCCCAAGGTCTATCATAACGCGGTGCTGGGCGATCAGCCGGACGCTATCGAGCAGGTTCGTAGCGGTGCGCTGGACTTTGCCAACTTTAATATGGGGCCGATGGGGCCAATCGTGCCCGCCACTAACGTTCTTTCACTGCCGTTCATTTTCAAAAGCCCCGAGGACATGTACCGCATCATGGATGGTGAGATCGGTGACCGCTTCGCCGATGCACTGGCCAAGAAAAACCTGATCGCGCTGTCTTGGTTTGGCTCTGGGGCGCGTAGCCTCTACAACACCGATCATCCGGTGAAGACGCCCGACGACGTCGAGGGCCTCAAGTTCCGCGTCATGAATAATGACCTCTATGTACAGATGATCGATGAGATGGGCGGTAACGCGACGCCGATGGCTTATAGTGAAGTCTATCAGTCGCTCAAGACCGGGGTCATCGACGGTGCTGAGAACAATTACCCATCCTATGAGTCCAGCGGTCACTACGAGGTGGCAAAGTACTACTCACTGACCGAGCACCTGATCCTGCCTGAGTGTTTGTGTGTCGCCAAGGCCAGCTGGGAAGAGCTCAGCGATGAAGACCAGCAGGCTGTACGACAAGCGGCTGAAGAGGCCGCCAAAAAGCAGCGGCAACTCTGGGAAGAAAGTGTCCAGAAGAGTAGGCAGAAGGTCCTCGATGCCGACGTGAAGATCAATGAGGTAGATGATAAATCGGCATTCCAGGCCAAGATGCAGCCGATTTACGATGAATTCATCCAGGAGCATCCGGATCTGGAGTCGCTGGTGACGGATATCCAAGCCGCCCAGAAGTGATCCGTTAGTTCCACGAAATGCTCCGGAGGTATTTCCTCCGGGGCGTCTTGAAAGGATTGAATACCGTGAGCTCATATCCCGACCAATTGAGTGACCAGGGGGAGGAACCGCCACTTCCTATGGCAGTAGATCGCCTCCTGGATAGCATTGCGAAGCTGTGCATCATTATCTCGGGCATCCTGCTAGTTTTTTTGATAGTAACATTTGGTTATCTGGTATTCGGTCGTTACGTTCTCAACGACACACCAACATGGGTGGAGCAGTCCTCACTGCTGATTGTCGTCTACGTAACGTGTTTAGGAGCGGCTGCTGGCGTACGCAATAATACTCACCTTAGCATCGATTTCGTCCGCGAAGGGTTACCGGTTTTGCCGCGCGAAGTCATGCGCTATATCGCCGACTTCTTCGTGGCTATTTTCGGGGGATTCATGGCTTGGCAGGGTTGGGTTCTTGTCATGGATAACCTCGATCGTGCAATCCCAATGATCGGTCTTTCCGAAAGCTGGCGTGCGGTACCGCTGACGATATGTGGCCTACTGATGGTGCTCTTTTCGGTTGTCAATATCGCCCAACGTCTCATGAAGTACAGGAGGAAGTGACACCATGGGACTGATTATTCTGTTTGGTATTTTCTTTCTGGGGCTGATCGTCGGTGCACCAGTGGCCTTTGCCGTGGGACTGGCGTCAGTCGTTACGTTCCTTTACGAGGGACTACCGCTTTTCGTCGGTTTTCAGCGGATTCTTTCGGGTATTTCTGTCTTCTCGTTACTGGCCATACCGTTCTTCATTTTTGCCGGGGAGCTGATGCTGCATGGCGGCATATCCACTCGTCTGGTTCGGCTGGCCTCGGCAGCGGTGGGGCGTGTGCGTGGCGGGTTAGGTATGGTCAATGTCAGCTCGTCAATGTTGTTTGGCGGTATTTCGGGCTCGGCGGTTGCCGACACCTCGGCGCTTGGTTCGATTCTCATTCCGGTCATGAAGGAAAAGGGTTATGACGCCGACTACGCCGTCAACGTGACCGTTACTTCGTCGGTTGCTGGCGTAGTGATTCCGCCCAGCCACAACATGATCCTCTACGCTGTCGCGGCGGGTGGTGGCATCTCGATCACTCAGCTGTTTATCGCTGGCATCGTCCCGGGCGTACTGATGTGTCTGGCATTGGCGGTGGCTGCCTACCTCGTGGCGGTTAAACGGGGCTATAAGGGGGAACCGTTCCCTGGCTGGATATCATTGCTCGTCAGTTTCGTGGCAGCGTTGCCTGGACTTCTGACAGCAGTGATCATCGTCGGTGGTGTACTCTCTGGGATTCTGACGGTGACCGAGTCCGGTGCTTTTGGTGCGATCTATGCCATTGTCGTGACAGGGCTGGTCTATCGCGAGCTGCGTTGGGAGTCCTTCAAGCAAGCCGTTTATCAGGCCGTTCGTACGACCTCACTTGTCATGATTCTGGTGGGATGTGCCTCAGCCTTTTCCTACTTACTGGCGCTGTACAGTGTGCCGCAACTGCTGACTGATGCGCTGCTTGAGATTTCCGACAACCCTTACGTCATCTTGCTGATGCTCAATCTGCTTTTGCTTGGGCTCGGAATGATCATGGACATGGCGGCGCTGATCTTGATCTGCACCCCCATTTTCCTGCCCGTTGCTCAGCAGTTCGGGATGGATCCTATTCAGTTCGGCATCATGATGATGATGAATCTAGGGTTGGGGCTTTGTACGCCTCCCGTTGGGGCATGCCTCTTTGTTGGAAGCGTGATTGGCAAGATCAAGATCGAACACGCGGTACGCACCATTTGGCCGTTCTATCTGGCGCTCTTCCTAGTACTGATGCTAGTAACTTATGTGCCGTCAATATCGCTGACGTTGCCTAGTTTCTTTCAGTAGTGAGTTTCTGCCAGTGATGAGTTACTTCTATCCGCTTATGAGTTATTCGATATGAAGATCGAAAAAGTATATACACATATTCTCGACTATAAGCTCGAACAGGCCTTTGAAAGCGCGTCCATGCGTTTTGACAGACGCCAACATTGTCTGGTCGAAATCGTCTGTGATGATGGCACCATCGGTTGGGGTGAATGCTTGGGACCTGCCAAGCCCAATGCCGCTGTGGTGAGTGCGTATTCGGCGGCACTCATAGGATGCAATCCGCTGGAAACGGAAAAGCTGTGGCTCGAACTCTACAATCGCCTGCGCGATCAGGGACAACGTGGTCTGACTGTGACGGCGCTAAGCGGTATCGATATCGCACTCTGGGATATCAAGGGTAAGCGCTATGACGCGCCGGTATCTGAATTGCTGGGCGGACGTTTTCGTGAATCCGTACGTGCATATGCCACTGGCTCGTTCAAACGTGACGGTGTCGATCGTGTCCAGGACACGGCCGAGGAAGTCGCTGGTTATGTTCGCGACGGCTTTCACGGCGTGAAGATCAAGATCGGCTTCGATGTCGAGGAAGATCTGAAGGTCATCGCTGCCGCGCGCGAGTCGCTGGGTCCCGAGGGGCGCCTGATGATCGATGCCAACCATGGGTACGACCTGCTTGAGGCGATAGATGTGGGCAAGCGTGCCTCGGCCTTGGGCGTAGATTGGTTCGAAGAGCCGGTGTTGCCGGAGCAGATTTCCACCTATCACGCGGTGCGTGATGGGCAGCCGATTCCCGTGGCGAGTGGTGAAAATTGGCATGGTCGTTATGCCATGTTGGAGCCGCTGCAAACCCGTGCGGTGGATATCGTGCAGCCGGATGTCTGCAGCGTGGGAGGATTTTCGGAAATGCGCCGTGTCGTCGATATGGCGGCGATGTTCGGCGTTCGCCTGGTGCCACATGTGTGGGGAACGGCAGTGAGTCTGGCTGCGAGTCTGCAGAGCATGGCAGCGTTGCCACCTAATCCGCCTCGTCGTCGCCCTCGGGAGCCGATCATGGAGTTTGATCGAACGCATAATCCATTTCGTCAGGCGGTCGTCACAACGCCGCTTGAGCATGCTGGCGGTGTCATGCAGATCCCCGATGGGCCTGGTCTGGGCATTGAGATCGACCGTGATGCATTGCGCCAATTCGCTTTGAAGGAGGCATGAGCGTGTCAGAGATTCCTGACAACACCCGACCGCTCGAAGGTCCGGCGCCCAAGCTCACGGCGCCGGCCGGAGCGACCGACTGTCATATTCACCTGTATCTGCCGGGCTTCGATGCCCAGCCCGGTGGTCCAAAGATTCCCGAGCTGGCAACGGTCGAGGATTACCGAAAGCTCCAGCGGTGGCTGTCGCTCGAGCGTGTCGTCGTCACCCAGCCCAATGCGTATCAGCGTGACAATCGCGCTCTACTAGCGGCGCTCGATCAGTTGGGCACGCAAGCGGCCCGCGGCGTTGCTGCGGTAACGCCCGATACACCGGACAGCGACCTTGAGGCCTGGCATGAAAAGGGCGTGCGCGGCGCGCGGATCATGAATCTACCAGGTGGTGCGGTCACCAACGCTGAGATGCTCGCCGTCGAGAAGCGCATCCGGCCATTGGGCTGGCATCTGATGGTGCAGTTCAACGGCTGCGAGCTGGACGATTATCTTGACGACCTGCGGCGTATCGAAGGCGAGTACATCATCGATCATATCGGCAAGTTCATGCCACCCGTAGCGCCGGACGATCCTCGGGTCGACGAAATCCTGCGGCTGCTGGACCGTGGCAATGCCTGGTTCAAGATCTGCGCCGGCTACGAAGCCAGCCAGACCGGCGGTCCCGACTATGCGGATATCGGGGCAATTGCCAAGCGGGTCATCGCACATGCCCCCGAGCGCATCATCTGGGGTTCCAATTGGCCGCATGTCGGCGTGCCCCGCGAGCAGTACCCCGACGACGCCGAGCAACTCGATGTGTTGCTCGAGTGGGCATCGGCCGAGCAGCGCCAACGGATTCTCGTGGACAATCCGGCGCGTCTTTACGGCTTCTAGAGATCGCTATCACCGTTGAATGAGCGCGCATGCATGCGGTAACGCTCATGTGTATTGATCGCGCGGACTGAATATTGAAGGAGGATATGACATGTTGAATCGAATCTTGGTGACAGGTGCGGCCGGTGGCGTGGGTAAAGCGATCCGCCCGTACTTGGATCAACTGGCACAAAAAGTGCGCCTGTCGGATATTGCCGACCTTGGCGAGGCCGCCGGGCATGAAGAGTTGGTGCCCTGCGACCTCGCCGATGCTCAGGCCGTGAATGAGCTGGTCAGGGACTGCGATGGGATCATTCACCTTGGCGGCGTCTCGGTGGAAAAACCCTGGAGCGATATTCTCCAGGCCAACATCATCGGGGCTTACAATCTTTACGAAGCGGCTCGAAACCTCGGAAAGCCGCGCATCGTGTTTGCCAGCTCCAACCACACCATCGGCTTCTACCCACGTACGACACGCATCGATACCGAGGTGCCGCGTCGTCCCGACTCATTGTATGGTCTGTCCAAGTGCTTCGGCGAGGACCTGGCGAGCCTGTATTACCACAAATTCGATATCGAGACCCTCAGCGTGCGTATCGGTTCTTGTTTCCCCAAGCCGAAAGATACGCGAATGATGGCCACCTGGTTGAGCGTCGAGGATTTCATGCGCCTGATGAAACGCGCCTTCGTGGCCCCCAAGCTGGGTTGTACCGTCGTTTATGGCGCGTCGGCGAACACTGAGTCGTGGTGGGATAACAGCAAATCAGCATTTCTCGGCTGGGCCCCGCAGGATAGTTCGGAACCTTGGCGGATCGAGGTCGAGGAAGAGGCCGGCGAGATCGATCCAAATGACCCGACGGTGCTGTATCAGGGTGGCAAGTTCGTTGCGGCCGGACATCCGGATGACACTTGAAATGCTGCATGGTGACCTATCTACCGACGGGAGGCGTCCATGAATGACTCAACAAGGCTGTCGCTCGATGAGGCATGGGCGCTGAGTGTCGATGTTCTTGAGCAAAATGGCTTCTCCAAGGACCAAGCGGCCGCCATTGCGCGTAGTGTAGTGGCGGCGCAGCGCGACGAGTGCCATTCACACGGTTTATACCGACTCCTTGACTGCGTACGTACCGTTCGCTTTGGTGGTGTCGATCCGCGTGCCGTCCCCGAGGTGGCTGACCAGGCGCCGGGCGTGGTGAATGTCGATGCGCGCGGCGGCTGTTCGCTACTGGCCTTCGAGACCGCTCGGCAACCTCTGATCGAGAAGGCGCGTGCCACTGGCGTGGCGGCGCTTGCTGTCAACAATGCCTTCCACTTTTCGGCGTTGTGGCCCGAGGTGGAGTTCTTGGCCGAACAGGGCTTGGTCGCGTTGGCGATGACGCCGAGCCATGCCTACGTCGCGCCAGCGGGTGGCCACTCGCCATTATTGGGGACTAACCCCATCGCATTTGCCTGGCCGCGGCCGGAGGGCGTGCCCTTCGTCTTCGACTTTGCTACCAGTGTGGTCGCACGCGGCGAGGTTGAACTGCATCGACGGGCCGGTGAGTCGATTCCGGAAAATTGGGCGATCGATGCAGCAGGGCAGCCGACGACTGATCCAGAGGCGGCGTTGGCCGGAGCGCTGCACCCTTTCGGTGGCCACAAGGGGGCAGCATTGTCGATCATGATCGAGCTCCTGGCGGGGCCCCTCATCGGTGACAGACTGGGGCATCAAACTCATCCGGCCGATGGTAGCGGAGAGGGGACACCGCAGCATGGCGAATTCATCCTAGTCATGGACCCTCAGGCTTTCCTCGGTACGGATGCTGAAACGCGTTTACAGCAGGCCGAAGCCTTGTTCGAGGGTATCACCGCCCAAGGCGCTCGCTTACCATCGCAGCGACGGCATGCGGCCAGGGAACGTAATCAAAGCGAGGGCGTGACAATTCCCGCTGGGCTGTATGCGGAACTGGTTCAGTTGAGGGATGGTGACGTGCAAGCGTGAGCAAGGGCGCGCGTCCCTCGTCACGCAGATGAAAAAAACGGATGCTGGCTCCATCGTCTACGCGAGTCTCACTGTCACGCAGTGCAGTGTTGTCACAGCGATGTAGTATTTGATTCCGGGGCGGGGAGTCGATCTCACGCGCTTGGTGTTGATCAGCCGAATGCATCAAGAGTAAATGACCATTATGCGAAATATGCACTATGAATTCACTTGACGTTAAACGTGTCTCCCAGCAGGGGAGCTTGTCTCAGCAGGTTTCTCAGCAACTTGAGGCGATCATTTCAAAGGGCAATATCCCGGTGGGGGACAAGCTGCCTCCAGAGAATGGCTTGTGCGAGATGTTTGGTGTCAGTCGCACGGTCGTTCGGGAGGCGATTACCCATCTCAAGTCGCTGGGGTTGGTCGAAACGCGTCGCGGGATCGGCACGCGGGTGCTGCGTGCGGCACCGGAGGAAGCGTATCCCGCTAAACAAATCAGCCTGACCACGGTCGAGGATATTCTAGGAATTCTCGAATTACGTTTGACCCTGGAGCCAGAAGCCGCTGCCCTGGCGGCATTGCGGCGCGACGATGCGGATATCGAACGGCTTCGCCAGGCGCATGGGCGCTTCATCGAGGCGTTCCAGCACCAGTCCCAGGCGCGGGAAGAAGATTTCGCGTTCCACTTCGCGGTGGCCCAGGCCACGCATAATCCGGCATTCACTACGGTGTACGAGCAGTTGAACCTGGGCGCGATTCCACGCGCCAAGCTGCTTTCCGTCGAGCTCGACACGGCAGCGACGCATCGTTATCTGGAGCGTGTCGCCGAGGAGCATGCCGATATTCTCGAGGCGATTGGCACCGGCGACTCGGACGCGGCCCGCGACGCAATGCGTCATCATCTGAGCCGTGCGAGTAATACCTATGCTTCCTATCGGGCGTGACACCGTGCGTTGGCACATGGCGACCCTTAACCGGTGACCTTGAAGTCTCGGATGACGCCCGGACCGATATGTTCATTCGAACGCTTGTGGGTAGCGACGCCTGGCACGCTCCAATCGATAAATGGTGATGGCGTTGGTAACGAATACCAGCGCCTCGGCGAGCATTCCGCCCACTGAGCCTACCAGAGCATGGCTAAGAAACCACGACAATGCTGCGAGCCCCAGGCAGATGCGCATGGATATGCCGTGAAATAGAAACATACCTACCGTTCCCACCGTCATCGCCACGATGGCAGGCAAATCCGCCCATCCTTGCCAGGTCAACAGCGCCGCCACACCGCTGGTGACAAGCACGCCAGTCATTACTTGCTTACTACCCGGGTAACGTCGTGCCAGCGCGATGCGCACGATCACCAGCACCGTCAGCGCCGCTGCCGTCCAGCTCTCGAAAAGGACGAACTGCAGTGCGAAAGCCACGTTCGCGGAGAGCAATAAGCCCATCAGCCGCTCATCTCGCTTGCTGGCGAAGGCCAGCAGGCAGAGTATCAGCGAGATCACACCGAAGAATTGCCCGGCGAGTGCGCTATAACTGTCAAGCATGCAGCGGCTGACTCCTTGTCATTGCCATATCCGCTCAACTCATTTGCGACAAGGACCGCAAACGCTTGGCCAATATGGTGAAGCCTCATGGTGAGAGCCGGTTTTAGATCCAGCCCACTAGTTTCAGTATGAATACCCCGGCGCTGAGGGTGAACAGCGAGGCGACGGTAGTGATGACGATGATATTGGCGGCGAGCTTGGCATTGGCATGCGCGGCCTTGGCCATGACGAAACTCGCCGCAGCACCGGGGCTGCCGAAGAAGAGAAAGAGAATGCCCAACTCGCGTCCACGATAGCCCAGCGCGAAGGCGCCCAGCACGCCGAGAAGGGGGATCCACACGACTTTCCAGAGGCTGGCATCCAGTGCCAGGCCGCTACTGCGCTTGACGGATGTGAACGACAGCGTGCCGCCGATGCAGACCAGGGCCAGGGGTAGCGACATGGCGCCGAAGTAATCGCCTGAAGTGAGCAGCCATGCGGGCAGATCGATATGGAAATACGCAAAGGGAATCGCCAGCAAGACGCCCAGAATGAGCGGATTCTTGGCGATATGCTTGAGAATTGTGCCGAGGCCTGATCGCGCACCCGCACTGTAATAGGCCAGAATGATCGCCGCCAGTACGTTGTAAACGATGATGATACCGCCGACCAGGATGCTGCCCAGCGAGAGTCCGTAGTCACCGTATTGGTTGGCGGCAAGCGCCAAGCCGACGATCCCGCAATTGCCGCGAAAGGCCCCTTGCGTGAAGACGCCGCGCTCCTCATGGGGGCAGCGCCGGATGGACCAGCCCCAGGCGAGGAAGAAGCTCAGTACCGAAAAGCCCAGAAAATAGACGATCAGCCCTGGTTGCAGGGCGACGTCCAGATCGGCGCGAACGATGCTCAGAAAAATCAGTGTCGGCATGGTGGCGCGGAACACCAATGCCGAGGCCATGGAAATGAAGTGCGCGTCGATCCAGCCGATGCGTTTGAAGACGATCCCCAGAAACACCATGGCGAAGACGGGCAGCGTGACTTGCAGCGTATGCGAGAAAACGGCCAGCAGGTCCATGCGC
>NZ_JARANY010000180.1 GCF_029889885.1 Chromohalobacter sp. 296-RDG
ACACGCTCTGCGGCCCGAAAAGGCCAGGGTCGCCCGGTGGGTGTTCATAATCGATATCGCCCAAGGCCATGCCGGTCACGCCCATGATCTGGCGCTCGATACGCCGCCTCAGTACTTCCACCGCCGCCTCCTGCGCCTCAGGGTTGTACATCCCTTGATGCCTGACAATCATCACACATTGAAGAGGTACCCATGATACTGCGTTATATTCTGATGGATCGCTGGCACGATCGTCGATGAGGCGTTTGGCTGAAACATGAATGTCACAACAGGCTGTCACCATTTCCCACGCGCTATTGCCTGGGAGAAACCGCGATGAAAATGCTAGCCATCTACAGTATCAAGGGTGGCGTGGGCAAGACCGCCTCTGCCGTCAACCTGGCCGCACTGGCGAGCCAGGCCGGGCATCGCGTACTGCTTTGGGATCTCGATCCACAAGCGGCCACCACCTTCTATCTACGCGTCAAGCCCAAGGTACGCGGCGGCGTGGACAAGCTCGTCAAGGGCAAGGCCTCATTCGACAAGGTCATTCGTACCAGCGAGATACCCGACCTCGATCTACTGCCGGCGTCGTTCGGCTCGCGGGAGATGGATCACCTGCTCGAAGGCCGCAAGCTCAGCCGGCTACGCAAGATTCTCAAGCCGGTACACGACGATTACGACCTGGTGATACTCGACTGCCCGCCGAGCATTTCCACGCTCTCCGAACATGTTTTTTCGAGTGTTGACGCCCTGCTGGTGCCCACAGTGCCAACGACGCTCTCGCTGCGCACCCTGGAACAGTTGCGCGAGCACCTCGACGAGGCCAACCATTCTTGTCCGATCTGGCCCTTCTTCACGCTCGCCGATCGTCGCAAAAAACTCCATCTCGAGGTCATGGCCACGCTCAATCAGGATTGGCCACTGATGCTGACCACGACCATTCCCAACGCCAGTGCCGTCGAGCGCATGGGGCTCGAGCGCGCGCCGATCACGCAGTTCGCACGCTCATCCCCTGCGGCCCGCGCCTATCGTAGCCTGTGGCGAGAACTTGAACAGCGCCTGTAGACCACACACGTCTGCAACGTTGTGGGGCAGACCCGGGACGCGTTACGTTGCCTTTTTGTCCAGGAACCTCGCATGACCGACCGCCAGTCCCGCCATCGCAACGCCATGCGCAACCTCAAGTCGCATGTCGACGAGAAAGTCGCCGCCGCCACCGAGCAGCGCGGTCTGTTGCTGGTCTTTACCGGCAACGGCAAAGGCAAGACCACCGCCGCCTGGGGCACCGTCACCCGGGCGCTCGGCTACGGCTATCGAGCCGGCGTGGTGCAGTTCATCAAGGGCATGTGGGAATGCGGCGAGCGCGAACGCCTCGAGAGCGATCCCAATCTGAGCGTGCATATCATGGCCACCGGCTTCACCTGGGAGACTCAGAATCGTGAGTCGGACACCCAGGCCTGCCAGACCGTGTGGGCGGACGCACAACGCCTGCTGAACGACCCCGAGGTCTATCTCGTGGTGCTCGACGAGATCACCTACATGCTCAAGTTCGGCTATCTCGACATTGCCACGGTCCGCGAGGCACTCGCCAACCGGCCCACCGAGCAGACGGTGATCGTCACCGGGCGCAAT
>NZ_JARANY010000181.1 GCF_029889885.1 Chromohalobacter sp. 296-RDG
TGGCAAGTCCCAGCCAGGCACAAGACAGCGGTTGGCAGGGGAGTTTGGGCGCGGGAGCGATTTACTCTCCCGACTACCTGGGGAGCGACGATTACGAGACCTCCGCGTGGCCGTCGGTCGACCTGACCTATGGCGATAGCGTGTATATCAACGCACGCGATGGTGTGGGGTGGAACGTCATCAACCGGGATGGCTGGAAGGTGTCGCCGTTTCTCGGTTATACCCTTGGGCGCGACGACGAGGACGATCTGCATCGCCTAGACAAGGTCGATGGCGGTATCACGGCCGGGCTGCGAGCCGAGTACACCGAGGGCCATTGGCTATACAATGCGGCGGTTGAAACGCCAGTGACCGGGGACGTGGATGGCTATCACGTCAAGGCCAAGGCGCATTGGCGTTCACGTTTGACCCAGCAGCTGTCTGTCTCGCTGGGACCGAGCATTGCCTATGGGAGCGAGTCCTGGGCCGAGGACATGTTCGGCATCTCCGCGCGGGAAAGCCAACGTTCGGGGTTAGATGCCTACGCGCCGAACGAGGGCTATTTCAAGGTCGGCGCCGATGCCAGTCTGAGTTATTACCTCACGCGGACATGGTCCATCACGGGGTTGGTGGGTGTGTCACGCCTGACCGGTGACGCCAAGGATAGCCCCATCGTCGACGATATCGGTGATGCGACCCAGGCTTACGCAGGCGGCTTCATCAACTACAACTTCTAGATATCCACCGGTCTTGACGTGGCGTTCTACGCAATGGCCCCGCCAATATTGGCGGGGCCATTTCTTGAGGTCATGTCACCGTTCCATCACTCGGCGATATAGACCGTGCGCACGTTGAGGAAGGCGCCAAAGCCGTATTCGCTCTGCTCGCGACCGTAGCCACTTTCCTTGACACCACCGAAGGGCAGCTCGGCGATGGGCGTGGTGGGCCGGTTGACGAAGCTCATACCGACTTCGAGGCGGCGCGCGACCTGCTCGGCGCGCTTCACGTCCTGGCCGACGACGGTGCCACCCAGTCCATAGCGGCAATTGTTGGCCAGCTCGATGGCGTGTTCGGCGTCGTCAGCGACGATAACCGAGGCCACCGGGCCGAACAGCTCCTCGTCGAAGGCCGGGTTGCCGGGCGCGACGTTGGTCAGCACGGTCGGGGCATACCAGGCGCCGGGACGGTCCAGGATCTCGCCGCCGGTTTCGAGTTGCGCTCCGTGCTTGATGGCGCGCTGTACTTGGTCGTGCAGGTCGTCACGCAGATCCTTGCGCGACATGGGAGCGATCTCGGTGTCGCCGTCCATGGGGTCGCCGATACTCATCTTCTGAACGCGGTCGATGAGCCGCTCGGTAAAGCGTTCCAGCATCGGGCGTTCGACGATCAGGCGCTTGGACGCCGCGCAACTTTGCCCGGTATTGTCGAAGCGGCCATTCACGGCCAGTTCCACCGCCTTGTCGACATCGGCGTCGTCGAGCACGATCAGCGGGTCGATGCCGCCGAGCTCGAGCACGCTGGGCTTGATGGCGTCGCCGGCGATCTTGGCCACGGCGCGGCCGGCTTCCTCGCTGCCGGTCAGCGTGACGCCGCAGACGAGCGGGTCGTGAACGATGCCTTCGACCTT
>NZ_JARANY010000182.1 GCF_029889885.1 Chromohalobacter sp. 296-RDG
GCAAATCCTGACTTTCCTGGTCGCCATCAACGGCATCACCGCCACCATCCTGGGGCTGACCCTGCACTTCTCTGCCTATATGGCAGAATCGATTCGCGCCGCCATCGTCGGGGTCGATCGCAGCCAGACCGAAGCGGCGCTGTCCATCGGCATGACCCAAGGGCAATTGATGCGTCGCATCGTCCTGCCGCAGGCGACACGCGTGGCTACACCGACGTTGATGAACTATTTCATCGACATGATCAAGGCCACCTCGCTAGCCTTCACGCTCGGCGTGACCGAGCTCATGGGCGCGACTCAGAAGGAAGCCGCCAGCAGCTTTCTCTACTTCGAGGCGTTCTTGTTGGCGGCGATCATCTATTGGATCGTAGTGGAAATTCTGTCGTGGCTACAGCGGCGGCTGGAAAAGCGACTCAACCGGGCCTATCAACGATGATCGCACTCCACGGCATCACCAAACGCTTCGGCGCACATACCGTCTTCGAGGATATCGACCTGACGCTGGCGCAAGGCGAAATCATCGTCGTCATCGGCCCCTCAGGCACCGGCAAGTCGACCCTTCTGCGCTGCATCAATTATCTCGAAACGCCTGACGCCGGCCGGCTCACGGTGGGCGATCTCAGCCTCGATGTAACCCGCGCCAGCCGTCGAGACATCCTCGCCCTGCGTCGGCGCACGGCGTTCGTGTTCCAGAACTACGCCTTGTTCGCCAACAAGACCGCACTGGACAATATCTGCGAAGGCATGATCGTCGTCGATGGTCTGTCCAAGTCAGAGGCGCATGCCCGAGGGCGCGAGATTCTCGAGCGCATCGGTCTCGCGGACAAGGCGGATGCGTATCCGGCATCGCTATCCGGCGGCCAACAGCAACGCATAGGCATCGGCCGGGCAATGGCAGCCAGGGCCGAGGTCATCCTCTTCGACGAACCCACCTCGGCGCTCGATCCCGAATGGGTCGACGAGGTGCTGGCCCTGATGAAACAGCTCGCCCAGGAGCGCCAGACCATGATCGTGGTCAGCCACGAAATGCAATTCGCACGTGAGGTCGCCGACCGTGTGGTATTCATGGATGAAGGCCGGATCATCGAGCAAGGCCCGCCCGATGAACTTTTCACCAATCCCCGGGACGAACGCACGCAACGCTTTTTGCGCAAGGTGCTGGCCAACAATCCCGTGATTTGAGCTGGAGTTGCATGCGACCAAGTGCCTGGACGGTTACACCTGGCCTTGGTTGTCGAGTTCCACGGCTTCGTACATGCGCTCCTTGAGATCGTGGATCGCCGCGCCCACTCGATTCCAGCTGGGGATGAACGGCTTGTCGCGAGGCGATTCGAGAAACGAGGCCCCCGCCTCGAGAATGTTCGCGGTGAAAAGCTCGACCGCCTGCTCCTCGCTATGGCGGTCGAGTGACAGGCCGTTCATGCGCGCATCGTTATCGTAGGCCTCGATCAGATCCAGCGCGGTGCGGTAATAGGTCGCCTTGATGGTGCGGAAGGTCTCGGAGTGAATGGGCACGCCCAGTGTCGCCAGCTTGCGGAACATGGCCTTGGCGATATCCAGGCTCATGCGATTGAGCCCGCCACTGGGGTCCTCCTGGGAGACG
>NZ_JARANY010000183.1 GCF_029889885.1 Chromohalobacter sp. 296-RDG
GCAAATCCTGACTTTCCTGGTCGCCATCAACGGCATCACCGCCACCATCCTGGGGCTGACCCTGCACTTCTCTGCCTATATGGCAGAATCGATTCGCGCCGCCATCGTCGGCGTCGATCGCAGCCAGACCGAAGCGGCGCTGTCCATCGGCATGACCCAAGGGCAATTGATGCGTCGCATCGTCTTGCCGCAGGCGACACGCGTGGCCACGCCGACGCTCATGAACTACTTCATCGACATGATCAAGGCCACCTCGCTGGCCTTCACGCTCGGCGTAACCGAGCTCATGGGCGCGACTCAGAAGGAAGCCGCCAGCAGCTTTCTCTACTTTGAGGCGTTCTTGTTGGCGGCGATCATCTATTGGATCGTGGTGGAAATTCTTTCGTGGCTGCAACGGCGGCTGGAAAAGCGACTCAACCGGGCCTACCAACGATGATCGCACTCCACGGCATCACCAAGCGCTTCGGCACACATACCGTCTTCGAGGATATCGACTTGACGCTGGCGCAAGGCGAAATCATCGTCGTCATCGGCCCGTCGGGCACCGGCAAGTCGACCCTTCTGCGCTGCATCAATTATCTCGAAACGCCTGACGCCGGACGGCTCACGGTGGGCGATCTCAGCCTCGATGTCACCCGCGCCAGCCGTCGAGACATCCTCGCCCTGCGTCGGCGCACGGCGTTCGTGTTCCAGAACTACGCCCTGTTCGCCAACAAGACCGCGCTGGACAATATCTGCGAAGGCATGATCGTCGTCGCTGGTCTCTCCAAGGCAGAGGCGCATGCCCGGGGGCGCGAGATTCTCGAACGCATCGGTCTCGCGGACAAGGCGGATGCGTATCCGGCATCGCTATCCGGCGGCCAACAGCAACGCATAGGCATCGGCCGGGCAATGGCCGCCAAGGCCGAGGTCATCCTCTTCGACGAACCCACCTCGGCGCTCGATCCCGAATGGGTCGACGAGGTGCTGGCCCTGATGAAACAGCTCGCTCGGGAGCGCCAGACCATGATCGTGGTCAGCCACGAGATGCAATTCGCACGTGAGGTCGCCGACCGCGTGGTGTTCATGGACGAGGGCCGGATCATCGAGCAAGGCCCGCCCGATGAACTTTTCACCAATCCCCGGGACGAACGCACGCAACGCTTTTTGCGCAAGGTGCTGGCCAACAATCCCGTGGTCTGAGCTGGAGTTGCATGCGACCAGGGGCCTGGACGGTTACACCTGGCCTTGGTTGTCGAGTTCCACGGCTTCGTACATGCGCTCCTTGAGATTGTGGATCGCCGCGCCCACTCGATTCCAGCTGGGGATGAACGGCTTGTCGCGAGGCGATTCGAGAAACGACGCCCCCGCCTCGAGAATGTTCGCGGTGAAAAGCTCGACCGCCTGCTCCTCGCTGTGGCGGTCGAGTGACAGGCCGTTCATGCGCGCATCGTTATCGTAGGCCTCGATCAGATCCAGCGCGGTGCGGTAATAGGTCGCCTTGATGGTGCGAAAGGTCTCGGAGTGAATGGGCACGCCCAGTGTCGCCAGCTTGCGGAACATGGCCTTGGCGATATCCAGGCTCATGCGATTGAGCCCGCCACTGGGGTCCTCCTGGGAGACG
>NZ_JARANY010000184.1 GCF_029889885.1 Chromohalobacter sp. 296-RDG
CCGACGATGGCGGCGCGAATCGATTCTGCCATATAGGCAGAGAAGTGCAGGGTCAGCCCCAGGATGGTGGCGGTGATGCCGTTGATGGCGACCAGGAAAGTCAGGATTTGCGGCAAGCCATAATAGAACAGGAATAGCTGCACCAGCAGTGGCGTGCCGCGAAAGAAGGAGATGAACAGCATGGCCAGCGCATTGAGCCCTGGCGTTCGCTGCACCCTCACGACGGCGAGCATGCAGGCCAGCATCAATGCCGCGAGCATGCCGGCGCCGGCCATTTCCAATGTCAGCGGTAGATAGCCGAGCAGGATCGGCAACAACCCCAGCATGTAGTCGAGATCGAGAACGTGCATGAACGAGTCGCCTGAAAGCGGACGGCCGAGGCAAGCCCCGGCCGTTTAAATGGAGCGAGGGGTTACGGCGTGGTGATATCGGTGCCGAACCACTTTTCGGAGATTTGCTTGAGCGTGCCGTCTTCGCGCAGCGCCTTCAGTGCTTCATTGACGCGGTCACGCAAGGCATGCCCGGCCTCGTCGTCGCGGAAAGGCAGGGCGTTCTTGATGCGCGAGAACGGCTGGCCGGCGAGCTCGAGTGGCAGAGGCTTGTCCTTGATGACCTGGGTGGCGCTGACGCGGTCCATGACGAAGGCATCGGCGCGACCCAACGCTACATCCTGCTCGATGTTCGATTCGTAAGTCTTGATGTCGATGTCATCGGCATAGGATAACTCGCGCAAGAGCGCCTCGTAGTTGGAACCGAGGTTGACGGCGACGGTCTTGCCCTTGAGGTCCTCGACACCTTCGATGGCGTCGTTGCCCTTGCGTACCACCACTTGGGCACCGTCATAGACGTAAGGCTCGGTGAAGGCATACTTGGCCTTGCGCTCCGGCGTGATGGTGATCTGGTTGGCGATGGTGTCGATGCGCCCGGAATCGAGCATGCCCGCCAGCCCCGAGAAACTCGCGGTGACGAACTCGATATCGTCTCCGGTCTGCTCACCGACCGCGTTCATGACATCGACCTCGAAGCCCTTGAGCTCATCTTGCTCGACGAAGGTGAAGGGATAATAACCGCCGGACATCCCGACACGCAGAGTATCGGCATGCGCGGTGAGGGCGGTTACGCTCAGGGCGAGTCCCGCCAGGGCATATTGAATGAAATGGCGTAACGACATGATTGGCTCCTGCATGGGCATGGGTCGAAAAGTGGTTGCCCGGGGACTTTGTCGAAGGTGGCAATACCCCGTCGGCTTTCCGTGCAAAATCCAGTGTAGCCTGAATAGTGCATTTGAGAATAATGAACCAATTTTATATTCCTTTTAGTTTTTCTGCATCCCCGTCAATGCCGCCTTGGTCACCGCTATTCATAAAACATGACGCCTTATGACGCGCCATCATGATGCGCCTCTTGATATGAATAAATAGTATAACGTTAGAACTAAAAATATATTAGACTGTGATGACCGTTCACCTATGTATGGAGGCGACAGCAGACCAGATGAAAACCTCTGCCTTATCACGCGGCCAAGGCGCTGGCCAGCCGGATGTCGCTGGCTTCTTCGATCCTCGCACGTTCAGCATTCA
>NZ_JARANY010000185.1 GCF_029889885.1 Chromohalobacter sp. 296-RDG
AAATAGCGATTAGACTTAAGGCGGGTGTGCGTGCTATATGCTAATATGCTGTCCCGCTTACTGAATTCGTCCGCCGGCAGTATCTATTCGTCCGGCAGACCCGACCTGTCGATATCATCATGACGCACCGTTACCTCAATACCTCCTTGTTGCTGGGCGCCTTGGGCGTTTCCGGCGTTGTCTTCGCCCAATCCTCCTCGCCGGAGGTAATGGAGGTCACGGCACCGCGCCTCGATCGCGAGTTGTACACCACCCCCGCTGCGGTATCCGTGATCGAGCATGACAAGATCGCGCAGGGCCAGCAGCGCGTGCGGCTCGATGAGTCGTTAGGGACCGTGCCGGGCGTATTCCTGCAAAATCGTGACAACTTCGCCCAGGGCGAGCGCCTGGCGATCCGCGGCTTTGGCGCGCGGGCGCCGTTCGGAGTGCGTGGGGTGACGGTGATGGCCGACGGTATTCCCTACACATTGCCCGATGGGCAGGCACAGCTCGATGCCATTGATCTCGACAGTGCCGAGCGTATCGAGGTGATCCGCGGGCCGTCATCGGTGCTCTACGGCAACGCGGCCGGTGGCGTACTGAGCGTGACCACGGCCGATGGGCGCGACGATCAGAAGACGCGCCTGGGGGCCGAGATCGGCAGCGACGGCTACCAGAAATACCGCTTCAGCGACGGCGGCGTGAATGGCCCCTGGTCGCATCATGTGAGTGTGTCGGCGCTTAATTTCGACGGTTATCGCGATCAGAGCCAGGTCGAGAAGTATCACCTCAACGCCAAGGTGCGTCGCGAGCTGGGCAACGACCGCGCGCTGACGGCCATCGTCAACTTGTTGGACAACCCACGCTCCGAGGACCCCGGGGCGCTGAAAGAATCGGAAGTGGATGAAGATCGCCAAGGGGCTGCTCCAAACTCGCTTGCCTTGGATGCCGGCCAGGAAGTCGATCAACAAGTGCTGGGTCTGCAGTACGAGGACTTGTCTGCCGGGTCGGGCGAATTGTACATCAAAGGCTTCTATTTGCAGCGTGACTTCGAACAGCAATTGCCTTATGAGGGTGACAGCCGCATCAACTACCAGCGTGATTATTACGGTGCTAGCGCCGAATACCATCAGGAACTGCTGCTGGGGGAGCTGCCGCTGCGTTATGTCGTGGGCGTGGACGCTGCGCGTCAAGAGGACGACCGGGATCGTCACAATGTAGACGTCGCTAATGGCGTAACGGATCGCGCGGGTGATGAGATGCAGACCGCTACGTCGCTGGGCGTTTTTGCCCAGGGCGACTTGGATCTCACCGATAAGCTGACGCTGTCGCTGGGGGCGCGCTACGACCATGTTAGAATGGATATTGATGATGATTTCATCACCTCGGACAACGGCGATGACAGTGGGCAGAAAAACTATCGTGAATGGAGTGGTTCGGCCGGCTTGAGCTACCGGTATCTGCCGACGCATCAGGTCTATGCCAATATCAGCACTTCTTTTGAAACACCCACATTCTCTGAATTTGCCAATCCTTCCGAAGCGGGTGGCTTTAATCCGAGCGTGGAACC
>NZ_JARANY010000186.1 GCF_029889885.1 Chromohalobacter sp. 296-RDG
CCATTGCACTCCACCTTTCTCGACATCAACCGGCATCGAGCGAAACTTAAGCATATAAAAAGGGTCGCCATTCCAACCAACACGCTCTTGGCGATAAAAAATAGGACCAGGCGAAGAGAATTTAACGCCCAATGCTACAACAGCCAAGATAGGTGATATCAACGTAAGGATCAAAAAAGAAATAAGACGATCCTCGGCTGCTTTTAATAGGCGACTCCAGCCCGTCATTGGGCTACAGCTAAGATCAAGCAAAAACAGGCTAGCAACGTTTGAAACGTTATGATTTATCAAGCGAAAATCACGCATATCAGGCATATAACGAACGTTACCTGTCGACAGGCTCAATGCAGACTGAACCGCTTTGACAGTTTCACCTTGTGCTAACGGTAGGCAAATCCAGACCTCCTGCTCATTATGCTCAATAGAAGAACCAGGCAGGTATTTTTCACTAGGCACACCGAAAAGCTCTTGGTCTTTATCTTCATCCGTGAGTAAAATTCGGCCGACATCGAACCCCGCCGAAGGGACGTCACGCAAATGATGGTAAGCCGTCGCACAAGAATGGGCATCGCCTATCAACATGACAGAACGTCTATTCCTACCCTGCGCTCTTAAGCGGTTTACTACAGGATAAGCTAACAAACGCAACATCACACAAAGCACTGCGGTTCCGCTTATCCAAGCGGACAACCACAATCGTGAGAAGCTCTCACCCAGTTTAGAAAAGAACAAAATAAAGGTGAGTGTCCCACCCACCACAAGGAAGGCTGACAATATCCTGAATACCAGCACGGCCTGAACACGTCCACGCCATGACTGATATACACCAAAATTGGGTAGCACCAAAGCAGATAAAAGAACGCCTACAATCAATCCCCATTCATAACGTTCTATCATCCACAAACTATCAAACCGCCACCAATAAGCCAGCCATCCGGCCAACAACACGATAGCAAGGTCCGTTAAGCGAACTACCGTATTGGTATAAGCGCCAAAGCCCATTAAAAGCTTTGTCCTATTCCTCATTAGAAACACCTTTAACCTAGAACTTTACACGATCAAAAAAAAGACTATTAATTTCGACCATAACGATCATCGAAACGCACAATATCGTCTTCGCCAAGGTAAGTTCCAGATTGAATTTCAATCAGTTCGAGTTGTACTACACCTGGGTTCTCAAGTGCATGCACTTGCCCAACGGGAATAAATGTCGACTCATTTTCGGTAACTAAGTAGGTAGTTTCTCCATTGGTCACCCTTGCCGTTCCAGAAACTACAACCCAATGCTCGGCGCGATGATGGTGCATTTGCACGGAAAGCTTGGCGCCTGGTTTAACGGTGATGCGCTTGACTTGATAACGGTGGCCATGATCCACCGAGTCGTAGATTCCCCAGGGGCGATACACTTCACGGTGGGCGGAATGCTCATCACGGCCCAATTCCTTGAGCTTGGCGACAATCTTTTTAACATCCTGCACTTTGTCTTTGTGCGCCACGAGGACGGCATCCTTGGTCTCGACTACCACCAAGTTGTCCACCCCCAACG
>NZ_JARANY010000187.1 GCF_029889885.1 Chromohalobacter sp. 296-RDG
AAACTGCCATGCTCCACGATCGCCATGAAACTTTGCAGCTCAGCGAATTCAGATCCACGCATATCGGTAGCTCTCACACCGGGCAATGATACATAAAGGATAAGGGTCGTTCTTGAGACGACGGGCACGAGCCAAAGGTAGATGAATCCAACGGTGATGACAGCACGCAAAGTTCAAGACCGGGATAGACAGTCCGTATGGTCACTTACTTTCGGTCACGTTGCGAGCACACCACAAGCCATCTGGCCACGCCACCACCAACGAGGGGAAGGATGCAGAGGAATACGCTTGTCACGAGCCCCAGCAGGAACCATTCCCCCATATCGCTGGAACCAAACGCAGGGCTGAATATATAGGCATACAGGTTTTGACCTACATACATACCCACCACCAGCAGGAAGAGAAACATCAATCTTTTCGTCCAGCCGGTATAGATGGCGAAGGTGAGCATCAATGCTTGCCCAATGATAAACCCGAGCAGCGTATCAAAGGGCTCGAATTGACCCGATACTACTGGACAAACAGCCCAACTTAGAGCTCCCAGAGCACCACCAATGACAAAAGGCGATAGATAGCCCATAAACCTCCATATCACCATGAAAGGTCACGCATGGTGAGCTCCGCATAGACTTCCGTGATGGCTCTGTGGCACTTGGACCAGGAGATATCTACGTCGTGCCGCACGGCGTCGAGCACAAACCCCATGCTGCCAGTGAAGTTCACCTGATGTTGATCGAGCCCAAAGGCGTTAAGAATACTGGCGACGAGGGCGGAGCACTGAATGCTGAAAACGAAGTCTGGATCTAACGCTATCCACGCGCCGAGAGCGACGACATAGGCGGTCTTGGCGCGACTTATTATGCCCTGTGGTCCATGCATGAACCCGAGTTCCAAGGCCGAATACTGTTCAGTTGATCGGCCAAGGCATCCTCCGCGACTTCGGTGTCATATGCTGTTTGGGCACGCAACCAGTAACCATTGGACAGTCCAAAGAACCGACAGAGTCGCAGATCTGTATCGGCCGTTATCGAGCGCTTGCCAGCAATGATCTGTCCAATACGCTGAGCCGGAACTCCAATTTCCTTGGCCAGCCGATACTGGGAGATCCCCATGGGCTCTAGAAACTCTTCCTTCAGTAACTCGCCAGGTGTTACTGGATCAATATTGCGCATAAGTCAAATCACCAAAGTAATGCTGCAACATCGTGAGGGCGACGACGGGGGCGGTTTCAGTGCGCAGGATGCGGGGGCCAAGGGTCAGGGCGGCGAAGTCGGCGGTGTAGGCGGCGTCGATTTCGGCGGGCGATAAGCCACCTTCGGGGCCGACGAGGAGTGCGGCGCGGGTAATGCCACTGGCGTGTTGCCAGGCGGTGTCGGTGGCGGGATGCAGGACGAGGCGTAACGCTTCGTCGCGTGCCGCTAGCCAAGCGTTGAACGTTTGCGGGGGATGCACGGAGGGCACACGGCTGCGCCCGCATTGCTCGCAGGCGCTGACCGCGACGGCTTGCCAATGGGCGAGCTTCTTGGCTTCACGGTCGCCCTTGAG
>NZ_JARANY010000188.1 GCF_029889885.1 Chromohalobacter sp. 296-RDG
TGGCTTGTTGCAGAGCGAGCGCGGCATCTCGCTGCACATGTTCGAACTGGCCA
Source organism: Chromohalobacter sp. 296-RDG (assembly GCF_029889885.1). Classification (GTDB taxonomy): domain Bacteria; phylum Pseudomonadota; class Gammaproteobacteria; order Pseudomonadales; family Halomonadaceae; genus Chromohalobacter. The sequence continues at coordinate 54 of NZ_JARANY010000188.1, forward strand.
AGGTTGGCGTGCCGCTGGTGCTCATCGCCGGGGGCTTTCTGTACCTGATGGCGGATCGCTTGCTGCCCAATCGCCAGGGCGCGCTGGAACAGCTCGAGCAGGCGCGTGAGTACTCCGTCGAAGTCAGCGTGATCCCCAAAGGGCCGCTAGAGGGCAAGACCATTGCCGACGCCGGCTTGCGCAGTCTGGGGCATGGTTACCTGGCGGATATCGAACGTGCGGGTGAATTGATGACCGCCGTGCCGCCGGAGACCAAGCTGCAAGCCGACGACATACTCGTGTTCGTCGGAGCGCCGGAGAGCGCACGCGAGCTTCGCCGCATTCATGGCCTGCGGCCCGCCAATGGCGACGTGCGCAAGCTGGATATCGCACACCATCGGCGCTGCCTGGTCGAAGCCGTGATCGGGCCGGACTTTACCGGCATCGAACAGACCGTGCGCGAATCGCGCTTTCGCTCGCGCTATCAGGCGGTAATTCTCTCGATTTCTCGCCACGGGCGCCGCTTGCCCGGCAAGCTGGGGGACATCCGCCTGCAGGTGGGCGATACGCTGTTGCTGGAAACCGCCCAAGAATTCGTCTCGCAATACCAGTACCGTAAAGACTTCCTGCTGGTCAGCGCGCTCAACGACTCCACGCCGCCGGATTTTCGCAAGGCCCCCTGGGCGCTGGGCATTCTCGGCGCCATGGTGCTGGTCAGCGCTACGGGGCTTTTGAGCATTCTCGAAGCCGCGTTTCTCGCCGGGGGCGCCATGCTGGCGTTGCGTTGTGTCACCGCGAGCAAGGCACGGCGCTATCTGGAACTCTCGGTATTGATCGTCATCGCCGCCTCGTTCGCCCTGGGCAACGCGATGGATAAGACCGGTGCGGCACAGCAAATCGCCCAATGGTTACTGCTGGGGGATGGTTTACCTCCCTGGGTAGCGCTCGCCATGGTGTACGTGCTGACGGTGATCTTCACGGAACTGATCACCAACAACGCCGCCGCCGTTTTGATGTTCCCCGTCGCCAGCGCCGTGGCCGAGCAACTGGGCGTGAACTTCATGCCCTTCGTCATCGCCATCATGTTCGCCGCCTCCGCGAGTTTCATGACCCCGCTGGGCTACCAGACCAACCTCATGGTCCTCGGCCCCGGCGGCTACCGCTTCGTCGACTACCTACGCCTCGGCGCACCGATGAGCCTGCTGACCGGTGTTATCGTCATCGGCCTCATACCGCTGGTGTGGGGGTTTTAGATAGGAGCCACGAGCGGCGAGCTACGGGCCGCGAGCCACGAGCTACGAGCCACGAGCCACGAGCTAAAATGCTGCCGAAGCCCGAAGCCCAAATTTTCCCAAGGGACTGCTTATGACCGAGATAACCCCCGAACGCCAGACCCACTTGAAGCAGCTCGAGGCGGAGTCGATCCGTATCATCCGCGAGGTGGCCGCTGAATTCGCCAATCCGGTGATGCTGTATTCCATCGGCAAGGATTCGTCGGTG
>NZ_JARANY010000189.1 GCF_029889885.1 Chromohalobacter sp. 296-RDG
GCTGGGCTTGATGGCGTCGCCGGCGATCTTGGCCACGGCGCGGCCGGCTTCCTCGCTGCCGGTCAGCGTGACGCCGCAGACGAGCGGGTCGTGAACGATGCCTTCGACCTTATCGGAGCCGACTGGCAGCCAGGTGAAGGTGCCTTCCTTGAAGCCGGCATCATGAAACAGCTTGGTAATGTATTTGGCACAGCCCGGTACGTTGGAGGCGTGCTTGAGCAGGCAAACGTTGCCACCCGCCAGGTTGGGCGCGGCGAAACGCACCACCTGATAAAGAGGATAGTTCCACGGCATCACGCCAAGCACGGCGCCCATCGGATCGTGGACGATCTCCGCCTTCTGTGCGCCTTCTACCTGGCGTGGCTGGGGCTTGAGCAGGGAGTCCAGGTTGTCGGCGTAGAAGCGCACGATGGCCGAGGAAATCTGCGTCTCGGCAATGCCTTGGTGGAAGGGCTTGCCCATTTCATGGGCGATGATTTCAGCCATTTCGCGCTGATGTTCATCGATCAAGTCGGCCAGTGTGGTGAGCCGTTGGCGACGGTCGGCCAACGGCAGGTGACGGAATTCGGCATAGCCCGCACGGGCTTGGTCGAGCTTTTCAGCCAACTGGGCATCATCGAGCATGTCGTGCTCGCCGAGGACTTGATCGTTGGCGGGATTGACGGCGGTGAGGGTCTTGCGACTCATATCATCCTCCTTAACGAGATCGTCGGTGACGAACCTTCCCGAGGCAGTCTTCCTGATTGCCTCACCATTTGTCTTGGCGATGCTGAAGGAGAGAATCAAGGGGGCGACATGACCCTGGCGGCCATGTCGCCAGACGCCTCAGTCGAGCAAGGCGCGGGCCGTGTCGATCACGTTCTCGACGGTGAATCCGAAGTGGCGGAAAAGGTCCTCGGCCTTGCCCGATTCCCCGTAGCCGGTCATGCCGATCACGCTGCCGCGAGGACCGACGTACTTGCGCCAATAGTCGGGATGCGAAGCTTCGATGGCGAGGCGGCGTGTCACCGCAGGCGGTAACACCGTCTCCTGGTAATCGGCGTCTTGGGCATCGAAGGCGCTGGCGCAGGGCATCGAGACGACGCGGACCTGCCGCCCCTGATCGTTGAGTTGGGTGGCGGCGTCCATGGCCAGGCCCACTTCCGAACCGGTGGCGATGAGAATCAACTCGGGCATGGCGTCGCAATCCTTGAGCACATAGCCGCCACGTTCGATAGCGGCGAGCTGCGCGACATCGCGTGCTTGCCCAGGTAGCCCTTGGCGCGAGAAGACCAGGGCCGTGGGGCCGTCCTGGCGCTTGAGCGCCGCCAGCCAGGCCACGCTGGTTTCGGTGGCGTCGCAGGGGCGCCACGTTGCCAAGTTGGGCGTGATGCGTAGCGCATTGAGCTGTTCGATGGGCTGGTGCGTCGGGCCATCTTCGCCCAGGCCGATGGAGTCGTGGGTGTAGACGAAGATCACCTGGCGCCGCGCGATGGCGGCCATGCGCACGGCGTTGTGCATGTACTCCATGAAGGTGAGG
>NZ_JARANY010000019.1 GCF_029889885.1 Chromohalobacter sp. 296-RDG
GCTTAGCGCCGATGGTAGTGTGGGGCTTCCCCATGCGAGAGTAGGTCATCGTCAGGCATTTATTTCGAACCCCGGCCATTGGTCGGGGTTCATTCATTGAGGGCCTTCCCCTGGAGAGCCGCGTAGCGCCGCCCGGCGGAAGGCCGCCCCGGTCATTATCAGGCATTTAGTTCGACACCCCCGGCCAGTTGGTCGGGGGTGTCGTCGTTTGGGGCCGGAAAAATGCTGCAGGTTAGAAAAGCTGTGGGCGCACTCTGCGGCTAAGCTTGTCGCCTGACAGCGTAATTTATTGCGCTTTAGTCGGCTATGCTCCCCTGGCGGAGCGCATTTCGATAGAATGGCGTTTTTTCCCGACGGGGATGATCAGAATGACGATTGGTGATCTGATCCGTTTGCTGAGCGACGGTGAGTATCACTCCGGCGAACAATTGGGCGAGCAACTGGGCGTTTCACGCACAGCGGTCTGGAAGCAACTCAAGAAGCTGGAGAAAATGGGATTGCAGTTGGAGGCGGTGAAAGGGCAGGGATATCGTTTGTCCGAGCCGCTCGACCTGTTGTCCGGGCCGGCTATCATAGAGCGCCTGCCTGCAGAGCCGCGTCATCATTTGACCCGCCTTTTCGTCGAAGATGCGCTGCCTTCAACCAACACCTTTCTGCGCGAACGCTTTCAGCAGCACGCGGGGCATGCCGAGGTGTGCTTGGCAGAGAGCCAGAGTGAAGGGCGTGGACGACGCGGTCGTCATTGGATTTGTCCCTGGGGGGGTGGTTTGCTGTTCTCGCTGGGCTGGCGTTTCGATGAAGGCGCATCCGCGCTGGAAGGCTTGAGCCTGGCCGTGGGCGTAGTGCTAGCCGAAGTGCTCGAGGGCCTATCCGTGCCTGTGGCGCTGAAATGGCCAAATGACCTTTTGATGCGCCGGGATGTGGGCACTGCGAAGTTGGCAGGCATCCTGCTGGAAGTGAGTGGCGATGTTGCCGGCCCCTGTGAGGTGGTCATCGGCATTGGGCTGAATGTGGCTTTGCTTGAATCGGCACGAAACCGCGTGGAACAGCCCGTTGCGGCCCTGCATGACGTCAGGCCCGACGTTTCGCGCAATGCGCTGTCCGCGTCGCTGGTAGAGGCTTTGCTGGGAATGTTGCCTCTTTTCGAGCAACATGGCTTCGAGCCGTGGCGTGATGCCTGGAATCGTCGCAATGCCTATGCAGGGCGCGAGGTGGATGTCGCTCAGGGTGGGCGCACCTATACGGCTGTTGCCGGGGATGTGGATGCCACCGGGAATTTGCGAGTCAATGTGAATGGGGAAGCCCGGCTATTGGCCGGTGGTGAAATCAGCTTGCGCGCGCGCTCATGATTTTGGATCTCGATATCGGCAATACCTTGTCGAAATGGCGCCTGAAAGATGTTGCGAGCAGTGAAATTCGCTCTCGCGGGGCTGTCTGGACGCGGGAAGAGTGGCGGCCTGGTGCCGACATACCAGATCTCGATGTGGTAGAGGCTGTGCGTATCTCGAGCGTTGCGCGAGAATCCGTACTGCGCGATACCGTGACATTACTTCGGCGCCAGGTCGGTGTGGTGCACGTGGCGCGCTCGACTCCCGAAGCACTTGGTGTCAGCTGCGGTTATGATGAGCCCGAACGTCTTGGCGTCGACCGTTGGATGGGGGCGCTGGCCGGCTATCAGCTGACTGGGGGCTGTTGCAGTGTCGATTGCGGCAGCGCGATCACCATGGATTTTGTGTTGCCCGGTGGTCGCCATCTGGGGGGGTATATCATCCCCGGCCTGCGCTTGATGAAAGAAAGCCTCAAGCTGGGGACGCGTAATGTGGCCATTGACCCTGACAGTGAAGCAGATGAGCTATTGGCACCAGGGCGCAACACGGTTGAGGCGGTCAATCACGGGATTTACATGTCGGCAGTCAGCGCTGTTAATCGTATTTATAGCGAAGTATGTGACCGGGAAGGCGTTGCATTACCTCTGCTCTTGACTGGGGGAGATGCCCGGGTAGTGTCACGTGGACTGCGTATCCCGCATGCAGTATGGCCGGACATGGTCTATGCAGGGCTTGAAACATGCTACCCACTGACGGCGGCGGAGCGCGCTGGTCGGTTGGCCGGGGCGCCGTTGCCACCCCCTGTTCCTCCTCTGGAAAAAGTTAGGGCTGGGCTTGCATTCTCAATGCTGCTTTGACATACTGCTGCGCGCTTCGATTCGACAGGGTTATGGAAAAGCATTGTAAATTAAGTGCTTGACACAGTTCTCAAAACCCGTAGAATTTATCGCCGCGTTGGAGGGGTTCCCGAGTGGCCAAAGGGAGCAGACTGTAAATCTGCCGCGCAAGCTTCGAAGGTTCGAATCCTTCCCCCTCCACCAGATTAGATGCTTGACCGCCAGCCTTAGGGCGCAAGCGAAGAGTGGGCAGGCGGGCATAGTTCAATGGTAGAACCTCAGCCTTCCAAGCTGATGATGCGGGTTCGATCCCCGCTGTCCGCTCCAAGTTAAGCTCATGTAGCTCAGGGGTAGAGCACACCCTTGGTAAGGGTGAGGTCGACGGTTCAAATCCGTCCATGAGCTCCATTATTGGGCGAGGCTGGCTTCTCGTCTTGAGGAATGCAGCTGGGTTGCCTTCCTGGTTGTAGTTAGCTATCATGGCGCGCGCTGTAGAAAAGCCTACCAGCAAAGCGCCAGGTTGCAGAGTATAGGCCAGTAGCTCAATTGGCAGAGCAGCGGTCTCCAAAACCGCAGGTTGGGGGTTCGAGTCCCTCCTGGCCTGCCAGCCTTCCTCAGTGCTGGTTCTTCCTTTATTCTTTCTTGTTACGCTTGCCGCGCCTTAGGAGATCCTTTTCCATGAAACAAAGCGCCGAGGTGCAAGAGTCGCGTTTCGATGTCGCTAGATGGGCGGTTGCCGTCGTTCTTGTCGTTCTAGCGGTGGCAGGCAATGCTTATTTTGCCGATCAAGCGCTGCTGTATCGCGTGCTCGGTGTCGTGGTGCTTGGTGTAGCCGCTGCGGCGGTGGCATTGACCACGACCAAAGGGCGTGCGCTGACCGAGTTGGCGCGCGGGTCGCGTAAAGAAATTCAGCGCGTAGTGTGGCCGACGCGCCCCGAGACGATTCAGACCACCGCGATCGTCTTAGTGGCCGTAGTGTTGGTCGGCATTCTGCTATGGCTGATCGATACGCTTCTCGGCTGGGCCATGTCCGGCATCATAGGTTAGGAGTTTTCATGTCCAAGCGTTGGTACGTCATCCACGCCTACTCGGGTTTCGAAAAGCATGTGATGCGTTCTCTTCATGAGCGCATCAAGATGTATGGCATGGAAGACCAGTTTGGAGAAATTCTGGTGCCGACCGAAGAAGTCGTCGAGATGCGTGACGGCAAGCGTCGCAAGAGCGAGCGAAAGTTCTATCCCGGCTACGTGCTTGTCGAGATGGAAATGACCGACGCCACTTGGCACTTGGTGAATGAGACGCCGCGTGTCATGGGGTTCATTGGCGGTACGCCGGAAAAGCCGGCACCGATTACGCAAAAAGAAGCCGATGGCATCTTGCGTCGTGTGCAGGACGGTACGGACAAGCCGCGTCCCAAGACGCTCTTTGATCCAGGCGAAACCGTGCGTGTCGTAGATGGGCCTTTTGCCGATTTCAACGGTGTGGTGGAAGAAGTCAACTACGAGAAGAGCCGCTTGCATGTCAGCGTGCTGATCTTCGGGCGCTCGACGCCTGTCGAGCTCGAGTTTGCTCAGGTCGAAAAAGAATGAATTCAAGACGCCGGCTCGGTAGAAGCCGGTGTATGTCGTAGAGGTCCTAGGGCCTCTTTGAAACGGGGAGCCGCAAGGCGTTACCACCCAACTGGAGTCCAATATGGCGAAAAAAGTACAGGCCTATGTCAAGCTGCAGGTCGCAGCAGGTAAGGCCAATCCGAGTCCCCCCGTGGGCCCTGCGCTGGGTCAGCACGGCGTCAATATCATGGAGTTCTGCAAGACGTTCAATGCCGAAACTCAGGACATTGAGCCGGGCCTCCCAACGCCGGTCGTAATCACGGTCTATTCTGATCGTAGCTTCACGTTCATCACCAAGACGCCGCCCGCAGCAGTGCTGTTGAAAAAAGCGGCAGGAATCAAGACTGGCTCTGGTGTGCCGAACAAGACCAAGGTCGGTGCCGTGACACGTGAGCAGCTGGAAGAGATTGCCCAGACCAAGGAGCCCGATTTGACGGCTTCCGACCTTGATGCGGCTGTCCGCACCATTGCAGGCAGTGCCCGTAGCATGGGCCTCAACGTGGAGGGTCTCTGATCATGGCCAAGCTTACCAAGCGCGCGCAGATGCTCAGCGAAAAGGTCGACAATTCCAAGGTGTATAACCTGGAAGAAGCTGTCGCCCTATTGTCTGAAGTATCCGCGGTCAAGTTCAAAGAATCCGTCGAAGTATCAATCAACCTCGGCGTTGACCCGCGTAAATCCGACCAGGTCGTGCGTGGCGCTACTGTCATGCCGAACGGTACGGGCAAGACCGCCCGTGTCGCTGTCTTTGCGCAAGGCGCTGCTGCCGATGCCGCGACAGAGGCAGGTGCCGATGTCGTAGGGATGGACGAGCTGGCGGCAGATGTCAAAAAAGGCAATATGGATTTCGATGTAGTGGTGGCTGCACCGGACGCCATGCGTGTCGTTGGACAGCTGGGCCAGATCCTCGGTCCGCGTGGCCTGATGCCCAACCCCAAGGTCGGCACCGTAACGCCGGACGTCGCCACTGCCGTGAAGAACGCGAAGGCAGGCCAGGTTCGCTTTCGTACCGACAAGAACGGCATCATTCATGCCGCTATCGGTAAGGTGGATTTCGACGCCAATGCTATCAAGGGCAACCTCGATGCATTGATCGGTGACCTGAAGCGTCTCAAGCCGAGTACGTCCAAGGGCATCTACTTCAAGAAAATTACCCTGTCCACTACCATGGGGCCAGGGTTGACCGTGGATCACACGCCCTTCGTGTGAGTCGCGGGAAAGGCAGTAACTTTGCGGTCCCCGTGCACAGCGTCTAGGCGTGGCGGCGGGGCACCGTCAAAGACCGCAGGTGCCAAGCTTCGTCGAACGAGCATGGCTTAATGGACCTCAAAAGCCGCCTGCGCAGATGGTGTGGCCGCCAGTCTTCTGGTGAGCACCATCACCCCGGCCCCCTCTCGTGACAAGCGAAGATGGGGGAGATGGTAACCACTGGAACGCCCTGAAAGGCGTCCGGTACGAAGGAGTGATCACTGTGCCATTAGCACTCGAAGGCAAGAAAGCGATCGTTGCCGAGGTCAGTGAAGCCGCACAAGATGCGCTCTCCGTCGTCGTTGCCGATTCTCGCGGTGTGGCGGAAAGCGCCATGACTGAACTGCGCAAGCAGGCTCGCGAGAATGGCGTGCAAGTTCGTGTTGTGCGCAACACATTGGCACGCCGCGCCCTTGAAGGTACTCCTTGGGAGTGCCTCAACGAGACGTTCTCGGGTCCGACCATGTTGGCCTTTTCCTATGAGCATCCGGGCGCTGCCGCTCGTTTGTTCAAGGAGTTCGCCAAGAATGAGAAAGATTTCGAGATTAAGGCGCTGGCATACGAAGGTGAGTTCATCCCGGCTTCCGGCCTTGATCGCCTGGCGACGCTGCCGACACATGATGAAGCCATCGCCAAGCTGATGTCCGTCATGAAGGAAGCATCGGCTGGTAAGTTGGCTCGTACACTCGCTGCGTTGCGTGACCAGAAGCAGGAAGAAGCCGCCTAAGGGCAGGTTGAACCGACTGGCACGAACCCTGTATCAATGAGCGCTCATGACATGAGGCTCCCGCAAAGTTAGGAATTTGACAATGGCACTGACTCAAGAAGATATCATCAACGCTGTCGCCGAAATGTCCGTCATGGAAGTGGCTGAGTTGGTTTCTGCGATGGAAGAGAAGTTCGGTGTTTCTGCGGCCGCTGCTGTCGTGGCTGGCCCAAGTGGTGGCGAAGGCGAAGAAGCTGAAGAACAGACCGAGTTTGACCTGGTGCTGGCTGAAGCTGGTGATAAGAAGGTCAACGTCATCAAAGTGGTCCGTGAGATCACTGGCCTGGGTCTCAAAGAAGCCAAGGCAGCCGTCGACGGCGTCCCGGCAACCCTCAAGGAAGGCATGTCCAAGGAAGATGGCGACGAAGCCAAGACCAAGTTGGAAGAAGCTGGCGCATCCGTGGAACTCAAGTAACTCCGGTGACCATGGCTTTACGCGCTGCGTAAGCTTCATGGCTGGCGGCGGGTTTTCCCGCTGCCGGCCTTTTTCTGTTGCTGCTAGCCAGAATGTCACGTGTCTGACTAGACGAATTCCGACGGCGAGCTCTCGTAAGGGCTTGCCGTCAGCGCCTGATGGGAAGTCCCTTCAGGCGGCGCCGACCACGCACCGGTCACCCAAGGTGAACAAGCTGGGGAATACAGATGGCTTACTCATACACTGAGAAAAAACGCATCCGCAAGGATTTCGGCAAACTGCCACAAGTGATGGATGTGCCTTACCTGCTGGCCATTCAGCTTGATTCCTACTACGACTTCCTCCAGCAGGACCGGGCTATCGAAGAACGCCTTGACGTCGGCTTGCATGCTGCTTTCAAGTCCGTGTTCCCTATCGAGAGCTTTTCCGGCAATGCCGCTCTCGAGTATGTCAGCTACCGCTTTGGCACGTCGGCGTTCGACGTCAAGGAATGCCAACTGCGTGGTGTGACTTATTCGGCGCCGCTGCGGGTCAAGGTGCGCTTGATCATCTACGATAAGGACTCGTCCAACAAGGCGATCAAGGACATTAAAGAGCAGGAAGTCTACATGGGGGAAATCCCCTTGATGACCGAAAACGGTACCTTCGTTGTCAACGGTACCGAACGTGTCATCGTCTCCCAGCTCCATCGCTCGCCGGGTGTGTTCTTCGACCATGACAAGGGCAAGAGTCACACGTCCGGCAAGCTGCTGTACTCCGCGCGAATTATCCCGTATCGCGGTTCATGGCTGGATTTCGAGTTCGATCCCAAGGACAACGTCTACGTCCGCATCGATCGTCGCCGCAAGCTGCCGGCTACGGTGTTGCTGCGCGCGCTGGGCATGAGTGCCGAGGAGATCCTCGAGACGTTCTTCGACACCAGCACCTTCCATGTCGAGAAGAAAGGGTTCAGCGTCGAGCTGGTGCCGTCACGGCTGCGTGGCGAGACGGCGACCTTCGATATCCAAGATGGCGAGGGCAACGTCATCGTCGAGGAAGGTCGTCGCATTACCCAGAAACATATTCGCCAGATGGAAAAAGCCGGCCTCGAGCGCCTCGATGTGCCGATGGAGTACCTGTTCGGCAAGACGCTGGCCAAGGATCAGGTCGATCCGAATACCGGTGAGCTGGTATGCGAATGCAATACGGAAATCACCCCCGAGCTGCTTGAAACGCTCGGCCAGGCGGGCATCACCACGCTCGAGACGTTGTACACCAACGATCTCGACGCGGGCTCGTTCGTCTCCGATACGTTGAAGATTGACACCACGCGCTCTCCACTCGAGGCGCTGGTGGAGATCTATCGCATGATGCGCCCCGGAGAGCCGCCGACCAAGGAAGCGGCCGAGACGCTGTTCCATAACTTGTTCTTCACCGAGGATCGCTACGACCTTTCGGGCGTCGGTCGCATGAAGTTCAACCGCCGTCTGCGTCACGAAGGGGATACAGGTTCCGGGATTCTCGATAACCAGGACATCCTTGATGTTCTCCGCGAGCTGATCAATATCCGTAACGGTTTTGGTGACGTCGATGATATCGACCACCTGGGCAACCGCCGTATTCGTTGCGTTGGCGAGATGGCGGAAAACCAGTTCCGCGTCGGTCTGGTGCGTGTCGAGCGCGCGGTCAAGGAACGTCTCTCCATGGCCGAGAGCGAAGGCTTGATGCCGCAGGATCTGATCAATGCCAAGCCGGTGGCGGCCGCAGTGAAGGAGTTCTTCGGCTCCTCGCAGCTGTCCCAGTTCATGGACCAGAATAATCCGCTCTCCGAGGTCACGCACAAGCGTCGTGTGTCCGCGCTTGGGCCGGGTGGTCTGACCCGTGAGCGTGCCGGCTTCGAAGTGCGTGACGTGCATGCCACGCACTACGGCCGTCTTTGCCCGATCGAGACGCCGGAAGGCCCTAACATCGGCTTGATCAACTCGCTGGCGACCTACAGTCACACCAATAGCTACGGCTTCCTGGAAACGCCGTATCGCAGGGTAGATGATCGTCAGATCACCGATGACGTCGTGCACTTGTCGGCCATTGAGGAAGGTGACTTCATCATCGCCCAGGCCTCGGCGACGGTGGACGAGAACGGCAAGCTGGTCGACGATCTGGTGCAGGTACGTCACAGGGGCGAGACCACCTTCATGGCGCCGGACAAGGTCACGTTGATGGACGTGTCGCCGCGTCAGGTGGTGTCCGTGGCCGCAGCGTTGATTCCGTTCCTCGAACACGATGACGCCAACCGTGCCTTGATGGGCTCGAACATGCAGCGTCAGGCTGTCCCGACCCTACGTGCCGAGAAGCCGTTGGTTGGCACGGGCATGGAGCGTTTCGTTGCTCGTGACTCCGGTGTCTGTGCGATCGCGCGCCGCGGCGGGGTGATCGACTCGGTCGATGCCAAACGCATCGTGGTACGCATCAATGAAGATGAGATCATTGGCGGTGAAGCTGGCGTCGATATCTATAACCTGACCAAGTACTTGCGTTCCAACCAGAATACCTGCATGAACCAGCGCCCGATCGTACGCCCGGGCGATACCGTGGCAAACGGTGATATCCTGGCCGACGGGCCTTCCGTCGACATGGGGGATCTGGCGCTGGGTCAGAACATGCGCATGGCGTTCATGCCGTGGAACGGTTACAACTTCGAGGACTCCATCCTCATCTCGGAGCGTGTAGTCGAGGAAGACCGCTTCACCAGCATCCATATCCAGGAGCTGACCTGCGTGTCTCGCGATACCAAGCTGGGTGCCGAGGAGATTTCCTCGGACATTCCCAACGTCGGTGAAGCGGCACTTGGAAAGCTCGACGATGCAGGTATCGTCTATATCGGTGCCGAGGTCGGCCCTGGCGATATCCTGGTCGGCAAGGTCACGCCCAAGGGCGAAACCCAGCTGACGCCGGAAGAAAAACTGCTACGTGCGATCTTCGGTGAGAAGGCGTCCGACGTGAAGGACACCTCGCTGCGCGCGCCGACGGGTATGAAGGGCACGATCATCGATGTGCAGGTCTTCACTCGCGATGGCGTCGACAAGGATTCGCGCGCGCTCTCTATCGAGCAAAGCCAGCTTGATGAAGTACGCAAAGATCTTCAGGAAACGTACCGCATCGCCGAAGAAGCCACCTTCGAGCGCCTCAAGCGCACCTTGCTCGGTCAGCCGGTCAATGGCGGTCCTAAGCTCAAGAAAGGTGACGTTCTCGATGAAGCTTACCTCGACGAGCTACCACGCAGCCAGTGGTTCAAGCTGCGCATGCAGGACGAGGCGCTCAACGAGCTCTTGGCTCAGGCCGATGAGCAGCTGGAAACACGTCGCAAGGAGATGGACGAACGTTTCGAGGACAAGAAGCGCAAGCTGACTCAGGGCGACGACTTGGCGCCGGGCGTGCTCAAGATCGTCAAGGTCTATCTCGCCGTGAAGCGTCGCATCCAGTCCGGCGATAAGATGGCCGGCCGTCACGGTAACAAGGGTGTCATTTCATCGATCATGCCTGTCGAGGACATGCCATTCGATGACAATGGCGAGCCGGTCGACCTAGTGCTCAATCCGTTGGGTGTGCCCTCGCGCATGAACGTCGGTCAGGTTCTTGAGACACACCTGGGCATGGCGGCCTGGGGACTCGGGGTGAGGATCAACGAGATGTTGCGCGGTGCCCGCCAGCAGCAGATGGCGGAGATTCGCGACTTCCTGGGGCAAGTGTACAACACCGCCGAGACGCGCCAGGAGGATATCGACTCGCTCAGCGATGACGAGATCATCACCCTGGCGAAGAATCTGCGCAATGGCGTGCCGGTGTCGACGCCGGTCTTCGATGGTGCCAAGGAGCACGAGATCAAGCATCTCCTGAGCCTGGCCAACCTGCCGGATTCCGGTCAGATGACGCTCTATGACGGGCGTACGGGGGAAACCTTCGATCGTTCCGTGACGGTGGGCTATATGTACATGCTCAAGCTCAACCACCTGGTCGACGACAAGATGCACGCCCGTTCCACCGGCTCGTACTCGCTGGTGACCCAGCAACCGCTGGGCGGTAAGGCGCAGTTCGGCGGACAACGCTTCGGTGAGATGGAGGTCTGGGCGCTGGAAGCCTATGGCGCGGCCTATACCTTGCAGGAAATGCTGACCGTCAAGTCCGACGACGTGGAAGGCCGTACCAAGATGTACAAGAACATCGTCGACGGCGACCACTCGATGCAGGCAGGCATGCCGGAATCCTTCAACGTATTGGTGAAGGAAATCCGCTCGCTGGGTATTGATATCGAGCTGGAAGGCTGAGCGTTTCACGCTGACGAATGACGGTCCGCGGGGCCTCTAGAGGCCCCGCTCATGACAACTCCGCTACGGAGCCGACCCCATGAAAGATTTGGTGAAAGTCCTCAAATCGCAGGCACAGTCCGAAGAATTCGATGCGATCAAGATTACGCTCGCGTCGCCGGACTTGATCCGCTCTTGGTCCTATGGCGAGGTCAAAAAGCCTGAGACCATCAACTACCGTACGTTCAAGCCTGAGCGTGATGGCCTGTTCTGCGCCAAGATCTTCGGTCCGGTCAAGGATTACGAGTGCTTGTGCGGTAAGTACAAGCGCATGAAGCATCGTGGCATCATTTGCGAAAAGTGCGGCGTCGAGGTCACTAAGGCCGCTGTGCGCCGCGAGCGTATGGGTCATATCGAACTGGCTGCGCCGGTGGCGCATATTTGGTTCCTCAAGTCGCTGCCGTCACGCATCGGCTTGTTCCTGGACATGACCCTGCGCGATATCGAGCGTGTGCTCTATTTCGAGAGCTTCATGGTCATCGATCCAGGCATGACCACGCTTGAGCGCGGCCAGCTGCTTAGCGATGAGCAGTACTTCGAAGCGTTGGAAGAATTCGGCGACGACTTCGATGCCCGCATGGGTGCCGAAGCCGTACAGGCGTTGCTCAATGATGTCGATCTCGAAGAAGAGATCGAGCGCCTGCGCGAAGAAGTTCCGCAGACCAACTCCGAAACCAAGATCAAGAAGCTTTCCAAGCGCTTGAAACTGCTGGAAGCCTTCTACAAGTCCGGCAACGACCCGGCGTGGATGATCATGGAAGTGCTACCGGTACTTCCGCCGGATCTGCGTCCGTTGGTGCCGCTGGACGGCGGTCGTTTCGCGACCTCGGATCTCAACGATCTGTATCGCCGCGTGATCAACCGCAACAACCGCCTGAAACGCCTGCTCGATCTCAATGCGCCGGATATCATCGTACGCAACGAGAAGCGGATGCTGCAGGAATCTGTCGATGCGCTGCTCGACAACGGTCGTCGCGGCCGTGCCATCACTGGTTCCAATAAGCGTCCGTTGAAGTCGCTGGCCGACATGATCAAGGGCAAGCAGGGGCGTTTTCGCCAGAACCTGCTGGGCAAGCGTGTCGATTACTCCGGCCGTTCCGTCATCACCGTCGGTCCGACCCTGCGCCTGCACCAGTGCGGTTTGCCCAAGAAGATGGCGCTTGAGCTATTCAAACCGTTCATCTACTCCAGGCTACAAGCGAACGGCCAAGCGTCGACCATCAAGGCCGCCAAGAAGATGGTCGAGCGCGAGCTACCGGAAGTGTGGGACATCCTCGCCGATGTCATCCGCGAGCATCCGGTCATGCTCAACCGTGCCCCGACGCTGCACCGCTTGGGTATCCAGGCCTTCGAACCGTTGTTGATCGAAGGCAAGGCGATCCAACTGCATCCGTTGGTGTGCGCGGCGTATAACGCCGACTTCGACGGCGATCAGATGGCCGTACACGTTCCGTTGACGCTGGAAGCACAGCTCGAGGCGCGGACGCTGATGATGGCCACTAACAATGTGCTGTCGCCAGCTAACGGCGAGCCCATCATCGTACCGTCCCAGGACGTCGTGCTGGGTCTATATTACATGACCCGCGAGAAGGTCAATGCCAAGGGCGAAGGCATGGTTTTCTCCAATCTCGACGAAGTCGAGCGTGCGTTCGGGACCGAGAGTGTGTCGATGCATGCGCGTGTCAAGGTACGACTCACCGAATACGATCGGGACGATGACAGCGGCGAACTGACCGCCAAGACCTCGCTGCGCGATACGACGGTGGGGCGTGCCTTGTTGTTCCGTATCCTTCCCAATGGGATGCCTTACGAGCTTGTCGATCAGCCGATGAAGAAGAAGGCGATTTCCGGCTTGATCAACGCCGTCTATCGTCGTGTGGGGCTCAAGGATACGGTCATCTTCGCCGACCAGTTGATGTATACCGGGTTCCGTCTGGCGACTTGGTCGGGTGCATCGATCGGGGTCAACGACTTCGTCATTCCCGACTCGAAGAGGGAAATCGTCGACGGCGCCGAGGAAGAGGTCAAGGAAATCGAAGACCAGTTCTCCTCTGGTCTGGTGACTGCGGGCGAGAAGTACAACAAGGTCATCGATATCTGGGCCAAGGCCAACGACAAGGTCGCTAAGGCGATGATGTCGGGAATCTCCAAGGAGGTCGTCACCGACCGTAATGGCGAGCAGGTCGAGCAGGACTCCTTCAATAGCGTCTTCATCATGGCCGACTCCGGGGCTCGCGGTAGTGCTGCTCAGATCCGCCAGTTGGCAGGGATGCGCGGGCTTATGGCGAAGCCGGATGGCTCGATCATCGAGACGCCGATCACTGCCAACTTCCGTGAAGGCCTGAACGTACTGCAGTACTTCATCTCGACGCACGGCGCTCGTAAAGGGTTGGCGGATACGGCACTCAAGACCGCCAACTCTGGTTACCTGACGCGTCGACTGGTGGACGTGTCTCAGGATCTGGTAGTGACCGAAGAGGACTGCGGTACCTATGAAGGGTTGACGGTACATCCGGTCATCGAGGGCGGTGACATTATCGTCTCGCTGGCACAGCGTGTACTGGGTCGCATCGTGGCGCAGGACGTTGTTGATGCGCAGACCGAGGAGGTGTTGATCCCGCGCGGTACCCTGCTTGACGAAGCCTGGTGTGCCGAACTCGATACCATGGGTGTCGACGAGATCATCGTGCGCAGTGCCATCACCTGCGAAACGGCACACGGTGTGTGCTCGGCGTGCTATGGCCGTGACTTGGCGCGTGGCCATCAGGTCAACACCGGCGAGGCCGTCGGTGTCATCGCAGCGCAGTCGATCGGTGAGCCGGGTACCCAGCTCACCATGCGTACTTTCCACATCGGGGGGGCTGCATCGCGTGCCTCGGCCGTCGATAGCGTTCAGGTCAAACACGGCGGCACGGTGCGCCTGCATAACATCAAGCATGTTGAGCGCAATGACGGCAAGCTCATCGTTGTGTCTCGCTCGAGTGCCCTGGCCGTTGCTGACGAGCATGGTCGCGAACGTGAGTACTACAAGTTGCCGTATGGTGCCGAGCTGTCGGTGCGCGACGGCGACATGGTCGATGGCGGGACGCCGGTCGCCAAGTGGGATCCGCATACTCACCCGGTTGTGGCCGAGGTCACGGGCCGGGTCCAGTTCAGCGATATGGAAGAAGGCAGCACTATCCACCGTAGCGTGGACGAGATGACCGGCCTGTCGAATATCGAGGTGATCGAGACCGCCGCGCGCCCAACTTCCGGCCGTGACAAGCGCCCGATGATCATGCTGCTCGACGAAAATGGTGAGTATGTCACGCTGCCGGGCTCCAATACTCCGGTGCAGTACATGCTGCCTGGCAAGGCCATCATCGCCGGTGAAAACGGCGATCAGGTTGGGGTTGGTGAGGTTATCGCGCGTATCCCGGTTGAAGCGTCCGGTAACAAGGACATTACCGGCGGGCTGCCGCGTGTCGCCGACTTGTTCGAGGCACGCAAGCCTAAGGAACCAGCGATTCTGGCCGAGGTCACCGGGACCATCAGCTTTGGCAAGGAAACCAAGGGCAAACGTCGCCTGACGGTCACGCCTGAAGAAGGTGAACCGGTCGAGATGCTGATCCCCAAAGGGCGTCAGATCGGCGTGTTCGAAGGCGAGACGGTGGAGAAAGGCGAGGTCATCTCCGAGGGTCCCAGTAATCCTCACGATATTCTACGCCTGCTCGGGACCGCGGAACTGGCCAAGTACATCACGGTCGAGATCCAAGACGTCTATCGCCTGCAGGGTGTGGTTATCGATGACAAGCACATCGAAGTGATCGTGCGCCAGATGCTGCGTAAGGTGGAAATCACCGATGCCGGGGATTCTTCCTTCATTACCGGCGATCAGGCGGAGTATGTCCGCGTCCTCGAGGAAAACGCACGCCTGGCCCAGGAAGGCAAGTTCCCGGCCAAATGCGAGCGTCTGCTGCTGGGTATCACCAAGGCAAGCTTGGCAACCGAGTCGTTCATCTCGGCGGCATCGTTCCAGGAAACCACCCGCGTATTGACCGAGGCGGCGGTCTCCGGCAAGCGCGATTATCTGCGCGGCCTCAAGGAAAACGTTGTGGTGGGTCGCTTGGTGCCGGCCGGAACCGGCTTGGCGCATCACGCCGAGCGGCGTCGCAAGCGTGAAGATGATGAGCACACGGTCAATCCGTCGGCCTCCGATGTCGAACAGGAGCTGGGCGCACAGCTCACCGCGCTGGACGCCGACGACGAAGACCTCTAGGCGTATGCCGTCAAGTCCGGCGCCCACGTGGTGGCGGACTTGACGAGGCTCGTCGCCAGACATTAGAATGCGCTGCCTTTAACAGTGGGGTGGGTACGTCCTGTCCCAATGTTGAAAGGTTTGGCAACCATTGGAGTCAGCTACAGATATGGCAACGATCAATCAGCTCGTGCGCAAGCCGCGCAAGCGCCCGGCCGCCAAGAGCGACGTGCCGGCGCTGCAGTCTTGCCCGCAAAAGCGCGGGGTTTGCACCCGTGTCTACACTACCACTCCGAAGAAGCCGAACTCGGCGCTTCGTAAGGTTTGCCGCGTGCGCCTGACGAATGGCTACGAAGTCGCTTCCTATATCGGTGGTGAAGGTCACAACCTGCAGGAACACTCCGTGGTCCTGATCCGCGGCGGTCGTGTAAAAGACTTGCCGGGTGTGCGTTATCACACCGTTCGCGGTGCGCTGGATACTTCCGGTGTTCAGAATCGCCGTCAGGGCCGTTCCAAGTACGGTACCAAGCGTCCCAAGTCTTGATCGCTGAGCGATCAAGACATCAACTACTATCGGTCAGATAAGAGTAAGGTCGAGCGCGCGATGCGTCGTCTCGAGTTTACCTGAAAGACCCTTCGAAACGAGGGCTTATCATGCCTAGAAGAAGAGTTGTCGCCAAACGCGAAATCCTCCCGGATCCGAAATTCGGAAGTGAGCGTCTGGCCAAGTTCATGAACCACCTGATGATCAGCGGCAAGAAATCTGTAGCTGAGCGCATTGTCTACGGTGCGCTGGACAGGGTTGCCGAACGTAACAAAGATGAGCCGCTGGAAACCTTCGACAAGGCGCTGGAAACAATCCAGCCGATGGTTGAGGTCAAGTCTCGCCGCGTTGGCGGTGCGACCTATCAGGTGCCCGTGGAAGTCCGTCCTTCTCGCCGTCAGGCCCTGGCCATGCGCTGGCTGGTGGATGCGGCGCGCAGTCGTGGTGAGAAGACCATGGTGCAGCGCCTCGCTGGCGAAATGCTGGACGCCGCCGAAGGCAAGGGTGCTGCTGTGAAGAAGCGTGAAGACGTGCATCGCATGGCAGATGCCAACAAGGCCTTCTCTCACTACCGCTTCTAACCAACGGGGTATTCCATCGTGGCACGCAAGACTCCGCTTAATCGCTACCGTAATATCGGTATCGTGGCTCACGTCGACGCCGGGAAGACTACCACTACCGAGCGTGTCCTGTTCTATACTGGCCTGTCTCACAAGGTCGGCGAGGTGCATGATGGTGCCGCCACCATGGACTGGATGCAGCAGGAGCAGGAGCGTGGTATCACGATTACCTCCGCTGCGACCACTTGCTTCTGGCAGGGGATGAGCAAGCAGTTCGACGAGCATCGCATCAATATCATCGATACGCCGGGGCACGTCGACTTCACGATCGAAGTCGAGCGCTCCTTGCGCGTTCTCGACGGTGCCGTCGTCGTGCTTTGTGGTTCCTCCGGGGTTCAGCCGCAGACCGAAACGGTTTGGCGCCAGGCCCACAAGTATGAAGTTCCGCGCATGGTGTTCGTCAACAAGATGGACCGCGCCGGTGCCGATTACTTCATGGTACTCGACCAGCTCAAGCAAAAGCTGGGGGCCAATACGGTCCCGATCCAGATCAACTGGGGCGCGGAAGATAACTTCAAAGGGGTTGTCGACCTGATCCAGATGAAGGGGATCCTCTGGGATGAGGCCAATCATGGCATGAACTATGAGCTCGTCGATATTCCCGATGAGCTCAAGGATACTGCTGCCAAGTACCGTGAGCAGATGGTCGAAGCCGCCGCCGAAGCGTCCGAAGAGCTGATGGACAAGTACCTCGAAGAGGGCGACCTTTCCGAGGCAGACATCAAGGCTGGCTTGCGTCGCCGTACCCTGGATAACGAGATCGTTCTGGTGACGTGCGGTAGCGCGTTCAAGAACAAGGGCGTCCAGGCGGTACTCGATGGCGTGATCGAATATATGCCGTCGCCGACCGAAGTCAAGGCTATCGAAGGTGAGCTTGACGATAAGGATGGCACCATCGCCACGCGTGAAGCGGACGATAAAGCGCCTTTTGCCGCGCTGGCCTTCAAGATCGCTACTGACCCGTTCGTGGGGACGCTGACCTTTATTCGCGTCTACTCGGGTGTGCTCAAGTCCGGTGATAGCATCTTCAATTCCGTGAAGAGCAAGAAGGAGCGCGTGGGCCGTATCGTCCAGATGCACTCCAATTCACGCGAGGAGATCAAGGAAGTCTATGCGGGCGACATCGCTGCCTGCATCGGGCTCAAGGATGTTACTACTGGCGACACTCTCTGTGATCTGCAGGACAAGATCATTCTTGAGCGCATGGAATTTCCGGATCCGGTGATCTCGGTCGCCGTGGAGCCGAAGTCCAAGCCCGACCAGGAGAAGATGGGGACCGCGCTGGGCAAGCTGGCTCAGGAAGATCCTTCTTTCCGCGTCAAATCCGATGAGGAAACCGGTCAGACGATCATTTCTGGCATGGGCGAGCTCCACCTCGACATCATCGTCGATCGTCTGCGTCGTGAATTCAAAGTCGACGCCAATATCGGTAAGCCTCAGGTAGCCTACCGCGAGACGGTTCGCGCCAGTGTCGAGCAGGAAGGCAAGTTCGTTCGTCAGTCGGGTGGTCGTGGTCAGTACGGTCACGTGCTGCTGCGCATTGAGCCGCTGACGCCCGAAGATAAAGGCGAAGACGAAGAAATGAACTTCAAGTTCGCCTCCGAAATCGTCGGTGGTGTGGTTCCCAAGGAATACGTGCCGGCCGTCGAGAAAGGGGCCTATGAGCAGCTGCAGAACGGTGTCATTGCGGGCTATCCGATGATTGACGTCAAGGTCACGCTGTTCGATGGTTCCTACCATGACGTGGACTCGAACGAGACTGCGTTCAAGGTTGCCTCTTCCATGGCGATCAAGGAAGGCGCGCCGAAGGCCAAGGGCGTGCTGCTGGAGCCGGTAATGAAGGTTGAGGTCGTGACTCCCGAAGAATTCATGGGGGACGTCATGGGCGACATTAACCGCCGCCGTGGCCTCGTTCAGGGCATGGAGGATTCGCCGTCTGGCAAGATTATCCGTGCCACGGTGCCGCTGGCTGAGATGTTCGGTTACGCGACCGATTTGCGCTCTCAGACCCAGGGCCGCGCAAGCTACACTATGGAGTTTGCGGATTACGAAGAGGCGCCCTCCAGCGTCGTTGAAGCCGTCATCAACCAGAATGGTTAACCGTTAGCTAACGTAAAGAGGTTATAGCAGTGGCTAAGGAAAAATTTGAACGTAACAAATCGCATATCAACGTCGGTACCATCGGTCACGTCGACCATGGCAAGACCACGCTGACTGCGGCACTGACTCGCGTTTCCGCAGAAGTTTTCGGCGGCGACTGGCGTGAATTCTCCACGATCGATAACGCGCCGGAAGAGCGTGAGCGCGGTATCACCATCGCGACGGCTCACGTCGAATACCAGTCCGAGGAGCGCCACTACGCGCACGTCGACTGCCCGGGGCACGCCGACTATGTCAAGAACATGATCACCGGCGCCGCGCAGATGGATGGCGCGATTCTGGTCTGTTCCGCGGCTGACGGCCCGATGCCGCAGACGCGTGAGCACATCCTGCTGTCTCGTCAGGTTGGTGTTCCGAACATCGTCGTGTTCTTGAATAAGGCCGATATGGTCGACGACGCAGAGCTCCTCGAGCTGGTCGAAATGGAAGTTCGTGAACTCCTCAACGAGTACGACTTCCCGGGCGATGACTGCCCGATCATCACCGGCTCCGCTCTGATGGCGCTGGAAGGCAAGGATGACAACGGCATGGGTACCACCGCCGTTGCTAACCTCGTTCGTGCTATGGATGAGTACATTCCCGAGCCCGAACGTGCCATCGATCAGCCGTTCCTGATGCCGATCGAAGACGTGTTCTCGATTTCTGGTCGCGGTACCGTTGTGACTGGTCGTGTCGAGCGCGGCGTCGTCAAGAGCGGTTCAGACGTCGAGATCGTGGGTATGAAAGATACCGCCAAGACGACCGTTACTGGCGTTGAGATGTTCCGCAAGTTGCTCGACGAAGGTCGTGCTGGCGAGAACATTGGCGCGCTGTTGCGTGGCACCAAGCGTGACGACGTTGAGCGTGGCCAGGTGCTGGCCAAGCCGGGTACTATTACGCCCCACACTACCTTCGAAGCTGAAGTCTATGTGTTGTCCAAGGAAGAAGGCGGTCGTCACACGCCATTCTTCAAGGGCTATCGTCCGCAGTTTTACTTCCGGACCACGGACGTAACCGGAACCTGTGAGCTGCCGGAAGGCGTCGAAATGGTCATGCCGGGCGATAACGTCCAGATGACTGTGACGCTGATCGCGCCGATCGCCATGGAAGACGGCCTGCGCTTCGCGGTTCGCGAAGGTGGGCGTACCGTGGGAGCCGGTGTTGTCGCCAAGATCATCCAATAAGGGCTCCGTCCTTCGATGATCGAAGGGGGCTCCCTTGGGAGCCCCCTTTCTGTGCATGTTTGACAGTCACTGTCAGCCTGCCTATAATGCGCATCCTTTGAATGCGTGGGTAGACGGCTCGCGCCGTCGACATCCATTGGAGTTTAAGGCTAATGCAGAACCAAAAGATTCGCATTCGGTTGAAGGCCTTTGACCATCGCCTGATTGACCAGTCCGCGCAAGAAATCGTGGATACCGCGAAGCGTACCGGTGCTCAGGTCCGTGGTCCGATCCCGCTGCCGACTAATCGCGAGCGCTATACCGTATTGGTTTCGCCGCACGTCAACAAAGACGCGCGCGATCAGTACGAGATTCGCACTCACAAGCGTGTGCTCGACATTGTCGAACCCACGGAAAAAACCGTAGACGCGTTGATGAAGCTCGACCTCGCCGCTGGCGTGGATGTGCAAATCAAGCTCGACTGACCACACTAGTCACTAGCGGCTTTTCTATAAAGTCGTCACGCCGTGATGGCGTCATACAATGTGCTAGTGGAATGCTCTGGAAAGGGCAGCCATAGCGGGTGACAGCCCCGTACACTAAAGGAGACTGAACATGACTATCGGTTTGGTCGGTAAAAAGAGCGGCATGACCCGCATCTTTACCGAAAATGGCACCTCCGTGCCCGTAACCGTTATCGAGGTCGAGCCGAATCGCGTGACTCGCGTCAAGACTGTCGACACCGACGGTTATAGCGCGATTCAGGTGACTTCGGGATCCCGCAAGGCCAAGCATCTGACCAAGGCTGCCGCAGGGCAGTACGCCAAGTCAGGTGTCGAGGCCGGTCGTGCATTGATGGAGTTTCGCCTGGCAGAAGGCGAAGACGCTCCTGAAGTGGGCGGCAACATCACCGTATCCCTCTTTGAAGCCGGTCAGAAAGTCGATGTGACTGGCACCTCTAAAGGCAAGGGCTTCCAGGGCGCCGTCAAGCGCTGGAATTTCCGTACCCAAGACAATGGCCACGGCAACTCGCTTGCGCACCGCGCACCGGGCTCCATCGGTATGTGCCAGACGCCGGGTCGCGTCTTCAAGGGCAAGAAGATGGCCGGTCAGCTGGGCAATGAGCGCGTGACCGTCCAGAGCCTGGAAATAGTGCGCGTCGATGCCGAGCGTAACCTGCTTCTGGTAAAAGGCGCCGTGCCGGGTGCGACCGACTGCGAAGTCACCGTACGCAGTGCCGTTAAAGCTCGCTGAGGGGTATGAGACCGATGAATTTGAATCTCGCAGGTGCCGAAGCAGGCACTGTCGAAGTGTCCGACGCTACCTTCGGTAAAGAGTTTAACGAGTCGCTGGTCCATCAGGTCGTGACTGCGTATTTCGCAGCCGGTCGCCAGGGGACTCGTGCACAGAAGACTCGCGCCGAAGTGCGTGGCGGCGGTAAGAAGCCGTGGCGTCAAAAAGGTACTGGTCGTGCGCGTGCCGGTACTATCCGCTCGCCATTGTGGCGTAGCGGCGGCGTTACTTTTGCAGCACGCCCCCAAGACTACACCCAGAAAGTCAACCGCAAGATGTACCGCGCGGCCATGCGCTCGATTCTCTCTGAGCTGGTCCGTCAGGAACGTCTGACCGTCGTTGACAGCATTGCGGTGGATGCCCCCAAGACCAAGCAGCTGATTGCCAAGCTGAAGGACCTGGATCTCGAGAAAGCGTTGATCGTCACCGAAGATATCGACGAAAAGCTGTTTCTCGCCGCGCGTAACATTCCCTACGTCGATGTGGTGGATGTCGCGGCTGCCGATCCGGTGAGCCTGATTGCCTTTGATAAGGTGCTGGTCACCGTTTCCGCTCTGCGTAAATTCGAGGAGAAGCTGGGATGAACCAGGAACGCGTATTCAAGGTTCTGCTCGGGCCTCACATGACCGAGAAGGCCGCATTCGCCGCCGAAAACAACCAGTACGTGTTCAAGGTGGCCCAGGACGCGACCAAGCCCGAGATCAAGAAAGCCGTCGAAGCGCTCTTCGAGAAGAAGGTCGTTGGTGTGCAAGTCTTGAACGTCAAGGGTAAGACCAAGCGCACGCAGCACGGTGTTGGTCTGCGCAAGGGATATCGCAAGGCATACGTCACACTGGCGGCCGGCGAGACTCTCGAAGACTTCTCTGGCGCCGAGTAAGGCAGGAGTACGGATCATGGCAGTTGTTAAGACCAAACCCACGTCCGCCGGTCGTCGTCACGTCATCAAAGTCGTCAACGACGGGCTCTACAAGGGCCGTCCTTATGCCGGTCTGTTGGAGAAGCAATCCAAGAGCGGCGGTCGTAACAATAACGGTCGCATCACTACCCGTCATGTCGGGGGTGGTCACCGTCAGCATTATCGTGTGATCGATTTCAAACGTGCCAAGGATGGCGTTGCCGCCGTCGTTGAGCGCCTTGAATACGATCCCAATCGTAGCGCCAACATTGCGCTGCTCAAGTATCTGGATGGCGAGCGTCGCTACATTATCGCTCCGCGTGGTGTGAAAGCGGGCGACCGCTTGGAGTCCGGCGTCAATGCAGCGATCAAGCGTGGTAACGCGCTGCCGCTGCGTAACATTCCGGTAGGGTCTACCGTGCACTGCATTGAGATGAAGCCCGGCAAGGGTGCTCAAATCGCGCGAAGTGCCGGTGCCAGTGCCCAACTGGTAGCACGTGAAGGCAACTACGCCACTGTGCGTCTACGCTCCGGCGAGATGCGCAAGATTCTGGCCGAATGTCGTGCGACCTTGGGCGAAGTGGGCAATTCCGAGCACAGCCTCCGTCAACTTGGCAAGGCCGGTGCGAAGCGCTGGAGAGGTGTGCGCCCGACGGTTCGCGGTGTCGCGATGAACCCGGTCGACCATCCACATGGTGGTGGTGAAGGCCGCACCAGCGGTGGCCGTCATCCGGTCAGCCCATGGGGTATCCCCACCAAGGGCCACAAGACCCGCAAGAACAAGCGCACCGACAAGCTGATCGTCCGTCGCCGCAAGGCCCGGAAGTAAGATCGAACGCCAAGACATTAAGAGGTAACGGCTGTGCCACGTTCACTGAAGAAAGGTCCTTTTATTGACCTTCATCTGCTGAAGAAGGTTGAGACTGCAGCGGAAAAGAGCGACCGCAAACCGATAAAGACCTGGTCGCGTCGCTCCATGATCCTACCCAATATGGTCGGGCTCACCATTGCAGTCCATAACGGACGTCAACATGTCCCGGTGCATGTCTCCGAGGAAATGGTTGGCCATAAGCTGGGCGAATTCGCTGCCACCCGCACCTACCGCGGCCATGCGGCGGACAAGAAAGCCAAACGGTAAGCCAGAGAGGTTAGAGAGATGGAAGTCACTGCAAAGCTGCGTGGCGCTCGTTTATCCGCCCAGAAGGCCCGTTTGGTGGCTGACCTGGTGCGCGGTAAGCCGGTCGCCGAAGCACTGGATTCGTTGACGTACTCGCCGAAGAAAGCGGCGAAGGTCGTCAAGAAAGTGCTTCAGTCCGCCATCGCGAATGCGGAAGAAAACAATGGCATGGACATCGACGAGCTGCGTGTCTCGACCATCTGCGTCGATGAGGGCATGACGCTTAAGCGCATCCAGCCTCGCGCCAAAGGCCGTGCGGATCG
Organism: Chromohalobacter sp. 296-RDG; assembly: GCF_029889885.1. GTDB lineage: Bacteria > Pseudomonadota > Gammaproteobacteria > Pseudomonadales > Halomonadaceae > Chromohalobacter. The sequence continues at coordinate 22,878 of NZ_JARANY010000019.1, forward strand.
CATTTTGAAGCGCACTTGCCACATCACCGTCAAGGTAGCCGAGAAGTAGGAGTCGACCAGATGGGTCAGAAAGTAAATCCGACAGGTATTCGGCTAGGCATCGTTAAGGATCACCGCTCCGTCTGGTACGCCGAGCGTGGTGCTTATGCCGATAAGCTGAATAATGACCTCGAAGTGCGTCGTTTCCTGGAGCAGCGTTTGAAAAACGCCTCTGTGAGCGACATCACCATCGAGCGTCCAGCCAATAACGCACGCATCACCATTCACACCGCCCGTCCGGGCATCGTGATTGGCAAGAAGGGCGAGGATGTCGATCGCCTGCGTCGCGATCTCTCCGAGATGATGGGCGTGCCGGTGCACGTCAACATCGAGGAAGTCCGCAAGCCGGAACTCGACGCTCAACTCGTCGCACAGAATGTGTGCGGTCAGCTCGAGCGCCGCGTAATGTTCCGTCGTGCCATGAAGCGCGCTGTACAGAACGCCATGCGCCTAGGCGCCGGCGGCATCAAGATCCAGTTGTCAGGGCGTCTTGGTGGTGCAGAAATCGCGCGCACCGAATGGTACCGCGAAGGTCGCGTGCCGCTGCACACGCTGCGCGCCGACATCGATTACGCCACTTACGAAGCGCACACCACTTACGGCGTTATCGGCGTCAAAGTGTGGGTCTTCAAGGGTGAAATCCTCGGCGGCATCGAGGAAGTGCGTGCCAAGCAGAAACAAGCTCAGGCACCGGGGCCCAAGAAGAAAGGTTCCAAGTAAGGGGAGAGTGATCGATGTTACAACCCAAGCGTACGAAATTTCGCAAGGTGCAGAAAGGTCGTAACCGCGGTCTTGCGCATCGCGGAAGTAAGGTGAGCTTCGGTGAGTACGGCCTGAAAGCCACCGGTCGCGGACGCGTCACTGCTCGCCAGATCGAAGCCGGCCGTCGTGCCATTACGCGTCACGTCAAGCGTGGCGGCAAGATCTGGATCCGCGTCTTCCCGGATAAGCCAATCACCGAGAAGCCGCTGGAAGTCCGTATGGGTAAGGGTAAGGGCTCCGTTGAATACTGGGTGGCCCAAATCCAGCCCGGGAAGGTGCTTTACGAGATCGAAGGCGTTTCCGAGGAGCTGGCGCGCGAGGCTTTTGACCTGGCCGCCCAGAAGTTCCCGGTCTCCACCACCTTTGTAAAACGGACGGTGATGTGATGAAAGCCCAGGAAATTCGTGAAAAATCAGTCGAAGCGCTTCAGCAGCAGCTGCTCGAGCTCCTCCGGGAGCAGTTCAACCTGCGCATGCAGAAGGCCACCGGTCAGCTGAGCCAGACTCATCTGCTCAAGCAGGTGCGTCGCGATATCGCTCGCGTTAAGACTGTGCTCAATGAGAAGGCAGGTGACTGAGATGGCTGAAGAAAATAATGCTCGCACACTAAATGGCAAGGTCGTGAGCGACAAGATGGACAAGTCCGTCGTCGTTCAGGTCGAGCGCCGTGTTCGGCATCCTATTTACGACAAGTACGTGAAGCGCTCCACCAAACTGCACGCCCATGACGAGGCGAACCAGGCTCGGGTCGGTGACACGGTCTCTATCGAAGAGTGTCGCCCGATCTCCAAGTTGAAAGCCTGGACGCTGGTCGAGGTGGTCGAGCAGGCCAAGGGCTGAGCAGGCCAGAGCCTTTCACCAGTGCAGTCAGTTTAGGTTTGGAGAAAACCGATGATTCAGACGCAGACAAAGCTGGATGTCGCCGACAACAGCGGCGCGCGCCGGGTGCAATGCATCAAGGTGCTGGGCGGGTCACACCGCCGTTACGCGCGTGTTGGTGACGTCATCAAAGTGACGGTCAAGGAAGCGATTCCGCGAGGCAAGGTCAAAAAAGGCCAAGTCCTCAAGGCCGTCGTGGTACGTACCAAGAGTGGTGTCCGTCGTACAGACGGTTCACTGATCCGCTTCGATGGAAATGCGGCCGTTCTGTTGCAAAACGCCAACGAGCAGCCGATCGGTACCCGTATCTTCGGGCCGGTTACGCGTGAGCTTCGCAACGAGAAGTTCATGAAGATCATTTCCCTGGCGCCTGAAGTGCTGTGAGGAGCGAGGCGGATATGCGTAAGATTAAACGTGACGACGAAGTGATCGTCATTGCCGGCAAGGACAAGGGTAAGCGCGGCACAATTAAACGGGTCCTGGATGGGTCCTATGTCGTGTCCGGTGTGAACATGGTCAAACGTCACACCAAGCCTAACCCCATGCAAGGCAAGCAGGGGGGTATCGTCGAGCGTGAGGCCCCGATTCACGGATCCAACGTGGCCATCTTCAATCAGGAGACCGGCAAGGCGGATCGCGTCGGCTTCCAGATTCAGGAAGACGGTACCAAGGTACGTATCTACAAGTCGACGCAAAAGCAGATCGACGCCTAACGCGAGTCGGGTAGCAAAATGGCGAACTTGAAAGAACGTTATCAGAACGAGGTGGCAGCTCAGCTCCAAGAGCAGTTCAGCTACGCCAACGTGATGCAGATACCGCGGATCACCAAGGTGACCCTTAATATGGGCATCGGCGATGCGACCAGTGACAAGAAGCTGATCGACAACGCCGTTGGCGACCTGGAGAAACTCTCCGGTCAGAAGCCGGTAGTGACCAAGGCGCGCAAGTCAATCTCAGGCTTCAAGGTCCGCGAAAGCTGGCCGATCGGCATCAAGGTGACTTTACGTCGCGAACGGATGTGGGATTTCCTCGATCGTCTCGTGAACGTCGCGATTCCGCGCGTTCGTGACTTTCGTGGTCTGAACCCCAAGTCCTTCGATGGTCGTGGCAACTACTCTATGGGTGTGCGTGAACAGATCATCTTCCCCGAGCTCGAATATGATAAGATCGATCGTATTCGCGGGTTGGATGTCACAGTCACCACTACTGCCAACACCGATGAAGAAGGCCGTGCGCTGCTGAGCGCGCTGAACTTCCCGTTCAAGAAATAAGGGTGGGATCATGGCAAAGAAAAGCATGATTGAGCGTGAGCTCAAGCGCGCGAAGCTGGTAGACAAGTACGCGGCCAAGCGTGCCAAGCTCAAGGCTGTCATCTATGACGTCAACGCTTCTGATGAAGAGCGCTTCGATGCCCAACTGAAGCTTCAGGAGTTGCCGCGCGATTCCAGCCCGGTACGTCAGCGTAATCGCTGCCACGTAACCGGTCGTCCGCATGGCTTCTACCAAAAGTTCGGCTTGGGCCGCAATAAACTGCGTGAAGCCGCCATGCGTGGCGACGTACCTGGGCTCAAGAAGTCCAGCTGGTAAGCTACGCGAGAATCAGGAGCGCAACGTAATGAGCATGCAAGATACTCTGGCGGATATGTTTACCCGTATCCGCAATGCGCAGATGGCCATTAAGGAGACGGTTTCAATGCCGTCTTCCAACCTCAAGGTCGAGGTGGCTCGCGTATTGAAGCAAGAGGGGTATATCTACGACTTCACTGTCACGGAAGGCGCCAAGCCCCAGCTGATCGTTACTCTCAAGTACTTCGAGGGTAAACCGGTCATCGAGCACATTCAGCGCTTTTCCAAGCCGTCCCTGCGCTCTTACAAGGGCAAGGACACGCTGCCGAAAGTCGCGGATGGTCTGGGCATCGCGATCGTCACCACTTCCCAGGGCGTGATGACCGATCGTGCGGCGCGTCAGGCCGGTGTCGGTGGTGAAGTCATCTGCACCGTATTCTAGGAGTTTGGAATGTCCCGCGTAGCCAAATATCCGGTGAAACTGCCGAGTGGCGTCGAGGTCAAACTCGAGGCCAACAAGCTGACCGTCAAGGGCGGTCAGGGCACGCTCTCCATGACCGTGCATTCCGATGTCACCGTGGGCCAAGAAGAAGGCCAGCTGACATTCAATCCGAGCGAGTCCGCTAAAAGCTGGGCGATGGTCGGAACCACACGTGCGCTGGTACAGAACCTCGTTACCGGCGTTTCGGAAGGCTTTAGCAAGTCTCTCGAGATCAACGGTGTTGGTTACCGCGCGCAAGTAAGTGGCGACACACTCAACCTGACATTAGGTTTCTCGCACCCTGTCGAGTATACGCTGCCTGAAGGTGTGACGGCCGAAGCGCCGAAGAATACCACGATTGTGCTGAAAAGCGCGGACAAGCAGAAGCTCGGCCAGGTTGCAGCGGAAATTCGTGCCTTCCGTCCGCCCGAACCCTATAAGGGCAAGGGGATTCGGTATGGCGACGAAGAAGTCCGCCGCAAAGAAGCCAAGAAGAAGTAAGGCAGGGTTATGAACGCGAAGAAAGAATCTCGTCTCCGTCGTGCCCGCCGCGCTCGCGCCAAGATTCGCGAGCTTGGCGTGTCTCGCTTGTGCGTCAATCGCACGCCGCGCCATATCTACGCGCAGATCATTTCGCCGGATGGTGGCCGAGTACTGGCCAGTGCATCCACGCTCGATAAGAGCCTGCGTGAAGGATCCACGGGCAATGCAGACGCCGCCTCCAAGGTGGGCGCCCTGATTGCCGAACGCGCAAAGGAAGCGGGCATCACCGAGGTGGCCTTTGATCGTGCCGGGTTTAAATACCACGGTCGTATCAAGGCCCTGGCAGATGCCGCTCGTGAAGGCGGCCTGGAATTCTAAAGGGTTTTACGATGGCGAATAACGAACAGAAGGGCGGCGATCTGCAAGAGAAACTCGTGCAGGTAAACCGCGTCGCCAAGGTTGTGAAAGGTGGTCGTATTTTCGGCTTCACCGCACTGACCGTCGTTGGCGATGGCAACGGTCGCGTCGGCTTCGGCCGCGGCAAAGCACGTGAAGTGCCTATCGCGATTCAGAAGGCGATGGATCAGGCTCGCCGCAACATGGTGAAGGTAAGTCTCAGTGGCTCTACGCTGCAGTACCCCACGAAGGCCCGTCACGGTGCCTCCAAGGTGTTTATGCAGCCGGCGTCTGAAGGTACCGGTATCATTGCTGGCGGTGCCATGCGCTCCGTACTCGAACTGGCAGGCGTCCATGACGTACTCGCCAAGTGTTACGGTTCTACCAACCCGGTGAACGTGGTGCGGGCGACTGTTAACGGTCTCGCTGCCATGCGGTCTCCGGAGGATGTTGCCGCTAAGCGTGGCATGTCCGTCGAAGAGCTCGCGGGGTAAGGCATCATGGCATCAGCAACGATCAAGGTTACCCAGACTCGTAGTACCATCGGCATTCTTGAAAAGCACAAGGCCACTATCCGTGGCTTGGGCTTGCGCCGCATCGGTCACACGGTTGAGCTGGAAGATACCCCCGCCGTACGCGGTATGGTCAACAAGGTTAATTACCTTGTGCGTGTTGAGGGAGAGTAATCCATGAAACTCAATAGTCTGAGCCCTGCACTGGGCTCGAAGCACACCGAGAAGCGCGTCGGTCGTGGCATCGGCTCCGGTCTGGGCAAGACCGGTGGCCGCGGTCACAAAGGCCAGAAGTCACGCTCCGGTGGGTCCGTGAAGCCCGGTTTTGAAGGCGGTCAGATGCCGTTGCAGCGTCGTCTGCCGAAATATGGTTTCACGTCCATCAAGGCGCTGGCCTCCGAAGAGGTGCGCGTGGCGGAGTTGGCCAAGATCGACAGTGATATCGTCGATCTGGATAGCCTTAAGAAAGCCAACGTACTCAAGGATAATACCCAGTACGCGAAGGTGATTCTCTCCGGTGAACTGAACAAAGCAGTTACGGTTCGTGGTCTCAAGGTCACCAAAGGTGCCCGTGGCGCGATCGAAGCTGCCGGTGGCAAGGTAGAGGACTAATGGCTAAGTCAGGAAATATGCCGGCCAGTGGAAGTGGTCTGAGTGAACTTTGGGCGCGTTTGCGTTTCGTGTTCATCGCCATCGTGGTGTACCGTATCGGTGCCCATATTCCGGTGCCTGGCATCAATCCTGACCAGCTTGCTGCCTTGTTCAGGGAAAATCAGGGCACCATCCTAGGCATGTTCAACATGTTTTCGGGTGGTGCGCTGTCGCGCATGAGTATTTTTGCGTTGGGGATCATGCCGTATATCTCCGCGTCGATCATCATGCAGCTCCTGACGGCGGTCTCGCCTCAGCTGGAACAGCTGAAGAAAGAAGGTGAGGCTGGCCGGCGCAAGATCAACCAGTACACGCGCTACGGTACGGTGCTGCTGGCATTGATCCAAGCGACCGGCATGGCAGTCGGTCTGGTCGGACAGGGCGTCGCCTATAGCGGCGATCTCAGCTTCTACTTCACAGCGATCGTGACGTTCGTCGCGGGTGCCGTGTTCCTTATGTGGCTGGGAGAGCAGATCACCGAGAAAGGCATTGGTAACGGCATTTCCCTTATCATCTTCGCGGGTATCGTGGCGGGTCTTCCGAGCGCTATCGGTCAGTCTTTCGAGCTGGCGCGAAACGATGGGGCCTGGAATATCTTGCCGTTGCTGTCGTTGGCAGTCCTGGGGATCGCGACTGTTGCATTCGTGGTCTTCATCGAGCGTGGTCAGCGACGCATCAAGGTGAATTATCCGCGGCGTCAGGTAGGCAACAAGATGTATGCCGGGCAGAGCAGCTATCTGCCGCTGAAGGTCAACATGGCCGGTGTCATTCCGCCGATCTTTGCCTCCAGTATCTTGCTGTTTCCGGCCTCGATTGGCCAATGGATCGGTGACGGGCAGAACATGGCCTGGCTCCAGACGGTGTCGCAAGCGCTTGGGCCGGGGCAGCCGCTGTACATCTTGCTTTTCGCGGCGGCGGTGCTATTCTTCTGCTTCTTTTACACGGCGTTGGTCTTCAATCCCAAGGATGTCGCCGACAACCTGAAGAAGTCTGGAGCGTTTCTACCGGGAATTCGTCCGGGTGAGCAAACGTCCCGCTATATCGATAAGGTCATGACGCGTCTGACGCTTTTCGGCGCCTTATACATCACCGCAGTTTCCCTGATGCCTCAGTTCCTTGTGGTGGCCTGGCAAGTACCTTTCTATTTTGGCGGTACTTCCTTGCTCATCGTGGTAGTGGTAGTCATGGACTTCATGTCCCAGGTGCAGTCGCATCTGATGTCGAATCAATATGAATCGGTGATGAAGAAGTCCAACCTGAAAGGCTATGGCAGCGGCGGTATCCTGCGTTAAACGCGCCCCGCTAGGTTTTTTGGAGAGAACGATGAAAGTTCGAGCTTCCGTCAAGAAAATGTGCCGTAACTGCAAGATCATTCGGCGCAATGGCGCGATTCGTGTCATCTGTAGCGAACCGCGGCATAAGCAGCGCCAGGGTTGATCCTACGCTGATTTACAAGCGGGTGTAGGTATGCCCCTTGTCTCTTAGGAGGCAAAGGGGTATGCTATTGCGCCCTTATAGACGACTAAACGAGCAAGCCGCTCAACATTCGGAGTAAGCTGATGGCCCGTATTGCAGGCGTCAATATCCCGGACAATAAGCATGCGGCGATCTCGCTGACCTACATCTTCGGGATTGGCCGTACACGCGCGCAGGAAATCTGCGTCGCTACCGGCATCGCGTCGACGACGAAAGTTCAGGAACTGTCCGCCGAGGAGGTGGATATCCTGCGTAACGAAGTCGGCAAGTATACCGTTGAAGGCGATCTTCGCCGTGATACGACGCTTAACATCAAGCGTCTCATGGACTTGGGTTGCTATCGTGGTCTGCGTCATCGTCGTGGTCTTCCGCTGCGTGGTCAGCGTACCAAGACCAATGCGCGTACCCGTAAAGGACCGCGTAAGCCGATTCGCAAATAAAACGCACGTTCTGGCGTTAAGACAGGAATAGACATCAACATGGCTAACCCGCGTAGTAACCGTAAAAAGGTGAAAAAGCAGGTAGTGGATGCGGTTGCCCACATCCATGCCTCTTTTAACAACACGATCGTGACGATCACAGACCGCCAGGGCAACGCCCTTTCTTGGGCGACTGCCGGTGGTTCGGGTTTTCGTGGTTCTCGCAAGAGCACCCCGTTCGCTGCTCAAGTAGCAAGCGAACGTGCAGCGACCGCTGCAGCCGAGTATGGTGTGAAAAACGTCGACGTGCTGGTCAAGGGACCCGGTCCCGGCCGTGAATCCGCCGTGCGTGCGCTCAATGCTGCGGGTTTCCGCGTGCAGAGCATTACCGACGCGACGCCCGTTCCCCATAACGGCTGCCGTCCGCCGAAGAAACGCCGCGTTTAAGGAGACAGATTCATGGCACGTTATATTGGACCGAAGTGCAAACTGTCTCGTCGTGAAGGCACCGATCTCTTTTTGAAGAGCGGTGTTACTCCCTTCGAGAAAAAGTGCAAATCCGAGCAGATCCCGGGTGTCCACGGCCAGCGCCGTCAGCGTCTTTCCGACTATGGCTTGCAGCTTCGTGAGAAGCAGAAAGTACGCCGCATGTATGGCGTACTCGAGAAGCAGTTCCGCAATTACTACAAGGAAGCGGCCCGCCTCAAGGGCGCGACTGGCGAGTTGTTGTTGCAGCTTCTCGAATCCCGACTGGACAATGTCGTCTACCGTATGGGTTTCGGCTCCACGCGTTCCGAAGCGCGTCAGTTGGTCAGCCACAAGGCAATCGCCGTGAATGGCCGTAGCGTCAACGTGGCTTCCTATCAGGTCAAGCCAGGTGACGTGGTGTCCGTCCGTGAAAAGTCCAAGAACCAGGCGCGTATTCAAAACGCCCTGGGAATCGCCGCCAACCGTGGCGATGTGACTTGGACCGACGTCGACTCCAAGAAGATGGAAGGCACTTTCAAGGCTGTCCCGGAACGCGGCGACCTGTCTGCCGACATCAACGAAAACCTGATCGTCGAGCTGTACTCGAAGTAATCATGCAGCCACTGCGTGATGCCGCCAGGCCCCATGCCAGGGCCTGGTTTCGAGTACCGAGTATCCGTTTGGCAGCCTGAAAGGTGTTCTTATGCAGCGTTCAGTGACAGAGTTTCTCCGTCCTCGTGACATCAAGGTCGAAGAGATCAACGCGAATCATGCGAAGATCGTGCTCGAGCCGTTCGAGCGTGGTTTCGGCCATACCCTGGGGAATGCTCTGCGTCGCATCCTGCTGTCTTCCATGCCCGGTTGCGCCATTGTGGAAGCGGAGATTGAAGGCGTTTTACACGAGTACAGCGCCATCGAAGGCGTCCAAGAGGACGTCATCGAGATTCTCCTGAACCTCAAGGACGTCGCCATCAAGATGCATGGCCGTGACGAAGTGGTTCTGACGCTGAGCAAGCAGGGTCCGAGTGTGGTGACCGCGGGCGACATCGCCGTCGATCATGATGTCGACGTCATCAACCCAGATCACGTTATCGCGCACCTCAACGACAGCGGCGAGCTGAAAATGGAGCTCAAGGTGGTCCGTGGTCGTGGCTATGAGCCAGCGGATACCCGTGCTTCCGAGGAAGATGAATCGCGCGCTATCGGTCGTCTCCAGCTGGATGCGACCTTCAGCCCGGTGCGTCGTGTGTCTTATTCCGTGGAAGCCGCGCGTGTCGAACAGCGTACCGATCTCGATAAGCTGATTATCGACTTGGAAACCGACGGCACCTTGGATCCGGAAGAGGCGATTCGCCGTAGCGCGACCATACTGCAAGAGCAGTTGGGCGCGTTCGTCGACCTCGAAGCCGACAAGGAACAGGAAGTCGAAGAAGAAGAGGATCAGATCGATCCGATTCTACTGCGCCCCGTAGACGATCTCGAGTTGACCGTTCGCAGCGCCAACTGCTTGAAAGCCGAGAATATCTATTATATCGGTGATCTAATTCAGCGTACCGAAGTGGAGCTGTTGAAGACCCCGAACCTCGGCAAGAAATCCTTGAACGAGATCAAGGACGTTCTGGCAGCGCGCGGTCTTTCCCTCGGCATGCGGCTTGAAAACTGGCCGCCGGCGAGTCTGAAGGACGATAAGGCCTCTGCGTGAGCGCCGACTCGAGTCCCAGTTTGGTAAGGAATTTCAACCATGCGTCATCGTAAGAGTGGTCGTCACCTCAATCGTACGAGCTCGCATCGCCATGCCATGTTCAAGAACATGTGTGTGTCGCTCGTCGAGCACGAAGTCATCAAGACTACCCTGCCCAAGGCCAAGGAGTTGCGTCGTCACGTCGAGCCGCTGATTACTCTGGCTAAGCAGGACAGCGTCGCCAATCGCCGTCTGGCCTTCAATCGCACCCGTTCCAAAGAAACGGTCGGTAAGCTCTTCAATGAGCTGGGCCCACGTTACGTCGAGCGTCCGGGTGGCTATGTGCGTATTCTCAAGTGCGGTTTCCGCACTGGTGACAATGCGCCGATGGCTTATGTTGAGCTGGTCGACCGTCCGGTCGTAGAGGAAGCCGCCGAAGAGTGATCTTCGACAGGCTTCGCCATCTCGGCACAATAAAGCCGGCCCCGAGGGGCCGGCTTTTTTTGTCAGTTCGAAGAGCCTGAACTTCGTCCGGGAGCTTGAAGAACGCCCGCGGCGCGGGCTTGAGTCTGAAGCCGGAAGAAAAGGCTGGACCCGGAGGGTCTGGATGCAGGCTCCGTTCGAGCTTCGAGCCTTAGGTCTCTGCCATGCTCCTGGTTTGAGGCTTGTGGCCCGCTGTCTGCCGCTCGAGTAGCGACTTGAGAAAGCGTCCGGTGTGTGAGGCGTCCATCTTGGCGACTTTCTCTGGCGTCCCCTCGGCGATGATGCGTCCGCCGCCGGAACCACCCTCGGGGCCAAGATCGATGAGCCAGTCGGCGGTCTTGATTACGTCGAGGTTGTGTTCGATGACCACGATGGTGTTGCCGTGGTCGCGCAAGCGATGCAGCACGGTAAGCAGTTGTCGTATGTCTTCGAAGTGCAGGCCGGTAGTGGGTTCGTCGAGGATATACAGGGTCTTGCCGGTATCGCGCTTGGCTAGCTCACGAGCGAGCTTGACGCGCTGTGCCTCCCCGCCAGAAAGGGTGGTCGCACTTTGCCCCAGGCGCACGTATGACAGGCCGACATCCATCAATGTCTGCAAACGCCGGGCAAGAGCGGGGACCGGCGAGAAAAACTCCAGTGCTTCCTCGATGGTCATCTCCAGCACTTCATTGATGTTCTTGCCCTTGTACTGAATCTCCAGGGTTTCGCGGTTATAGCGTTTGCCCTTGCAGACATCGCAGGGCACGTAGATGTCGGGCAAGAAATGCATCTCGACCTTGATTAGCCCTTCGCCCTGACAGGCTTCGCAGCGTCCGCCCTTGACGTTGAAACTAAATCGCCCGGGCTTGTAGCCACGTGAGCGTGCCTCCTGGGTGCCCGCGAAGAGCTCTCGAATCGGTGTGAAAATGCCGGTATAGGTGGCCGGGTTGGAGCGCGGCGTCCGTCCGATCGGGCTCTGATCGATGTCGATGACCTTGTCGAGCAACTCCAGCCCTTCGATGCGCTTGTAAGATGCGGGCGTGAGGCTCGTGGCGCGATTGAGCTCGCGCGTGGCGACGGGCATTAGCGTCGAATTGATCAGCGTCGACTTGCCCGAGCCGGACACCCCCGTCACGCACACGAAAAGGCCCAGGGGCAAGTCGAGCGTGACGTTCTGCAGATTATTGCCGTTGGCACCGGTGAGGTGCAGCATTTTCTCTGGATTGCCGGGAATGCGATACGGTGGGATCTCGATGCGGCGTTTATCCGATAGGTACTGGCCGGTCAGCGAGGCTTCGCATTCGGTGACCTGCTCGGGGGTTCCCTGAGCGACGATACGGCCGCCATGCACCCCGGCGCCAGGGCCGATATCGAGGACATGGTCCGCCGCGCGTATTGCTTCCTCGTCGTGTTCGACGACGATGACCGTATTGCCGAGATCACGCAGGCGTTCGAGCGTCTGAAGTAGCCGGTCGTTGTCGCGTTGATGCAGGCCGATCGAGGGTTCATCGAGGATGTACATGACGCCGACCAAGCCAGCGCCGATCTGGCTGGCCAGGCGAATGCGCTGAGCCTCGCCGCCGGAGAGCGTGTCGGCGCTGCGCTCTAGGGTTAGGTAGTCGAGCCCTACATTGACTAGGAACTCCAGGCGCGAGTGGATCTCATGGACGATCTTGACGGCGATTTCACCCTTGCGTCCGGGCAGTTCCAGCGCCGCGAAGTAATGCCAGGCCTCGCCGATGGGCAGTTGTGAAATCTCGGGGAGTGGACGTCCGTCAATATACACATGGCGGGACTCCTTGCGCAGTCGTGTTCCTTGGCAAGATGGGCAGGGCTGTACCGCCAGGTGTTTGGCGAGATCCTCGCGGACCATGCTCGACTCGGTTTCGCGGTAACGCCGCTCCATGTTGGGTAGGACGCCCTCGAAGGCATGTTCGCGTGTGACCTTGCGCCCCCGGTCGTTGACGTAGCTGAAGGCGATCTGGTCCTGCCCGCTGCCGTGCAATATGACATCACGCTCATGCCGGGCAAGATCCTGCCAGGGCGTTTCCAGTGCGAAACGATAATTCTGGGCGACCGCCTGCAACTGGTTGAAGTAATACACGCTACGCCGATCCCAGCCCTTGATGGCGCCTTCGGCCAGCGACAGCTCGGGGTGGCTGATCAGCTTGTGCGGATCGAAATACTGGCGTACGCCGAGGCCGTCACAGGTTGGGCAGGCCCCGGCGGGGTTGTTGAACGAAAACATGCGCGGCTCGAGTTCCGCGATGGAGTAGCCGCACACCGGACAGGCGAAACGTGCCGAAAAGACGATGTCGTCGCGCGTACCATCCATGTCGTGAATGATGGCGATGCCATCGGACAGGGCGAGCGCGGTTTCGAACGACTCAGCCAGACGCAGGGCCAGCCCATCTCGTACCTTGATACGATCCACCACCACGCTGATGTCGTGTTTCTTGTTCTTGTCGAGCGGGCCTAGTTCGTCGAGTTCCACCGCCTGGCCGTCGACCATGGCGCGGACGTAGCCTTGCGCACGTAGTTCGGCCAGCAGTTGCTGGTGCTCGCCCTTGCGGCCACTGATGACTGGCGCCAGCAGCATCAATTTGCTGCCTTCGGACAGTGTCAGAACCTGATCGACCATTTGGGAGACGGTCTGCGCCTCGAGGTCGATATCGTGCTCGGGACAACGTGGCGTCCCCGCGCGGGCATAGAGCAGGCGCAGATAGTCGTGAATCTCGGTGATCGTGCCGACCGTCGAGCGCGGATTGTGGGATGTCGATTTCTGCTCGATGGAGATCGCGGGCGAAAGCCCCTCGATGTGGTCGACATCGGGTTTTTCCATCATCGACAGGAATTGGCGAGCGTAGGTGGAGAGAGACTCCACATAGCGACGCTGTCCCTCGGCGTAGAGGGTGTCGAAGGCCAACGATGACTTGCCGGAACCGGACAAGCCGGTAATGACGATCAGCTTGTTACGCGGTAGTTCGACGTCAATGTTCTGCAAATTGTGGGTGCGTGCACCCCTGACCAGAATTCTGTCCATGCCCACCTCGTGCCGGTTGCGCCGTGGCGGTGGCGCGGTCAAAGGATCGATTATAGAGGGTGCAGTGGAGTCCGAGCAAAGCGCGTCCTTTCCTTGGTAGGCAGGCAGTCGGTAAAATGCGCTGGGTCGGCGTCTGCGCGCGTGCGAGACGCCGAGGTGTTGGTTCGTCACGGCCCCCGCGGCAAGGCCTCGCGGGCCGGTTTCGGTATCGAACGTTTCTTCTCTTCAACGACGCGACTCAATCATGTCTTCATCATTGCTTCACACCGAGCGGCGTGCCATTTTCGGCCTCGCCAGCTTATATGCGACGCGCATGCTCGGGCTTTTCATGGTATTGCCGGTTCTGGCGCTGTATGCCGAGGACCTGGATGGCGCGACTCCCTTGCTGGTGGGAATGGCGCTGGGCGGTTACGGCCTGACACAGGCGATTCTACAAATTCCCTTCGGGCTGCTGTCGGATCGGTTCGGCCGCAAGCTCATCATCAGCATCGGGCTCTTGTTGTTTCTGCTAGGCAGTGTTGTCGCCGCCCAGGCGACCTCGATCGGCTGGGTGATTGTCGGGCGCTGCCTGCAAGGCAGCGGCGCGGTCGCTGGTGCGATCATGGCGCTGCTGGCCGATCAGACCCGCGAAGAGGTGCGTACGGCGGCGATGGCGACCATCGGGCTGTCGATCGGCGTCGCGTTTGGCGTGGCGATGGTCGTGGGCCCCCTGGTCGCCGACCCTTTCGGTCTGGCCGGCGTGTTCTGGTTCACGGCTGTACTCGCGGCGGTGGGGCTGCTGGTGCTGTGGCGACTGGTGCCGCGTGCACCACGTTTGGTGTCGCATCGCGATGTAGGGCTCGACCGCACCCAACTCCGCGCGATGCTGGCGCGGCGTGATCTGTTGCGACTGGATTTCTCGATCTTCGCTCTGCACGCCATCCTGACCGCCTGCTTCGTGGTTGTGCCCTTTCGTCTGGAAGCCTTGGGCATTGCGCCGGCGCATCACGGCTGGGTGTACCTGCCGATCATGGCGCTGGCCTTCGTGGCCATGGTGCCGCTGGTGATCGTGGCCGAGAAGTACCGCAAGATGAAACCGATCTTCATCGGCGCCGTGGCGTGGCTGACGCTATGTCTGGCGGGGCTGGTGGAGTTTTCCGATGGACGCTGGGCGCTATTCTCGCTGCTCTGGGGGTTCTTCGTGGCCTTTAACTTGCTGGAGGCCACGCTGCCGTCGATGATCAGCAAGTTAGCCCCGGCAGGCGCGAAGGGCACGGCGATGGGCGTGTACTCCACCAGCCAGTTCCTGGGGGCCTTCTTGGGCGGAACGGCCGGGGGCTTTCTCTCCCAGCATTTCGGCCTGGACGCGGTCTTTCTGGGCGCGGCGTTACTGGGTGCGGTATGGTTGGCGATTGTCTGGAAGATGCCGGCCCCTCGCCATCTCTCGAGCGAGATCGTCGCCCTGGACGAGCGCTCGATGGGCACGATGGATACACTGATGGATCGCTTTGCCGCCGTGGCCGGCGTCGAGGATGTCATGGTGGTGCCCGACGAGCGTGTCGCCTACCTCAAGGTTGACCGTCAGCGGCTGGACACCGAGGCGCTGGAACGCGTCCTCGGATCCCAGCGAGATCACAAGAGCGCCTGATAACGGGCGCGAGACTATTTCAAGGAGACTCACATGGCGCGCGGCGTGAACAAGGTCATCCTGATCGGCAATCTCGGTCAGGATCCAGAAGTCCGCTTTCTGCCTTCCGGCAATCCGGTGTGCAATCTACGCATCGCCACTACCGATACCTGGACCGACCGCCAGAGTGGTCAGCGCCAGGAGCGTACGGAATGGCACACGGTAGTGATGTTCAACAAGCTGGCGGAAATCGCCCAGCAGTACGTGAAGAAAGGCTCGCGTATCTATGTCGAGGGCCGCCTGCAGACGCGCAAGTGGCAGGGCCAGGACGGTCAGGATCGGTACTCTACCGAGATCGTTGCCAACGACATGCAGATGCTCGACTCGCGTAGCGGCCAGGGTGGCGGCGACTATGCCCAGCCCTCGCAAAATGCGCCTCAGCAAGGTGGTGCGGCGCAGCAGGGCAGCTACGGCCAGCCACAAGGTGGCCCGCCTCCGCAGCAGCAGGCACCTCAGCAACAGCCGCCCCAGCAGGGTGGGCAGCAAGGTAATTACGGCGCTCCCAACCCCGGCAACTTCGATGACTTCGACGACGAGATCCCGTTCTAGTGTCGGCGAAAGAATGAGTCGATAGACGCTTTGCAAAGCCCCGATATTCGGGGCTTTTTTTATGTTTACGATGTCTTGGCACCAGCGTACGGGGCACATTGTGTCTGATACGTACAGAAACATTAAGTCACAGTAGTTTGCACATCAGTGGTTCATCTATTAGGGTCATTCAGAGCTATAGCACCTGCTCAATGGATTTGAGCCTCATCTCGTTAATGGAACTAACGGTGGTGTCATCTCATCATGCAACTTCCCCGCTTCGGCGGCTGGTGGAAAGGTGGCCGCTCAGGTCATCTTTCGTATGCGCGTTTACGCACCGGCTGTCATCGTTTGCTGCGCTTTACTACTCGCTCTGGACCGATTGCGGTAGGGCTACTTGTCGCCTCGACGAGCGTCGCCCAGGCGGATGAACGTTTCCCCGACGGCCGGTTGCCGGCCCCTGATGCATCGGCGTCGGCCTATGGCGACGATGTGCGTGCAGGACCTGATGGACATCCCAACGCCGACGATCTGGCAGGGATAGCCGAGCGCCAACGACAGCAAGGCCACCCCGGTATTGCACTGCAGCTCGCTGAGCGCGTCTTGTCGTACGCGTCATCCAACCCTCAGGCGCTCAAGACGAAAATTTCCAGTCTCTCCAATTTGGGGGCATATCGACGTGCCGATCAGTTGAGGCAACGTCATCAGCCCGAGTGGGCAGATGAGGTGAGTGCCCGCTTCCGGGCGGATAAGGCGACGGCCGCTATCCACGACGGAATTCTTGAGCAGGCACGCCACCAGCGTCGGCAACGATACGCCAAGGACGACGTCGCGCTATCGGCTGCGCTGGAGAAGCTTAATGCCAATCTCGACGCCTTTGCAGTTGGTAGCGAGGCGCGTCGACGTACGCGGTTCGACCGACTCGTGGTACTACGTGAGCTGCGGCGCTTCGATGATGTCATCGACGAGTATGAAGCGTTGCGTCAAGCGTCGGTGACGTTACCGGTCTATGCCAAGTCCCCTGTGGCTGATGCGTATCTGGCACGCCAACGACCCGAAGAGGCGGCGACACTGTATCGCCAAGTGCTCGACGCCGATTCGTCGGCACCGCTCGCGGTCAAGACGGGGTATTACTACGCGTTGATCGAGAGCGAAGACTACGAGGCAGCCAAGCAACAACTGGCGCGCCTGAATGATCGCACCCCGACGTGGCGCTACCGCGAGAATCAGACGGCGTCGCCGGTTCCCAACTGGGAACGCAGTGAAATAGATCGCCTCCGAGTCCGCGATGCGGCGTACAGGCATCATGAAGAGGTGGCGCTTGATAGGGCCGCTACGCTTTATCGGGCGGCACCGCGCAACACCGATGTCATCAATACCTTGGCTACCGCTCAGCGTGCTCGCGGCTGGTATCGGCAAGCGCAAGCGACGACCGAGCTAGCCGAGGCGTACGCGCCTGACGATAAGGCCACGCGTTTGAATATTGCCGAGAATGCCCAGGCCCTCGAAGCGTTCCCGCGTTGGCAGGCGACCAGCGAGGCACTGGTCGAGCAGTTTCCCACCGATTCGGCGGTGCGGCGCAACCGGCTCGAGTGGTTGGATCGTCAGCATTTTTCCATCGCAGGGCAGGGAAGTTTTGGTCGCTCTCACGGTGGTAATGCCGTCAATGGAAGCCAGGATGGCGATTATCAATTGCGCCTGAACTCGCCCTGGAGTGCAGAGGGCTATCGAGTCTATGCCGAGCAGTCCTATCAATGGGGCGATTATGACGAGGGCGCAGAGCGCCATGGTCGCCAGGGACTGGGCGTCGAACGCCAGTGGCTGCGCCGGCACTGGTGGGCGGCGTTGAGCGGCGAGCGCCTCAATGATGACCTCGGTCTCGATCTCGGCTGGTCGCAATGGCTGGGTGATCACTGGCAATACCAACTGCGTACGCAGACCCAGTCGCCCGAGACGCCGCTGCGTGCCGAACGCGACGAGCTGGACGGGCGTCTTTACCAGACGCAAGTGACCTGGCGCCAGAATGAATCCCGCGACGCCACGCTCACGCTGGGCGCGCTGGATATCAGCGACGGCAACCTGCGTAGCGATGTCTCGGCTGACCTGACCCAACGCGTTCAGGCCAGTGCCCATCATCAGACCCGACTGATCGGTTCGCTGTCGGCCGAACACAACCGCGATGTCGACGCCGATTATTACAACCCCGAAGACCAGCGCACGGCAGGCATTACGCTCGAACATGACTGGTTGACTTGGCGTCGCTACGACCGCTCCCTGACCCAGAATTTGTCGCTGGGCGCGGCCTCCGAGTGGGAAAGCGGCTACGGCGGTGCGCCGGGTTATGAGGTGTCCTATGGCCATACTTGGCAGCTGACGCGGACCTGGTCGATCAATTACGGCATCGGCTGGGAAAGCCATGCATATGAAGGCGAGCGCGAGCAGCGCTGGTATGGACAGTTCGGTTTCGAGGGGGTGCTGTAATGCCGTCGCTGGTATCAATATTGCTGTTCGGCATGGGGCTGCTGATGGCCGGCCCCAGCGTGGCCGAGACGTCGGCTGCGCCGTCCCCGAGCGAGCCCGCTGTCTCGGCCAATGTGAACATACCGGATGGCCATTTCGTGACGCTCGCGTTTCATGATGTTCGTGACGCTGCCCAGCCGGCGGTGGGGCGTGACCCCTATGCGATCAGTCATGAGCGGCTGGCGGCGTGGTTCGATTGGATGCTGGCGCATGACTGGCACCCTGACCTTCCCCCTGGTTTAGGTCCGCTCACAATGTGAGAAATCCCAGCTTCATGCGCACTGCTCGGCATACGCTACCGGTGGTAAATAACCCAGTGAGCTGTGCGGTCTGACATGGTTGTAGTGGATCCTCCATTGCGTGATTTCGTGCCGTGCATCCGCCAGGCTCAGGAACCAGTGTTGGTTGAGGCAGCCGTCCCGGAACTTGCCGTTGAAGCTCTCAATGAATGCATTCTGCGTCGGCTTGCCCGGCTGGATGAAGGCCAGCGTCACCTTCCGCTCGCGCGCCCAGAAGAACATTGCCTTGCTGGTCAGCTCCGGCCCGTTATCGCAAACAATCGAGGCTGGTAGAGAGCGCTGCTGAGCAATCTCGTCCAGGAACCGGGCCAAGCGACGCCCGGAAATGGACGTATCTGCCAGTTGCCCGACACACTCTCGGTTGAAGTCGTCCACGATGTTCAGCACGCGAAACCGACGCCCCGAGGCCAACTGATCCGACACGAAGTCCATTGACCAACGCTGGTTGGGGCGGTCCGGCAGTGGCATCGGTGTCCTCGGCCGGACCAGTCGCTTGCGCCGTCGGGTCCGGACCTGGAGGCCATGCTCGCAGTACAGCCGGTAGGTACGCTTGCGATTGATCACCAGACCCTCCTGACGCAACAGGGCATGCAGCAGTAAGTAGCCATAGCGGGGATAGCTCGTCGCCAAGGCTTGCAGGCGTGCCCGAAGCGGCGCATCGTCACGCGGTATGGCCTGATACCGAGCCACTGACCGTGCCAGGCCCAGCAGTCGGCAGGCGCCTCGCTGGCTGAGCCAGCCGCCCGCCACCAGATGCTGTACCGCCCGCCGCTTCGCTTCGGGCGTCACCACTTTCCCGAGACGATCTCCTTGAGTGCGGCATTGTCGAGGGCGCTTTCCGCCAATAGCTTCTTGAGCCGGGCGTTCTCGGCTTCCAACTCGCGGAGGCGCTTGGCCTCCGAAACCTCCATGCCGCTGTACTTGGCCTTCCAGCGGTAAAGGGTCTGCTCGGTCACGCTGTTTTGGCGGGCCAGCTCGGCGATTGAGACGCCGCGCTCGTTGGCCTTGAGAATACTGATGATCTGCTCTTCGGTATGGCGATTACGCTTCATCGCGAGATCTCCTGCTATCAGAGTAAACGTAGCGGAAATCTCACATTGCCGATGGACCGGTTTCAGGGGAGAAGGTCAACCCCATCTCGTTGGACGACATTCAGGCGGCACGCCAAGGCAAGCGGCCACTGCCCTCGAATGCCGTACTGCTGAGTTTCGACGATGGCCTGGAAAGCTTCTATCGTCGCGTGTACCCGCTACTACAGGCCTACGACTATCCGGCGCTCTTCGCGGTCGAGACAGGGTGGCTCGAGCGGGTCCGCAAGGGCGAGAGTATCGCGACGCGCGAGACGGCCCAGTTGGCGGCCAATCTAGGCAATTCATCGAGCGACGCATCGAGTGACTCGGGTGACGAGTCAGCCGCGGATGAAATCCAGTACAACGGTGCCACGCGTGGCCAGGCAGGGTTCGTCACCTGGGAGCAGGTACGTGAAATGCAGGCCTCAGGCCTGGTCGAGGTCGCCACTCACACCCACGACCTGCATCGTGGCATTCGCGCCAATCCCCAGGGCAACGTCGAGCCAGCCGCGTTGGCGCGTCGCTATGACCCGGCAAGCGGTGAGTATGAAGACGATGCCGCGTATCGCCAGCGCATTCATGACGACCTCGTACAGAGTGCCGATGTGATCGAGTCGAACACGGGCATGCGTCCGAGGACCGTGGTCTGGCCATATGGCGCCACCAATGCCGAGACCGAGGCGATCGCGCGTGACGTGGGTTTTGACTTTACCTTCAACCTGGGGGACCGGCGCCTATCGACGCCGGCCTCGGGGCCTGACTTCGGGCGCTTACTGGTCATGGGCAATCCCACGCCGGTGGACATCGAGGCGCAGGTCGCGCAGACGCTCGACCCGCCGGCGCGTAGTCAGCGTGCCGTGCAGGTCGACATCGACATGCTCTACGATGACGACCCAGAGCAGGTCCATGCCAACCTGAGCGCGCTGCTCGATCGTATCAAGGCGATGCAGGTGCGCACGGTCTATCTGCAGGCGTTCGCCGATCCGGACGGTGATGGCACCGCCTCATCGCTTTACTTTCCCAATGATCATCTGCCGATGCGGGCCGATCTGTTCAACCGCGTCGCCTGGCAGCTCAAGACGCGTGCCGGGGTGGATGTTTATGCTTGGCTACCCTTGTTGGCCTTCGACTTGCCGGATGACTCACGGCAGCGTCGCTTGCAGGTTCGGGTACACGAGGCCGATGGCGAAAGCCGCGTTGCCGAGCGTGCCTATCGGCGCCTGAGCCCGTTTCGTCCCGAGGCGCAAGCGCTCGTCCATGACATCTACGCGGACTTGGCACGCAGTACGCCAGGCATCGACGGCATACTGATTCACGATGATGCTTATCTGGCCGCTGATGAAGATGCTCAGGCGTGTGCCCCCGAGGCTCGCTGGCCGGATAGCGGACGCCAGATTACCGATTGCAAGCTGAGCGCGCGTGACAAGACCCGAGCATTGATTGACTTCGGTGAGCAGGCGCTCGATGGAGCGCGACATTACGCCAATCTCAGCAATCGCTTTCGCGTAGCGCGCAACCTTTATGCGCGCGTTGTGCTCGACCCGAGTGCGGAAGCGCGTTTCTCCCAGGCGCTGGGACCATTCCTCGAGCATTACGATGATGTCGCCTTGATGGCGATGCCTTATCTGGATGGTACCGAGAAGCCGGCGGAAGAGTGGTTGGACACGCTTGTGGATCGGGTGCAGCGCTATCCGCGTGGTCTCGATAAAACGGTGTTCGAGCTGCAAACCTATGATTGGGAGCGCCAGGAGTGGATCGAGCCGAGGCGCCTGCGTGACTGGATGCACCAGCTCGTGCGTCGTGGCGCACTCAATCTGGCGTATTATCCGGATGATTTCATTACCGGCAAGCCAGCTTTCCAGCCGACGTTCGAAGGCATGAGCCTTAACGAGTTTCCCCACCGTCGGAGCCAGCCATGATCGATGCACTCGTTTCCTGGATACTGACCATCGATTGGCGGGCAACGATGTTCGGTTTTGCTTTTTACTACCCGATCTTCATGGCCTGGATGTGGATCATCGGCGGGTTATGGTTCTATCTGCGCCGCGAACGTGGCCACACAGAGACACCGCGCTTCGAGGGCTCGGGGGCGGAGGTGGAACCCGTCAGTATCGTGATTCCATGTCACGATGAAGCGGACCAAATCGAGCAGACCATCCGGTATGCGCTGGCGACGCACTATCCCCGCGTCGAGGTTATCGCCGTCAATGACGGTAGCCAGGACGCGACCGGTGCCATCCTCGATAGGCTGGCAGAGAGCGATGCGCGTCTGCGGGTCATTCATTTCGGCGTCAATCAGGGCAAGGCCGTGGCACTGAAGGCCGGGACGCTTGCGGCATGCAGCGACTATCTGGTGACTATCGATGGCGATGCTTTGATACACCCTCATGCCGTCTACTGGATGATGCGCCATCTAACCGGAGGGCCACGCGTGGGCGCGGTGAGCGGCAACCCGCGTATTATCAATCGCTCGACCCTGCTGGGGAAGATCCAGGTGGGGGAGTTTTCCTCGATCATTGGCCTGATCAAGCGCGCTCAGCGTACTTATGGGCGTATTTTTACCGTCTCCGGGGTCATCACGGGATTCAATCGGGCTGCGTTGGACAGCGTGGGCTATTGGCGTGCCGATATGGTGACGGAAGACATCGACATTTCGTGGCGCCTGCAAATGGATCACTGGGACATACGTTTCGAGCCCGAGGCGCTGTGTTACATCTACATGCCGGAAACACTGAAAGGTCTATGGCAGCAACGCTTGCGTTGGGCTCAGGGCGGCGTAGAGGTGATGCGGCGTTATGGTCGAGGCTTGTTCGCCTGGCGCCAACGACGTTTCTGGGGCGTGGCAATCGAATACTTCACCAGCTTGATCTGGGCCTATGTGATGCTGGCGATTGCCGTGTTGTTTTGTTTGGGACCGTTTGTGCCCCTGCCACAGCAGTGGCGGGTGGCCACGCTGCTGCCCCAGTGGAATGGCCTGCTGCTGGGGGCGACATGCTTGATCCAGTTTCTTGTCAGTCTCTACATCGACCAGCGTTACGAACGCATGGGTTTCCTGCGCCACTACTTCTGGGTGATCTGGTACCCCTTGCTCTACTGGACGCTGTCGACCCTTACCGCCGTGGTTGCGGTGCCCAAGACGTTACTTTCTTCACCCTGTCGGCGGGCACGTTGGAAGAGTCCCGATCGCGGCATCCAAACCGATAAGGACGCATGACATGCGAGACGATACTGCGGCGCTCGAGTTGCCTGAGATCATTCATCGTCCCGACCTGCAGTCGCGCCGTCAGCGTGGTGTGTTCGCGCTGCTCTCGGGGCTGGGGTGGATGCTGTGGCTCTACCTGTTCTTACCCTTGTCGACTCTATTGGGATGGGCCTTCGGGAGCGAGCGTTTTCAGGCCTATGTGATCGACAGCCACGAGCACAGCTGGGCCTCGCTGACAGTTTATGCCGTGACTGTCTTACTGGCGGGAATGGCGTTGCTGATATGGGCCTTCTACAACTATCGCCGCTTTCGGTATGCCGATCGCCGCCGCCCACCAACCCCGCTGACCACTGAGCGCCTGGCAGCTTCTTTCGGTGTGAGCGAGGCGCAGGTCGAGCATCTTCAGCGCAGCCGCGTGACGACCCTGCATCATGATGCGCGGGGTCACATCGTCGGCATTGAGTCGACATAGACGCTGTGAAAAGCGAGCGGTTGCGCTAGATGCCGAGCGTACCGCTTAAGGCTTGAGCCCCAGGCGTTTGCCCAGACGGTGCAGATTGCCGCTATCCGTGCCCAGAGTTCGCGCGGTAGCGGCCCAGTTGCCATCGTGTACCTCCAGTGCGTGGGCGATATGTCGGCGCTGGAAGTCCTCGACGGCTTCGCGTAGCGGGACTGTGGCTGGAGGGACGGGGTGCGCCTCGGCAATTGTCGGTTGGGGAGGCGTGGTGTCATCGGCGGGCGCCGTCGGCAGTTCCAAGTGATGTGCGGCGATGCGGACCACGGCATTGCGACGCGCGCTCTGTCCGAGAGGTGACTGCTCGCCGAAGGCACGTAGCGCGGCACGTCCCAGGGTGTGTTCTAGTTCGCGGATGTTCCCTGGCCACGGCCAGGACAGTAGGGCGTGTTCGGCCGCGAGGTCGAGGCGCAGATTGGCGAGCCCTAGGCGAATGCGGTTGTCCTCAAGGAAGCCACCGGCCAGCAGTGGTACGTCCTCGCGACGTTCCCTCAGGGGTGGGACCTGCAAGGGGAAGACGCTCAGACGGTGGTAGAGGTCTTCGCGGAAGCGCCCGGCGGCGACCTCCTGACTCAGGTCGCGATTGGTGACCGCGACCAGGCGCACGTTGACGCGCTGCGGGGTTTCGCTTCCCAGCGGCTGAATCTCCCCTTCCTGCAGCACGCGCAGTAGCTTGGGCTGCATGGCCAACGGTAGTTCACCGATTTCGTCGAGCATCAGCGTGCCTTCGTGGGCCATGGCGAAATGGCCGCGATGATCGCGGACGGCCCCGGAAAACGCGCCGCGCCGATGGCCGAAGAGTTCACTTTCAATCAGCGACTCGGGCAGGGCCGCGCAATTGACGCGTACCAGTGGCCCCTCGCGACGTGTGGAAAGCGCATGCACGCGGCGGGCGATACGCTCCTTGCCGACCCCGGTTTCGCCATGCAACAGCACACTCATGTCGGTGGGCGCCACCAGGGCGAGGCTTTCCTCCAACCGCCGCATGGCAGGACTCTGCCAATCGGGCGTGCTGTGACGCGGTGCGTCCTGATCGGTGAGGTGCTGTTCGAGTGCCTGATTGAGGCGCGAACGGGTATCGCTGAGCTGCTGTGCGAGACGCAGGCAGGTCGCCAACAGGCCCGCCGCGGCCAACAGTTCGTCATCATCGACGGTGGCTAGGCAACCCGGCGTCAGGGCATCCAGCGTCAGCATGCCGAGCAGTCGGTCGCCATCGCGCAGGGCCACGCCCATGCAGTCATGCACATGGCTCAAGGTGTCGTCGAGCAGACCATCGAAGGGATCGGGCAACGGCGAATCTAGCGGGAAGCGGCACACGCCGGGATGCGCAGCGATTGCGGCTAGACGCGGGTGCGCGGTCAGGCTAAAGCGGCGCCCGCGGACTTCGTCGTCTAGGCCTAGCACGGCCACGGGCTGCAGGCCGTCGTCGTGAGCGACCATCAACGTGCTGGCATCGGCGGGATAATCGCCGACCAGCGCGGCGAGCAGCTTTGCCCAGCGCTCGGGCAGAGCGTCGCTGCCACGCCCGACGCTGAGATCGGCGAGTAGGTCGCGCAGGGTATGCAAGAAGACTGTCATTTGGACATTCTCTCTTGAGCAAATTGTCATAGTGACATGCGGTGTGGGTGTTATTTTGACAGTCATTACGCCGAGGGCAAGTGCTCGTCGTCTGCCGGGCTACGCCCTGTCGTTTCTGCAACGCGGCAACCACGCGGTCTCGACAGGCACTGGCGTGGCACAATGTCGCGGACACGGCTAAACGAACCGAGTTGGCACTCCGATTGCGATAGCAGGGGCACACACTTGAACGCCCATCGCGAGGAGACATCATGCTGACATCCGCCCAGGAGTCCGTAATCGCCGCCACCACACCGGTGGTTGCCGAACACATCGAAGCCATCGCCAAGCGCTTTTACCCGTTGATGTTTGCGCGTTATCCCGAGGTGAAGACGTTGTTCAACGCCGCGCACCAGCAAAGCGGCGGACAGCCGCGCGCGCTGGCGGGCGCCGTCGTCGCCTATGTACAACTGCGGCACGAGCCTGAACGTCTCGACGAGGTGCTGGGTATCATCGTCGACAAGCACGTCTCGCTGGGTATTCGTCCCGAGCACTATCCCATCGTCGGTGAATGCTTGATGGCGGCGATCGGCGAGGTGCTGGGCGAGGCGGTGACAGAGGACGTCGCCGATGCCTGGGGCGCGCTCTACGAGGAGCTGGCGGGACTGTTGATCGAAAAAGAGGCACGTCGCTATCACGACTTCGCCGCCCAACCGGGGGGCTGGGAAGGCACGCGGACCTTCCGTATCGTCGCCAAGCGTCCCGAAAGCGCCGTGATCACCTCCTTCGTCCTGGCGCCGGTGGATGGCGGCCCCGTCGCCGAGCATCGCCCGGGACAATACATCGGCCTCAAGCTGACCATCGATGGTGAAACGGTGCATCGCCACTATAGTCTCTCGGCGGCGCCCAATGATCGAACCTACCGGGTATCCATCAAGCGCGAGGAGAGGGGCAAGGTCAGCCGTCATTTCCATGATCGCCTGACCGAGGGCGATACTCTGGAGCTGCTGCCGCCGGCGGGGCATTTGACCCTGGCCACAGGTGACGCGCCGGTGGTGTTAATCAGTGCAGGTGTAGGGCAGACGCCGATGCTGCCATTGGCGCGGCAGGCGCTCGAGGAAGGGCGCCGGGTGGTCTATCTGCATGCGGCGCGCGATGGTGAAGTGCGTGCGTTTGCCGACGAGCTGGATGAGTTGCGCAAGGCGCACCCGACGTCGTTGCGGGTGATCACCATTTATTCGCAACCGCGCGCGGAGGATGCGCCCGATCACGTCGGCCGTGTGGATGCCGCGCTGCTGGCGGATTATGTCCCGCGTGACGCGCAGTGCTACACGGTGGGGCCGGCGGATTTCATGCGTTGCGTCGAGGCGGCGCTGGAGACGCTTGGCGTCGCGACTGAACGGCGTCACCATGAATTCTTCGGGCCCGCCGAGTCGTTGGCACGCGTCGCCTGAGTCGTCTTGCCGCTAGTCGAAACGCCACGCCATACGGCGTGGCGTTTCGCGTGGTGCGTCCGTCAAGTGGGCAACGCCTGACGGACGCTTTTATTTAGAGGGGGTCGGTGCCGGGAAGAATCCCGGCACCGACCCTAGCGGTATTTATGGTGCTGATTAGCGAGTTTCGTTGAGCACCGCCTCGGGAAAGTGCCGCCGCAGAATACTGTTCTGGAATTCATCCACGAAACGGCTGTTGATGATGATGATGAAGCGCTCGAAGGGGGCTTCGGCATCTTCTTGGTGGATTCCGTCTACGCTATGGAAGAGACGGTCGTCACGCAGGTGGAGGATATCGCCCGGGGCGAGGATTGTGTCGGCCACTGGGCGATTGCCCGCCTTGTCGGCATAGAGGTGGTTATCGCCTCCGGCGACATTGTGGCGGCTTAACACCAGGATGCTCAGCGCCTTGCAGCCGTCGGCATGAATACCCTGGCCCTGCAGAGGGTCGATCATGCCTTCGCCACGCACGCCGGTTATCTGCATCAGGATGGGCTCGTTGGGCTTCAGGCCCCAAAGCCGTGCCCAGGCGCGTACGAAGTCCTTGACGTCCGGTCGGGCCATGAATTCTGGCGTCAGTGGCTCATAGTAGCGCAGGCGGTCCGCCATGCTTTCGGCATCATTAAAGGCGCCGCCCTGTGCCATGGGACAATGGCCCATATCGACGACGTCGTCACGTTCATCCAGAGTCAGCCAGGACATGCGTTTCCAACGACGATTGACATAGGGGTCCCGCGGCAAGTCGGCGGTGAATGCTTGCCAGGCTTCGAGATCCACCCGGGAGCGGATCTCGGTCCTTGCCCAGCCCTGATAGTGTAAGGCTTGGGTAATCGATGGCGACCAGTAGTCGGCGAACGGATCGGCAGGTATGGTGCTTGAATTGACGCCATGCTTGAGGGTGTCGAGTGTCATGAGATCTTCTCCATTACAGTGTGAACCGAGATTGCCCGAGATCGTCCGAGCAACCCTCGGAAAGGAGAATATCTGTAGCTAAATGTCAAAAAATGTATGAAAAGTGTCGCATTGCTTTGACGCTGATCACGATTAATTACGCTAGATGACAACGGTCATGCCGAGTCGGGCTGACGTGTAGATGCATGCCTGCGTATGCCTTGAAGGTGGGGTGATCTAGGTGGTGCGAAGATGCCTTCTGGCCTCATGATGCAGGCAACAGCATCTTTCGATGATGGGAAAGTTGATGAGCGGTTACGATGTCGTTTTCCGACGCTGGCTAGGCGCACAGTGTCATAAACTAGTGCGTTGGTGGCAGCAGTTCAGAGCGAGAGGGACAGAGGCTCAAGGCGAGAGCGCTCGGGACGATATCGAGCTCGTGCGCCGTCAGTATCTGGAGAGCGAACAGCGCTTTCGAGCCCTGCTGGAAAGCCTGCCCAGAGTGGCGGTCCAGGGCTATGATCGCGATCGCTGCGTGATCTACTGGAACGAGGCCAGCACCCGGCTCTATGGCTATGGCGCCGCGGAGGCGCAGGGCCAAGCGCTGGAAGAGCTGATCATCCCGGCCCCCATGCGTGAATCGGTGATTCAGGCGCATCAGGCCTGGGTAAAGGAGGGGATCGAGATTCCGGCGGAGGAGCTCGAACTTCAGCACAAGAGTGGTGAGCCGGTTCCGGTCTTCTCGCATCATGTCATGCTCGGTGAACACACCGAGAATCCCCTGATGTTTTGTGTCGACGTAGACCTCTCGGATCAGAAGCGAGCGTATCGCGAGCTGGATTTTGCCACGCGCTTCGATGCGCTGACCCACCTGCCCAATCGCCAGACCTTCGAAGCGCAGTTGGATGAAATCATCGCCTATTGCCGGCGAAAGCGTGTCGGGGTGACTCTGGTCTACCTGGATATCGACGACTTCGTAGCGATCAACGACGCTCTAAGCTACGAACAGGGAGACCGGTTACTCGTCGAGTTGACTCAGCGGCTGCATCAGGTAGTGGGAGCGTCAGACATCATGTCGCGGCTTTCCGGCGACGAGTTCGTGATCGCCTGCCCCATGTTCCAGCGCAAGGAAGTGCTCTTGCAACTGGTCCACAAGATTCAAGAAGTCCTTCGTTCTCCTTTCCTGATGAACGGTTCTCGGCATCAAGTGACCGCCTGCCTGGGGATCAGTCTCTATCCGGATAATGGCGAAACGGCCCGCGAGCTGATCCGCAACGCCGATGTGGCCAAGAATCGAGCCAAGATGGATGGCCAGGGTAGCGTGTGCTTCTTCGATCAGACGTTCCATGACCAACTGCTCTACCAGCATCGCCTTGTCGATCGGCTGACGAAAGCTCTGGACAGCGGAGAGCTCTCGCTGCATTACCAGCCTCAGGTGTCTGCTGCGAGTGGGCGTATCGAGAACCTCGAGGCGCTGCTTCGCTGGCAGCCGGCAGAGGGGCCTCCGATCTCACCGGCCGAGTTCATTCCCCTCGCCGAGCGTTCCGACTTGATCCATCGTCTCGGTGATTGGGTCATGGAAACCGCCTGTCAGCAGCGTGTGCTGTGGCGGGATGCCGGGCTAGCCGTCGGGCGCATCGATATCAACTTCTCCGGTCGACAGATGAGCAGGCCCGATGTCTTCCAGCGCTTCGAAGATTGCTTGGCGCGTCATGGCCTGGGGCCTCAGGACATAGGATTGGAACTCACCGAGAACGTACTCATCGAAGCCGACGACCGTATCCTGGAGGGCTTGCGCCGGCTTCATGATCTGGGATTTCGCATCGCCATCGATGACTTCGGCACCGGCTACTCGTCGCTGAGCTATCTCAAGCACTTTCCGGTAACGGCGCTCAAGATCGATCGCGCCTTCGTGCGTGATGCCCCGGATGAGCCCAAGGATCGCGCGATCATGGAGGCCGCGATCTTCATCGGTCACCGCCTGGGCCTGGAGGTCGTGGCCGAGGGTGTCGAAAATCGTGAGCAGCTCGCGCTGATTCGGGAGATGCGCTGCGACTTGGTTCAGGGGTTCTATTTCTTCCGCCCCATGCCCGCTCTGGAAATGGAACGTGTGCTGGGCGGTCTGGTAACGGGGCATCCTGGGGTTTCGGGCTGAGTCCACCGCCTGCATGGCGTAGAATGCGAGCCTTGCGCACGACCACGGCACGTCTCCGTGCGCAGCCTGTCGGCGGCAATGAGGATGACAGGCAATACGGCGATGGGCGAATATGTGCCCCTGTCGACGCGGTGGACGACGAATCGAGGAGACGAGCATGCGAAAGGAGAGGCCGTGAAGCTGTTGCTGGCGAATGCGGGACATTGCTTGAGCCTGGCGCTGGCGCGTGAGGCCAATCGACGTCGCGATACCCAATTGACCATCGTCGAGGAGACACAGGTCTCGGCGGAGGCCTTGGCCGAAGCCCGGCCCGATGCGCTGGTGGTGCCACCGTTATCGGCGCCGTCACGTCTGGCGCCCGCTGAGGTCATGGCCCATGTCGAGGCGGTCGACGCCAATCTCGCGCTGTGTCGGGAATACGATGTGCCGTTGATCTGGTGCGTATCCGATGAACTCTATGAGGATGGGGGCGACGGGCCGCTCGACGAGCATGTCATCCCGGCGCCACGCGATGACAGTCTGAAGCGCTTGATTGCCACCGGCGACCGGGTGCGTGAGTGTCTGCCGAGACATCTCATCGTACGGCTGGGGCCGCTGTTCGCGCTCGGCGGCGCGCATGCTTGGTTACCCGAGTTACTCGACACGCTGCTGGCGGGTGACGAAGTGCGCGCCGCGGAAGACATCATCCTGTGCCCGACCTCGGTCGATGCGGTGGCCATGGCGTTGATCGGCATGATGCAGCAGCAAGGTTGTGGCGCCGATGCTTGGGGCGCCTATCATCTGGCAGGTACCGAG
>NZ_JARANY010000190.1 GCF_029889885.1 Chromohalobacter sp. 296-RDG
CCTCACCTTCATGGAGTACATGCACAACGCCGTGCGCATGGCCGCCATCGCGCGGCGCCAGGTGATCTTCGTCTACACCCACGACTCCATCGGCCTGGGCGAAGATGGCCCTACGCACCAGCCCATCGAACAGCTCAATGCGCTACGCATCACACCCAACCTGGCAACGTGGCGCCCCTGCGACGCCACCGAAACCAGCGTGGCCTGGCTGGCGGCGCTCAAGCGCCAGGACGGCCCCACGGCCCTGGTCTTCTCGCGCCAGGGCCTCCCCGGGCAAGCACGCGATGTCGCGCAGCTCGCCGCTATCGAACGTGGCGGCTATGTGCTCAAGGATTGCGACGCCACGCCCGAGCTGATCCTCATCGCCACCGGTTCGGAAGTAGGCCTGGCCATGGACGCCGCCACCCAGCTCAACGATCAGGGGCGGCAGGTCCGCGTCGTCTCGATGCCCTGCGCCAGCGCCTTCGATGCCCAAGACGCCGATTACCAGGAGACGGTGTTACCGCCTGCGGTGACACGTCGCCTCGCCATCGAAGCCTCGCATCCCGACTATTGGCGCAAGTACGTCGGCCCTCGCGGCAGCGTGATCGGCATGACCGGCTACGGGGAATCGGGCAAGGCCGAGGACCTTTTCCGCCACTTCGGATTCACCGTCGAGAACGTGATCGACACGGCCCGCACCTTGCTCGACTGAGGCGTCTGGCGACATGGCCGCCAGGATCATGTCGCCCCCTTGATTCTCTCCTTCAGCATCGCCAAGACAAATGGTGAGGCAATCAGGAAGACTGCCTCGGGAAGATTCGTCATCGACGATCTCGTTAAGGAGGATGATATGAGCCGCCAGACCCTCACCGCCGTCAATCCCGCCAACGATCAAGTCCTCGGCGAGCACGACATGCTCGACGATGCCCAGTTGGCTGAAAAGCTCGACCAAGCCCGTGCGGGCTATGCCGAATTCCGTCACCTGCCGTTGGCCGACCGTCGCCAACGGCTCACCACACTGGCCGATTTGATCGATCAGCATCAGCGCGAAATGGCCGAGATCATCGCCCATGAAATGGGCAAACCCTTCCACCAGGGGATTGCCGAGACGCAAATTTCCTCGGCCATCGTGCGTTTCTACGCCGACAATCTGGAATCCCTGCTCAAGCCCCAGCCACGCCAGGTAGAAGGCGCGCAGAAGGCCGAGATCGTCCACGATCCGATGGGCGCCGTGCTCGGCGTGATGCCGTGGAACTATCCTCTTTATCAGGTGGTGCGTTTCGCCGCGCCCAATCTGGCGGGCGGTAACGTCTGCCTGCTCAAGCACGCCTCCAACGTGCCGGGTTGTGCCAAGTACATCACCAAGCTGTTTCATGATGCTGGCTTCAAGGAAGGCACCTTCACCTGGCTGCCGATCGGTTCCGACAAGGTCGAAGGCATCGTTCACGACCCGCTCGTCTGCGGCGTCACGCTGACCGGCAGCGAGGAAGCCGGCCGCGCCGTGGCCAAGATCGCCGGCGACGCCATCAAGCCCAGC
>NZ_JARANY010000191.1 GCF_029889885.1 Chromohalobacter sp. 296-RDG
CGTCTTCGACCACATAGGGGCGACTAACCTCGTTGAGCAAGTCGAGAATCGAGCGATAGGGAATCCCGGCATAGTCGTGCGCAAATTCAACCGGCTCTTGGAGCGTCAAACACATATCGAGGCGTTCCACCATACGTTGTGTACAGGGGATCGTATCGCACAGCACGGGGTAGCGGCCGTTCTCTAACGCGAGCAATAACTCGCGGTTGAGCTCGCGCTCCAACGTCTCAAGCGCCTCAAGCAACTCTTTATAAGGCGCTTTCATCGTGGATTCCAATTATCAGCCGGCGGACGCAATGCATCGAACTCGGCGAGGGCATTCCGGAGTTCGTCCAGGCCACGCACCTGAGTCGCCGTCATGCCCAACTCACGGGCGGCATCGACGCACTCGGGGTTGTCGTCGAAGAAACGCACCTGGCCGGGCACCACGTCGAGCGCGCGACAGACGAATTCGAAGGCTTCGGGATCGGGCTTGCGTGCACCGATCTCATGCGAGGCAAACGCCCTCTCGAAGGGCACATCGATACGGTAGTCATCGATCAGCCGCCGCCAGTGAACGGGGTTGGTGTTGCTGAGTATGGAGCGACGATAGGTGGGGCGGATGCGCTCGACCAATGTCATCGCACCCGCATAGGGACCACGCATCCAGTCATCGAATACTGCCAGGAATGCCGCCGGCGTCATGTCCAGCTCGAGTGCCTCGAGTGCCGCCCGGGCAAAGCGCATGCCATCGTCCCCACCCGTTTCGAACGGCGTGATCGCGTCGAAGCCCATCCAGAAGCGCCGGGCCTGCTCGGTATCGAAACGTCCCTGAGTCAGCTCGACGAGCCCGGATGTGCCACGCCAGTCGACCAGCACCCCACCAGCGTCGAACAGCAATACCGTTTCATCGGTCATTCGCCTCTCCCCGTTCATGTCGACCCTCAGCATGGTGCATGATCACCACCCGCTCAATCAGCGCCGCAGCTTGCACCAGACACCAGCGAATCCGCCCCCAGCTCAGCGATGGAGCGCGCTCCGGTGAGCGTCATCGCGACCCGCATTTCCTTCTCGAACAGCTCGAGCAGATGGGCCACGCCCGCCTCCCCGGCAGTGGCGAGAGCATAGACGAAGGCCCGCCCCAGCAACACGGTATCGGCACCCAAGGCGATCATGCGCACGACATCCAGCCCATTACGCACGCCGGAATCGGCCAGGATGGCCAGATCGCCCTTGACCGCGTCGGCGATGGCCGGCAAGGCACACGCGGTAGAGGGCACTCCGTCGAGCTGACGACCGCCATGGTTGGAAACGACGATGCCATCCGCACCGAAGCGAACCGCGTCACGGGCGTCTTCGGGGTCGAGTATCCCCTTGATGATCATCGGGCCGTCCCAGAATTCGCGAATCCATTCCAGGTCCTTCCAGGAAATGGCGGGATCGAAGTTGTTGCCGAGCCAGGCGATATAATCCTCGAGCCCCGTCGGTTGGCCGCGATAGTCCGAGACGTTGCCC
>NZ_JARANY010000192.1 GCF_029889885.1 Chromohalobacter sp. 296-RDG
GATACTCGGATAGGCCGGCTCGCCGAAGACGGACTGATCGAGATTGCCGACGGAGATGATGGCATCGAGGTTGTAGTGCAGCCTCGCACGCTTGATCTTTCTGCCCCCGTCCACCTGAACTTGTAAGAATTCCTTACAAGTTCACTCCTCCACCAACTCTTCCTCAGCGTAGATATTTTTCAAGTGGATCGTGATGTTCTGCGGCTTGACGTCGAACACCTCAGCCATCTGCCGCTGCGTCAGCCATACGGTCTCATGAAGGCGAGGCTCAGTGCATGATGACCATCACCGCTAGCACTACCGTCAGCAGTAACAGGTACACCCCGGCATGAATGCGGTCGGGAATGCGCCCGATCCATCGCGACGCCAGGCGAATACCGAGCCATGATCCCACCGCCAACGCCAGCCAAGCGCGCAGATCCACATACCCCGCGTACCAGGCGCCCAGGGTGGTATCGCTGGCCGACAACAGCACATAAGTCGCGGTGCCACTCACCGCCATCGGCAACGACAACGGATTGGCCATCGCCGTGGCTGTCGTCATGCTGGCGCCTCTGCGGCGCATCAGCGGCACGGTCATCACGCTGCCGCCAACACCCAGCAAGGCGGCGACTGTGCCGATGAACGTGCCTATCATCGCTGTTCCCAGACGACCCATGGGACGTACATCCCCACTCGCCTGACGCAGGAAACCGGGCCGCAGGACGGCATCCGCAATCGTTATCCCCAAATAGCCGATGAACGCCCAGCGCACCCAGTCTCCACTCAACGCCACTGCTGCTGCCGCACCGAGCACGGCACCGATGGCGATATAACCCACCATCGGACGCACCAGATGCCATTTCACGGTCCGCCGCCGGTGGTGACGCCATGTCGATAGAGACGCAGCGAAGATCATCAGTGCGGTCGAAGTGGCTACCGCGATATGCATAGCCGCCTGCCCGGCCACGCTATCCGACCCATGGACGGCAATCAGCAAGGTATACATCAAGGGAACCACGACGAAGCCACCACCGAAACCGAACAGCACAGTAGTCACACCGGCCAACCCACCGCAGAAAAACAAAACGCTATACACCGGAACTCTCCTGATGGAACTCAACGACAGGAACGATATTCCGATAAGGGGTGGCTGACATTCGCCAGTTAGCCAATAATCATTGTATTTCGGCCATACTGACTCTAAATGCGCAATATTCCTCTGGCGGACGTGGATCACGTCGTGCGGCCCATCGTGGCCATCGGCACCGACTACAGCCCCGGCACCCTGCTCGACTTTCACAGCCATCGCCGTGCCCAGTTTCTCTACGGCATGACGGGCTTGATGGAAGTCGACACCGATGACGGCACTTGGATGGTACCGCCCTACAGCGGTGTCTGGTTGCCGGCGGGCAAGCGCCACCGGGTGCGGATGAACGGCGTCAGTACCCGCAGCCTGTATATCGAACCCGTTGCGGCGCCACGCCATTCCCCCAGTTGCGAAGT
>NZ_JARANY010000193.1 GCF_029889885.1 Chromohalobacter sp. 296-RDG
GTACGCGGGCGCGCAGATCGAAGCGCAGAAGACCGACTTCGTGCGCCTGGGCGTGGTCGGTGACTGGGAGCGCCCCTACCGGACCATGGATTTCGCCAACGAGGCGGGCGAAATCCGTGCGCTGGCCAAGATGGTCGAGGGTGGTTATGTCTTCAAGGGGCTGAAGCCGGTCAACTGGTGCTTCGATTGCGGCTCGGCGCTGGCCGAGGCCGAGGTCGAGTACGCCGACAAGAAGTCCGATGCTATCGATGTCGCCTTCACCGCCGCCGAGCCCGCCAAGCTGGCGATGGCGTTTGGGCTCACCGCGCTCGACAAGCCGGCAGCGATCGTCATCTGGACCACCACGCCGTGGACCATTCCCGCCAACCAGGCGCTGAACGTGCATCCCGACGTCACCTACGCGCTGGTCGATACCGGCGAGCGGCTGCTGGTGCTCGCCGAAGAACTGATCGAGAGCTGCCTGACGCGCTACGGCCTAGAGGGTGAAATCGTGGCTACGACCACGGGCGCGGCGCTTGAATTCATCAATTTCCAGCACCCGTTCTACGAGCGTGTGGCGCCGGTATATCTCGCCGATTACGTGACCGTGGAAGAGGGCAGCACCGGCGTCGTCCACTCGGCGCCGTCGTACGGCCTCGATGACTTCATGACCTGCCGCGAGCATGGCATGAGCTTCGACGACATGCTCAACCCCGTGCAGGGCAATGGCGTATACCGCGATGATCTGCCGTTCTTCGGCGGGCAGATGATCTGGAAGGCCAACCCCCAGATCGTTGACAAGCTGCGTGAAGTCAACGCGCTGATGGTGCACACGCCGATCACCCACAGCTACATGCACTGCTGGCGCCACAAGACGCCGGTCATCTACCGCGCGACCGCGCAATGGTTCGTGGGTATGGATCGCGAGGACGACGCGGGGCGCACGCTGCGTCAGCGCGCGTTGGACGGCGTTGAGGCGACGCAGTTCGTCCCCGCCTGGGGCAAGGCGCGCCTGCACTCGATGATCGCCAACCGTCCCGACTGGTGCATCTCACGGCAGCGTAACTGGGGGGTGCCGATCCCGTTCTTCCTGCACAAGCAGACTGGGGAGTGGCATCCGCGTACCGTCGAGCTGATGGAAGACGTCGCCAAGCGCGTCGAAGCCGAGGGCATCGATGCTTGGTTCCGTCTCGATGCTCAAGAGCTGCTGGGCGACGAGGCCGGTGACTACGAGAAAGTCACCGACACGCTGGATGTGTGGTTCGATTCAGGCACCACGCATCGTCATGTGATGCGCGGCTCGCATCCGATGGGACACGACCAGGGTCCGCGTGCCGACCTGTATCTCGAGGGCTCCGACCAGCATCGTGGCTGGTTCCATTCGTCGTTGCTGACCGGTTGCGCCATCGACGGTCATGCGCCTTACAAAGCGCTTTTGACGCACGGCTTCACTGTCGACGAGAAGGGCCGCAAGATGTCC
>NZ_JARANY010000194.1 GCF_029889885.1 Chromohalobacter sp. 296-RDG
CGGCAAGAGCACGCTGCTCGATGCCTTGTGTCTGGCACTCTACGGCAGCACGCCCCGGTTGCGCCAGGCGCCCGGTCAGAATGCCCCGCTGCCCGACGTGGGCGACGCCACCCTCAATACGGCCGACCCGCGTACTCTACTCCGCCGAGGTGCCGCCAGCGGCCATGCCGAGGTCGACTTCCTGGGCCGCGACAGCCGCCGCTATCGCGCCCGCTGGGGCGTGCGCCGCGCCCGCGAGAAAGCCGACGGAAAATTGCAGAAGATCGAGCAGTCGCTGCGTGATCTGGACGATGACCGCCTGCTGACCACGCAGAAGCGCGAGTTCGACCGCCTGCTGCCCGAGTGTCTGGGGCTCAGCTTCGAGCAATTCACCCGCGCCGTGCTACTGGCCCAGAGCGAATTCGCCGCCTTCCTCAAGGCCGACGACAACGAGCGCAGCGACCTGCTCGAGCGCCTTACCGGTACCGCCGAGTACTCCGAGATCTCGATCGCCGCCTATCGCCGCGCCAGCCAAGCCAAGAAAGCCGTTGATGCGCTGGACGCCAAGCTCGCCGACGACCTGCCCGCCGAGGCCGAGGCACGCGCCGCGCTCGAAAAAACCACCGAGACCGCCCAAGCCGAGCTTGACACCGTGCAGCGCCATACGAAGCGCCTGGAGACACAGGCACAGTGGCATGCCACGGATACCAGACTGCAAGACTCTCACGCCCAGGGGCAGCACGAGCATCACGCTGCCGAGACGCATTGGCAGACGCTGGCCCCGAGCCGCGCCGACCGTGACTGGCAGCGCCTGATCGCGCCTCAACGTCATCGTCTGGCACGCCAGGCCGAATTGCCCGGCGAGATCACACGTCTCGAAACGACGCATGCCGACACGCGCGAGGCTCTGACAAAGGCCGAGACCACACAGCAACAGGCCAAACAGGCACATGCCACGGCCGAACAGGCCCTTCAAGACGCCGACGCGGCACGCCGCACCGCCGAGCCTAAACTGCGCCAGGCGCGCGAGCAGGCACAGCAACTGGCTACCCGCGAGCATCAACTGGCCGAGCTCGACAAAACGCACGCCGCACAGCGCCGCGACGCGCAGGCGCTGACTACGCGCCATCAGCAAGCCCACGAGACGCAGCAACGCCAGCGCCGGCAGCGCGATGACTGGCAGGACACCCTGCGCCAGTTGATGGGCGAGCATGCCCGCGTAGAGGACGCCCGCCAGGCCGTTCAGCGCGCGCATGATCACGCCGCTCGACGTCACCTGGCACTCGGCGAGCTGCAAAGTCGCTGGCAGACCGTCTGTCGTACCGAGCACGCCCAGCGCACGCTCAATGAGCGCCTGACGCAGGACGCAAAGCGTCTCGAGGCATTGATCACCCAAGGCCAGGCCGCCCGCCAGCGCCTCGATGAGCACGAGCGCCACTATCGCAGCGTGCTG
>NZ_JARANY010000195.1 GCF_029889885.1 Chromohalobacter sp. 296-RDG
CAGCACGCTGCGATAGTGGCGCTCGTGCTCATCGAGGCGCTGGCGGGCGGCCTGGCCTTGGGTGATCAATGCCTCGAGACGCTTTGCGTCCTGCGTCAGGCGCTCATTGAGGGTGCGCTGGGCGTGCTCGGTACGACAGACGGTCTGCCAGCGACTTTGCAGCTCGCCGAGTGCCAGGTGACGTCGAGCGGCATGATCATGCGCGCGCTGAACGGCCTGGCGGGCGTCCTCCACGCGGGCATGTTCACCCATCAATTGGCGCAGGGTGGCCTGCCAGTCATCGCGCTGCCGGCGCTGGCGTTGCTGTGTCTCGTGGGCTTGCTGATGGCGCGTGGTCAGCGCTTGCGCTTCGCGGCGCTGTGCGGCGTGCGTGTTGTCGAGCTCGGCCAGCTGATGCTCGCGCGTCGCCAGTTGCTGTGCCTGCTCGCGCGCCTGGTGCAGTTGAGGCTCGGCGGTGCGGCGTGCCGTGTCGGCGTCTTGAAGGGTCTTTTCGGCAGTGGCATGTGCCTGTTTAGCCTGTTGCTGTGTGGTCTCGGCCTTTGTCAGAGCCTCGCGCGTGTCGGCATGAGTCGTCTCGAGACGTGTGATCTCGCCGGGCAATTCGGCCTGGCGTGCCAGACGATGACGTTGAGGCGCGATCAGGCGCTGCCAGTCACGGTCGGCACGGGCCGAGGCCAGCGTCTGCCAATGCGCCTCGGCAGCGCGATGTTCATGCTGCCCTTGGGCGTGAGAGTCTTGCAGTCTGGTATCCGTGGCATGCCAGTGCGCCTGTGTCTCCAGGCGCTTGGTATGGCGCTGCACGGTATCGAGCTCGGCTTGGGCGGCCTCGGCGGTCTTTTCGAGCGCGGCGCGTGCCTCGGCCTCGGCGGGCAGGTCGTCGGCGAGCTTGGCATCCAGCGCATCGACGGCTTTCTTGGCCTGACTGGCGCGGCGATAGGCGGCGACCGAGATCTCGGAGTACTCGGCGGTGCCGGTGAGACGCTCGAGCAGGTCGCTGCGTTCGTTGTCGTCGGCCTTGAGAAAGGCGGCGAATTCGCTCTGGGCCAGCAGCACGGCGCGGGTGAATTGCTCGAAGCTGAGCCCCAGGCGCTCGGGCAGCAGGCGGTCGAACTCGCGTTTCTGCGTGGTCAGCAGGCGGTCATCGTCCAGATCACGCAGCGACTGCTCGATCTTCTGCAATTTTCCGTCAGCCTTCTCGCGGGCGCGGCGCACGCCCCAGCGAGCGCGATAGCGGCGGCTGTCGCGGCCCAGGAAGTCGACCTCGGCATGGCCGCTGGCGGTACCTCGGCGGAGTAGAGTGCGCGGGTCGGCGGTATTGAGCGTGGCGTCGCCCACGTCGGGCAGCGGGGCATTCTGACCGGGCGCCTGGCGCAACCGGGGCGTGCTGCCGTAGAGTGCCAGACACAAGGCATCGAGCAGCGTGCTCTTGCCG
>NZ_JARANY010000196.1 GCF_029889885.1 Chromohalobacter sp. 296-RDG
GTGATTGATGGCATTGAAGTGGCTGAGTAGCTTGTCATCGAGCAGCCCCAGGTCGGCAGCCATCAGCGACTGGGTCTCGTCCGGCGTTACGTGATAGGCGGCCACGTCTTCCGGCATTAGCGGCAGTAGTGCCTGGATGGTCTCACTGGTGATCTCGAGACCGTCGAGCTGGCTGCGCTTGAGGTGGTTGTTGAGCGCCTCGACGATAAAGGGGCTGTGGGTGGTGACGATGAACTGGGTATTGGGGAAAGTGGTTAGTAGGTCTCCCACCACCCGTCGCTGCCACTCGGGATGTAGATGTAGGTCGACTTCGTCGATCATCACCACCGCTTCAGCCGCCAATGGATCGTCCAAGTCCGGGTTGGCCATGGCCATTCGCGAACTGAGGTCGATTATCAGCCCCAAAAGAGTCTGATAGCCATCGCTGAGCTGAGCGATATTCAACCACTCTCCCTGCTGTTTCACTGCAAAACGCAGCGGATTGAGTTCGATATGAGGCTCGGAGAGATCAGGGAATAACCGCATGATGGCACGGCGTACTGCATCCAGCTCCGACAGTGTTACGTCAAAGCTCTTATGCTGCTTCTGCAGCCGATGCTCCTCGTTCTCCTTGTTGTAGAACCAGATGAAGGCCGACTTGAAGCGTGTATCGGCGTTCAACGCATTGGCCAAGGCATCGAAACGCTCGTGGGACTTGGGAAATCCCTTGCGGCTGAGAGGTAGGTCCAGCAAGGCGCGACTGACGCCGTAATAGGCAAATACCGGTAGTTCGAAGGACTCATCGGCCGACCAGGGGTTGATTATGGTACTGTCGAGATGCTGTTTGAGTACTTTCACTCCCTGTCCTGGCGGAATCTCACCGACCGTCTTCTTGCTATTGTCGCGCCTCTGTAGCCGGTCCCAGGCAAGCCCTTGAAAGGTCTCTAGGGTAATCCGCGTATAGGGCGCCAAGTGGTTACCTCGCTGATGGAGATCTCCCCGTTTCTTGAATGTCATGCCTGCTACACCGGGTAGATAGGTGAGGATTTCACCGAGTCCAATGGCGATGCCATCCAGCAAGGTGGTCTTGCCACTGCCATTGGCGCCCATCAGCAGGGTTAGACGTGGCCCCAGCGTCATCGAGAGCGATGGCTTGGCGCGAAAGTTCTCCAATGTCAGGCGCTTTAGCTTCATTAAGCGGGATTCTGCTAGTAATGAGGGGGTAAGCTGGCAGTCTGGCATGTTAGTGAAGAGTGGTCGACTGTTTGGCTCTACGTCAGTGCTTGTATGAGCGCTAGATAGCATAAACAGTAATAAGGCGCGCGGCGTGGCGACGCGGATGGCGCGAGTGATGTGAGTTACACATGATCGGCGACCTTGTCTGCTTTTACGGCGCCGGACGCGCGTGATCTTGAAGTTTCGATTTGCCGTGTTCGATGAAGGTCGGTA
>NZ_JARANY010000197.1 GCF_029889885.1 Chromohalobacter sp. 296-RDG
CACCGGCCCGGTAGAAGGCGTCGATCATCGCCAGGATCGTGGACGACGACAGCCAGGCAAGCCAAGGCAGCCCGATCAGCAACGCGATGAAACATGTGGCAGCGACTTGGCCGACGCGCCGCGACACCGGAAAGTGCAACTCACGCGACACCGAGCCACCTTGGTCTCGGCACACTGAGTCTCCACAAAACAGCATACCGGCCACTGCACCGATCACGATCGCCGTGACCATCCCTACCGGCCCGCCGATCAGCACTACCAATAGAACAGCCGCCAAGGCGATGCCAGCGCGCCGCTGGTCGGGGCAAAGCGTGCGCGCCATGCCCCAGACGGCATGAGCGACGATCGCCACGGCCGCCAACTTGAGCCCATGCAGGATGCCCTGACTGACCGGGCCATCGAACATTGCAGCGCCGGATGCGAAAAGCACCAGCGCGATGGCCGAGGGCAAGGTAAAGGCTGTCCAGGCAGCGGCAGCTCCCCAACCTCCGCCACGCAGCAATCCCAAGGCGAAGCCGACCTGGCTGCTGGCCGGACCCGGGAGAAACTGACACAGCGCCACCAGATCCGCATAGTCCTCCTCAGACAACCAGCGGCGCCGTGTGACGAACTCAGTACGAAAATAGCCGAGATGAGCGATGGGCCCACCGAAGGACGTCAGGCCCAGTAGCAGAAAGGCGGAAAAGACTTCCTTGAGACGCTCAACGGAATGGCGCGCGTCCGACATCAGCGAGGCTCCTGGCCGGGCTTTATGAGCAAAACAAGCATCACCGTGCATGGCCGTACCGTTGAACACCACCACGGTGTGGATACCTGCTTATATACTCACCCGTGCTTCCAGCGGATACTCCTCGCAATTGTTGCCCTCGCCGGCACGGTCCACTACCAGGAACTCGCCTTCCACGTTCAATACCGAGTGAATGGCGTGCCAGATGCCGGCGCGGTAGTTCACACCCTGGCGACCGTCGGTGACGAACGCGCGCACATCGCCAGGCTCGATGCGCTCTCCCGGTGGCGCCACGACGACGATGAAGCGCTCGCCGTGCAATGGCATGAACGCCTGACTGCCGAACGGATGACGCTCCAGTAATGTGAGGGCCAGCGGCAATTCCACGGGTTGGCTGATGAAAATGCTGATGATCGGCCGTGCGCCCTCGCCGAGTGTCTCGATTCGCGCCAGATCGTGATAACGCTGGGTGCGGCCATTGTTGATGGGAAAGCTATCGGCATCACGACGATCGATGACATCGCCGAACGCCGCGAAAGCCTCGGCGGTCAGGGGCTGGGCGGTAAATTCGAGCATGCGTTCTCCTCAGAGGGTATTGTCTCAGCTCAAGCGCAGCTTCATGTGCCGATTCACGTCCTTGTAGAGCAGATAGCGAAACGGCCCCGGCCCGGCGGCGTA
>NZ_JARANY010000198.1 GCF_029889885.1 Chromohalobacter sp. 296-RDG
CACCGGCCCGGTAGAAGGCGTCGATCATCGCCAGGATCGTGGACGACGACAGCCAGGCAAGCCAAGGCAGCCCGATCAGCAACGCGATGAAACATGTGGCAGCGACTTGGCTGACGCGCCGCGACACCGGAAAGTGCAACTCACGCGACACCGGGCCACCCTGGTCTCGGCACACTGAATCTCCACAAAACAGCATACCGGCCATCGCACCGATCACGATGGCCGTGACCATCCCCACCGGTCCGCCGATCAGCACTACCAATAGAACAGCCGCCAAAGCGATGCCGGCCCGCCGCTGGTCGGGGCAAAGCGTGCGCGCCATGCCCCAGACGGCGTGGGCAACGATCGCCACGGCCGCCACCTTGAGACCATGCAGGATGCCTTGGCTGACCGGGCCATCGAAAACTGCTGCTCCCGATGCGAAAAGCACCAGCACGATGGCCGAGGGCAGCGTAAAGGCCGTCCAGGCAGCAGCGGCTCCCCAACCTCCACCCCGCAATAGCCCCAAGGCAAAGCCGACCTGGCTGCTGGCCGGGCCCGGAAGAAACTGACACAGCGCCACCAGATCCGCGTAGTCCTTCTCCGACAGCCAGCGGCGCCGCGTGACGAACTCGGCACGAAAATAGCCGAGATGGGCAATCGGCCCACCGAAGGACGTCAGGCCCAGTAGCAGAAAGGCGGAAAAGACTTCCTTGAGACGCTCAACGGAATGGCGCGCGTCCGACATCAGCGAGGCTCCTGGTCGGGCTTCATGAGCAAAACAAGCATCACCGTGCATGGCCGTACCGTTGAACACCACCACGATGTGGATACCTGCTTATAAACTCACCCGCGCTACCAACGGGTATTCCTCGCAATTGTTGCCCTCGCCGGCACGGTCCACCACCAGGAACTCGCCTTCCACGTCGAGCACCGAGTGAATGGCGTGCCAGGTGCCGGCGCGATAATTCACACCCTGGCGACCCTCGGTGACGAACGCGCGCACGTCGCCAGGCTCGATGCGCTCTCCCGGTGGCGCAACGACGAGGATGAAGCGCTCTCCGTGCAATGGCATGAACGCCTGACTGCCGAACGGGTGACGCTCCAGTAATGTAAGAGTCAGCGGCAATTCCACGGGTTGGCTGATGAAAATACTGATGATCGGCCGTGCACCCTCGCCGAGCGTCTCGATTCGCGCCAGATCGTGATAACGCTGGGTGCGGCCATTGTTGATGGGAAAGCTATCGGCATCACGACGATCAATGACATCGCCGAACGGCGCGAAAGCCTCGGCGGTCAGGGGCTGGGCGGTAAGTTCGAGCATGCGTTCTCCTCAGAGGGTATTGTCTCAGCTCAAGCGCAGCTTCATGTGCCGATTCACGTCCTTGTAGAGCAGATAGCGAAACGGCCCCGGCCCGGCGGCGTA
>NZ_JARANY010000199.1 GCF_029889885.1 Chromohalobacter sp. 296-RDG
CATCGATGGCAAGCGAATCCACTTGAACGGCGTCGGCGAGCCGCTGGCGCTGAAGGCGGCGATGCAGGTGGGCGCGGAGCTGGCGAGTTTGCCGGTGCCGCTGGAGACGGACGCGCCGGGTCATCATATCCAGGCGATGCTGACCACCCATGGCTGGGAAGATCTCGCGACCTGGTTGGGAGCGTCTTTGGAGGTATCGCATGACCAGCTTTGGCGGGCGCCGAGTACGGCGGAAGGTTGGGCACGGGTACTGGCGTTGGCGCTGGGAGCGGCTCCTCGAGGGAGCCATGTCGTGATGACGGCGCTGGCTTCCGCCGAGGAGATGACCGCCATCGCACTGCATGCAAGGCAGCGGGCGT
Source organism: Chromohalobacter sp. 296-RDG (assembly GCF_029889885.1). Taxonomy (GTDB): domain Bacteria; phylum Pseudomonadota; class Gammaproteobacteria; order Pseudomonadales; family Halomonadaceae; genus Chromohalobacter. The sequence continues at coordinate 360 of NZ_JARANY010000199.1, forward strand.
TGAGCAGTGCGACGGTGCCGGTCAATCCGCTGACTGGCCGGCTGGAAGTGGCGGAGTATGCTCACTGCGTGACGCCGGAGACACGCGTTGCGACGCTCGTGCATACCTGCCCTTTCACCGGCATGCGCCAGGATGTGGCGGCGATTGCTCGCGCCATACACAAGGTGGCGCCGGCGTGTTTCATTCTGGTCATGGGGGAGCATCACGCCGCGCATGCGCCGCTTACGGTGGCGCATTGGGAAATCGATGCGTATGTGGTGGGGGCGGAGGCGATCTTCTGTCGCCCGCGGCAGGGGTTTGTGTGGCTGTCGCGGCGTTTGTCACTGGCCATGCGCGGCACGCCGCCGAGCGGCTTGATGGCGCCGCATCGCGGTGAGGAGCCCACGGCGCTGGCGAGCATTACCGAGTGGGTGGCGTATCTCGATTGGCTGGGCACGCATTTCACCGATCCCCCGCCCCGGTGTTCTCGCTTAAAGGCGGCAGGCGATGCCATTCAGGCCCATGAGCGGGCGTTGCTGAACCGGCTATTGCATGGCTTTCCCGAGGCACCGGCGACACCGGAGGCGAGCGCATCGCCGACCTCGCTGTGGCGATGCGGTTTGCACGGCCATCCACGTGTGCGGGTGATCGGCGCGCCGCATGCGCTATGGCGGGACGGCACGGTGGCATTCGATGTCCGCGGAATCGAAGCGTGGAAGGTAGTGCAGTGGCTCGCGGCCACCGGCATCGCCGCCCAGCTTTTATCTTCGTCCCAGGCGGTGCGCGCCCTCGCGCCGTTTGGGTATAAAGCCGCGACGCGTTTATCCGTCAGCCATTACAACAGTGAAGAAGAGATCGCGACCTGCCTGCAGACGCTGGAGCCCTTGCTGGAACGGCCGGCGGAAACGCGGGGGTAAGGCTGAGAGCCACGAGCGGCGAGCCGCGGGCTGCGGGCTGCGGGCTGCGGGCTGCGGGCTGCGGGCTGCGGGCTTGCAATAATGCAACTATATTTAGTCGCAAAAATGCCATGATCAACCTGCACAAGCCGCATCCAGGTAACGAAT